>CAZIMK010000006.1:0-80120 GCA_964540455.1 uncultured Paraprevotella sp.
ATACTCAGGGAGTCTGAACCATTGAAGCATTTTCCCGCCAACATCTGTGTATAGGAACCGTCTGTTTTTCATCGTGTAATGGTTCAGTAGGCGGAGAACAATGTATCCCTGCCGGTTTTCTGTTGAGCCATGACAATTCTCAGAAGATAGCAGGCCACGATAAATCAATTTCATCAAAAGACCCAATTGCTCCGATAACTACCAGTCTGATGTACGACATCATTCTATATCATCAAGCATGATAAACGAAGCCCAATAGAACGGACGCCCGAATCCCTGCTGACGCAAATCTTCCTGTGCCATCAAGAAAGCATCATGCCGTGAATGCCCTTTCATCAGATACCCGTAAAAACTTGTCATCATGGCCTGCGTAGCACGGTCGCTCACACTCCACAAACTCATCAGCAAAGTAGCAGCTCCGGCCTTCTTGAATCCGCGTTGCAAACCAAATACGCCATCTTCCCGAATTTCACCCATACCGGTCTGACAAGCAGAAAGTACGACTAAGTCCAATCCGCTGAAGTTAAGCACCGAGATTTCTTTCGCAGTCAGAATGCCGTTTTCAACACCTTCCGGCAACTTTGCCCGAGTCAGTATGTTGTTTGCTCCTGCCAGCAACAAACCCGAATAATTCATGCTCTTGTCCGTTTCCTGCGAACCATTTTCGCTAAGGAAAGCCACGGAACGCGATTTTCTCACCTCATGATCCGTAAAATTAAACCCGTGCGTAGCAATATGAATCAACGAACGCCCCTTTCCGCTCAATGCCTTGAATGCCTCTTCCGTTCCCTCACCTTCCAGATACATATCTGTCGATATATCAGCCTGCATCAGTTGCTCGCCGATTTGAGCGGCTTCCTGTAACGTGCCGGGCAGATACGATGCTCCGCTACGTAACATCAGAGAATCGGCGGCGGCATCATTCGCTTCGGAAACAGAACGCCGGTCGTCCTCGTCCGTTGAAGCGAGCAGGGCATAATCATCGGACTTCCGGCTATGATTCTGCGTCATCGCTTCAACGTCCAAATCATAATCAAGTCCTCCAAAGACGCTCGCAGTCTCTATCTTCTTCTTTTCGCGTTTCTTTTGTGCCAGCAATTTGGTCGAAGACAGACGATGCAGACTGTAAACATCGGCAATAGTTCTGTCATTGTCAATTTTCAAGTACTCTATTCCCCACTGATAAAAGAGACCGGTAGGTGCGAAATATACGTTCTTCACGCCGTTCCACTGCTTCATCAGAGTTCCCCATACAAGTTGCCCCACATGCTTGTCCGTATAAATACTGTCTACCCCTCTGATATCGCCAAAGATGGAAAAGAAGTCCTTATCACCGTACCGTATCTCCTGAAGTTGTTTATTGGTAAACAAATTCACGAATTTAGGGCTTTTCCACCCTTTCCGCAAATATAATGCGGCATACGCCTTATTGCCGTTTTCCAGATCCAAATCAATGAACTCTACCGCCACGTCTTCCGCACCCAACGCCGCACTGACGCTATCCACCGTAACCGACATGTTGCTGGTAAAATCGCCATATTCCTTACACCCATTGATAATATCACGTTCCAAATCAAGCGTCTGTAGCCGTATGGTCTCTATTTCCTTTTCACCCTCCTCACTGACATTAGCATAGAGATGTTCTATCTGCTTATTCAGTTTTATCAGTTCGTTGTATTTTCCTATCAAAGTCGCATCCGCACTGGTCATCAGCAACGACCTGAAATCCACTTCGGAATTCAACAATATTCCTTTCGTAAAAAGCTGCGCATCATAGGCGTCTATCAGCGTGGAATCATTATCAGACAACAGGAAAGCAAACGTCGGAGCTATCTTAAACACATAGTTCTTTGTATTCCAATACATCTCACGTGCAGCAGTAGTCAAGTGAGAGAAATTTTGCCTGACAAGCTGTTTCTGCGACTGCAAAGCCTTATGGAAACAATCCTGAGTCTTCTGCCTGTCACCTTGCTTATAATAATAATTCGACAGGTTGTAAAGCGTGACTATGTTATCCGGATGGTTCTCTCCCAATATATTCTGAAGCAGATCCAGCGAACGTGACGTGCAATCCACAGCCTGTTCCAGACTGTCCAGCCTGAAATAATAAAGTCCCTCATTGCCGAGAATCTTTGCATAAAACGTATTCTCCGTTTCCTCCTTCTGCTCATAAATCTGCACGGAACGCTTCGCATAATCAAGAGCGTCAGCCACATCATCCCGATAATAATGGTAAACTGACATATTGTTGAAAGCCCGTGCACAATCGGTCGTCATATCGCCCAGACGCCGGTATAAGTCGATAGACTGGCGGCAGGTTTCAAATGCCCGCTCCAGATTGCCGGCATGGAAAAGATAGTTGGAAAGCAAATTATAACTATTGGCTATGGCCACAGTATCACAGAAAGCACAATACAGGTCCAAAGCCGACTGTTCCGTCTTGCATGCATTTGAAAAATCACCGTTCGCCGCATATATCTCCGCCTGTTTACTCAATGCCTTGGCAAACTTCGGACTGCGGTTTTCCGTTTTCTCTCCATGCCCTACAATCCTCTGCAACAAGGTTGTGTAATGATCGGCCTTTTCCAGGTTACCCAGACGATAGTACGCCGACGAAAGTTCGCTCAGACAGTGCATATAGTCGGAACCGGTTTCTCCGCTAATTTCCTTTACGATTTCCTTGGCCCGCTCCAGCAGTTCTATACTCTGTCCATACTTCTCGGAGTGGGCGTAGTAACCGGCCATATTCATCAGCAACTTTCCGTAACGCAATCCCCGGATACCGACGGCTTCATAAATCCCCATTGCTTCAGTGGCAACATCTATGGCTTGCATGAAATTACCCACGTTGGCCAGGCGGATAGCCATATTCGTCAGGATATTGGCATAGTCTGTGCTGTTCTCCCCAAATATTTTCTTGCCGCTCTTCAGGATTTTTCCACTCAGTTCATTGGCTTTCTTCACCTCGCCGGTCTGCGAATAATAGACCACCAGACTGCTGGCCGCATTCACGTAATCCCGTGTGTTCTTTTTGATATATTTAATCGCCTCTGTCGCATACTTGACAGAGATGTCTACATCACCCGCATTTCCGCGCGAAAAATGAAAAGCAGCCAGATTGTTCAGCACTATGGCAAAAAAACCGCGCCGCTCAGTACCCGAAAGGCGATATAGTTCAAGAGCCTCCTCCCCATACTCGATAGAACGGTCATAGTCGGCTTTGTGCGAATAATTAATGGACTGGTTGTTCAGCACTTCCGCTAATAAAAACCGATTGCTATCTTTCGCAGAACGCCTTATCGCAATAGCCTCATCGGTGTAACGTATAGCCTCGTCAAAATGACCTCTGCCCGAAGCCATCAGCGCCACGTAGTTCAGGGCGTTCGAATACAATATCCCGTCAAAAAGCTCATGTTCCTTGCACAAAGCCATATAGCGGAAAAATATGGGTTCCGCCTCAGGAGCCCGTTGTTTTTCCATGAGTTTCATACCTTTATAATAATAGGCATGAATCGTGTCCTCGGGATTAACAGCAGCACTTGCCGGTAAAACAAATACCAGGCCCAACAGAGCGAGCAAAACAGGTTTTACTTTCATGGTACAGCGATAGTATCGTTAGACACAATTATACTGTCAGGCACAGCCACTGACAGCGAATCGACATCTGACAGCAAAGAATCCGCATCCCGGACAACCGTTGTATAATACTCCCCTAAACTGTGTTTACTCACATCCGAAATACCATCTGCAAGAACTTTTTTATAATAGTTGAAGAGCGTTATTGAAATACCTCTTTTAAAAGACTTAGCGATAAGACGTTCCACCGAAAATGTACCCGGTTCACAAAAGCTATACTCCCTGGGAGTTTCTGTCTTCTCTTCGGGAAGCACCATATCCAGCAGAATAAGTTTTGCCCCCTTACCGATATTGACAACTGTATTTTTAGCTATCCGGGCACCCCGCTTAAGTTCCGTCCACACCTTTCCCTCTCGCATTCTGACATTACCTTCCACCACTCTCACCTGATAATCCTGTGCTTTCAATTCACCATATCCGCCCAATATAAAAACGGAAAAACACAGATACATTAATTTTCTCATGAGTATATTCATTTTTTAAATCAATTATTCGAATCCGATATGTAATAAACCGAACGATGCAGAAACGCCCAATTAAAATGTTTCCGCAACAGATAATTAACACACGCCTCATAGAAAGCGCTCACATCGCCGACGAGTGCTATTCCCATACACAACAGCAAAGGATCCATGTACGTATAATAAACCGCAAAAGCTAAGAAATTCAATGTGACAATCAGACAAAACCAGAGAAACGTCAGGAATGTAAATCCGATCGATGAGTCCGTAAAGAATGCAGCAAAAGGATGACCGGAACGTTTCAGATACATATACAGAGACACGCGCAACACCAATGTCAGATATATTATCAGGATGGAAACAAACCAAGTCATTGTAGCTCCCATCGTCCTGAAATCATTGTGTTCCAGCAAAGTCTGGATAGCATAGGCCTGAAACTCCACGCCCGCAATACGTCCTATGGGCGTATAATGCTTATCTACATAGTCGTCCATTGCCCCCAGCAACACGATACGGTCCTTTATCAAATCGCAATGTTTCCTTACGGAATCACAATGTACCACTTCTATCGCAGTGCCGGAGAAAACCACGCTCCTGTCTTCCTCGTTCGTTTTACCTATAATATCGCCTTGATAGGCCTCGGCCACTTGGGCCGTAAACGAATATACCGTATCATTACCGCAGCATCGGATCATCGGAAACATACGGAGGGTTTTCCCGTCCGCATCCGACTCCACATTAGTAAATCCTTCAGTAATCTGCACCGTATCGTCAAAAAAAGAATGAACGGAACCGGAAAACCTCAACTTACCGGCTTCTCCATCTTCCGGTTGTCCGTCTTTCAGTTTAAAAGAAAAAATAGTATTTTCCGTATGACGCACTACATCCATCAACAACTCGCTACCCAAGGTATCCTCTCTCCACCCTTCAAAAACAACATCAACACCCAATACCGCCGGCTCGCAACTGGCGATATCCTCGATAATGGAGGCCAAATGGTCACGCCGGTAAGCACTGCTCATATCCACGATGGTAATGATATTACTGGAATGCTCGCTTTCCGACTCCTGAATAAGTTGATAATAAATATCTTTCAACGAAAAATTATCAAGCGACCTCTTTACCGGATCAAAAAAAGACAAGCCATTCACCATCGTTTTGAACAGGAAAATCACTACCAGCACCAATCCGACAACAATAACATGATCTCTGTGAAAAACCTTCTTCCACATACCTTTCAATTTAAAAATAATTCCCCGGCTGCAAAGGTATTAAAAATATCTCACCAGCAAAGAAAAAACATTGTCTTTTATAAAAATATTGGTTGAATTAATTCCCCAATATCTCTTTAACAAGAAAGACGGAAGAGAATTTAGAGTACTCTAAATTCAAATGTTATGCCTATTTCTTCCGATACGATACAAAAAAATAAATTCAAAAACATTAATTACAGGAATTTAAACAGCCGCATCAATGGTGTCCATTTCGTCACAAAAGAACGAGTCTTGCGAAACTTCTCCGCAAGGCTCGTCATCAATCCCCTCATTAAGACTGAGGAACTTTTAGAACAACGTTCAAGGTATGAGGAACTTTTTTGATTTGTTCGCACTTCTCCATATGTATGCTCCTGATTTAAGGTCTTTCCATTCACCATACGGAACGTCATATTTTACCGGATGTCCCTGTAGATTATAAACCGAACCAACATCCGACCTACCGGGACTTGCAACCTCAATAATTCCGGATGCATCGTTTGGCTGCGCCTGCGGAAAAACGGGGAGGGACGGGAACCAGTAGTTTTCAATCATGCTGTAGTCCTGTAGTTTGTTACCGTTGGCATCGTAACGGCGAGTGATATAGGTAGGTATGCTGAACTCACGATAGAGTGATACGTAAAGTTCATCTGTGACGGGATGCACGCGCATCGAGCAACCATATATCTTCCAGTTCTCGCCATCGGCTCCGAGGTCGATAATTTTGACGGCACTACGGGTGTCTACATCGAATTTATAGACTTGCTTACCCACGAACCAGCTGTTTGTGCCTCCGCTCCAGTATAGGGTGTTCGTTAACGCCGAAGCGCAAAAAGTATCGGGCGTCCATGCGTACCATGAATTGGAAGGGGGAAAGATTCCCGGTTCGAGTGCTACGATTTCAGTAGTTAAAGTTACAGGGTCGATACGCAGAAGATACGGAAGTGTCGCGCCTGTACCCTTTGTGTCCTTTGCCACACTCGCCCAGACCGAACCGTCTTTTGCCACCACGAGGCTGCCTACACCCGCATCGTCGGCAACTGCGACCATTCCCAATGTTTCGACAACTTTATCGGAGACGGGATCAATGATCAGAATTCCAGCTTGCTGATGAGCCAGGAAAACGCGGTTCGACGACATGACCATAGTACCGCTCTGGCCAGAATACAGCGAACCCGAAGGATCGCTATTGGGCTTGTTATCACCGGCATTAGGATTGTCGGTACCCGCAATCTTGCCGGTGACCGTGTATGTGTCAAGATCAAAGACCCACACGCCGTTGCTGGATGAAATATAACCTTTGTGCTCGTCGATACCGAGAAAACCACGTCCGTCACACTGATTGCCTGAGGGGTCGATGAGAGCGCTTTGATACAACACCTTCAGGGTCTTTGCATCCGCTACAGTTATGCGGCCTCCGGCAACAGAAGCTCCCGGATCCTTGTCTTGTTTGGCAATGAAATAAAACCGGTCTTTCCATATCGCGCCAAACTGATTGGTGCAACCCAGTTCCATACCCGGATTCTCTTTCTGAATGACACGATATTCCCAATATTCGCCGTCAGGGGCATCAGGCAGCAAGTAATTTACCGTTGAGTTCTGATGGCCATACCAGTCCTCGTTTACAATAAAAACGCCTTTGGTATAGTCTGTCTCGGCATTCGCTGAAAACGACATTGCGAGCAGGAAGATAAGTATATATACTTTTTTCATAAATTCATCAGATGATAAGCCCGCGCTACAGGAACGAACGCGGGCTTATCGGATTTATTTGTATGACATATTACTTTATCAAACATTTGAGGCTACGGTTCGACCGGGTATCGGCTATGACATACATTCCGGCTGCAACCGGGAGGGTTACGCTAAAATCGTCGGTCAAGACATCGAATTCGGCGACAAGGGTACCATCCGTGGTGTAGACATGCATGGTGCGGCCGCCGAAGCCTACTGCACGGAACCGGCGACCTGTCACGCTCATCCTGGCACCTTCACCCGCAACACCACTTATACCGGAAGCGATATCTTTGACGGAAACGGGTATGGAAAGATAGGTAGCCACACCATTCGACTCGGCTTTGAGGCCAATCTCGTCATCGCCAACTTTAAGGGGTACAAGAGTGAGCTTGTTTCCTTCAAGCGACGCGCTAACAACCGATAGGTTCTCAACTGACTCGTCATCATCGGATATGACCTGTACAACCGGAGTGTCTTTCAAGAGCGAAAGACGGATAGCACTATCCATATTGTCACGGTCGGAGACATTGATATCAACGGTTATGCCATCCTTCTGTTGCCGGAGATCAAGCTCAATATCGTCAAACTCTTCAAACTCGGGAGCATACTTGTCGGGGAAAACAGGTAGCGCGGGGAACCAGTAATAGTCTTTGAGACGAATAGTATTGGCTATCTCACCGGTAGCGCAGTCAACAAAGTGGAGCCATGTATGGCGATAGTTCGATGAAGCTCCGTGGGTGGAGGCGATAAGCAACTGATTGCTGCGGTTGTCGTAACGTATGGCAGCGTAGGGCGCCTGCTTGGTCTTTTCGTCCATGCCGTAAAGATCTTTAGGGAAAACAAAGACAGGTGTCAGAGTTGAGAGGTCGCTCTTGGTATCCCAACGATAGTAACCGGAGTTACCCGAAACTATACTTGCTTCAACGCCCGAACCGAACCAGATAGCCACATCGTCACGGTCGGCAAAGAAGTTGGTAGGTCGCCATGCACCCCATCCACAAGTAATGCTAAGATGCGAAGGCATCTCTACGGACCTGACAAGCGAGAGGTCGGCAGGGTCGTAACAATAGAGAGTGGTAGCCTTTCCGTTGGCGGTTGCAGTGGCTGCTATCCAGACCATGCCATCGGCAGTCATCGTCACGCCCTGAGGATAAGCAGTGACCTCTCCATTATCATCGCGTCCGAGAACAGTCACTACATCGTCTGTCTCAGTATCAATGACGTATGTGCCATAAGCCTGTTTGATGGCGAAGACATACTTGCCGGCGCAAACCATATCGCCAAGTTGATTGGCATACTTGCTACCGGATTCGATCCCGTTTACCTTACCGGTGATTGACAGCTTTGTCGGATTGAAGACAGCAATACCGGCAGTCGTGCCAATATAGACTTTCTCTGCGTTCACACCTACGCAGGCACGGCCATCACCATCGTCGAGAATGTCATCAAATCCAGCGAGTTTCTTGAGTGTATTGGCATCGGCTACAACGAGCCGGCCGCCCCCCTTGCGGGTGTCTCCGCCATCGGTAGCCTGTTTTGACATGACATAGAGTTTGCCTCCGAAAATCACGGCATACTGCGAGGTGCAACCGAACGACTCGTAAGGATTCTGCGATTCGTAGGCACGATAGCGCACAGTACCGTCTTTCTCTATGTAATTGACCGAACCGTTTGTGTGGCCAAACCAATCTTCATTGAGCCAGAAGGTGCCGTCCTGCCAGAAGTCTTTGGCTTTGCTTCGGTCGGGTTCCTCGATGGTGAAATGATAGGTAGTGGACGCCTTAGAACCGTCTTGTGATTTAAAGGTAACATCAACCTTACCCGGTTTGTGAGTCACCAACTCGAAATACTTACGGGTAGGATTAAAGGCTGTCACGCTGTAAGTAGTTGCTATCGTCGGATCGGAAATCTCGATATCATAACTCTGAATGTCGGCATCAGCGGGTTCTACAGTCGGAGCTAACGCATAGATGTCCATATATGAAATGGTGATGTTCTCGCTGCCATCACCGAGTATGAAGCCTTCGACAGGTTTGGCGAGAGCCGCATGAATAGTCATCTCGGCATAGATTTCAGGATTATTAGCCACATACGCACGGATAACGGCATCACCCTCGGTACGCTTAACGGCAACCACCCCGCTTTTCTTGTTGACAGAAGCCACATCGGTATTCGAGGAGCTGAAGTTCAGGTCGGCAATAGTATAAGTTTCGTCATTGAATACAATCCCGGGAGTATATTGCTCATCAAAATGGGCATTGTATTCGGCTTCAGCAAAAGTGAAGTAAGCCGGAACATCTACATCGGCAGCTGCAGATGCATAGCTGCTTTCGTCTTTAGCGGCTATTGCAGTAGCGGTGACGCCTTCTCTGCCCGTAAAGTTCTCTACCGTGGCCGCGAATGTACCGTCGGCCGCGAGCGTTACCTCTACGCTTGCCGGTTCTACGCCATCGGCAGTAAGAGTAACGGTTACGGTGCGACCTTCCAGAGCGATGCTGTTGTTAACGAGAGCAAAGCGTTCGGGAAGTTTGATGTCGTAATTCACACTGAGACGACCGGAGAGAGTGCCGTATGCGAGCTTCATGTCGCTGAGTGTAAGACTCTCGACTACGGGTTCGCTGATTGTATAATAGTTCCAGTTTGTGGTAGCCTTGTAGGTCTCTGCATAACCTGTAGGCACGATAACGGGGAAATCATACTTGCCGCTGGCTTTGGCAAACGTAAATCTATTGACCGTCACCGGAGTGGTGCCACAAATATAGAAAGTGACGGCAGCGTTGTCGCCACAGATGTAGTTTTGATTCATGGCCGTTACCGATGCCGGGATAACAAGTTCGGTAATACCGGTTTTCTTGAACGGTTCACGGCCGCCTATGGTAGTAAAACCATCCGGTAGGATCACATCCGTGACGGACGAGCAACCTTGGAAGGCATACTGACCGATGCTTTGGGTATTGGCGCTAAGGCGGATGATGTCTGGAGAGGGCATCTCTGTATCGCCCAGATAAGCGATGGCATGAAGCTTGGTACAGTTTGCAAAGGCGCTTTGGGGAATTGCTGTTATCTCGGGGCTCATGGTAACCTTTTCAAGCGACGAGCAACCACTGAAGAGGGAGTTCTGCAGGGTTGTAATGGTCGCCGGAATCGTAACTTCTTTCAGTGACGCACAGTTTTGGAACATTCCGGATCCAATGGAATTCAAAGAAGCCGGAAGTGTGATACTCTCCAACGAAGAACAACCGCTAAAGGCACTCGTTCCAATCGAAGTGACGCACCCGGGAATATCGATGGCTGTCAGAGCCGAGCAATTCGAGAACACACTCGACGGAAGAATCTCGAGTGTGGAAGGCAGGGTTACCGAAGTCAGGCTCTTGCAGTTTTGGAAGCAGTTGGAACCTATCTTGGCAATCTGATCGCCCAGAATAACAGAGGTCAGACTGCAGCCATAAAAGCAATAGTCGGGGAGAACTGTCAACGAAGCCGGAACATTGATACCCTTAATGCCAGTGTTCTGGAAACATCGGTTACCGAGGGTCGTGAGTCCCGCAGGAAGCACTATTTCTGTCAGAGCCGAGCAATAAGTAAAAGCATACGTGCCGATTTCGGTTACTGTAGAGGGAATGTTGACACCGGTGAGTCCTATACAGTCGTAAAAGGCATATTGCGGAATGACGGTAATACCTTCGGGAAGAGATACTGTCAGCATTCCACTTGCACCGTAGAAAGCCTTGTCATCGATTTCGTTAACGGTGAAAACCTTACCCTGATACATTACTGTTGCAGGAACTACAACATCGCCGATATACCCGTTCTTGTTGGCGGCAATGATTGAAGAAGCATCCGTTTTGTCATCCGCTGTTTTTTGATAAGTTACTTTAACGGTCTGGGCTTCATCGCCGACAGCGGTCACGATGTATGAAACGCCGTTGGCCACGAACCGGTCGCCCACCTTAACAGACAAAGCAAATTCTTTATATTTGGTAAACACATTCCAGCCGGCAGCCGAAGCATAGACCTGCGTATAACCCATGGGCACACTCAGAATGGCATTGCCGGCCGCACCCTCTCCGAAAGCATCGGCGGCACAAGCAGGCGGGAAAATTGTACGGACTGTCACAGTATTGAGACCTGTGCAACCGCTAAAACTTCTGGAAGCGACAGACTTCACCGATTCGGGAATCACAAGAGTGCTAATTGAGGTACAGTTCTCAAAGGCGGAAAGCCCGATATTCTCGATACTTTCAGTAAATGAGACTTCGGATACGGCGGTACCCTTGTACAGTTCATCAGGGATGGATTTGGTATCTGCAGGAAGGATGAACTGCGAGAAGGCGGAACAACCGCAGAAAACGCCTTTGCCAAACGAAGGAACAGCAGCACCGTCAGTAAGAACAAGCCGGCTGAGCGTACTGTTCAGGAAAGCATAGTCGCCAAGTTTGGATATGGAGGAAGCCAGCGTCACTGTGCTGATGTTCGCATCCTCGAAAGCATTCGCCTTGATTTCGGTAACATTATAAATAAGGTCGCCAACGGATATAATGGCCGGAACATTTATGTCACCCGAATAAGGAGTCAGGGTCTCCCCCTCCATTTCAAAGGGAGCAACCAGCGCCACCTTGCGTGAAGTATAGTTGACGAGGTTGTAATAAAGCCCGTCGACCTTGAACTCCGTGACTGCGTTTTCGGGAATCGGATTGGAAGCCGCCTTAAACTTTTTCCAATTGCTGGGCATCATATTAAGCGAGAAGTTCCAGCCATCCCAGCATCCATCTTCAAGCACGCGACCCGAAGCGCCCCAACTGGAATATCCGAATGTTGCATCCTGACTTCCTTTTACCCAGTAGGACCAGTATGAGATATACCAGCCGGCTCCCCAGAAATCCTTATCATCAATGGCTTTCCAGTCATCATAGTCATAGTCGGAAGAGCCTCCCTTGTCGGGGTCGTAACCACGGGGATGGATAAAGAGCCCGTTATCCGAGTAATAGATTTGGTTGTCCTTGGTATCCTTTAAACCGATGTTGCCATCGGAATCGCGGTCCCAGCCGAAGCCATTAATGGTATAGCCTCCCAGCGGATCAGTAGGACTTGATACATTGGTATACTGTATCAGGCCGTAGAGTTGGGGATGATCAGCAACGACGGCCCGTATCATGTCTGCGCCAGTAGCGACTCCATCCCACTGGTAACCGAATACGAGCGCATTGGTTTCTTCCGGGTCGTTCCACTGGATAACGAGTGCGGCACGGTTGGAGCCTTCCCCGCTCCAGCATTCGATCATGTCAAAAGTAAAATCTCCTTCGGGCACAGACAAGTCATCCGGATCCTTCGGATAGTCGGACGTTGTCGATACACCGGTCGCGGTCGGCTTCGGTATGTACGGAATACCCTGCACTTTACGAGGGCGAATCGCGTATACTCCGATTCCTATTGCCAGAATAGCGAGCAATACAAAAATTCTTTTCATTGTTTAATAAATTAAAAGTTGTTTGAATATTGATTATTTATGAATCGTGTATTTCTTGATTTTGTTTCCGTCAACAAGAATATATACTCCGGGCGATAGTCTGCTGCCTTCCCGAACCCGTGTACCGTCGGGACGGTAGAGACTACGCCGTCTGTGCTTCGCGCCTACAACTATCTGACTATCGATACCGGTAGGACTAAAGTGAGCGTAATCAAGTTCATGCCAAGGCGTGCTTGCCCCGGTAACACCATCCACGTCACTGCTGCCTACCGGTCCATCCAGATAGGTGTATTTCCAGGCATCCACAGCACCATCGGTAAGTTTGCGCGAAGTATAGCCAAGACCTGAATAGCTAAGGCTCTCAGAGTCCACCCCGCCAACCCAGTAACTCCAATATCCCCGGTACCATCCCGCATGCCAACGCATTGCAGCGTTGCCGCTTACTTTGTTCCAGTGGTCGTAGTCATAGCAGGCGTAGCCATAGTTGCGGGCATCGATAGGATGTTCGAGGATGTGGGTAGACTTGGCCTCATCTATGGCTACCTCGCACAGGTCGGGAGTGTCCCAGCCGGGCGTTGAGGTCTGGCCGAGTGTAGTGTTGGACGAAAACCAGTTGAAACTGATACAGGGGTCGTTCATTGCCGAGTCGAAATCGAATTCGATATGATAGGCGATTGAATTATCGAGCGAATAGCCTATGCCGCATACCGTATTGCCCATCCACCCGGTGTACTGGGTGAAAAGATAAAGATCGGTACTTTCCGATGCAATCGCGCGAAACATGTCCTCTCCCGAGGGCTGAGTGTCACTTCCGTTCCACCGATAGCCCCATACGTAGGCTTTTTTTTCGCCACCGTCGTCAAATTGGACAACGAGTGCGGCTTTGTTGGGACCTTCACCGGCCCAATGTTCGATTTTGTCCCATTCAACCACAAAGGCGTTTGCCGTTAGGGATATGGCCAAAACCAATGTGAGGATTGACAAATAGTTTCTTCTCATGTGTTGTTCTTTTATTGTTTTTAATGTGACTAAGGGATTATCGACAGGGGCGCGTTGGTTTCTTTGATATGCAGGTCGGCCGCGCGGCAAAGCTCAGTCGAGGTCTCGCCGAGCCACCCGCAATATTGGTTCAATCCCGTGCAGACGCGTATGAAGTCCACACCGGGGAGGCTGACGGGGGTACCGTCGGCATCAACGGCCCAGTCTATTTTAAAACTGCTGAGGTCGGCATAGTCGTTGGGGTGATTATCCACATAGCCCCAGTCGAAGCAATATAGGATATAGTACCGGCCTGTGCCGCTGGTATCGTAGGCGTTAGGTGGCAGACAAGTGCCGCTGAAAGTCAGACAGTCGGAGTCTGTCCATTTCGGCCAGTAACTTTGGTCGTGGAAGATATTCATGGGCATGAAGCCTTGTTGCCCTTCCGAATCACTCCAGAGTATGTATTCCATGTCGGACAAGAAACCGCTTTCATCGGGCACGGGAGTGTGATTTTCATCCGGATGCTTATAATGAATCGTATAGTTGTGTCGGGTAGCGCGGTCGTGGTAGGCGCTTCCGGCAAGTTCATACCAAGGGTCGTTGGGCAGGCCGTCGCAGTTGACATCATAGCTCACCATCACTATTCCCGGTTCCGCCGACCCACCTTTTCGAGTCTGGTCGGTGAGTTCATAAAAGGCATTACCCCAGATTCGGAAATCGTACTCCCCCGGTACGTTAATAACGGTATGGTCAAACCCGAATGTTACATATCCTCCGAAACCTCCGAGGGTTATCATGATGTCGTTTGTACCCGAAATGGATTCTTCAGCTTTCTGAAGAATCGAGGCGTACGAGTCTCCGTCTTCGTAGCGGGGCATTTCATTGACAAACTGGCCGGGTGCCGGACAATATTCGTATACTTTCGAGATATTGGGACTATATTCGATTTCCTCATGGACCACATGGATATCGAATGTGAATTTATACGGTGTTTCCGGGTCGATAATCTCGAAAGTCACTTCATAGTCGCCTTCTTCCGCAGAGAGGAAGATATAATCCCGTTGTCTGCTGACAACACAGCCGTCGACGGTCCAGACATATTCGTCGCCTGTCAATGCCGGATGCAGGTCGAGTTTTTTCATTCTTGGAATGTAATAGACGTCATCGATGCCGAGACTGACCGTCTGTATGTCCTCACTACATCCTAAGAGTAAAGGTAATAGCAGTGATATGATGATTGCTTTTTTCATTTCTGCAAGAATGTTATATGGGCCGGAATATCCCCTGTCCTTACGCTCCACTTCTTGTATCCGTCGAGAGAGAAACAATAAAGCGTGCCGGATGATACATAATTTTTCGCATCCGTCACAAATATATCGCCGGTTTCCGGATGAACTGCTATTCCGTAAGGTATTGTAATCTCCCTTTCCGTTCCGTCGGTAATGAAACTGCCGGATACGATTTTCTTCGTACGGATGTCTATTATGCCATAGCTAATGGTATTTGAAGCTGTATAATTGTTCCACTCCGTTGCATAATAATACATATAGTCGCCAAAGAAAACCATATTCGAGCAAGCGACCGGAATGGTATCGGAGACTTCCATCCGGTTGTACCCCGGTTTCTTTTGCATTACATACAAGCGCGAAGGGCGATACTGATAATCTCCACGCGACGTTACCCACAGTTTGTCGTATCTGTCTTTTTTCAGGCGGTGCAGATTGATGCCGACGGGAATCTGCTGTACCTGTTTGAAATCAACCATCTGAATCACAGATACCGTATTGTCATAGTCCGGAGCCCTGTATCCCCCGGAGTTGGCAACGTACATGTAATCATCCACGATTTCCATCTCCTCGGGCTGATAGCCTACCGAAACCTTCCGCGTTACGGCAAGGGAAAGAGTATCCACTTCATATACGGCGCCTTTGGGGGCATTGAAATCTATCAAGACGGGGCCTACATAAGAACTGACGTATGCCTTCCCGCGATGAAATCTCACATAGCGGCAATTGGGGATGTCCACTTGCCCGAGTCGCACGCCGGAATGTGCATCGAGGACTTCAACTTTGTGTGAGCAGTTGACTACAACGTAGAGTTTGCTTCCGTAAATACCGATGTCGTTGCCTACATCACCGAGTTCTTTTATCACATTCGGATTTTTCTCAGCGTAAAAGTTTCTTGAATAAAGCCCGGTATGATAATCATAAAAATCAAGGGTGCATTTATTGGATCCCATATTCCCCTCGTTCACGAGATAGAAGCCACGGATCGTGCCGCCGCGGTTCTCATCGCCAACGATATCATACTCCGTAGGCACCACAAGTTCGTCCTCACGACAACTTGTGGCGACCATCAGGAGTGGCAAAAAATAAAAAAACTGTTTGGCTTTCATATTTCTACGGTTAAAGTAAACCTGTAATTACGCTTCGGCATAGGATAGTTGAGAATAACATCGTAGTCCTGACTCAACAGGTTGTTTACCTCGACCAGGCCTCTTAGGCAGACCTTGCCGAATCTGAAATCCTTGCTTAAAGACACATCAGAGGTATACCACGGTTGGGTATAATTGTATCTGATATTCTCCTGCTGATTATACCGTTCACCTACATATATCCAGGAATAATTAAGGCTCCACCCGCGCCATTGGGCGTTGGCGACAACAGCGCCGGAATGGCGGGGTATATACGGAATTTGATCCTTGTAGTAATTATCAGCCGGATTGGTTATATCGATGGCACGCTGAAATGTATATTGCGTCCGTAATGTGAAGTAGAAATCCTTTACGGGATTGATTGTCAGCAACCCTGCGGCATCTATGCCCCGGATGTCTACAAGACCGAGATTAAGCATAGTCCAACGGAACTGTTGTCCTTTGGGATACGCCACTATCTTGTCTTTTACCTTATTATAATACACATCGGTACTCAAGCGTGCGTTTGTGACGAATGATGCCGCGGAATGACGGTCGTATACAATCCCGACATTGTATTGAGTGACTTTTTCAGGCGACAGCTTGGAATTCCCCATATCCGCATAATACAAATCGTTGAATGTCGGCATCCTGAATGATTCCTTATAGAAGGCTCTCACCGAAAAATCCTTATTCGTCAACGGAAAACCATGGACGAATACCGCAGGGGAAAACACATGTTTGTCCGACGGTGCCTGCTGACCTTTGATCATGTCGTGAACGAATGTCCCCAGGACGCTTGCCTGAATTTTGAACCTTTCAAGACTAAGTGCAGTTGCAACCGAGAGGTATTGGGAAAAACGATCGGGCTTTACGAATCCATAAACATCCGCATCGAGAGTATTCCACATAAAGTCATAACTTGCCGATGCTTTCCAAAAGTCATTGATTTCGTATTCATTGGCTGATGAAAAATAGATTTCTTTCTGCTTATACAGGTTGTCGACTTTCACCTGCTTGTCATCGTTGTTGACATAGTGGGTGCGATAAGACGCATATTTGAAATTATTAAGAGTCGTGAATTTACCGAAAAAGCCCGTATAGCGGCCTTGGGCAAACGAGTTTGTATCCCAAATACGTTCTCCCCGACGCCATACATTGTTGACGATCGCTCCCGGTACGCCGCGTTCCGAATTGTAATCATAGGCCTTGAACGTCCACGAGCCGGTCTGAAGCGAACCATAGGTATTCAACTCTATTCGCGTGGCATTGACATCGCCGTTCTGTCGCACCGCTGTCGTGTCGTATGCAAGCTCTCCGGCGGGATTGACACGACGATAGCGGAATTTATATTTCCCGCTTGAGTTGACCCATTCCGTACTCAGCGATGCAGAAACCCTCCGGCTGAGTTTGAGTTCCACCAAGGCCGACGGATTGAGCAAGTCAAACGAACCGGTCCTTACGGCGGCTCGTGCGTGGTAGGTTTCTCCTTCGCCAAACACCGGAGTACGGGTTCTCATATAAATAGTTCCGGCCGAACCGAAATCTTTGGCGGGCTGCAAAATCTCGCTTTTCTGTCCATTATACAGTGAAAGAGCTTCCATGTTATCGAGCGAAAACTGCCCGAGGTCTATCTGCCCGTTCTGGGCATTGCCAAGTTCTACTCCGTCATAAACGACACCGGTGTGATTGGTTCCCATAGAGCGGATATTGACAGTTTTTATTCCGCCAACCCCGCCATAGTCTTTTACTTGCACACCTGAGAAATAGCGCAGGGCGTCAGCCACGCTGTTGCTGTTGAGCCTGTGCAGTTCCTTGCCGGTGAGGGACTGTACGGGTATTATGTCACGATTCGGTTGCCGGGCCGTGATCAAAACCTCTTTAAGATACGCCGTGTCTTTTTGTTCTTCTGCCTCAATCATACCCGGAATGAAACATAAAGCAACAATGGACGGCAATAAACGATACGTCATTTCTTGTCTGATTACAGTAAGACAATAAAAAGAAACCCATTGAAACACCTGCTAAGGCATGCCAACGGGATATACGTAAATTCTTAAAGCAATCAGTACGACCTGTATAAGAATGACATCATGCAACCCGGGAAAAGGTCGCTGAGAAGTCCGACCCATAATCCCGTGGGTTACTTTTCTTGTTTGCAAATGGCAGGTCTTCTGACTTATCCCAATCATCTGCGCCTTCCCGGTCCTGTAGACCAGTGACATATTGCAGATGACATAGCTTCATTCGAAGCGGGGGAATTACAGCAGCGGGTACTGTCGAGGAATTTCACCTTGTTCCCTTTTGATGCTCTTCTGCGCCTCCTCTCTTGGACGGCAGAGCAACCATCTCAGTTGCAAAATTAATAAAGAATTTCATTACCACCTATCATCTCTCGCAATTTTAACTTTTTCCTCCAGCACATATATTTATCAATAAGCAAATGCCCGAAACACCGACTGCGGTCACAGAAACGAGCCTCGCGGAGAAACTTCGCGAGGCTCGTTACCGATAATCATCCGTTTATCCTCCCCGATAGAGAAACATCTGGACTTAAAAGCGCAGGAGACTTATTTCGGCTGTTTGCCGATATAAGCCAAAATACCTCCGTCCACGTACAGCACCAGACCGTTCACAAAGTTGGAAGCATCCGATGCCAGGAACACGGCCGGCCCCTGCAAATCCTCCGGAGTACCCCAGCGGGCGGCGGGAGTCTTGGCTACGATGAAACTGTCAAACGGATGACGGCTACCGTCCGGCTGACGCTCACGCAAGGGAGCCGTCTGAGGCGTAGCTATATAGCCCGGACCGATACCGTTGCACTGGATATTATATTCTCCATACTCGGAACAGATGTTACGGGTCAGCATCTTCAGACCACCCTTGGCTGCCGCATAGGCCGATACCGTCTCACGTCCCAGTTCGGACATCATGGAACAGATGTTAATAATCTTACCATGGCCTTTCTTTATCATCGATGGAATGACAGCCTTCGACATGATGAACGGTCCGTTGAGGTCAATGTCTATCACCTGACGGAATTCGGCCGCAGTCATCTCATGCATCGGAATACGCTTGATAATACCGGCATTGTTCACCAGAATGTCAATCACGCCCACTTCCTTTTCAATCTGATCCACCATAGTATTGACTGCCTCTTCGTTCGTCACGTCACATACGTATCCGTGCGCTTCGATGCCCAGTTCTTTATAGGCAGCCAGCCCTTTATCCACCAGTTCCTGTTTGATGTCATTGAATACAATGGTAGCACCGCATTGTGCGAAAGCGGTGGCAATACCGAATCCGATACCGTAGGAAGCACCGGTCACCAGAGCCACCTTACCTTCCAGTGAGAAATTTTGCAAAAAATTCTTTTCCATAGTGTTTTATTTAAAAACGTTACTTGATTCCGTGTGTCTGTCTTGTCAGGTCTTCACCGACCCTCTATGCGGCAAAGGTAACAAAAAGAAAAAGAAATACGCGGTTTTTCCATACATATTTTATACGGGAAAGCATCTCCAGACGTTCTAATTCTCTTTCGAACGTGCATCCAGTCGGGCCTCCACGACATTGATAACATAGTCGCCCAATTTCTCGCACTCATTAATCAGGTCCATATAGACTGTTCCGGCATGGAAACTATATTCATGACGGTTTACGTCCATGATATTGAGTACGCGCAACTGCTTACGGAAATTATTGATTTCCTGTTCGATGTAGAAAGAGGAATGAGCCTCGGCCGGAATGTTTTTACTTCCTATCAGACGTTTCATCTCCTCGAGGGCCTGCTCGGCCAACTGAAACATTTGATGCAGGTGTTCCTGCTGCTTGGGAGTAAAAGGAGCATTTCCCTTGTATTTGCGTCCGATGGTACGCGCCAGATGATAACAACTGTCTCCAATGCTTTCTATCTCGGACACTTCGCGCAACATGGAACGTATCCGG
The DNA here is from genome assembly GCA_964540455.1 of uncultured Paraprevotella sp. Classification (GTDB taxonomy): domain Bacteria; phylum Bacteroidota; class Bacteroidia; order Bacteroidales; family Bacteroidaceae; genus Paraprevotella. The sequence goes on from CAZIMK010000006.1 coordinate 19,894, forward strand.
TTCTTCGTGTCCGAACTCAGACGGTCGTCGCTCACCTCGTTCAGATAATGGGCAATCTCCACCTCCATCTCGTCGCTCACCTGTTCATAGCGCTCGATGCGCTCGTACAAGCGTTTGAATTCATGAGGACTGGCAGTCGTGAGCAGAAACCTCACGGAGGTAAACATCTTGCAGACAGTGTCAACATAGTTGGTAATTTCTTTCTGCGCCTCCAGCACGGAAAGCTCCGGTGTCGTGAGCAACCCGCCGGTGATGTATCTCAGCCTGGCCTCTTCATCCTCTCCGTCAGGTTCCGGCAAAATAAGCCTTTCGGACAAACGTTCGATAGGCTTCACCAGCCAAATAAAAACAGCCACGTTGCACAAGTTGAAACACGTATGAAAAGCGGCCAACACATAAGCCAGATCACTATATCCAGGTGCCGTGGGATGGGAATCGTAATCAAACAACGGGCTGACGGCATCCACAAACCACGGAAACACCCAAAAAGCCCATATAACACCGAACAGATTGAAAACAAGCTGAGCCAGCGCCATACGTCTGGCCTGCAAACCGGCCGACGAAGCCGAGCGACAGGTTATGACGGCACGTCCTATGTTCTCGCCCATCACAAGGGCCACACCGGCATAAACGGAAAGTATACCCGTGGAGCACGATATCATGGAAACAGCCATCAGAGCGCCGGACGACTGGACGAGCATTGTTAGAAAAGCCCCTGTCAGCAGGTAGACAAAATAAGTCCCGTAACGGTCTCCCCACAGTCGGAGGATATCTTTCAGCTGTTCGTTTTCAGCCAATTGCATCTCATCCGCAAAATAATAAAGCATACCCAGTCCCAGAAAAATAAAGCAAAGTCCAAAGAGCGATTCGCCTTTTGAACGATGGTTGCGCGAATAAATCAGACAGATGGAAAGAATAAAGAGGGGAAATATGTAACCACTCAACGAATAGTTGAATTCGGCAGCCATCACCCACGCTATGAGCGTGTTACCGAAACTGGCACCCATTATGACGGAAAGCCCCTGCACAAACGAGAGCATGCCTGCATGAACGAACCCGATGGTCATGACAGACGTGGAGGTCGACGACAAAACGATACCCGTGATGAGCGCACCGGTAAGCATGGATGTGAAGCGGTTTGTGGTCAGCGTGTCCAATATATGCCGCAACCGGTTACCGGCCATTTTCTGCAGGCCCTCGCTCATCAGTTTCATACCGTACATCAGCAATCCTAGACAACCAATAAGCCTTAAAAGTGCAAAAACTTCCATCCATTCAGTTTTTTTAACGAGCAATATTATTTCTTTGCCGTAACATTCCGTACTTTTCGGACAGTTTACAAACAAACTGTTGTTTAGCGTGTGAGAAAGGAACTGCAAATACGTTGCAAAAATAACGAAAAAAAGATAAATCTCCCCATAGGCTGTACACTTTATGAAGCCTATGAGGCATTAAATCTCCGGATGCCCTACGGACCGGTAAGCGCCAAAGTAAACAACAAAGTGGAAGGACTTCACTACCGGTGCTACAACAACAAGGACGTGGAGTTTCTCGACGTGACGTCAGCCTCCGGCATGCGCACCTACACGCGCTCGCTCTTTTTCGTATTGGTAAAGGCTGTGGAAGAACTTTTCCCCGGCAGCCTGCTACGCATACAGACCCCCGTGTCGCGCGGCTATTATTGCCAGTTACGCATCGGCCGTCCGGTAGAAGAAGAGGACGTGGAACACATACGGACGAAGATGCGCGAGATTGTAGCGGCCGACATCCCCTTCCGCCGCATCCAAAGCCCGACAGACGAAGCCATCAGCATGTTCCGGACGAGGGGAATGGAAAGCAAGGCGCGTCTGCTGGAAAGTTCGGGGGCTATCTACACCTTTTATTATAAACTGGAAGAAACGGTGGACTATTTCTACGGTTCACTGCTTACGTCCACAGGCGGACTGAAAGTGTTCGATTTAGTGAAGTATTACGACGGACTGCTGCTTCGCCTGCCCGCCCGCCAGGATCCTTCGCACCTGGATGAGATGGTGCGTCAGGACAAGATGCTCGAGATATTCCGCGAGCACCACGACTGGCAGGAGATATTAGGAGTCACCACAGTGGGAGACTTCAACGTGGCCTGCCAGTCCGGACTGGCAACTCAGCTTATCAACGTATCGGAGGCTCTGCAGGAAAAAAAGATAGTATCCATAGCCGAAGCGATACATGCCCGGCCCGATGTGAAACTCGCGCTCATCGCCGGCCCTTCGTCCAGCGGAAAGACGACTTTCAGCAAACGCCTTGCCATACAACTGATGGCCTGCGGTCTGAAGCCTTACCCCATCTCTCTGGACGATTACTTCGTCAACCGGGAGGACACGCCGCGCGATGCCGACGGGGAATATGACTTCGAGTCTATCCACGCCCTGGACATCCCTTATTTCAACCGGCAGTTGGAAACCCTGCTTTCGGGCGGCGAAGTGGAACTGCCCCGCTTCAATTTCCAGACCGGACAACGGGAAGCGAGCGGCAAACACCTTCGCATTGACGGCCACACCATCCTAATTCTCGAAGGTATCCATGCCCTCAATCCGGAACTGACACCGCACATCCCGTCTGAAAACAAATTCAAAGTCTATGTGTCGGCCCTTACCACTATCCTGCTGGACGACCACAACTACATACCCACCACAGACAACCGGCTGTTGCGGCGCATCATCCGCGATTATAAATACAGGGGATATTCGGCACTCGACACAATCCGCCGCTGGCCCAGCGTCCGTGCCGGAGAGGACAAATGGATATTCCCCTATCAGGAGGAAGCGGACATGATGTTCAACAGCGCACTGCTCTTCGAACTGGCCGTGTTGCGCGACGAGGTGCTGCCCGTACTGGAACAAGTGCCGGAACGCGAGCCGGAATATTCCGAAGCTTACCGCCTGCGCAAATTTCTCCGTTATTTCGTACCTTTGCGGAGCAAGGAAATCCCTCCCACATCACTCTTACGGGAGTTTCTGGGGGGAAGCTCTTTTGAATATTAACCAACCTTATTACAACATCATACCATGATTCGCATAAACGACAAACAGTTCCCGGTCTCCATTCTCGGCACTTCCGCCCTGATGCTCTGCCAGACCGCCTACGCCACACAACCGGCCGGAAAAAAGAATACCGACCGGAAACGCCCCAACGTGATTCTTCTGATAGCCGATGACCTCGGTTACGGAGATCTGGAATGCTATGGAGCCAAAAACATCGAAACTCCCAACGTGAACCGGTTGGCCGGACAGGGCATACGGTTTACAAACTGTCACGCCACGGCCGCCACTTCCACTCCGTCCCGCTACGGACTTCTTACAGGAGAATACGCCTGGAGGCGCCCTGACACCGACGTTGCAGCAGGCAACGCCGCCTCCATCATCAAACCGGAGCAATACACCATAGCCGACATGTTTCACGACGCCGGTTATTACACAGGCGCCATCGGCAAGTGGCACCTCGGAGTCGGGGAAACGACTGGAGAACAAGATTGGAACGGACGGCTGAACCATACTCCCCGGGATCTGGGATTCGACTATCACTACATACAGGCGGCCACTGCCGACCGTGTGCCGTGTGTTTATCTCGAACAGGACACCGTAGCCAACTACGACCCCACGGCTCCTATCTCGGTAAGCTACAAAAAGAATTTCGAGGGAGAGCCCACCGGCGCCTCCCATCCCGAACTTCTGAAACTGATGTACAGCCACGGGCACAATCAGTCGATTGTAGATGGTATCTCCCGCATCGGTTATATGAAAGGAGGCGGCAAGGCTCTCTGGAAGGACGAAAACATCGCGGATTCCATCGTCGGGCATTCCATCCGTTTCATCAACGAGCACAAGGACGAACCGTTTTTCCTCTATCTGGCTACGAACGACGTACACGTGCCCCGATGGCCTCACGAGCGTTTCCGGGGCAAGAACAGCATGGGACTCCGCGGCGACGCCATCGCCCAGTTCGACTGGACGGTCGGGGAAGTAATGAAAGCTGTCGAGGAAGCCGGCATAGCCGACAACACACTTATCATCCTTTCGAGCGACAACGGCCCGGTAGTTGATGACGGATACGCCGACAGAGCCGAAGAACTGCTCAACGGCCACAGCCCGACCGGCGGACTGCGGGGCTTCAAATACTCCGGATACGAGGGCGGCACCATGGTTCCCCTCATCGTGCGATGGCCCGGACGCGTGCAACCGGCAGCGAAGACTAACGGCACCCTGATAAGCCACATTGACATATTCGCCTCCCTGGCCGCGCTTGTCGGAGCACAACTGCCTGAAGGAGCAGCAACCGACAGCGAAAACCGGCTGGGCCAGATACTTGGAGAATCGAAGAAACACCGCCCATGGGTTTCGGAACTCTCCTCCACCCGCGTGATATGTGTCCGCAACAACAAATGGAAATATATTCCGGCCAACAACAAGATTCAGATGATCAATTGGGGACCAAAAATCGAAACGGGTAATCAGCCTGTCGACCAATTGTTCAATATGATTGACGACCCGAATGAAACCACCAACGTGGCCGAAAGCCATCCCCAGGTACTGCAGATGATGAAGAAGATACACCAGAAAGCCTCCACCATGAAAACCATTTCCTCGCACTGACCGAGCCGTATATATAAAAGTATATGAAGGAAGAAGACAGAATACTCCGCCGTCTGGAGCAACGGGGCGTAAAACCTACGGCATTGCGCTTGCTTATATTCCGCACACTGGAGCAGTCCTGTCATGCATTGTCCCTGGGCGAACTGGAAGAAAAGCTGGAAACAGTGGACCGCTCCACAATATTCCGTACGCTGACGGTGTTTCTTTCCCGCCATCTGGTGCACGGCATAGAGGACGGAAGCGGCTCGGTACGCTACGAGGTATGCAACGGCGACTGGGAATGTACCATAGAAGACATGCACGCCCATTTCTACTGCGAACAATGCCACCGCACGTTCTGTTTCAGACAGACCGGCATTCCCGCTGTCACTCTGCCCGAAGGGTTCACTCTGCAAGGAGTCAATTACGTATTGAAAGGCATCTGTCCGGACTGTGCCCGCCAAGGAACGGTCACTTCCGGCGAATAGCCCCTTCTTCCGAAATGACAAGCGGAGTCTGCGGAAAATCCGCAGACGTGAGTTGACGTATTTCCCGCACCACGGCACGGGTGGGGTCGGCTTGTGGTCCTTTGCCCCTTACCTGTATGAACGAATGTATCTGCCCTTCCACAAAGACTCCCTTCCCGTCGACCCGAACCGTTACGACAGGAGCATACCCAGACTTACCGCTCAGGTTTACCCGGTAGGGCGTACAGAAATTACCCAGACTATAAGCTATGAAACGGTCTTTATACAACTCCATGCCCCGCACCACATGCGGGCCGTGCCCATACACGATGTCCGCCCCAGCATCGATACACGCATGAGCAAAAGCTTCCACATTGCCCCGCTGTTCGCCGAAACAGGTTTCCATCCTGTGAGGAACATGGCTGAATTTCGTGCCTTCACCGCCTCCGTGAAATGAAACGACCAGCAGGTCGCACTGCTTTTTCAATTCACTTATCGTACGGCTCACCTCTTCATAGTTCATGATATTCAACGTGCCCTTGCTATGCCCGAACGCACAGAAGCCTATTTTTATGCTGTCTCTTTCTATCACCACTCCCTCGCATCGCCCGCGCAAACCGGCAAAACGGATACCGGCCTGTTGTAAAACGGCCTGCGTAGAATCCAGTCCTTCGGTACCGAAATCATTGACATGATTGTTGGCCACACTCAGGAAGTCAAATCCGGCTTCCACCAGATTCTTCACATAACGGGGCGGAGTGCGGAAAGCATAGCACAAAGCCGGATTGCCGCATTTCTTCACACGGCCTCCGCGTTCCAGCAACGTCCCCTCCAGATTACCTGCCGTCAGGTCGGCATTCCGGAGAACGTCAAGCGGAGCCTGAAACAGGCCGGCGCCGTCATCGGCCGGCAGATAGGAACCTTTCACGGAATCCGGATAAGTGGTTCCCTGCATAATATCGCCCGTGAAAGCAAAAGTCCAGATTTTCTGCCCCGACACAGCCGGACAGAAAAACACTACGAACAAGAAAACAAAAAAGAGCCTCACCCGGAGACTCTTTCTTTTAATCAGTGATAATGCGTCGTGCACTGACATACCGTTTAACGTAATATGCCACATCCGGATAGGTGTCGATAGTAACCCCTCGCCGGCAGGCATGGATAAAACTAAACTTGTTATTTTCGTTGTCCACCTCGGTCACGATACCCACATGATTGATACGGGACTTCTTACCGGGATTGGCAAAAAACACCAGATCGCCTTTCTGCAAATCCGCAATGGCAATCTTTTCGCCTTCCAAGAACTGATCACGCGAGGAACGGCCTATCTTGATACCCTCCTGTGCATAAACATAACTCGTAAAACCGGAACAGTCAAAGGCATTCGGCCCCCGGTGTCCGCTCAGATAACGCTTGCCCAGATATTTCTTGGCCGTATCCACAATACTGCCCCACCGCAAACAGATATCCGGCTGTATCGCTATCGTATCGACGTTTTCTGTCTGCAACGGCACCGCCACCGGTAAATCACGACTCGATTCATGATTATCGGAGAAATCAGCAGCCTTCATAGCCGAACAGAACATCAAAAGTACTATTAATTTCTTATACATGAGTAGATTATGCGTAGACAAAAGTACGCCTTTTTGAGAACCGCTGCAAAGGTATGAAAAAAAACATATATAGACAAGGACTTCCTGCTGAAAATCTGTTTTTTATACATTATTGAGCCGCATATTCTTTTCTGCCGCGGCAGATACACGCCTAAGAGCATCCATGCCGGAACCGCGGCGCACCGGAGTCTGTTATTAGAATTATCGTAATGTCGTCATTCGAACTATCATAAGACCATCAGGAATACTATTCTTGGGTGATAAGGAATACTATCTTTAGGGGACAAGGAATACTATCGTGAGGAGCTAAGGATAGTATTTCACTACCCATAGTGAACAACGCTCCACTACCTATAGTAAACCGCGCTTCACTACCCACACTGAACAGCGCTTCATTACCTATAGTGAACCGCACTACACCCGGCAAGTGAACAGCCTGCGGCTTGACAAGTGCCTTGCCTGTGGCCCGACGTCGAAATTGCCTGCGGGATAGTCGGCCTGAACTTGTCGCCCTCCTCCCTACACAGATGTTGGCGGAAAAATGCTTCAATGGTTCAAACTGTTTGATTACCAGCAACAAATGGTTCATTTATCCTTCAGTTTTCCTTCATCTATCCTTCAGTTTTTTCCGCCGCAGGGTGCTGCTATCGCTAATTTCTGAACCGTTGCTGAAGCATTACGCACTGATACTCAGCGACTATGAACCATTCTGAACCTTTGCTGAACCATTTGTGAACCATTACTCGTTGATACTCAGGGAGTCTGAACCATTGAAGCATTTTTCCGCCAACATCTGTGTATAGGAGCCGCCCGTTTGGTTGCGTCGGCAACCAAACGGGCGGAACACATTGTTCTTCAATGCATAATGGTTCAGTAGGCGGCGGGCTGTGTAGCCCCGTCGGTTTTCTGTTGAGCCTTAGTTTAGGCATCAAATGAAGTGTACCCCAAAAGTCAGACAAAAACTTTTGGAGTACACTTCACAAATTCGATACAGACTCTTCTGTATTATATACGGGCCTTTATCTCGTCGGGCTCTTACTTATTGAGCGACCACGAGAAGCCGTCTTTCGTGTCTTTCACCTCGAATCCCAAGGCGGCCAGTTCGTCACGGATGCGGTCGCTCGTAGCCCAGTCTTTATTGGCTTTGGCGATACGGCGCTGCTCAAGCAGCATGTCCACAACCTTCCCGAACGCTTCCTCACGGGCGCCGTTACTGCCCGTCTCCTCCTTCAGCCCCAGAATATCGAACGTGAATGTGCAGAACACCTCCTGCAGGGCGTCCAGCACGTCGGGACTGACGGATGCCTTTTTATCGACAATGGTATTCACCACACGGCAGGCGTCGAACAAATGGCTGATGACAATCGGCGAGTTCAGGTCGTCGTTCATGGCCGAATAACATTTGTCACGCAATTCGTCCACGTAGCTCATCTCCACCGTACCGTTCTCCACCGGAGTGATGTGCTTCAGGTTTTTCACTCCCTCCATAAGCCGGGACAGTCCCTTTTCACTGGCCTGCAGGGCCTCGTTGCTGAAGTCCACCGTACTACGGTAGTGCGCCTGAAGGATAAAGAAACGGATGGTCATGGGAGAATAAGCCTGCGTCAGGCTTTCGTGTTCTCCGCTGAAAAACTGGCCGAGCGTGATGAAGTTGTTGTAGGACTTGCCCATTTTCTTACCGTTGATGGTAATCATATTGTTGTGCATCCAGTACTTCACCATCTGCTTGCCCTGTGCGGCGACCGCCTGCGCTATCTCGCACTCGTGGTGCGGGAAAATAAGGTCCATCCCCCCCCCGTGGATATCAAAACATTCGCCAAGATATTTGCGTCCCATAGCCGTACATTCGCAATGCCATCCGGGGAAACCTTCGCTCCAGGGCGACGGCCACCGCATGATGTGTTCAGGCTGCGCCTTCTTCCAAAGAGCGAAATCCACCTGCGCGCGTTTCTCCCCCACGCCGTCCAGCTCGCGGCTGGCATCATGCACATCGTCCAGGTTACGCCCCGACAGCTTTCCGTAGCCATAAACCTTGTCGTACTTCTCCACGTCGAAGTAAACCGAACCATTCGACACATACGCAAATCCATTGTCAAGAATCTGCTGCACAAGTTGCTCCTGCTCTATAATATGCCCCGTGGCATGCGGCTCGATACTGGGCGAAAGCACGTTCAGCTGTGCCATGGCCGCGTTGAAACGATTGGTATAATACTGGGCCACTTCCATTGGTTCCAGCTCTTCGAGCCGGGCTTTCTTAGCAATCTTGTCTTCGCCTTCGTCGGCATCGTGCTCCAGATGCCCTACGTCCGTAATATTACGGACGTAACGCACTTTATATCCGACGTGTTGCAGATAGCGGAACAACAGGTCGAACGTAATGGCAGGCCGTGCATGCCCCAGGTGTGCGTCGCCATACACCGTAGGACCGCATACATACATGCCCACGCGCCCCGGCGTGACAGGTACAAACTCCTCCTTCTTGCGCGACAGGGTATTGTAGATGGTAAGTTTCTGTTCCATATTGAATTCAGTTTTATTTATTCTTCTTTAGACAAAGATAGTCATTTTTACAGGGAAGCATAACTTTCCCTATGAAAAAACTATGTTTTAGCCGGTTCGTCTCCGTTGGCGCGAATCAGCTGAAGCAATTTCTCCACCGCTTCCTCCGCCGGAATGTTCTTTTCGATACACTCCTGTTTTTTATACAGACTCACCTTGCCGCGAGCCGCGCCCACATAACCGTAATCCGCATCCGCCATTTCTCCGGGACCGTTGACGATACATCCCATGATGCCTATTTTCAATCCTTTCAGATGGGAAGTGGCGGCCTTGATGCGGGCGATGGTAGCTTCGAGGTCGTAGAGTGTACGGCCGCATCCCGGACAGGAGATGTATTCCGTCTTGCTTGTGCGCAGGCGGGCGGCCTGCAGAATGCCGAAAGCCGTGGCGTCGATGTCTGCGTGAGACAAATCCCCGTTGTTGTACAAATACAGGCCGTCGCACAGGCCGTCAAAAAGCAGGGCTCCCATATCGGCCGCACTTTCTATCTGGAAATCTTCCTTCTCCGCAGCACAGTGGGAATACTGCTGGAACACGATGACCGGGTTGTTCAGCCCCTCCCGCGTCAGCTCGTGAATCAAAGCACGATGCTCACCCAGCCGGTTAGGATGATTGCTTTGCGAGATGACAACTACTTCCGGATGGTATTTCAGGCAAGCGCGCACCTCTTCTGTCAGCGCCCCATAACAGAGAAACAGGAATTTCCGTTCTGCCGGACAAGTACCGAGGAGCGGCAACATGGTATAGGGGAATGCGGGATAAGTGTCCGGCTCCCCCGTCCATAGGTCGGCATCTACGATATAAGCGGACCGTTCACGCTCTTCCCGGGAAGGCAGATGGCGGCCGCAATAAATATAATCCGGCTGGAAAGCCTCTACTGGGCGGAAAGCGGACCGTCGGCCGGAAGCCTCCAGATCCATACGGTCGACCATAACAACGGGGATGTTATCCCCGCCAATATTGCCCACTGCCACCGTATGACGGCGCACAGGCCGCAGGAAATCGAAACCTGGAGCCGCCTCGCCCGGTATCATCAGATGCCCCGCACGGCGTGTGACATACTCCGTCAGTTTACGGGCTACGGGTATCTCAGCCTCGGGCGCCTCGCTCAACGACACGCGTACAGTGTCTCCCAGCCCGTCTGCCAGCAAGGCACCTATTCCCACGGCGCTTTTGATGCGTCCGTCCTCGCCGTCCCCCGCTTCCGTCACTCCCAGATGTAGAGGGAAATCCATCCCCTCGCGTTCCATCACGTCGGCCAGCAGACGCACACTGCGTACCATTACCGCCGTATTGCTGGCCTTGATGGAAATGACAACGTCGTGGAAGTCCTCCTTTACACAGATACGCAGAAATTCCATACAACTCTCCACAATGCCTTCCGGAGTGTCTCCGTACCGGCTCATGATGCGGTCGCTCAACGAACCGTGGTTCACTCCGATGCGTACAGCCGTATGATTGTCCCGGCAAATATGCAGGAAAGGTACAAAACGCTCTTCTATTTTCCGGAGTTCTCCGGCATATTCTTCGTCTGTGTATTCCAGATGCCTGAACGTGCGCGCCGCATCCACGTAATTACCAGGGTTGATGCGTACTTTCTCGGCATACAAGGCGGCCACATCCGCCACACGGGGATTGAAATGCACGTCGGCCACCAGAGGTACGTTGCATCCGACGGCCCGCACTCCTGCATTGATAGCTTTCAGGTTCTCGGCCTCGCGCACCCCTTGTGTCGTGAGGCGAACGTATTCACCTCCAGCCTCCGCGATGCGGAGGGTCTGCGCCACACAGGCTTCCGTATCCATCGTCACGGTGTTGGTCATGCTCTGTATCCGTATGGGATGGTGTCCTCCCAGAGGTGTGCCCCCGATGTTCACTTCACGGGTAGCACGACGGCAGTAGTTAAACAGATTCATATCCTTTATGACATTAAGTCTGCCTTTCAGTTATCTACTTTATACTTATATTTCACTTCGGCCAACTCACCGTTTGCCTTTACTATCTTGTTTTTCAGGCCTTCCTTGAAGGCAGCCAATCGGCCAGCCAGTTCGGCATCAGAGAGCGACAGCATCTGGGCGGCCAAAATAGCGGCATTCTGCGCACCGTTCACACCCACCGTAGCCACGGGTATTCCCGGCGGCATCTGTACGATGGACAACAAGGCATCCAATCCATCCAGCATACCTTTGATAGGCACCCCGATGACTGGCAACGTGGTGCCGGCCGCAATGACCCCGGGCAGGGCCGCAGCCATACCGGCGCCGGCTATAATGACTTTCAGCCCGCGCCCTGCGGCATTCCTGGCAAAGTTCTCCACTTCGTCAGGCGTGCGGTGCGCCGAAAGAGCATTCATTTCGAAAGGAATCTGGAGCTCGTCGAAAAAAAGAGCGGCTTTCTCCATAACAGGCAGGTCGGAAGTGCTGCCCATGATAATGCTTACAACTGGTTTCATATCTTTGGTTATTAAAATACTGTCCTCCTATCTTATTTCCAGCATCGCCAGCGCACGGTTTTCCTCTTCCTCCATCACCGCCCGCTCACCGGGTCCCTTGTCATTAATGCCGCACAGGTGAAGAATGCCGTGGATGATGACACGGCGCAACTCCTGCTGATAGGGAACCCCCATCTGGCCGGCATTCGTGCGCACGGTGTCCAGACTGATAAAAAGATCGCCGGAGATGACGTCTCCGTCGGTATAATCAAACGTGATGATATCCGTATAATAATCGTGTTGCAGATACTGACGGTTCACTTCCAGTATTTTTCCGTCATCTACAAAAATATAGGCAATCTCCCCCACTTTCTTTCCGTGAGCGGAAGCCACGGCTTTCACCCAGGCTGTGTTCTCACGTCGCCTGATGTCCGGCATCTTCACGCCGTCTGTGTTATAGGTTATCATAAATATTCTGTTTTTGTCTGTCGTTCCCCCGGACTGTTCAAAACAACGACCCCTGCAGATCGGACACAAATCGGTTCCGCCCCAGATGTTCGTAAGCCAGCTCCGTCACCTCGCGGCCTCGTGGAGTACGTTTGATAAAGCCCTCCTTGATGAGAAAAGGCTCATAGACTTCCTCCACCGTATCCGCATCCTCCGCCACAGCTGTGGCGATAGTCGTGATACCTACGGGACCTCCACGGAATTTATCAATGATAGTAAGCAGAATGCGGTTGTCTATCTCGTCCAGTCCATAACGGTCGATATTGAGCGCCTCCAGCGCATAGCGTGCAATATCCATATCGATATTTCCGTCGCCCTTTACCTGCGCGAAGTCGCGCACGCGACGCAGAAGCGCATTGGCTATACGAGGCGTTCCCCGGCTGCGACGGGCTATTTCGGTAGCAGCCTCGTCGGAAATAGGAACACCGAGAATGCCGGCCGAACGCCGGATAATGCGCGAGAGCACGCTGTTGTCATAATATTCCAGATGGAGGTTGATGCCGAAACGCGCACGCAGAGGAGGCGTGAGCCGCCCGCTACGAGTGGTAGCTCCCACGAGCGTGAAAGGATTCAGATCTATCTGTATGCTCCGGGCCGAAGGGCCTTTGTCTATCAGGATGTCTATACGGTAATCCTCCATCGCGGAATAAAGATATTCCTCCACCACGGGATTCAAGCGATGTATCTCATCGATGAAAAGTACATCGTTGGGTTCCAGCGAAGTGAGTATTCCGGCCAAATCGCCCGGTTTATCAAGCACAGGCCCCGAGGTGATTTTAAATCCTACCCCCAGTTCGTTGGCTATGATATTGCTCAGAGTAGTCTTTCCCAATCCCGGAGGACCGTGGAGCAGAGTGTGGTCAAGGGGTTCGCCACGATACTTGGCAGCCTCGACAAAAACACGCAGGTTTTCCACCGCCTTCAACTGACCGCTGAAGTCTTCGAAACGCAAAGGGCGAAGCGCATTTTCAAAGTCCCGTTCACCGGCTCCGCTCTGTTGTTTCCGTATGTCGAATTGTTCTTCCATTGCCACAAAGATAAATGTTTTAATTGAAAAAAGCCATCCTGTCATACCGATTTAATAAAATTAGCATGAAATCCGTCTATATGTCAGCTTATTACCACATAAGCTGTTAAAGGAAACTAATGTCTGTTTTAAAAAGCGGACAGGCCCGGCATTTGCTGTTTTTTTTATGTACATAACCCTTTAAAAACAACATTTATGGAAAAAGAATCTTTGAAACAGCTGATAGAGAACAACAACCTCGTATTGGTAGACTTCTATGCCACATGGTGTGGTCCCTGCCAACGCATGCATCCCGTACTGGACAATCTGAAACAGGAGATGGGCGACAGCATCCGCATAGCAAAAATAGACATCGACACTCATCCCGACCTGGTGGAGCAGCACCGCATCCAGTCCGTACCCACCCTGATGCTTTTCAAAAACGGACAACTGGAATGGAGGGAAAGCGGCGGCATGTCGCTTGAACAACTGAAAGCCCGCATTTCCTAAGTGTGACGGAACAAGTGAAAGAATGAAGATTGGAATAATATCCATCACTCATTCTTTCACTTTTTTATATTCGCCATACCCGCCAGGAAGTACCGAACCCGCTATTTCCGTGCATAGAGATTCGACCATATTTCGACATACATCCTTTGCTCTACGTTTTTTAACAACCACAAGACGGTACAAACCGTAAAAAACATGTAATTTTGTCCAATTATGCTTATTTGCAAATTATGGTACTTAATTACATCTGGATTGCTTTCTTCGGTATCGCCTTTCTCACGGCTATCATCAAACTCGTGTTTGCCGGCGACCTGAATGTCTTTCCTTCCCTGATAGATTCCACTTTTGCCTCCTCCAAGACTGCTTTCGAGATTTCCCTCGGACTGACAGGCGTCCTGTCCCTGTGGATGGGGCTGATGAAAATCGGGGAACGGGGCGGACTGGTGGACAGACTGGCCCGATGGCTCAGCCCATTGTTCGTTAAACTTTTCCCCGAGATTCCGACTGGACATCCCGTCATAGGAAGCATCTTCATGAACCTGTCCGCCAACATGCTGGGACTGGATAATGCCGCCACTCCCTTAGGTTTGAAAGCCATGGAAGGATTGCAGGAACTGAACCCCAGAAAAGACACTGCCACCAATTCCATGATCATGTTCCTCGTGCTCAACACATCGGGACTGACGCTCATCCCCGTAAGCATCATGGTATATCGGACACAAATGGGAGCCGCACAGCCCACAGACGTATTCCTACCTCTGCTGCTTGCCACACTGGCAAGTACCCTCACCGGTCTGATTATCACCAGCATCTACCAACGAATCAATCTATTGAACCGTACAGTCATAACAGCCATAGGCAGCCTTTGCCTCTGTGTAACATGTCTCGTCTGGGGACTGAGCCGGCTGGAGCGGGACGCCGTGAACGTATGGAGCACATCCATTGCCAACATACTTCTATTCCTTATTATCATAGCGTTTATTTTCTCCGGTGTGCACCGGCGCATTAATGTATACGAAACTTTTATAGAAGGGGCCAGAGACGGATTTTCCACGGCCGTACGCATCATACCCTATCTGGTGGCCATGCTGGTGGCCATCGGGGTATTCCGCGCTTCCGGAGCCATGGACCTGTTTATCGACGGCCTCGGCAACGTTATAAGCAGTATAGGATTCGACACTGAGTTCGTCGGCGCATTGCCCACTGCGCTGATGAAACCTTTGAGCGGAAGCGGCTCACGCGGAATGATGGTGGATGCCATGGCCGCCTACGGAGCCGATTCGTTTGTCGGACGACTGAGTTGCATCTTCCAAGGCTCCACCGACACGACGTTCTACATCCTGGCCGTGTATTTCGGCAGTGTGGGCGTGCGCCATACCCGTCACGCCGTGACCTGCGGACTGATGGCCGACGCGGCAGGCATCCTGGCGGCCATAGGTGTGGCTTACTTCTTTTTCGGTTAACTATATCTATTCATATCAAGATGACAGAACTGAGATCCATAGCAAAAGATACCGCCATTTACGGACTGAGTAGCATCGTGGGACGTTTTCTCAACTACCTGCTGGTACCTCTCTACACGGCACAACTGGCAGCTGCCTCCGGTGGATACGGAGTGATAACCAACATCTACGCCTATGTGGCACTGATACTCGTATTGCTCACTTTCGGTATGGAGACCACGTTCTTCCGCTTCGCCAACAAAGAAGGAGAAGACCCGAGGAACATCTATTCCACGACGCTCGTCCTGGTAGGCACCGTAGCCCTCCTGTTCACAACCGTCATACTGGTGTTCCTGCCCGCCGTATCCTCTGCTATGGGCTATGCCGACCACCCCGAATACGTAGGCATGATGGCCGTTTGCGTTGCCATTGACGCATTCCAGAGTATTTCCTTCGCCTGGTTGCGCTTTTGCCACCGGCCGGTAAAATTCGCTTCCCTCAAACTGCTGTTCATCATCCTGAACATCACGCTCAACATACTCTACTTTGCGGTACTGCCCAACCTGTACGAACAGCATCCCGACACAATAGGATGGATATACAATCCACAGACAGGCGTAGGATATGCCTTCGGACTCAATCTCGCATGCACGTCTTTTATCACGATATTCTTCTGGCCTGAATTAAAAGAATTCCGCTACAAACCGGACGCACAATTGGTAAAAAGGATGCTCCGGTACAGTTGGCCCATCCTTGTGCTGGGCATCGCCAGCATCCTGAACCAAACGGCAGACAAAATGATATTCCCGCTCGTCTACGGCGACGGACAGGACGGAAAAGTACAACTGGGTATTTACGGAGCCTGTGTGAAAGTAGCCATGATCATGGCCATGATTACCCAGGCGTTCCGCTACGCCTACGAACCGTTCGTATTCGGAAAAGCGAAAGACAGAGACTGCAGGGAGACATACGCCACCGCCATGAAATACTTCATTATTTTCACCCTGCTGGCCTTTCTCTGCGTGATGGGATACATAGATATCCTGAAACTCATCATCGCT
Source organism: uncultured Paraprevotella sp. (assembly GCA_964540455.1). Classification (GTDB taxonomy): domain Bacteria; phylum Bacteroidota; class Bacteroidia; order Bacteroidales; family Bacteroidaceae; genus Paraprevotella. The sequence continues at coordinate 36,100 of CAZIMK010000006.1, forward strand.
CCCGACTACCGGGAAGGATTGCGCGTAGTGCCCATCGTCATGGCAGCCGAAATCATGATGGGTGTCTACTTCAACCTTTCTTTCTGGTACAAGCTCATCGACAGGACCATCTGGGGAGCTTGGTTCTCCCTGGCAGGATGCAGTGTACTGATTGCCGTCAATCTGGTTTTCATTCCCCGCTACGGCTATATGGCCTGCGCATGGGGAGGATTTGCCGGATACGCCACGGCCATGACCCTGTCCTACATCGTCGGACAAAAGAAAAACCCTATCGCCTACCCGATGAAAGATATCCTCGTCTACACGGCTTTCGCCGCCCTGCTGTACGGCGGCATGGAACTGCAACCCGACACCTGGCATCCCGTCGCACGGATGGGAGTGAACACCGTGCTGATTCTCTTGTTCATCGCCTACATCATACGCAAGGACTTTCCCATAGAACCTATCATCCATAACATTAAAAGCAAACTTCGCAGACCATGACAAACACACCTCCGACAGAACAAAAGAACATCCATGAGCAACTGAAGGATATACTGCACCGGCTACTGAACATCCGGGCTGAAAAGGCTCCGGAAGAGGAAACCATACAAAGCATCAAGGACGGAGTGGACTTCCGCGGAGCGAAACTCTGGATTCTCATACTGGCCATATTCACAGCTTCGCTGGGCCTGAACACCAATTCTGCCGCAGTCATCATCGGAGCCATGCTCATCTCTCCCCTCATGGGACCCATCATCGGCATGGGACTGGGCATGGGCATCAATGACTTCGAACTCTTCAAGCGCTCATTCCGCAGCTACCTCACGGCAACGGCATTCAGTATACTCACCTCCGTCATCTATTTCATCGCCACCCCGATAGCCGAGGCGCAATCAGAACTGCTGGCGCGCACATCGCCCAACATCTACGACGTGTTCATCGCTCTCTGCGGCGGACTGGCCGGCATCATCGCACTGAGCAGTACGAGCCAGCGGAACGGCAACGTTATCCCTGGCGTAGCCATCGCCACCGCCCTCATGCCACCGCTCTGCACGACAGGATTCGGTATCGGTACAGGCAACTGGATGTATGCCGCAGGGGCTTTCTACCTTTATATAATAAACACCATCTTCATCAGCCTGGCCACTTTCATCGGTGTGCGGGCCATGCATTTCAAGCCTAAGGTATTCGTAGACAAGCAGCGAGAAAAGCGCGTCAAGCACATACTCGTCACGATAGCCGTGGTCACCATTCTGCCAGCCTCGTTGCTCACCTACCAGCTGGTGCGCGAAACAGCCTATACCAAAAAGGCTAATGATTTCATCAACAGAGAACTGGCTTCGGAAAACACACAAATCATCGGACGGCAGATAAGCCATGCCCAACGGAACATCCGCGTCGTAAGCGTCGGACAGGACATCTGCGAAAAAGAGATAAACGCAGCCAAATGCAAGTTGAAGAACTATGGACTGGACGACACCGAACTGACCATCATACAAGGAACCGCCGGTGTGGAGGTCAAGGACCTGCGCTCCATGCTGCAGAACCAGGAATTCATATCCCCGAAACAAGCGGAACAGAACGCCCGCCTGCTGACCGCGCAGCAAAAACAGATACAAGGACTGGAGAAAAGACTACAGCCCTACGAACGCAACGAGCAGTTGGCCGCCTCGCTCAGCCAGGAAATCCGGACTCTGTTTCCCGAAATCAGCACACTGTGCCTGGGACGGAGCCTGTGCTACTCCCTGGGCCATACGGAAAAGGCCGACACCCTGATCGTGGCCTACATGCAACTGGAACGAAAACTGAACGTAGAAGCAAACACCCGCCTGCGAGACTGGCTGGTGGCCCGCGTGCGGACGGACAAGGTGAAAATCATTCTGGAAATGAAACAGAACGAGCCAAAAGGAAAAACAACCGCAAAGAACCAGAAATAAATAACTTTATCAACAAATATAATAAATAGAGACAGACATGAAAAGAAAAATCACAGCGTGGCTCCTGCTGCTGACCTGTTGCCTCGGCGCACAAGCCGATGAAGGCATGTGGATGATGAACAACATCAATCCCAAAACAATGGAAATCATGAAACAGCTGGGCCTGAAACTGACGGAAAAAGAAATGTATAACCCCGAAGGCACGTCGCTCAAGGATGCCGTGGTCGTATTCGGCGGATTCTGCACGGGAGTAGTCGTGTCGCCCGACGGACTGGTATTCACCAACCATCACTGCGGCTTCTCGTCCATCCAGACATTGGCCACTCCGCAGAACGACATTCTGCAAAACGGATATGTGGCGCGCACACAGGAGGAAGAACTGCCCGCCGAAGGGCTCTTCGTCATGTTCCTCGACCGCACGGAGAACGTCACCGACCGTGTGAACACTGCCGTACAAGAAGCCTGGAACAGACATCCGGAAGCAGCCAAGACGTACGGCAAGAACTGGAAATGGGAAATAAGGAAACAGTGCATAGACTCACTCTACACTACCATCCGGCAGGAATACATCGACCGGGACAGCACCAAAGACGTCGTCATGCAGTCCTACTACACCAACAACGAGTTCTACGTGAACATCTACACCACGTACAACGATGTGCGACTCGTTTTCGCCCCGCCCCGCAGCCTCGGAAAATACGGCGGCGAGACAGACAACTGGATGTGGCCGCGCCAGACAGCCGACTTCAGTGTTTTCCGCATCTATGCCGATTCACTCAACCGCCCCGCACAATATTCGGCCGACAACCGCCCCTACCGCTCCAAACGCTACGCCCCCGTCAGCCTGGACGGATATGAAAAGGGAGACTACTGCATGACCGTAGGCTTCCCCGGCTCCACCAACCGCTACCTCTCCTCCTTCGGCATCAAGGAGCGCATGGAATGCAGCAACGAAGCCCGCATCAACGTGCGCGGCGTGAAACAAGGTGTCTGGAGCAAGTGGATGGACTCCGACCCCACCATACGCCTCCAGTATGCCGCCAAGTACGCCCAGAGCTCCAACTACTGGAAAAACAGCATCGGTATGAACCGGGCGCTCGAACGCTTGGGCGTTATCAAGGAAAAGAAAGCACTGGAGAAGAAACTTTCCGCATGGTGGAAAAAGAACCCCGACACGAAAGAACGCTTCGGCTCTGTGCTGAAAGACCTAAAAAAAGCCTACGGGAAAAGAGCCGAGACCTATCGCGCCCTCAATTTCTTGAACGAGACCTATCGCGGCATCGAAATCTTTGAGTTGAGCAAGCTGCTTAAGAAACTGTACAAGGAGAAAGACTCCGTCGAACGGGCAGACCTGACAAACCAGTTGGAAACTTTCTACAAGGACTACAACCCACAAGTGGACAAAGAAACCACCGTCGCCCTGCTCCGCAACCTGACCGGCGTGATTCCCTCGAAATACCTGCCTGACTTCTATCAGGACATCCGGAAGAAATACAGAAAAAACTACGAGGCTTACGTGGACGACCTCTTCCGCAGTCTCCCCTACACCGACGCCGCCTACTACGCACAGCACGGAGTCGGCGAAAACATCCTGCAAAGCCTGGCCCTGAAGGACGCCGAAAGCATGTCGCAGCTGATTTCCCTCCAGTCCATGCACATCCGGAAATACAACGAAGAACGGAACTACGGCGAACAGTTGCTCTGCCAAGCACTGCTGGAGATGGAACAGGACCAGCCGCACTACTCGGACGCCAACTTCAGCATGCGCCTCAGCTACGGATTCGTTGACGACTACACCAGTGAAGGCACGCACCACAACCACTACACTACCGTGGAGAGTCTTCTGGACAAAGTAGCCCAGGCCGATAAAATAAAAGAATATGCTATGGAACCGGCCGTGGCCGACGTGTTCCGTGCCGGTAACTTCGGTCCCTATGCCGACCGCCGGACCGGCCGGATGCAGCTCTGCTTCCTGACCAACAACGATATCACCGGCGGCAACTCCGGAAGTCCGATGTTCAATGCACGGGGCGAAGTCATCGGCCTTGCTTTCGACGGCAACTGGGACGCCATGAGCAGCGATATCAGTTACACGCAGGAACTCACCCGTTGTATCGGCGTGGACATCCGTTACGTGCTCTTCCTCATGGATCGCTGGGGGGGCGCCGACCGGCTGCTGCACGAACTGGGCGTGAAATAAAGACCTTTTAAATAAAAACAAATACGAACCAAAAAACAAAAAAGAAATGAAGAAGATAAGAGCAGCCATCGTCGGTTATGGCAACATAGGACATTACACCCTCCATGCCCTGGAGGCAGCACCGGACTTTGAAGTGGCCGGTATCGTACGCCGCAACGAAACGGAAAACCAGCCGGCGGAACTCGCCGCCTACCCCGTGGTAAAAGACATCCGCCAGCTGAAGGACGTAGACGTGGCCATCCTGGCCACCCCTACCCGCAGCGTCGAGGCATACGCCAAAGACATCCTCGCCCTGGGCATCAACACCGTGGATAGTTTCGACATCCACACGCAGATCACCTCCCTGCGCCGATCGCTCGACGAGAGCGCCCGCTCAGGTCAGGCTGTGGCCGTCATCTCCGCCGGATGGGATCCGGGTAGCGACTCCGTCGTGCGCTCCCTGATGCAGGCCATCGTGCCCAAGGGCATCAGTTACACCAACTTCGGCCCCGGCATGAGTATGGGCCACACCGTGGCCGTGAAAGCCATCGACGGCGTACAGGCCGCCCTCTCCATGACCATTCCCACGGGCACGGGCATCCACCGCCGCATGGTCTACATTGAAGTGAAGGACGGCTACCGGTTTGAGGACGTGGCCGCCGCCATCAAGGCCGATCCCTATTTCGCAAGCGATGAGACACACATAACGCAAGTGCCGTGCGTGGACGAACTTCTGGACATGGGCCACGGGGTCAACCTGACGCGCAAAGGCGTTTCGGGTAAGACCCAAAACCAGTTGCTTGAGTTCAACATGCGCATCAACAACCCCGCCCTGACAGGCCAAGTGCTCGTCTGCGCCGCACGCGCCAGTATGAAGCAGCAGCCCGGTTGTTACACAATGATTGAAATCCCCGTTATCGATCTGCTTTACGGCGACCGCGAGGAGCTCATCAGCCACCTCGTGTAAACGACTCGGCCTTCTCTATACATTAAAAGGCTGTATCGTAAGTAAAGTTTTTAACCGCACCCCGAAAGTTTTTGTCTGACTTTCGGGGTGCGATTTATTTCGGGTCAGTAGAAAAACTGTGGGAATAAAAGTACTTTCTGAAATTTGTCATGGGAAAGATGTCGCAGTCCTGCCGAAAACGAATGGGCAAGAGCACTCTCCAGCAGACTGGTATGTTAAATGTTTATTTTTCTTTCTATCTTTTCCGGTATTCCGGAAATGCATTTCAATCCGTCCGCGATTTATTATTGCCACAGCCCGAAAAACATGAATCTTGACAAAAACGGGACGAAAAAGAGCGGGTAGGTAACAAAGATCGGAAAACGGGCTTAAAAAAGGGGTGTCTGGAAAAATAAAACTCTCCAGTTGGGAAAATAAAATTACCCAGTTGGAAAGATAAAAATGCCCAATCGGAGGCTTTTGGGAGCATTCCATGAAGTATTCATTTTCCATGATTTTAAAAATATGTACGCAACACGCTTCACATAAAGAAACGGAAAAGAACAGATACATTATGTCTGGTAATAACATCACCGGCATAATATAGTTTAATTGTCATGAATATTCAGCAAAGCAGTTAACATGCGGACCGTATGATTCTATACCCCCAATGCCCCACTGATTTTCTACTGCCCCAGTTTTACCGGACAACAATAATAATAAACAGGCTGCGGCGCCAATGAAGCACGCCGCAGCCTGCGGATTATCAAATTTCGCCCGAGGGGACGAAACGAAAGGTTATCACTTCACGACAAGTTTCACCGTCTTGCCACCCACTTCCACGAGGTACACACCGGGTTGCAGGTCTATCGTCTCGGACGCGTCGAGCGACGGACGATATGCCATCCGTACACCGTCTGTCGAATAGATATTCAGCGACAGGCCTTCCATGCCGCTCACCACGATGGCGCGGCTCTTCACGTCGATGCGGCCGGCACGAACAGTGGTATCGATGCCCGTGACGAGCATGAAGACAGTGTTGGACAGCGGATGTTCGGTCTCCACGCCTGCGGCTTCCGTGACAACAGAAACGTTGTAGGAATGGCTGCCGCGACCGGCGTCGGCATCGTTATATTCGGTCGAAAGAACTTCCGTAGCCAGAACTTCGCCGTCGCGGTAGACGTTGTAGGACTTAATCCGTGCGTCCGTAACAGGCGAGTAGATGATGTCGTCGAGGCAGATGCCGAAGACGTCCTCCGTACGGTAGTGGAAAGCAAAGTATTTGGCATCTTCGGGCAGGGTCAGCGACAGCGTTATCCATCCGCAGAGACCCTTGGAGAAGGTTTTCAGCAACTGGAAATCCTTGGTGTCGCGCCCCGTCGTGGAGTAGAGGATGTCGATATACTCAGCGCCGTAGTCCTCGGAAAGGATGTTGAAGCTGAAGCTGAGATCGGTGCCGCCGATGACTTCGGGCGAGATGAGCCAGTCGTCGGCCGCAGTGCCGTCCGCAGGCGTCACGGCGAGGAAGAACTGACTGCCGCTGTTCGGCGTCAGGTTGGTGGACAGGCCGAGGAGGTCGCTGTTGAACACCTGGAAGCCCTTGGGCAGACCGGAGCCTTCGTAGTTGAAACCCACGGAGTAGATACTCTTACCGTCGCCGTCTATGTTGAGCCATTCGCCGATGTTCTCGGCATAAGTGAACGGTTCGTAAGACTCGATGTCGTCCACGCCCGTGAGATGCATAGCGGGTTCGCTCCAGGCGAGGCTGACACCTTCCTTGCCGGAAAGGGCAGCGGTGAGGTCGGTAACGACGGGCAGACCGCCGGTCGTGATTTCCATATCCTTCTCGTCAGCGTTGTCATCGGGTACCTCATCGGTGAAGTCAGCAAGCTCGAAACGGAGAACATATCCGCCTATCATGTCGGCCGTGGGAACGAGGGTGTAAGCATACTGCGCTGTCTCATGGGCACCGAGGGTGGCATCGTCGGGTGTCGCATCGGGGGTGAGAACGGTCGTAGTTCCGTCGGCAGCTACGAGCGTACAACGCACTTCGGGCAGAGCAACGGCTTCAGTGCCTCCATTGAAAATCTTGCCCGTGAAGGTATATTCCGTGCCGACGGTCATGGACGCGGGGGCGGAGAGGCGTGCCGTGAGTTGCTTTTCATAGATGCTTTCGAGGGTGTATCCGCCCAGAACGAAGACGCCGGGAACAGAGATATTCTCGTCGAAGAGGATACGCAGACGGAGGTTGACCCACGGATGTCCGATGAGGGACTGCGGAAGATCGAACCCAGCGGTGATCCATTCGCCACTGCCACCGCCGACTATCTCGCCAACCTTGATATCACGGGCGTCGTACGTGTCGGCATAAATTTCAACTGTCGGCGCAAGGGCGGAGGCATAATAGCGGAAGCTGGCGCATACGCGGGCGGAAGCTCCGACAGTGGTGAACTTAGGCAGAGCGATGCGGCCGTAGCGACAGGTGTCTCCTTCTTCGAGACGGAAACAAAGGAGAGCGTCGCCGTTGCCCTCTTCAATCGTAGGAATGAGGAGAGCAGGGTCGTCAAGGAACCAATTGCCCGTGTAGTAGCTATCGGGCAACTCGGGCACGAGAGGCTGGTAAGCGACAGTAGCGGCAGAGAAGTCCTCAGCCAGTGGCAGGGGATACGGAGTACCAAGAATGCCGTAGGCCAGACCGAGTTGCGACTCGCCCTTCTCGTTGGTAGCGGAAATGCCTACGTAAGAGATGGACTGGAGAACGGCGGGACTTACTTCAAACGTATAAGTGTCCGTACCGGCGGGCAATTCGCCCAGCTTGTTCCAATAGGTACCACTTTCGTCCACGGGCACGTAGACGGTGTGTGTCAGTCCGTCGGGAACTACTACACCGCCGTTGATACCCTTCGCAGGGTCGCTCCATGTAAGGGTCATAGAAAGATTGTCCTCGCCGACGGTCCAGGTTACTTCAGGTGCCGAAGGCTTGTCAATACCGCAGAACACGGATACTTCGGCCGGTTCGCCTTCGCCCGTGGTAACGGCGGATACGCTGACGGTAAAGAGGTTGTTACCCTCTCGCGCGCCGATAACGACGGACTGCAGGGAGCCCGGAATACCTTCGACACTCTGCGTTTCGCCTGTAGGTGAGGTCACGGTAGCCGTCAATTGTTCGTCGGCAGGCAGTTCGCCGCCGAGGATGTCAAGCAACGGCATGCGGAAACTGATGGTAGCGCTGAGTGCGCCGGTGGGGTCGGCCTCGGCGGTCAAACCGTCACAGGCCTGCGGGGCGCGTGCAGAGAAGCCGGAGTCCTCGACCTTGAGATTGCGCACCCTGAGCGTGTGGCCTGTCTCTGCCGACACAGCATGGATGCCGACGATATAATTGCCTGCCTCAGGAGCGATGTAAGTGGCCACAAAGGGGGTGTATAGGAAGCTCGCCAAATCGTCTTCACGCACGAGTACAGTGGTCATGGACTCAGGAGCAGCCTCACGGCCGATGCACATCTCAAAAGCCTCGGGATACATTTCGGTGTAAGCGCGAGCCTCGATGCTGATGTTATAGATACGCGAAGCGTCATCGATGGCAACGCCAGGGAAGAATACCCATTCGTCGGCAGCGGTGCCTTCACTAAAGGTGTAATTCAATGCCTTGTCCGTGGTGTTGTACGTCCACGTGTTTCCATCGCCGTTGGCATCGACGATAGTCAGTATTTCAAATTCGCCGGCCGTGGGTTCCATGAGGAACGGCAGCGGATAGGCATATCCCTCGGGGTTGGTCACCTTGAAAGTACGAGTGACGGAAGAACCCATCAGACGGTCGCCGTTTTCCTCGACATAAGTGGCCACGCTTACGGTGTGCGTACCAATCGGCAGTTCCATCGGTACGGTCACTTCGGTACCGGGCTCAGAGGGCTCCACCTGCGTGTATTCCACTCCGTCCACGGTCACGACGAGACCCACGGGCGACGTCATCGGCTTACCTTCGACCGTGAACAAGGGCAGCGTCACAACGACAGCACCTTGACGTCCGTCGAAGTCGAGGCTCTTTATTTCCGCCGGGGCGGGTGTCACGTCAGGAGCTCCCTCCACATGTACGTTGCCCACGTAGAGGTTCCACATGTCGCCATCCGACGTGGCATGGATACCGATCACCCAGTTTCCGCCCTCCTCGAGGGTTATCTTTCCGGTGTACGTATCCCAGATGGTATTCGTTATGTTGGTGCAGGCCATCATGGAGGTCATGCTTTCCGGCTTGGCCTCGCGTCCCACGCAGATTTCGAACGACTCAGGGCAGTAATTCGCCTCGCACTTGGCATCCACCGACAGATCGAAAGCTCCGCCCTTGGCACCGAAATTCACCGGCGGAAGGAACACCCAGTCATCGGCGCTCTGCGAACCATAAGCATACTGGAAAGCACCTTCCTGGCTACTGTACGTCCATGTTTTGCCGTCATCATTGACATCGAGGACTATACAGTCGCCGAAATCCTCCTCCGACGGCTCCATGTCGAACGGCAGGGGACGGGCACCGGTATTGCGCAAAGTGACTTCTTCCGACACGGCACCGCTCTCAGTTATTTTCCCTTCCGTAGTCAGATAGGCCACGTAGCTGATGGTGTGCCGTCCCGAAGTCAGGGTCATCGCCACCTGCTTCAGTTCTCCGGCCACACACGAGGGGAATCTTGCCGCACCTCGTCATCGACCAACACCTTCAGACCCACACTGCCGCTTATCGGTTCGCCCTGCAGGGTTTCCGAGGGTATGCGCACCGAAGCCGTGTAGTCCAGTCCGTCGGCCGAACTCTCCTCAATGGCGGGCTTCAAGGGTATGGGGTCAGTCAGCGCCTCCAGCGAAATATTGCGCACGGAGATGCCACTCTTATACACGCCGGAATTGGCATGGAAACCGATCCACTGGATGCCCGTACCGGTGGGCTTGAACATCTGTCCGTAAGTTTTATAGCTCGTGTGCTTGAAGTTGTCTACGTCAAGAACTATCGTCATGTCCTCGGGCGTGGCTCCCGCTCCGATACCCACTTCAAGGCATTCTTCATCGCTGGAATACTGCGCCTTCATCTCGAAAGAAAGACTGTAGAGCACGTTTTCGTCCTCCACTTCGACGGGGATGAACGCCCAATCATCGGCAGCCGAACTGTAGGAATAACCGTAATTGATGCACGTGGTCGTACCGGAACCCATGAAGTTCCACGTCTTATTGTCCTCGTTGGCATTCACGATCACAAAGCGATTGAACTCCTCACGCGTGGGCGCCAGCGTGAACGGAACCGTAAACGGCACCGTCGCGTCACTCTCTGATTTCAACTTGATGGTCCGGGGATTCGCAAGTTGCTGTACCCTGGGTCCTCGGGTCTTCACCGGTTTCAGTCTGCCGTCGGCATGGGCAAGCCATGTGGAACCGACAACGAAAGCGGTGACAACCGATAGAAATGTAACAAATCTCATAGAATATTATTTAATAAATAAAAATGTGTCCGATAATAAAAAAGATACGGCGTAAAGAAGTCGCAAAGGTACGCAACTTTCCACAGCGCCGCAAATCTTTTATAAGAAAACGGAAATATCCGAAGAAAACTAAATGGGAAACCAGACAAAAACCGCCGCATCCCAGAGAGCATGTGACACTATCAGCGCCGAAAGCCGATGGGGAAACAAGCGGTAAAGCGCTCCCCACACCGCACCGGCCACGAAAGCAGCCATCAGTAGCATGAAGTTGCAGGCTCCCGCATGCACTAGTGCATACACGGAAGTAGTGAGGACGAATCCGACATCTGGCGTCCACCGTTCGGACAAAGTGCGCTGGACATACCCTCGCCAGAATATCTCCTCGGCCGGTCCTATCAGAAACAGCAGCAGCACGGAAAGTACCCAGGGAGAATAACCGGACTTCATGCCATAGATAAGCTCTACCTGAGAGCGGGCGAAGGAGAAAAGGCACGAAGCTGCCTTGTCGCCTGCCCAGAAAACGATCCACAGAAACAAGGCTATACCTACACCCCACCCCACATTGGCCACAGACCAGTTCATCCGCTGCCATCCGTCGGGACGAAAACAAAAAGAAAACAACGTCAGCACACACGCCGAAAATGGCATCATCAGCCAGAAATCCACCCGCGGAGCCGTCCATGGGGAAAACATCACCGTCCACAGGACGGCCGCCGTCGCAAGCGTAAACACCAGCCTCCTCATCTCACCCAGACGGCTATAAGAAATGACATGACAAACAGAAGACCGAACATAAGCTGGAGCTTGGCCGTCAGTTCATCCAGTCCGACGATGGCCGCCTCTCCCTTACGGGACAGCTGGGCCATCATGCGCACATTGCCCAATGCCGGAAAAAACGCCGCAACGACCAACAGTGTCCAGAGAGGAAAGACATCTGCCGCTACACAGGCGGCCACCCACACAAACGGCACCAGTACCTCGGCCCAGTAAATGTAAGCGGAAACCTTGCCGCCCGCCATCATCGCCAATGTGCGGATACGGGCCCGCATATCGGTCCGTATGTCACGAGTATTGTTCGCGTGCAGGATGGCCACTGTGATGAGCCCCACGGGAACGGCTATCCACATCACGTTCCAGTTTATCACACCCGCAGCCACATAGGACGTGCCGAGCGTGGGCAGGAAAGCGTATGACAGAAAGATGCATACGTCACCCAGCGCATTGAATTTCAGAACAGGATAGAACACGGCGCAAGCCAGTCCGCCCAGTCCAATCCAAACCAACGGCCAGCCCGTACGTACGGCCAGCCACAAACCGGCAACGATGCCTACAGCCAACAGTCCCACGGCCAGGTTTCTTATCTCGTGCGGACGGAAGACACCTCCTGTGAGGGTATGCGAACCGAACGTATCGGCAGCATCCACCCCTTTCTTATAATCGAAGTAGTCGCTCCACGCATTGCCTGCCGCATGGAAAACCACGATATTGAGCAACGCCCACACGCCGTTCACCATATTTATTTCCAGCCCCGTCCAGTACAGATAAGCCAGCGTCACGGCGACGGGCACGACAGAAGCGGGAAAAGACCAGGGGCGCACGGCCACGAGCCATTCTCCGAAAGAATGCTTTCTCTTCATCTTTTTCTTTATTTTATTTTCTTTTCATTACACTATTGACCACCCGGACGGAAGACACCAACTTCCCGGTGGAAGTAAACACGTCGACGTTCCACACGTGCGAGGAACGCCCTTTGTGGACAATCGTGGCTACAGCACGGACGGTGTCGCCCTCGTGGGCGGAGGATATATGATTTCCGCTCACCTGCATCCCCACCACGAACTCATCGGGGTTACAGGCCACCATCGAACCCAGTCCGGCCACCGTCTCGGCCAACGCCAGCGTAGCACCCCCATGCAAAATGCCGAAGGGCTGCCTGTTGCGATGGTCCACCGGCATCGTGGCCTCCACCCGTTCGTCGGAAGCAAACGTGTACTGAATACCCAGATTGCCCATTAGCGTACTCTTGGACTGCGCGTTGATGGCATCGATAGGCACATCGGAAATCCTCACCTCAGCCAGTATGGCTTTTTCTATGGCCACAGCCACGCCGTCCTCTTCGTTGGTGAGCGTTACCGTCTCCGTGCAACGCTTCACGGAATCGGGCGCATTTCCCATCGCTATCCCCAGTCCGGCCATCTGGAGCATGGACACATCGCACACGCCGTCTCCGATGGCTACCACCTCTTCGCTCGTGATGTTCAGTAGCTTCATCAGCGCCGCCAGACTGTTGGCCTTATCCACCTGACAGCCTACAATCTCCAGAAAGTAAGGCTCGGAGCGGAATACATCCAACACACCGGCCAGCCGGCGTTTCCAATGTTCTTCCAATCCGGCCAGAGCCGCTTCGTCGTCGCTCGACAGCACACAGTTACAGGGAGCGAAATCCACAGCTATGGAGAAATCATCCACTTGCTTCAGCGACATCCCGTTCAAACGGGCCTCCTCTTGCACATGAGGGTCAGCGGCATCGGTCGTGACAATACTGTCCCCGTCGTACGTGAACAGGGAAAAACCGTTCTTCCGGGCTTTCTTTTCTATATAGGACAACATTTCCGGATTTATCCGGCGCTCGAAAACCACTTCCCCGTTGGCGGCGCTGATAATCTGACCGCCGTTATAGGAAGAAATAAAACCGTTGTATGTCCCCAGTTCCAACTGTCTGGCCAAAGGCAACAGACCGTAGGTAGGCCGACCGGAAGCCAGCAGGATGCGAATCCCCATCTGTTGCACCTTGCGCAGGGTAACTAAGGTGCGTTTCGTTATTTCCTTGGCTTCGTTGAGAAGCGTTCCGTCCACATCGAGCACCAATAATTTATACTTCATACTACCGCATTTAAAAATTGTCAGAGACAAATATACTTAAAAAAACGGATATACATCCGCAGCCGGCGGGAAATATCCCCTACCGGCACAACCACTGACATACCCTGTCCTGAAAGTCACGCCCTTGGCGTGCGCGGGATATGCCTTGATTCATAATACTGAAAGCAAGCCGGTGGCCGTTGGATGCCGTGACGTATCCGGCCAGCGTGACCACTCCTTCCACTGTTCCTGTCTTGGCACGTACGTTTCCGTGAGCCGCTCCGTCGCGCATCCGTTTCTTCAGCGTGCCATCCTCGCCGGCAACCGGCAGAGAGGGATACAGATGATAAAACACCGATTCGTTGTGAAAAGCATACCTGAGCAAAGCCGTCTCCAACTCGGGAGTAAGGTAGTTGTAGAGCGAAAGGCCGCTGCCGTCGGCTATCCGGTAGTCCTCCGGACACAAGCCGAGACGCCTGATAAGGTCATGAATCACCTCGCAAGCCTGCTTGGCTGACGCATATTTCCGCCCGCTATGAGCCGCAATGCGATAAAACATGGATTCGGCGAACAGATTGTCGCTCTCCTTCATCATGGTGAGCAAAATCTGATCTGCCGGATGCGTACGGCGCATCAGCAGACGGGACGAGGAAGGACAGAGAGCCTTGCCCGACGCACCGCTCAGACGTACCCCCCGCTCGGAAAGCATCCGGGACAACACCGGCAGGAACTCGTCGTGCCGGTTATAAGGCAAGGGAGTGAGCACCTCGCAATCGTCGTCCCAGCACCATCCGCTCCCCCACTGCAACGTGTCCTTCATGGACACATCGGCCAGCAGACGGCCGGATATGGAATCCACACCGGCCCTGCACAAAGCGTCGCAGAAGGCTTCCATGTCCGCACGGTCGAAACAAGGGTCGAAACCGCCCACCACATACAGGTCACCGCAAAGCACTCCGTCCGACACTTCGCCCGCACAGCGCAATTCGGTGGCGTAGGGCTGAAGTCCGCCTGGTAAATCAAGCGCAGCTACGGCCGTCACCAGTTTCATGGTAGAAGCCGGACGCAGACGCTGGCGGGCATTGAAACTATACACCATGGAGTCGGCCGTAAGGTCGTAAACACATATTCCCGCCACGGACGTGTCGAACAGGGGATCGCGCAACAGGGAATCGATACCCGCCTGCAGACTGCGCGGCCACGGAAGTCCGGACGCGCAGAATGAATCACCGGCTCCCATTTCCTGTGCCGGCAACCGACCGGCGGAAAAGAGCCAGAACAAAAAGAACAGACCGGCTATCCGGCTAAAGAATCGTCTTTGCATAATTCACTTTTTCTTTTTAACAACACATGACAGAACTCTTCCATCACCATAGGGGTCACCGACACGGAACGTCCTCCGACACAAGTAATGATTACCACATCCGCACGGAACCATCCCGAACGGCAGATCTCTGCATGTTCCACCTCGTGCAAAGACATAGTTTCCCTTCGGGAAAAACGTCCCTTAGAAATATGAAGTTCCCCTTTGTCCGTAAACGTATATGTCGTATGAATGAGGCGTTCCACAATGAACACCATCGCCAGAAGAAACAACAAGGCCGCCAGCGGCAACCGGATCCAAAAAAAATAAACGGCCAAAACCGTACTGGGCAAAAGACAGCACAACACCATGACTTTGTCCACGCGGGATTGAAAAGTACGTATCATCGCAAGGTAATTTGGGGCAAGTTACTAATTTTTTTCCATTAATGAGGTCTGCGGATAACAACGAATTGACTTTTTAAGTAGTTTTGCAGGGAAATACACAAAGACGTATGATACGCAAATTCGATTTTCTGATTATAGGCTCAGGGGTTGCCGGCATGAGTTATGCCCTGAAAGTGGCCGGATCCGGCAAAGGAAAAGTGGCGATTATCTGCAAAACCACGCTGGACGAGGCCAACACGGCCAAGGCACAGGGAGGTATCGCGTCGGTGACAAACCTGGAAGTGGACAATTTCGAAAAGCACATCCATGACACCATGGTGGCCGGAGACTACATCAGCGACCCAAAAGCCGTGGAACAGGTGGTGCGTAACGCTCCGCAAGGCATCCGCGAACTGGTGGAATGGGGCGTGAATTTCGACAAGACGGAAACAGGAGAATTCGACCTGCACCGTGAGGGAGGACACTCGGAGTTCCGCATCCTCCACCACGCCGATGACACGGGATTTGAAATCCAGCGCGGACTGATGGAGGCCGTACGCCGCAATCCCGACATCACCGTGCTGGAGAACCATTTCGCCGTGGAAATCATCACACAACACCATCTGGGTATCAACGTTACCCGACGCACGCCGGACATAGAATGTTACGGAGCATACGTGCTGGACCCCGACACAAAGAAAATCGACACGTTCCTGTCCAAGGTAACCCTTATGGCCACCGGCGGCACGGGAGCCGTCTATGCCACCACCACCAATCCCAACATAGCCACCGGCGACGGCATCGCCATGGTATACCGCGCCAAGGGCACGGTGGAAGGCATGGAGTTCGTACAGTTCCACCCCACAGCCCTCTATTGCCCGGGCGAGACGCATCCGGCCTACCTCATCACGGAAGCCATGCGCGGCTACGGAGGTATCCTTCGTCTGCCCAACGGCGAAGAATTCATGCAGAAATACGACAAACGGCTCAGTCTGGCGCCGCGCGACATCGTGGCACGGGCTATAGACAAGGAAATGAAAATCCACGGACTGGACCATGTCTGCTTAGACGTGACCCACAAACCGGCGGAAGAGACAAAGCATCACTTCCCGAACATCTATGCCAAATGTCTGAGTATAGGCATAGACATCACCCGACAGTACATACCGGTGGTGCCCTGTGCCCACTACATGTGCGGCGGTATCAAGGTAGATCTGAACGCATGCTCCAGTATCCGCCGCCTGTATGCCGTGGGCGAGTGTTCCTGCACCGGTCTGCACGGCGGCAACCGTCTGGCCAGCAACTCTCTGATAGAAGCCGTTGTATATGCTGATGCTGCCGCCCGTCACAGCATCGGACACATAGACGAATACACGTTTAACGAAAACGTTCCGGAATGGAATGACGAGGGTACGATGAGCAACGAGGAAAAAGTTCTCATCGCCCAAGACATGAAAGAAGTGGGACAGATCATGAGCAACTACGTGGGCATCGTGCGCAGCGACCTACGGCTCAAACGCGCCTGGACACGTCTGGACCTGCTCTACGAAGAGACGGAAGAACTGTTTAAACGGGTAAAGGCCACCAAGGATATCTGTGAACTGCGCAACATGATAAACGTGGGCTACCTCATCACCCGCCAGGCCATCGAACGGAAAGAGAGCCGCGGGTTGCACTACACCATCGACTATCCCAAGCACGCCTACGACCAGAAGTAAACAGCGGCACGGTTATTCCGTCCACCTCACCACCCGTATGCTTACTTCATAAAGCAGATAGAGCGGTATGGTGACGAGGACAAGCGTCATCAGATCGGGCGGAGTAATGACGGCTGCCACGAACATAATGACGAGCAGAGCATGTTTGCGGTAGACCGAAAGCATGCCTGAAGTCACCATCCCCATCTTACCGAGAATGAAAGCTATGACGGGCAACTGAAACACCACGCCCATCAGCAGCGTCAGCGTGGTGAACGTAGTAACATAACTGTCAAGCGTTATCGTGCTGTGTACCCGCTCCGCTACACTGTATGTACCAAGGAAACGGAACGAAACGGGAAAAAGCACATAGTAGCTCATCAGTACGCCAAGAACGAACAGCAGATATATCACGATGACGGCACGGACGGAGTAGCGCCGCTCATTTTCATAAAGCGCGGGAGAAACGAAACGGAACAGTTCATATAATATATAAGGTGAAGCGCCGAGCAACCCGAGGTATATCGCCGTGGTTATATGTGTCATAAACTGGCTCGACAGATCAGTGGCGATAAGGTCCACATAATACTCCCCGAGACGGAACTCCGTAAATCCCGCAGCCTGCATGGCGCGCTCTATCATCCTGTAAGTGATAAAATCCCACTCGCCCGGAGCGAGGAGCAACCGCCATGTGATGTCTTTCAGGCAGAACACCACAACGGCAATCGTCCCCGCCACACCGAGTATGCGGAAGAGCATCCGGCGAAACACCTCCAGGTGTCCGCCGAAAGTAAGCATGTCATTGCTTCCGGCGTTATTCTCCATCCTTCGCAGTCTCGTCTGCCGGCTGCCCGTCGGCCTCGTCCGCTGCTTCCTCTTCTTTCAGCGGAGCCTTCACCTCGTTCATTCCCTTCTTGAACTCTTTCACGCCCTGTCCCAGTCCACGCATCATCTCGGGCAGCTTCTTGCCGCCGAACAGCAACAGAGCCATGCCACCGATGAGCAGCAGTTCGGTGGTGCCGATAAACAAAGGTTGAATCATCAGTATATCCATCATCGCGCCTCCACTTTATTCATTTGTCACTAAATAAATCTCGTACGTGTCGAAGTTTATCTCCCAGTTTCCGCCCTCGGCACTCTCCCACCGGTATTTCTCTCCCATCGTGTCCCACCACGCCTGGAACTTCGTACCCGTCTCTCCCAGGTCTTTCACCAGTTTCTCATACAGCTCCGCATTGTCAGCCGTGAGAATCTTCGCCAGTTCGTTCAGTCCGTTACGGCGCTCGAAGAGCGTCTGGATTTCATTCTTTTCGTCCGCGGTCACCTGACCGATAAGTTTCCTTGTCACCATTGTTCTTTGATTTCAAAAGGATCTAAATATGTGATTTCTTTTATTTCCTCCCGCTCCGGAAGGAATGTTCCATGCTTACGGATATTGTTCAGCAACTCGCGCGAGGCATTCCGTTCCAGATGCGCCGCCACGCACTGTTCGTGTCCGGGTGTGTTCACCTCCAGCGTCGTCTTGCGGTTCAGCCACACGCAACGCTTGCATTGCCAGGAGTCGCAAATACGACACAGCGGGGCATGGTCGAGCTTGTAAAGCTGTTTGTTCTTCACATTCAACCCGCTCTCCAAATCTCCCACATCATTAGTCCCGGTTTCCAGATAAAATGCCGGACATACATAAAATTTGCCGTTGGGCGCGAGCGTCAGGTTGTTGTCTCCCGCTCCGCAGTTGTTCATCCTGTCCAACATCATGCGATCTGTCAGTATGTTCAGCTGTGGAGTCTTCCCGCCGACATACAGCTTTTCCACATTCTCCGACAAATCTCCCAGCACACGTTTATACCCGGCAAAGTCATTATCCGTAAAAGTCTCCACGTCGGTCAACACTACATTCACCCTTGTCACCCGGGGCAACACTTCCATAATCAGCCGGTAATTCGCAAACAAGTCGGCCTTGTCTGTCCGAAGGACATAGGAAACGTCGGTGTCGACATCCATCTGTTCCAACGAACGGCATCCGTTTACGACCACCACATCCGCTCCGTCAGACACTGCCGAAGGTTTGATGTCGGTATGGTCGATGCTGTTTATCAGTTCCCTGTATGCTTCGGGCAATTCGTAGTCGGGATAAACAAACTGGATGTTGAGGTTCTCTTTCATGGCAAAGAGGATGCCATGTTTCAACGTGTCGAGTCCGATAAGGCGGCGTTCTGTCTTAGCCTCCGGGTAATGGCAATACGAACAACTCGTATCGTCTAACAATATAATAAGGTATTGCAGCATAGCTATTAACAGATTTCAGGGTTAGACTTTTTGACGTGCTTCTCGGCCTCTTCTTTGGCGATACCTTCCAGCTCCAACTTGCGGAACAGCTTGTTCCAGTAGTAGTTATTGGCACGCACACGCGCCTTGTGCATCTTACAGATAGCAGTAGCACGCTGGTAAACGGTCGGCGTGTCGGCAGCGTCATAGTTTTCTCCCTGACACCAGGCACAGCCCTCCGCCACTTCACAATCAATACATTCCTGATTGGATTGCGTGCAACGGTCGAGAGTAAGGAACGGACGCAACTTGTTCTTGTCTATACCATCATGGATATTGCCGATAATCCATGCTTTCTTTTCCCTCAGCGAATACTGTGCAAAACGAGTACAAGGATAGAAGTTGCCTGCGGCATCCACTGCCAACATACGACCCGCGCCACACCAGTTTTGATTTTGCAACTTGTAGTCAAGCGGCTTTCCCATGTGTTCCGTAAAGAAAGAACAGGCATAATCCTTATAGTATTCTCCGTCAATAATGGCATCAGACAACTCTGTAAGTTGCTCTTCAAACAGTCGGTCGTCACCTTCGTTCCACACATCCTCAAACACACAGTTAATGTTCACCTCATGAATGCCAAACGAGAAGAGGTGCAGTACGCTGTCCTTGATATAAGGAATATCTGCACTGCTGATAGTTACTTTTGTTCCAGCACCGGGAAACTGTTCCAACCACAAGGGAATATTGCGCACTACATCAGAATAAGAACCGCGCTCCTCTTCCGGTTTGGGCATCATACCTTGTTCCATTTCCGGAGTCTTCCAGATGCGGTTCAGGTCGTGCTTCCTTTGTGTTCCATCAATAGTGATGCCTATGGAAAGATGGTCGAGGTTTTTCTTTATGAATGCCTGCACTTTCTCCGTGTGATAGTTGATGCCGTTGGTCGAGAACGAGAAACGGTAGGAGTTGAACCAATGATGATCCCGGCGAAACATTTCTGTCTTAAGGTAGTCGCATATCTTATCAATAAGGTCTATTTCCAAGAAAGGTTCTCCCCCAATGAAATCCCAAATAACACTCTCTTCCTGAAAATCCTCCTCATGTTCGAGAATGTAATCAATAGCCTGTTTGGCTACCTCCCAGGGCATCCGCTCTTTCGAGTTCTTCCCCACGAGGTAGCAATATTTACAGGCAAGTTGGCAATCCTTGGTTACTATAAAAGTAATGCTTTTCGTGAGACCATTAGACTTTATACTTTCCATAAACAAAAAATATTAAATAAATTCGGGATAAGAAATGAATAAACAGATTCATCTCTTATCCCAATTTGATTTATCGGGAACTATGTCCGCAACCATACATACATGACGTTTGACAAGAACCCTTGCAACCATTCATACAAGAACTCATACAAGAACCCGTACAAGAACCCATACAAGAACTCATACAAGCTCCTCGACAACTTCCATAACAACTGCCACTACAAGTAGCTCGACAACCCATAGGAACATCTTCAGTTGCTTTTACTATTGCAGGTGCACCCGCCAATACCACAGCCCCCAGAATAGGCAATGCACTCTTAGCAGCTTTCTTGAAGAATTCGCGTCTTGACTGCAGTTCTTCGTTTTGATTCTTTTTCTTCATAACCTTTTTGAAGTTAAACTGCCTGTCGACCTCCCAGCTTCGGCATAAACAATAAGATAATGTTAGCGTGGCTATAAAAAAAGAGCGTGGAGATCCGTACTTGTTACCCGTCCCACGTTGAGAGGCCTTCGCATTGCCCGATAAGGTTGAACGAGCAACGCGAAACCCACGCCGATGAGTTTATATAAATCCCCTATATACCACATTCTATACCTTATTATATATAAGGATATGAATACGGAAACAGAGGGTGTTTATAAAAACATCCCATGAGCATCTACCGTTGCTATGTCCAAGACCTTATCAGAAAGTTGCGAAGTTTCTCAACGTCAAGAACAAAGCGCAAATAAACGCTTTTCTAATATAGCGACTCCCTTTCCCACCCAAAGCCCGCTGTCGGTCCGGCATTACCCGTTCCTGAAGCTCGGCGCAGGCTGTCTCTGCTATTTCATAGTGTACACTTACACCAAGCGAAAGACTTCGAGAATCATCGGCAAAAATAATGATTTATTTTAAAAGCACACTATATCTTACATATTTTTCTTTTATCCGATAGTATCTTTCATGGATAAACAAAACATTTCAAAAAAATTATAACTGCAAAACAAAAAGTATCGATTGTGGTTCGGTAACTATGTTTTTTTTCGAGTTACCGAACCACAATCGATACAACAAAACATATCCTTATACAGTATAAGGATTATATTTTCTGTTTCCAGAAATCAGGAACAAAGAGGAAAAGGACCGTGAATATTTCCAGACGACCTACCAGCATAAAGAAACTGAGCAGCCATTTGCCCGCCTCAGGAAACATGGCAAATGTGGAAGACGGACCGGTGGCTCCCATACCGGGACCTACGTTGCTCAAGGCCGACACGCAGCTGCCCAGCGCCGTGTCACCCGAAACACCCAGCAGAGAAAGAATAAAGACACCGGCTATCACCAGCATGCAATAGAGAAAAAGGAAAGCCAGAGCCCGCACTACCTTATGCTCCGGCAACACGTTTCCCGACAACCGGATGGGAACGACGGCACGGGGATGCAACTGAAGTTTGAATTCGTTTACGGCATTTTTCAGACACACCATAATACGAATCACCTTTATACCGCCGCTCGTGGAACCGGCACAGGAACCTATCGCCATAATCAGCAACGTGGGCAGGAAGAAGGCCGTGCCCCAGGCTACATAGTCGAAACAGGAACTCTGGTAGCCGCTGGTGGAAATGATGGAGACGACATGAAACAACGAGGCACGGAACGTCTCTTCCAGCGTACCCGGCATGTATCCCGCTCCGGACTGTTCCCCGATGCTCCACTTCGTATAATAGAAAAGTCCCATGAACAGAAGTACGGAAAACAGGACGATGCACAAAAACCATTTCAATTCCTCGTTCTTGAAAAAAACACGCATGCGCCCTACACTGAAATAATAGTAGAGAGAGAAGTTCACGCTTCCTATGATCATAAAGAAAGCGCATACATACTCTATATAGGAAGAATGGAAATAACCTATGCTTTCCTGGTGGGTGGAAAAACCGCCGGTGGCCAGCGTAGTCATGCCGTGACACACAGAATCGAACATATTCATAGGACCGGCATAGAAAGCCGCTACACAGATGCAGGTGAGCAATATGTATATCAGCAACAGCCTGCGGGCGGTGTCTCTTATCTTCGGCCTCAGCTTGTCTATCCCGAGCCCTGTCACTTCGGCTGAAAAGATATTGGTGTTCTTCAATTCATAGACCGGTATCAGGGCAAAGGAAAATACGATGATTCCCAGTCCGCCCATCCATTGCAGGATGCACCGCCAGAAAAGAATGCCGTGAGGCTGGCTGTTTATATCGGTGAGAACGGACGCACCCGTAGTGGTCAGTCCGGACATGGTCTCGAAGAAAGCATCCGCCACACTGTCCGTTGTCCGGTAAAAGAGGAAAGGCAGCATTCCCAGCAAAGAGAACACGACCCAGGTAAGCGAAACGATAAGGAAACTGTCCTTACGGGAAAAAGTGTTGCCGGAACAATATTTTCCCTTCACGAGCAACCCGGTTCCTATCAGGGCAGTAATAACAGCCGAAGCTGCAAAAGCCGGCCAGTCGTTATCCCCTTCAAGCAATTGATAATAATAAGAAATGCCGCACGTCAGTGCCATGAAAAGCGATTCCATGAGCACAAGCAATCCGAATATTTTAGATTTCACGTTTCGTCTCCGCTTTTGTAAGTCTACAAAAGTAATGATTATTTTTTAATACGCTGCCCGTCTGTTTCTTTTTTCAGAGAGAGAGCTGTATGTCCGCACAAATATCCTCTGCTCAATAGGAAACGGAAACATCCAATCCTTCGTTCCGCAGGAGAGAAGCTATGCGATCCAGCTGTTCGGGCGCGGCTTTCACCAGATCCTTGTCCGGCGTCTCGCGGTCTATCGTATAAATCATCACTTGCCGGGGCGCTATCTCCTTTACCGTCTGCAACCAGGGAAGCACATACTTGTCCGACGTATTGTCCATACAGGTCTGTCTGTTGCCCATGAACATGGTCTGTATGATGACTTTCCCGTGAAACTCCTTCAACTGCCGTATGACTGCGGACAAATCGTATTTTCCCGTCGGACGGTCCGTGTTGTGAATATAGCTTTCGTCCACCGTGTCCAGTTTCTGGATATTGTTGTCCACTTTCAGCAAAGCTTTCACTACGTCCGTTCGATGAAGCTGCGTGGCGTTGCTGAGCACGCTTACTTTTGCATTCGGAAAATAGGCATCGCGCAAAGCCAGCACGTCGTCGATGATTCCGGCAAAGTGAGGATGAACCGTAGGTTCTCCATTGCCGGCGAAGGTAAGCACATCGGGAGCCGGACCGTTGACCTGCATATCCTGCAACTTTGCTTCCAGCGCTTCCCTCACTTCCTCGCGGGAAGGAAGCGGAGTATGGGGTTTATGGTCTCTGTTGTATCCGCATTCACAATACACGCAATCGAACGTGCAGACCTTGCCGTCCGCAGGCAAAAGGTTTATACCCAAAGAAACTCCCAGTCGTCTGCTGCGGACCGGTCCGAAAACAGGAGACGGATAAATTACTGTCGACATATATGCTTTATACCTTATTATTAACAGGGCTTACTTGACGAAAGCCGTGCAATATTCGCAAAAATCTCCGATATCTGCAAGGGCATGCTCATAAAAATCATATCAAAAAACGTATCTCAATTGAAAGGAAACATCATTCTTCGACGAACGGGCGATGCATTGCGGGCCGGTTCCGATGCTGTTTCTGTCGAAATAACCGGTAAGACCGTATTTGCCGAGCAATGTCCACCGAGAACAGAATGTCCACCTTCCGGTCAGTGACAGACGGATTCCTTCGCCGTTGTAGGAAGGAAAAGCGAACGTATATAACAGTGTGGGTTCGTAATCATAGAGCCGGCTTTCGTAGTCGTTGCAATGGAAATAGGCGGCATACAGGGACAGCCTCAGCCTGTCGGAAGAGAAACGGTAACCGGCCTGCTGGCTTATCAGTATTCCGTTGCCCGGAGCAACCGCGGAAGACTGGGTATGATTGTATGCCACGGTATATTTCAGAACAAGATTATCGAAGGGCGTATATTCAATCCGGGTCTTCAGCTGATGATAAGTACGGTATATGTCGAACTTCTCTTTTTTCTTCACACGGTAACTGAACAGGGCGGAAACATTGGCGGAACAACGGGAACGTATCCGCAACAGACCGTCGTATCCTCCGGAGGAATGCGACAGACCGTAGCGGGGCCACTTGAAATAAAAGACATCTGCATAGGCTTCCAGTTGCAGATAATCGAGAGGAGACGCTTCCACTCCCGCGTATATTCCGTTTTCGTCGGTGACGGAGGTGTTTTCGGAAAAGGCTCCCGAATAGAAAGAACTGTAACGGTGAGAATAATAACGGTGCAACAGTTTAAGACGATAACGGGAGTTAAAACGGTAAGCAAACGTATTCAACGCAGCCCAACCGCGGCGGTTGAACGAATATCCTGCTTCTCCGGATGCTGAAAACCTGTATCTGTGAAAACCGTAGTAAGTTCCCAATACGCCGAACTCCTTTCCGGAAGGATAATACATCCGGTAGAAATCCGCACCCGGAACAAAAGAACGGTTGAAATGCTGGTAATATCCTACAAGACCGGCATACCCTTGCGAAGCATTCCATAGTATGTTTCCTCCCGCAGTCCGCCCCGTCAGATTGTGTTTTCTGTCCATTTCACTCAAAGTACGGTGATACCCGTCCTTGCGCCAGGTAACCACAGTCCCGTCCGTATTCAGAGTCGCATCATTGCGGTTTTGCGAAACGAACAAAGTTACTTCCATCTTGTTCAGTCTGACCGTAGCGGCCGCTCCCCGGAAATGAGACATCTCGGAAGTAGAGAAAAAGCGTTTTACTCCCTGACCGGACGCTGAAACACTCGTATGAAGACTCTTGCCGGACATAGAACCCGTACCTAACACAAGTCCTTGCCCGAAATGCAGTTTGTAGTCTCCCAAAGCCAGTGATTTGAGTTTGCCTTTTGTTTTCAACAAAGCATGAAAGGAAAACATATCATAACTTCGGTTGCCGTAACTGCCGAAAGGTTCGCCCGGATCCTTTTCTGCCGTAAAGCCCACAGACAATTTGTTGCCATATCTGTAACCGTACCGGATGTTATGGTAAAGCGAATTTCCAAGGTATTTCTTATTAGGACTTTTCAACAATGTCTCCCTGTCATAGTCTTTATATCCATCCCGCTGATACAAAGGTATATCCAATTTAGCTGTCAACTCGTTTTCACCATATTTAAACAGGTTTTTCAACTTAAACGGCTTCTTTTCAACAGGTACATCAGACGAAGCATAGAGAAACAAAGGAAGGAACATTCTCTCCCAATATCCGACAGAAGGAATGGACAGAAGTTCGTTCATCGTTTTCATAGGACCGTATCTGTATATATAAGCCTGAATGTCTTCTATCTGATTGTCCGTCAAAAGCGGTATTCCGGCCAGTTCCTCTTTAGAAGCCGTATTGATATTTACCGGATGTTCGTGCATATTCATCAATTCTTCCAGCCACTCCTCCATCTCGATTTCCTGCATCTCATCATTCATTTCCGTCCGGGCATATTCTACAAAATCAGACCAGGAATGACTTTGCGAACATACTTTATCAACAGGATAAACAAATGTAAATAAGAATATTAGTATTGTTATCAATAATAAGTATTGATAATCATTACTATTCTTATTTACAGGCAATATGTCCATATAACCCAGCTTCCGATATGCAAACAAAGTATATTATTTGCAAAATTCATAATCCTTACCGATTTAATTTCTAATTTTGTGATTCTTATGAAGAGAATCCTTATATGTATCATCTCTTTTCTTTTGTTTTCCGGAACAACAGCCGCACAGACAGAAGACATTCTTCCAGTTGACGAAAAGTTGGAAGAAATTCCTGTCATATTATATAAGAAGGCACAAAAGGAATGGTACATAGATGATTCGATAGAAGTATTTATCCTGCCAGAGGTACCTGTGTATCCTCCTTTGCGGTTTAAAAGCCAAAAAGAAATCAAACGTTACAACCGGCTTGTCTACAACGTAAAGAAGACATTACCCATCGCCAAAAGAGCTAATATGCTGATATTGGAGACATACGAAATACTGGAGACACTGCCGGACAAGAAGTCCAAAGAAGAGCATATAAAGGCTGTGGAAAAGAGCATTAAAAAAGATTATGCCCCTCAGGTGAAGAAACTTACCCTGTCGCAAGGGAAACTTCTCATCAAACTTATCAACCGGGAATGCAACCAGTCGGCCTACAGAATAATCAATGCTTTCTTCGGTCCTCTGAAATCAGGGTTCTACCAAACGATAGCTACTGTATGCGGAGCCAGTCTGAAAAAAGAATATGATCCGGAAGAAGATGATAAGATGGTGGAACGTGTTGTCCGCATGGTAGAGAGCGGACAACTCTGACACTGTTTTCAACAGAGTTTCAACAACCGTGCAAATTCCCATATAAGAATACCCGCCGTCACGGATACGTTCAGGGAATGCTTCGTACCGAACTGAGGTATTTCTATACATCCGTCACACATGTCGACGACACTCTGCTGAACACCTTTCACTTCGTTTCCCAACACGATGGCATACTTTTTACTTCTGTCCGGATGAATATCCTGAAGATATACACTGCCTTCCACCTGCTCCACCGCCCACAGTTCATAACCGACAGACTTCAGTTCACGGACGGCGTCCCGGGTATCTTTCACATACTTCCAGTCCACGGAATCTTCCGCTCCCAAGGCAGTCTTGTGTATCTCGGGCTGAGGAGGAGTGGCCGTAATCCCGCACAGATAGACGCATTTGACCCGAAACGCATCGGACGTACGGAACACAGCTCCCACATTGTGAAGACTTCTCACTTCGTCCAGCACAACGACCAAAGGCAATTTATCGGCTTCTTTGAACTGCTCCTGCGTGAGACGGTTCATCTCTGTTATCTTCAATTTCCTCATGCGTATTGCTCCTTTTTACAAAACAAAGATAATAAAACGGTAAATAAGTATTTAATAACTCGTTTATAAAAAAACAACACTTAAGGAAAAATAAATTTGGAAGCAATCGAAAAGTCGTACGTGATATAAAAATCCAAATAAACAAGAAATAAAGCTAAAAGAAGAAAACCATGTTTGAACTTAATTTTCATCTGTAAAAACAGTAATCTTTGGCATAAAGTTTCTAACTTTGCGAGTTGTGAACATACGGTTGAAAACAGGTATAAATCTTATATTATCCTTTCATTATCAAAGATTATATGCAGACATACATTGTTGATAAACTGTTTATGGCACATCATCTCTATTTAATAAGTTCATAGGCAAACATAAGAAGAATTTCTTTTAAACACTTTCAACAGATAATAAACATAAACATAAGTTTCTTTAAAAAAAGAAAAAGAATAAATAATAAAGATATGGTGAAAGAAGAGTGGGTTAAAAAAGGATATGTTGATGAACCGATTGACGAGACGGTGGATCTGAAAGCCGGTATAAGGGCGCTGTGCAAGGAAAAGAACGCCGTGATAATGGCGCACTACTATACGGAAGGAGAAGTGCAAGACGTAGCAGACTTTGTAGGAGATAGTCTGGCACTGGCTCAGAAGGCAGCCGCCACGGAAGCCGACATCATAGTCATGTGCGGCGTGCACTTCATGGGAGAAACGAACAAGATATTGTGTCCGGACAAGAAGGTACTGGTGCCGGATCTGAACGCCACCTGTTCGCTGGCGGAAAGTTGCCCGGCTGACAAATTCTCGGACTTCGTGAAGGCACATCCCGAGCATACGGTCGTTTCTTATGTGAACACGACGGCGGCCACCAAGGCTGTCACGGATGTAGTGGTGACATCCAGCAACGCCCGGCAGATAGTGGAGAGTTTTCCGAAGGATGCCAAACTCATATTCGGTCCTGACAAGAATCTGGGAGGCTATATCAATTCGCTTACCGGCCGGAACATGCTGTTGTGGGACGGTGCCTGTCACGTACATGAGAAGTTTTCCGTGGAAAAGATTCTTAAACTGAAGGAAGAACATCCCGATGCCAAGATTCTGGTTCATCCGGAGTGTAAGGGAGCAGTGGTGAAACTGGCGGATATGGTAGGCTCTACGGCTGCTCTGCTGCGTTTTGCCATAAAGGATGAGGCACAGGAATTCATTGTGGCTACAGAAAGCGGTATACTGCATGAAATGCAGAAGTCATGTCCGGATAAGAAATTTATTCCGGCTCCGCCAGAAGACAGTACCTGTGCTTGCAATGAATGCAATTATATGCGGTTGATAACATTGCGCAAGGTATATAACTGTCTGAAATATGAATGGCCTGCTATCGAAGTGGATGCTGAAGTAGCCGCGCAAGCTGTGAAGCCCATCTGGCGCATGCTGGACATTTCAGCTGAATTAGGTTTGTAACGTACTATATATAATATAAGGTATAGAGGCCGTCTGACAAGTTCAGGCGGCCTTTTTCTTTTTAAGGTTGTGTATCGCCGGTATAACAGGTATTGTACAGTCTGTACAACAGTTGGTGTACAAGGTGTACACATAAGAGTGAACGGAAAAAAACGAATTGTCCAGCTGTTTTTAATATATGCTGGACGAATATAAAAGATTTACTATAAGAGGATTATTCAGAATGATACAGGATGATAAGTCAAGCCGATATAATCAATAATTTTAAAAGAACACCATTTTATCATATAATGTGTAAAAGGCATTACTTTACCACTTTCTTTCCATCCTTGATATAGATGCCTTTAGTGGAATTGTCCGTAAATTTGCGTCCTTGTAAGTCGTAGAATGTGGTCTTGTTGGTCTTACCCTTTACATTGGCAATGCCGTTATATGTGTCCGTTTCTTCTATTTTTACAAAGTTACTCCAAAGACTTGCAGCTTTATATGTTGCCTTCGAGCCCACAGGTACATAGAGCGTAGCAGCTACTTGTTGAGTTACCTTTGAAAAGATTTCATCTCCGTTCATGCTGGGTGGAACGTCGCCTTCCATCAAAATTCTGTTAATACTGCTACTGTTATAAAAAGCATGCTCATTTATATTTTCCAGCGTTTTTGGAAGACATACCGTGTAAAGCCTATAACAATTGGCAAAGGCACTTGTTCCTATAGTTTGCACATTATATAACTGTAATCTTTTCATACTTCGGCATCCCTCGAATGCCGAGTTACCTATTTCTGTCACTGACGGCATCTCTATTGATGATAGACTGACGCATTCGGAAAATGTGCTATTTTCAATTCTTTTAACTCCATTGGGTATGATGACGTTATCCAATGTATAACAAGAACTGAAAGCGGTGGAACCAATTTCTGTCACACTCTCTGGTATATCGATGTGGGTGAGATGTTCACTTATGTAGAAAGCATTTTCGGGCAAAGATGTTATGGTAGTTCCTTCTTCAAATTTAATATCAATTAACTGGCTTCTGCCGAAAGCTCCTTCTCCCATAGATTTGATTGTCGCAGGAATACAAATTGAAGTAATCATCGTTTCGTAAAAAGCATAGGGTCCGATTTCTGATATTCCTTCGGGAATGTCTACATCGGCACAGGCCTTTATAAGTTTGTCTGTCGTCTTCTCAATGAGATACTTGTCGTTTTTTGATGCATATACGAGATTTTCTTCGTCTACATGGATAGAAAGCAAAACACTGGTTTCGGGCGTTGCATCCGTTATCTTAACAACACTGGACGGGATGATGAGGTGCTTAATTCCATGGTTGACCCTTCCTAATATTACCATCTTTACCGGAAAAGTTCGTCCCGCATAAGTTACTTCTGCAGGGATATCCAATGTACTATATCGTCCGGCATGTCCACACCATATGGCATATTGTCCCTCACCATCAATGCCAACATCATATGTGTATTCGCCAACATTAAAAGTAGCGGCAAAAGATTGGTATATAAAAAACAATACTGTCAGGCAAATGAATAGAATTCTTTTCATAAGACTCTAATGTTTGTATGCGAAAATATAAATTAATTTGAAGCCAAACAAATATATTCGTTTGTTTTTCAATTTTATTATTTACTCTTTGTTATCCAAGGAATGATAGTTCTTGGATATGTGTTAATTACCACTGTACCAACATTATTATGATTCGTTATCGACATTCCTATAGATGTTATTGTGGTAATTGTGAAATAATTGCTTGTTGACGTTCTTCTTGCCATGAACGAAAGATATTCTCCATCAGTAGAATATAACTCTACATCCACATTTAGCAATTGCCATAATAGATAATTAAGAGCACCGATGTTAAAGTTGTCTTTATAATTCCGTTAACACGTTGGCTTGACAAAACTTCTTTTCCCTCGCAATAGTATTTTTGTTGAGATACTGAATAGCAGAAAACTTTTCCTAACATATTCGTGTAGTATTGTAAACGATTGGGTATCCAAGAAAAAGTAGTTATAACACGATTGAGATAAGATTTGCGCAAATGGATAATTCCATCATTGCCAATTTGTGACAAGGTGTTTTCCTCTATGGTTTCCAATACAGGACGCTTATATAGAGGTATCTTGCTAACAACCACATCACAAACATAGAGTTTGTCGTTTGCATTAGGAGCACAAAACTCAATGTTGCTTGTGCTGTTTTTCGTGCCAACATATGCTCCAATGTAGCAATATGAATGATTGAGTTTTGCGGAGTCCATGTTGAAATTGCCAAACAATGGTACATTAATGGTTTCTTCCATTTTTCCTGTGCGAGACATCCAAAATGTGCATGTCTTGTACAAATCTCCAGAAACTATTGTTACTAAACCAAGTGTTGGATTTGAATTGCCGTCCTTCTTCACAGCTCTTAAAGTCTGCTTGTTGATTTCACGATAATCATTAGGATTATACATATTTGAGTATATCGAGTCATATAAATTGTCATAGATATACATTTCGTCTTCGGCAGAAAACTCTATGTTGTTAAGACTGTGTATTAGGTTTGTACCAATATAATCTTGTTTGTTGGAATATCCATTGAGAATAAACTCATCATCAGGATGAAAAACGAACTGCATGGGCGTAGTAGAGTTGCCGTTGTCGCTGATAACATCAAACTTATTTCCTTGTCCGTAGGAAACTATAGCATACGGATTGTATCCTGTTATACGTGCGTGAACAATATTATTGTTACCGTCAATTACAAATTTCCAATTCGGATTGAAGTCCTCAATATCTGTTTGATGAAACTCTGCATCTATTACGCAATTATTTCCAATTCTAAGCCATGAAGCGGTTGATAAGTTGCGTTCTATTCGAACGTTTGTTAATCGATGGGAGTCACCTAAATTAATAGTGCCATTTGCACCTTCAAAATCACAATCCATAATGTGCCATGCTACACCTCCCAAGGATAGATCTATAGGATTAAGTTCGCACCCTGTAAACATGCATTTTTCGACAATATTGTTATTTGGGTATCCATATTCTACTTGATAGGAAGAATTCTCAGGAGAGTATCCTGAACAGCTTTCTATGCCTTTAGCGCATAGATCAAACGTACACGATTGGATATCAACATAATAACTTCGTCCTTTCAGACGAATGCCTGTCTCAAGTTTATTGAAGGCACATTTGTATATGGTGTAAGTATGGGCATATTCTATTTCAATACCCGTGTTGTTAAAGATATCGGGATCATCATAAGATACTGTTTGATAAAAACAACAATCGTAAATGCCTCCTCCACGTCTGTTACCCATAGAATCATTTCTTTGGTCGATTACAAATTTTGAATTGGCACCTACAAATTGAAAAGAAGTTCCGCGAGCAGGAATTGTGCCGGCACCAATCAACTCAATATCCCAATAGTTTTGGTATGAATTGTCACGGGTTGTTGTGCCTATACCTATTTCAACAATACCTTCAATATTAAAGCATCCACTGCCAAATACCAATTTATGCACATTGGTATTATAGCATGCTATTATTGCTCTATTGAGGTTATTTTTCGTTATAATTCCCGATTGATTTGGTGCCACCCCAAACCATTCTGCTCGTAATTCACTATTGATAAGTGTGCTGTTATTTGTGATGTTTACATTATCAAAAAGATAACCCACCCCCCATATTTTACAATTAGTAAATTTTATAAAAATTGAGATATTGTCTGCAGCTTTCAACTTACCTCCTTGAAACACAAGGATATTATTTTTAAACTCTTTGTTTGTGGTCAGCGTGATAGTGGATGATACTACGTATGTTACCCCCTCTACAGGTGTAGTAGTTGCTGAAAATGTTGTCATAGCATAAATTTTTTAAAGTTTATTCTATTGTAAATTCTCCAATATAGATAGTATATATATTGAAAACTTTATTAGGTGTTGTAGTAGTGTTTCAGTGGGTATGTCTTAGAATAGTCTATTCTTTAGATAGTGACGATGCAAAGTTAATTGAAAATTTTATTTCTCATATCAAAATTATTAATTTCGTGTGGCATCCAGATGAGGAAATGGACTCTGCTGAGGAACAACCTGTCAGCAGCTTATACTGATTGCTGTAGACAATTATGCAAAACGGCTTATTTACGATCAGGCAGACCCTCTCAATTAGTGTTAGAACGGACTCTTCGTTGGACATGTCTGAAATCACGATTAAGACGTTCGATCTAGCTGGTAGTATAATTATTACGCCAGTTCGGGATAAGAAAGTAGTCTAAAAAAATGGTAACCACAAGGATTTTTTGTATCTTTATATTTGAGTACCAATCTTTTATAAAGTTCAAACAAAAGAATCCATTATGATTACCGCCGACAAAATTACGGAAATATTCTGTGCCACGGATGATTTTAGTAAGCAATTTGACAAGGAAGTTGCAAGAAAGCCTCTTCTGAGTTCCACCGGCAAGACCCGTCGCCGTCGTCCTGCCTCGCTCTGCGACAGTGAGATTATGACCATCCTGCTGATATTCCACTTCGGCACGTTCGACAATTTCAAGCACTACTACCGGCATTTCATACTGGGGCACCTGAAGTCGGACTTCCCCAAGGCCGTTTCCTATAACCGCTTCGTGGAACTGGAGAGCCGCGTGTTCTTCAAGATGATGTTCTTCCTGCAACTCCGTGCCTTTGGCCGGTGTACGGGTATCACCTACGCTGACTCCACGATGATTCCCGTGTGCAACAATCTCAGGCGCTATGCCAACAAGGTGTTCAGGGGCATCGCCGGAGACGGAAAGGGGACGATGGGATGGTGCCACGGCTTCAAGCTACATCTGCTTTGCAACGACCGCGGAGAAATCATAACCTTCTGTCTTACACCGTCCAATGTCAGTGACAAGGACAGGAGGGTATGGGCTGTGCTGGGCAAGAAGATTTACGGAAAGCTCTTTGCAGACAAAGGATATATCTCACAGCCACTGTTCGACACACTCTTTGCTGACGGCGTACATCTGTCACGGGCATCAAAGCCAACATGAAGAACAGGCTCATGCCGCTCTGGGATAAGGTCATGCTGCGCAAGCGATACATTATCGAGTGCATCAACGAGATGCTCAAGACTACAGGAAAACTGGTACACATAAGGCACCGCTCACTGAACAACTTCATCATGAATCTCATTTCTGCATTGGGAGCCTATTGCTTCTATGATAACAAGCCGCAGGCTATTCAAGGATACAGCATTGAGCACAACTAGCTGGTGGCGTTATGCTAATTCCTTATCCCGAACTGGCGTAATTATGGACTATATCTTAGGATCATAGTTATGTCATATACATCTTGTAGTCAGCGTTATTTCTCATAAATTTGGAGGTTCGGTAGTCCTTCTTTCATCTGTCGTACATTCCTGCCATTTTCCCTATGCTATCTCGATGGTGTGGTCACGTTGTCCGATCACTTTTAAATTTGTTGGATGGAACCTTCAAATGAAGGTATGTAAACGGGACTACTTTTTATGCAACGGCTGTTCTATCCATTTGTGTGCTGCCCAGGCCGGAATGAGCGTTGCGAGCGTGACGCATAGAAAGCAGAGGACGGGGTGCTGTTGCAGCAGCCGGGTGGCTATGAATATCTGTATGACGGGAAAATGATACAGGTAAATGCCGTATGTGAGGTTGGGCAGCCTTTTTGCGGGAATACAGAGTGGTATCCGATAGGCCAGAAAAACCAACAGAAGCGAATAGCTTATGGCATTTATATAAGAAAACGTGGGTATGAACAAGGACACCGACCAGCACGCGAGAACTATGCCGGCGGTAACGGCTTTTCGAGTTTTGACATAATCATACAGATAGTATGCCATCATGCCTCCGCAGAAATATATATATTGACCGGGAATCTGTCTTTTCATGAAGACATAAAGGGGGTCTTTCGTAGAATCATAAAGATAACGGAACAATTCGTTGTAACCTATCGAAAGTAGGAAGAGCACCGTCAGTATGGGTAAAGGGCGAAAACGTTTGAATAGGCAGTGCAGGATGGGAACCGTGCAATAAAATAGCAGTTCCACTTTCATGCTCCAGAGTGCTCCGTTGACGTCTGTGAAAGGGTTTGAAGCGAATACGCCCGGAAGATCGGGCTGCAGGAAATTGAGGAACGCAAGGTTGCACAACAGATAACGCAGACTGTCCGGATGGGAAAAAAAGTCTTTCAACGGCAGCGTGCTTATCATGGCGCCGGCCGCGAAGCATACAGTGACGGCTGCCATGTAAGGAAGTATGGTGCGACAGAATCTCCGTTTTACGTAAACTGGTAATGTGAACGGCCGTTCAAAACTGACTATTGTAAGGAATCCGCTCAGTATGAAAAATCCCTGCACACAGTTGTCGGCGGTGAGAGGCCAGAAATACTCTTTTCCCGTCAGTACACTGAAATGCCATGCAATCAGTGAGAAGGCAAACAGATAGCGCAACAGTGTGAAGGCATTCTCTTTATGGCCGAATCCGGTGTGCATCGTTTTTTAATTGATGACGGCTATTCTGGTGACGACGGCTTCTTTCCCGTCGGCCGTGGAAGCTATTACATTATAGATACCGGAAGATACTCTTTTTCCCTGTGGTGTACGTACATTCCAGGTGAACATACCGCCGTTGGAAAATCCGGAATAAATGAGTTGTCCTGTGTTGGAGGTTATCTTTACTTCACTGTCGCGTGTCAGTCCGACAATGCTTACCGGGCCGTCGTAGTCAGGTTTCACGGGATTGGGATAAGCGTAGATATTTTCGTCTTCCAGTTTTTCTTCAGGCTCTGTAGCGTCGCTTGCATAAGATATGAGTCCGTTGTCCGTTCCGAAGAATACTTCTCCTGTACGGGGATGTATGGCGATGGAATAGATATTGTCGGACAACAAGGGAGAATTCTCCGTCGTGAAATGGTGAATCATTTCCTGTCCGTCGGCACTGATCAGATATGCTCCGTTGTAGGATGTACCTATCCATTTTCTATTTCCTCCGTCTATGGCGATGCAGGTGACAGCTATGCCGTTCAACAGATAGTCCGCCAGGTTGCTACCGTCGTTTCTTGCAATCTTTATCTGTTCGTAGGTGAAATCGGAATGGGTGAATTCCACCGGATTGTTGATGACAAAGGGACCTTGTGAAGTACCTATCCATATCTTGCCGTCATGGTCTTCCGCTATACAATAGTATTGGCTTACTTCGTTGTAGGTCGTGCCGTCCTGGTTGGTTATTCCCTGTCGCAGATAATGTGTGTCATCGGATGTTTTTTCAAGTGTCCCGTTCGTATTCAGCACGAAAATACCTCTTTTTTCTACGCGGCGGGAATTCATCCATATATTGTTGTTGGAATCGAACATGATGAAGTCGCATGTTTCGGCTCCCTTGAGCTCGGGATAATAAAGTCTGACCCACTTGCCGTCCGGTTTCATCACTTTGAATATGGTATCTATCTGGTTGTTGAGCATCCAGAGGTTTCCTTCTTTGTCATAAGTCGCTCCGGAACAGCAGACAACTTCCCAACTCTTTTCATCATTTGGAAAGATGGAATACAGCGAACTGTTTCTATTGTCGTATTTCTTAATGAACTTCCCGTTTTTAAATTCGTATAGTCCGTTGCGGGTGGAAGTAACGAAATGGTGGGAAGGATCGGACGGGTCCTGCGCGATGGTAGTCATGTTTCTGTAAGCGGAACCCGTTTTCTGGGGGATGTCTTCTTCCTCGAAGTTGGTCCATTTTCCGTTTTCGTAATACATCACCGTGCCGGGATATACTTTTCCTGTGTAATTGTAGAAAGCTCCGGCAATCAGCAACCGTTCGCCGACGAATCTCAAATAACAGGGATTGTCTCTTACGGGACTGTCGGGCTGGATGGAGCCTTGCAGAGCCGTCCATTGCCGGTTGGCCAGTTTATAGGGTTGCAGTCCGTGTAACCCTCTGCTGGCCCAGTATGTTCCTTTGTTATAAGTAAGATATGTGAAGTCGTTGTTATATTTGACGGCTTTTTCATCGGCTGTTTTAAAGTCATCGGCCGATTCGAATATATATTGCTTGTCCGCCGTACCTGAGATAAGTTTGTCACCGCTTATTCCCATATACAGGAATTTTTCATTGATTCGTTCGGAAGGCACCAGGTTTACATTGTGCTTGTAAACACCGAGTCCTTTGCGGAATGAAAACACTTCCCCATCGAAAAAGACTATTTTGTCACATGTCCAGTTGCATTTGAATGTCCAGTTCTTTTCGTCTTTCAGGTTCTTTGTTTTGTCTCCTATCAGCAGGTCCGTCTTTGTAGTCAGATAGATGTGCGTGTCGTTGGCGGTTATGGCAGTTACCTCTCTGTTGAAGTCGTATGTATCGGCTATTTCTTCTTTTTTCATGTCCACAATCACTACGCCAAAACTGGTAGTGATGAAAGCCATGTCTTTGTAAACAAACAGATTGTTGATGGTCTTGTTGGTCAGTGCCTTGTTCTTCAGTTGAGGCAGATTCACGATTTCTCCGTTTTCATAAAGCAAGTCTATATTACCGTTTTCATACACGAGGATGAGTTTCTTCTGGGATGTACAGTAGTCCATGCACGTGATTTTGCAGTCGCTCAGACAGTTTACCTTGTCATAACAGAATACTTCGGAATCGGCCGTGTTGTAGGAAAACAGATTGCCTTCGCACAAAGAATATATTTTATCTCCGGCCGGCACATTCATCGTTGCTATTTGATAAGCCGGATAAGCTTTCCAACTGCCCAGTACCTGAGCATACTGATACGTGGATATGCACAATAAAACCAATGATAAAATATACTTCTTCATGATAAACGAGTTTTTAGTCAGACAAATTTTTGCACAGAAGAGCTACGGCCCGGGCCCGGTGACTTATTTTGTTCTTTACGTCGTTGCCCAATTCTGCAAAAGACAGGTCGTATCCTTCCGGTCGGAAGACAGGGTCGTAACCGAATCCCGAACAACCTTTCTTTTCTGTGAGTATGTCTCCTTTGACAATACCTTCGAACTGAAATTCCTTTCCTTGTTCTATTAACGAAATAACAGTGCGAAATTGTGCTTTCCGGTCGGTTATTTCCTTTAAATTAACTAAAAGTTTCTTCATGTTCGCTTCCGAATCGTGACCGTTTTCTCCGGCATAGCGTGCGGAAAAGACACCGGGCGCTCCTCCCAGTGCCTCTACTTCCAGTCCAGTGTCGTCGGCAAAACAATCTATGCCGTAATGCTCGTATATATAACGGGATTTCAGACTTGCATTGCCTTCCAGCGTATCGGCTGTTTCCGGTATATCCGCTTCGCAACCGATATCCTTCAGACTCAGTATTTCTATTTTATCTTCCAGAATGGCTTTTATTTCCTCCAGTTTGTGAGCATTGTTCGTGGCAAAAACCAGTTTTCTTTTCATATTGTCTTATTTTACTTTTATTTTATCGAATCCTTCTCCGTATACTCCCACTACGTTGCTTTGTGAAACAAAAGCTCTGGGATCTATCTGATTGATAAGCCGGAATATGTAGACACTTTCTCTGCGCTTTGCCAAAATAACCAGCACTTTGCGGGATTCCTTGCTGTACCAGCCCTCTCCGTGCAGAACGGTAATCCCCCGCCCTACTTCCTTGCTTATTATTTCGGCTATGTCTTCATATTTATTTGAGAAGATAAGAAACTGGACAGACTGGCGTGTACTATTTATAACATAGTCCAGCATAAGATTGGAAATGATGAGCGTGCAGAAGCCGAATACCACTTTCTGCCAATCATGGAATACGAAATAACAGGAACTTACGATAGTGATATCGCAATACATCAATATGCGCCCTAGTGTAACATCCCTGTATTTGTTGACGATGGCCGCGATGATGTCCGTACCTCCTGTGCTACCGTTATTTAAAAATACGATAGCCAATCCTATGCCTTCCATACAGCCTCCTATGACACAGGCCATGAAAGTTTCATTCTCCAGTACGCAGGGGAGATTTCCCGCTTCGTCCACAATAAGGTTCTGCAGGAATTCCAGAAGGAGGGTAAGCGTTATGACGGCTGTAATGGTTTTCAGGCAAAAACGGAATCCCAGGATCTTGACGGCAGCTATCAGCAAAAGTCCGTTGATGATCAGATAGGAATATTGTACGGGAAATCCTGTGGCATAGAAGATGATGGACGATACACCGGTAAGTCCTCCGGTAGTTATCTGATAAGGCAGCATGAAAAAGATGAATCCTATGGAGTAGCACAGCAATCCCAGAAAAATGAAGATGTAGTCTTTCACTTCCTGCCATATATTGATTTTTAAAGTATACATAAGTCGCGTATGATAATTAAGAGTTATTTTAGGTAATTATGTTCCGAATAGATAGGTATGTGTGTATAAAAGGACAAAACATCTGTAGTGTTTCGAACTACAGATGTTTTAAAATCCTTTGTTTTCATCAAGTATGTTTTATGAACCGACTATTTGATGACGATGTTGACAATGCGTTTTGGCACGATAATCACTTTTACCACCTGTTTCCCTTCCAGGTACTTTTGCGTCTGTTCGTTTTCCAATACACTCTTTTCAATAGTGGCGTTGTCGGCGTCTGTAGGGAATTCCAGTGTGAAACGGGTCTTTCCGTTGAATGAGATGCTCAGTTTCATATTGTCTTCCACCAGATACGCCTCGTTGCATACGGGCCATTGCGCATCGCATACGCTGGTATCGTGTCCCAGTTGTTCCCACAATTCTTCGGCAATGTGGGGAGCAAACGGAGCAATCAGGCTGACGAGAAGTTCCAGTACTTTTTTACTGTTGCACTTCATCTGCCCCAGTTCATTGACACATATCATGAAAGCACTGATAGACGTATTGTATGAGAAACTTTCGATGTCGGCCGTCACCTTTTTGATAAGTTTGTGGATGGATTTCAAGGCTTCTTTCGAAGGTTCGTTGTCCACAGGCAGGAATTGTCCTTCTTTATTATGGAACAGAGCCCAGAACTTCTTCAGGAAACGGTGGCATCCGTCTATTCCGTTTGTATCCCAGGGCTTGCTCTGTTCCACAGGACCGAGGAACATTTCATAAAGACGGAGTGTGTCGGCACCGAATTTTTCTACAATCATATCCGGATTCACCACATTGAACATACTCTTGCTCATCTTCTCTACGGCCCATCCACAGATATATTTACCGTCTTCGAGTATGAATTCGGCATTGTTATATTCCGGTCTCCAGTTCCTGAAGGCTTCTATGTCCAGCACGTCGTTGGTGACGATATTCACGTCTACATGAAGCGGAGTGGTTTCGTATTTGTCTTTCAGACCGGCGGAAACGAATGTATTGGTATCTTTGATTCTGTATACGAAGTTGCTTCGTCCCTGAATCATACCCTGGTTAACCAGTTTGCGGAACGGTTCTTCTTCCACGCTGTAACCGTAGTCGTGCAGGAATTTGTTCCAGAAGCGGCTGTAGATAAGATGTCCCGTGGCATGTTCCGTGCCGCCTACATACAGGTCGACGTTTTGCCAGTAACTGTCTATCCGTGCATCCACCAGAGCCTTGTCGTTTTTCGGGTCCATATAGCGCAGATAGTATGCCGAACTGCCTGCAAATCCCGGCATGGTATTCAGTTCCAGCGGGAATACGGTGACATGGTCAATCTTTTCGTTCTCCACTACCTGACATGTCTTTGTGTCCCATGCCCAGCGGATGGCATGTCCTAAGGGAGGCTCTCCTGTTTCCGTAGGCAGGAATTTGCTTACTTCGGGTAGTTCCAGTGGCAGACATTCTTCGGGTATCATGTAAGGCATGTTGTCCTTATAATATACGGGGAACGGTTCGCCCCAGTAACGCTGGCGGCTGAATATGGCGTCGCGCAGACGGTAGTTCACCTTTACGCGTCCCAGGTTATGTTCTTTCACATACTTTTTCGTGGCGGCTATGGCCTCTTTTATGGTCAGTCCGTTCAGTGAGAAGTCTATGTAAGGCTTTACGTCCGTACGCGGCGAGTTTGTGACTATGCCCTCTTTAGCATCGAAACTTTCTTCGCTCACGTCACAGCTTTCCACCAGCGGAACAATCGGCAGATTGAAATGTCTGGCAAAGGCATAGTCGCGGCTGTCGTGGGCAGGGACGGCCATGATAGCTCCCGTTCCGTAACCGGCCAGCACATAGTCGCTCACCCAAATAGGATTTGCTTCGCCAGTGAAGGGATTGATGGCGTATGAACCGGTGAAGACACCCGTCACCTTGCGGTCGGCGATACGTTCCCGTTCGGTACGTTTCTTGGTAGCTTCGAGATAATCTCTTACGGCAGCTTTCTGTTCTTCGGTTGTCACTTCGTCCACCAGCTCGCTTTCAGGAGCCAGCACCATAAAGGTGACACCGAACATCGTGTCGGCACGTGTGGTGAAGATAGTAAACTCCTTGTCGCTGTCTTTCACCTTGAACTGAACTTCCGTTCCTTCGCTCCGGCCTATCCAGTTGCGTTGTGTCTCTTTCAGGGAATCCGTCCAGTCCACCGTCTCCAGTCCGTCGAGCAGTCGTTGTGCGTAAGCCGACACACGCAGACACCACTGACGCATTTTCTTCTGTACCACAGGGAATCCGCCCCGTTCGCTCACTCCGTCCACTACTTCGTCGTTGGCCAGTACCGTACCCAGTTGCGGACACCAGTTCACCATCGTCT
The DNA here is from genome assembly GCA_964540455.1 of uncultured Paraprevotella sp. Taxonomy (GTDB): domain Bacteria; phylum Bacteroidota; class Bacteroidia; order Bacteroidales; family Bacteroidaceae; genus Paraprevotella. Next base: position 77,402 of record CAZIMK010000006.1, read on the forward strand.
CGCCAAGATAAGCGATGCGGTAGTTCATCAGCACTTCCTGTTGCTGCTTTTCGTCCATGGCTTTCCATTCGTCGGCGGTGAAATGAAGTTCCTCACTGCATGCGGCGTTCAGTCCTTCATTACCGTAAACAGGGAAAGCGTCGATGAGTTCCTGAATAGGTCTTGCTTTTTTCTCATCGTTGCAGTAATAGCTGTTGAACATCTTTTGGAAAGCCCATTGCGTCCAGTGGTAATAACTTGCGTCGCAGGTGCGTATTTCGCGTTCCCAGTCGAAACTGAAACCTATTTTGTCCAGCTGTTCACGATAGCGGTTGATGTTGGCGACGGTCGTGATGGCCGGATGCTGTCCTGTCTGGATGGCATATTGTTCGGCGGGCAGTCCATAAGCATCGTATCCCATCGGATTCAGCACGTTGAAGCCTTGCTGTCTTTTGTAGCGGGCATAGATGTCCGAAGCTATGTAACCCAGCGGATGACCTACGTGCAGTCCCGCCCCGCTCGGGTAAGGAAACATATTGAGCACATAGAATTTCTTTTTCGTTTCATCCTCTGTCACCCGGTATGTGTGGTTTTCCACCCAGTACCGGTGCCATTTTTGTTCAATTTCTCTGAAATTGTATTCCATCTTTATGCTTATAAATTGTTTGTTATCTGTGTTATGTTACGGTATGAGCGCTTCTGTTATTTCCATCACATACATCTTGTGATATCCTCCTTTTTCGCCATACCATTGTCTGGCAACGGCCTTGTCCGTGAAAGCGTTTTCTTTCAGGTCGTCGGCATACAGTTTTCGGCATACGAGCGTCAACCGTGCCTGTTCGAAAGTGACTTGTCCACCGTCTGTCTCCAGGACTTTCAGGTCGCTTTCTTTCACCTTGTCCGTGTCCCGTCCCGATTTAGAGCCGCACAAACTGTATATGCCGCGCATTTCTTTTTCCTTTCCCAAAAATGCGAGTGTCATGAATTCTTCCTGTTCCGTAAATTCGAATGTATAACGTTCCGGACGTATGAAAACGAAAGCTACCGGTTTGTTCCACAGCCAGCCGATGCCTCCCCACGAAGCTGTCATTGTGTTGAAGTGTCCGGGCGTACCGGCTGTCACCAGCATCCACTCCTTCCCTATGGTTTCGAAAAAGTTTTCCGTCAGATTGGAAATCTCCACTTTCTTCATGGTCTGAATAGCTATTAATTAAGTTGCAAAGATAGAAAAAACTATGTTTTTATCCGTTGTAAAGTCATGTTTTTCTATTGCGGGACCATTGTTTTGCCGGTCAGGCGATTTTCCACTTCCCGCAACATCTCCTCAACGGTATCTACAATCCGATTGTTTACGGTAAAACAATTATCCGTCGCGTGGATATGCAAAGGGGATATTATTTCCGGACTTCCATGGATTCCGTTGCGTATGAGAGCTTTTCGGACCATTCGGAAGCGTATGCCTTCTCCTGTGAGACGAAGACCCGTGTCCGGTTTCCTGTCGATGCGGAACAATCCTTCTTCCCGGTCGAACATGATTCCTTCGTGCCGGAAGAAACGTTCCAGACTTCCGTTCAGGGAAAGATCTTCCGGATTTCCGGTCTCTATTCCTTTCTGTTTGTCCATTAGCCACAACTGGTCTGCAATCTGGAGAGCCAGTTCCATGTCATGAGTGGACAGGAAGATGGTTTTATTCTTTATCTTTGCGATTCTGTGGAGCAATTGCATGATTTCCACTTTGCTCGGATAATCCAGAAAAGCAGTCGGTTCGTCCAGGAATATGACGGGTGTTTCCTGGGCGAGTGCTTTGGCTATCATAACCTTTTGACGTTCTCCGTCGCTCAGTGTCTGTACCATGCGGTTTCTCAGGTTTCCTATTTTCACCCATTCTATGGATTCCTCTACCCTCTCCTTGTCTTGCCGGCTTAGTTTTCCCCAGAATCCGGTGTAGGGACTTCGTCCCATGCCAACTAAGGCTTCTACTGTCATGTTGTGGATATCGCATCGTTCGGTGAGCACAATCCCTACGGTCGTAGCCAGCTGCTGTTCGGTATAATCCGTGAGCGGTACTTCCATCAGGCGTATCTCTCCTTCGAGAGCGGGCTGGAAAGCCGATAAGGTACGAAGCAGCGTGGACTTCCCAGCCCCATTGGGACCGAGCAGACAGGTGAGTTCGCCAGATCTCAGGGAGGCATTGATGCCGCGGGCCACTACGATGGTATTCTTTTTGCTGCGGTAACCGGTAGAGAGGTTACATACGCGTATGGTTTCGGTATGTTTCATTTTTGCAAAAGTACGGAAAAAAACAATGATTTGGTCCATATTATTGATATAAGTCAATAAAAAGCCTGTTTTTTGCAAACAATGATTCTTTTTTTGTGGTTTCATGTTTTAAACTGTCTATATTTGTAGTGTCATTTAAAACAAAATGATAACTTGCTCTTCGTGAGAAAGGCAAACAGGTATTAGTGATTAAGGAAAGTTGTTTTTTAAATATTAAATTATTCATCCGTGGAATGTAGTGATACAACGGACACGGTTGATTATAGAAAAATCGACAGGATACGTTAGGTATTATAAAAGGATTTGAGAGATTTAGGATTTGTGTGTCGGGTGTTTTTCCATGCAGGGAGAACACCCGCTTTGTTTTTATCGGCTCTGCAAAAACTGAGGTTCGTGGCGGAAATCTGGGTCAGTAGAAAATCAGTGGGGATACGCATATATATTAGCCAAGCGGAATAAG
>CAZIMK010000007.1:0-77228 GCA_964540455.1 uncultured Paraprevotella sp.
GACTTTTTTCTCACTCTATAAAATTTTCCCCCACTGATTTTCTACTGAGCCATTTTCATCTTGTACTGAATGACCCTTTCATCCAGTACTGAATCACACCTTCATCCAGTACTGAATGAACCCCTTATTCAGTACTGAATCGCACCCTGAAACAGTACTGGATGAGACCCTGAAAAACGCAGTTGCAATTCTTCGACACTCTTCGTCATTTTTCGACACATACCATCGGGCGTATGTCGTATCTTGTAAACGGCAATACACCGAACCGGACAGAACGGCGAAAGATATATCTATCTCATCATACCGTTCTGTCCGGTTCGCTTTTAATTCCGGGAGAGGTCAGGAGCTTATCCGACTTCCGAGCCGGGAGCGACCTCCCGGTCTACTGTTACGACGCTCAGAGATCCGTCCGCGTTTATGGCGGAGAGAATCATGCCCTGGCTTTCGATGCCTTTCAGTTTGCGCGGTGCCAGGTTGGCGATGAAGCATACCTGTTTGCCGACCAGTTCTTCCGGTTTGTAGTATTTGGCGATACCGCTTATGATGGTGCGGTTCTCCAGTCCGTCGGCAATCTTGAAGCAAAGGAGCTTGTCGGCCTTAGGAACCTTAGTGCATTCCAGCACGGTGCCGACCCGTATGTCCAGTTTGCCGAAATCCTCGAACGCTATGTTCTCGCGGATGGGGTTAGCCTTGTGATTGGCTGCTTCGTTGGCTTTCTTCGTATCGAGCAGTTTCTGTACCTGTGCCTCGATGACATCATCCTCGATTTTCTCGAACAGCAGTTCCGGCTTTGGCAATTTGTGACCGGCCTCCAGCAGGTCGGTACGTCCCAGCTGTTCCCATTCGAAACTGTCCATGGCCAGCATGCCGCGCAGGCGTTCGCTGCTGAACGGGAGGAACGGTTCGAAGGCGATGGCCAGATTGGCTGTCAGTTGCAGCGACAGGTAGATGATAGTCTTCACACGTTCCGGATCCGTTTTCACCACCTTCCAGGGTTCGCAGTCGGCGATGTACTTGTTGCCGATACGTGCCAGGTTCATTGCCTCCTTCTGTGCGTCGCGGAATTTGAATGCGTCGAGCAGTTCTTCCACGCGCTTTTTCACGTCCTTGAACTCGTTCAGGGTCTCGCGGTCATAGTCGGTGAGTTCTCCGCAGGCCGGCACCACTCCCTCGTAGTACTTCTGTGTCAGTTGCAGGGCGCGGTTGACGAAGTTGCCGTACACGGCCACCAGTTCGTTGTTGTTGCGGGCCTGGAAATCCTTCCATGTAAAATCGTTGTCCTTTGTTTCCGGTGCGTTCGCCGTCAGGACATAGCGCAGCACATCCTGTTTGCCGGGGAAGTCGCGCAGGTACTCATGCAACCATACGGCCCAGTTGCGCGAAGTAGAAATCTTGTCTCCCTCTAAATTGAGGAATTCGTTGCTCGGTACATTGTCCGGCAGGATGTAGCTGCCTTCAGCTTTCAGCATGGCGGGGAACACGATGCAGTGGAACACGATATTGTCTTTGCCGATGAAATGTACCAGCCTGGTTTCCGGGTCTTTCCACCAGGTTTCCCATGAGTCGGGCAACAGTTCCTTGGTATTGCTGATATAGCCGATGGGTGCGTCGAACCATACGTACAGGACCTTGCCTTCCGCCCCCTCCACAGGAACGGGAATGCCCCAGTCGAGGTCGCGGCTCACGGCGCGCGGTTGCAGGCTCATGTCGAGCCAGCTCTTGCATTGTCCGTACACGTTGTGGCGCCATTCCTTGTGTCCCTCCAGTATCCATTCGCGGAGCCATGCCTCGTGTTTGTCCAGAGGCAGATACCAGTGTTTGGTCTCGCGCATCACCGGTTTGGAGCCGCTGATGGCGCTTTTCGGATTGATAAGTTCGGTGGGGGACAGCGACGTGCCGCATTTCTCGCATTGGTCGCCATAGGCGCCTTCCGCATGGCAGTGGGGACATTCGCCTGTGATATACCGGTCGGCCAGAAATGTCTGTGCTTCCTCATCGTAATACTGTTCGGAAGTTTTCTCTACAAACTCTCCCTTGTCATAGAGCGTGCGGAAAAAGTCCGAGGCCACCCGGTGGTGGGTCTCCGATGTCGTGCGGCTGTAAATGTTGAACGAGATGCCGAACTCCTTGAAAGAGTCCTTGATAAGCGTATGGTAACGGTCGACGATATCTTGTGGGGTGACGCCTTCTTTCTTGGCTCGGATGGTGATGGGTACTCCGTGTTCGTCCGAGCCTCCGATAAACAGGACATCTTCTTTTTTCAACCGTAGATAGCGCACATAGATGTCGGCCGGTACATATACGCCGGCCAGATGGCCGATGTGGACCGGACCGTTGGCATACGGCAGGGCGGATGTGACGGTAGTCCGTTTAAATTTCTTTTCCATGTATATAGTTTTTATATTTGAGGCATAAATGACTGACAAAGTTAGTAAAAAGCGGAAATGTGCCCAAGAACGGACGAGCCGATTTTGCATTTGACGGCTAAAAAGGTTATATATTGAAGTCATTCCTGAAAATAAAGGCTTTTCTGCGGGGCGTTTGGTGATAATTCGTTACTTTTGCAGCGTGTGAAACGGAACAGAAAACAAGGAGGTATGAGAATAGGTTTTGATGCGAAGAGGGCGGCCCAGAACCGTACGGGGTTGGGTAATTACAGCCGTTTTGTCATAAACGGACTGATCCGGTTCGCTTCCGGGAATGAGTATGTGCTCTATGTGCCGTCTCCGAAGAAGTGCGGACTTTTGAAAGAATTGGATGACAGGAATTTGCCGAAGATCTTCCCCAAAAGCCGTTTCTGGAAACTGTTCCGGTCTTTCTGGCGTGTGTTCGGCATTCCTTTCCGATTGTCATCCGACGGTATAGAGATTTATCACGGACTGAGTAACGAACTTCCGCTGACGATGGTGCGGGCGAGAGGTGCGAGGAGCGTCGTGACGATCCACGACCTGATATTCCTGCGTTATCCTCGGTATTATAATTCGATAGACAGGTGGATTTATAACTATAAATTCCGTAAGGCCTGCGGGATGGCCGACCGTATCATAGCCGTGAGCGAATGCACGAAACGGGATATCGTTTCGTATTATGGCATTGACGCGGATAAGATAGACGTGGTTTACCAGGGTTGTGCCCGGGAATTTTACGAGCCTGTGACGGATGAAAGGAAACAGGCTGCGAAGGAACGGTACGGACTGCCCAGCCGTTATATCCTTTATGTGGGGAGTATGGAAGAACGGAAAAACCTGCTTCTGGCGGTCAAGGCGCTGAAGCGGATGAAGGAGCAGGTCGTTCTCGTGGCGGTGGGCAAGTGTACGCCTTATTTAGAGGAAGTGCTGAAGTTTGCGCGCGAACAGAAGATAGAGCACCGTCTCAGTCTGTTCCATCGGGTACCCTTCGAAGACCTGCCGGCGTTGTATCAGATGGCGTCCGCTTTTGTCTATCCGTCCCGTTTCGAGGGATTCGGTATACCGGTGCTGGAGGCATTGGTGAGCCATGTGCCGGTGATTGCAGCCACGGGATCATGCCTGGAAGAGGCCGGAGGTCCCCATTCGTTGTATGTGCATCCCGACGATGACTGTCAGTTGGCGTTATTGCTGGATAAAGTGTTGACAGATAATGAACTCCGGGACCGTATGGTAGAGGAGGGACTCCGCTACGCCCGTCGCTTTGACGCGGAGAAACTGACGGCCGACTTATGCGAGGTGTATCTTAAAGTCAGGTAGTCTGTCCAGCATGCCTTTTACGCCGTTCCAGACCTCCTCCACAGGAATCAGATCGAACCGTTCCGTGTAGCTCAGTTTCCGTTCCTGTTGTTCCCTGTATGGCATGAAGTCGTCCGGACTGATGCCGGCATAGCGGGCTTGGTCTCCGGGAAGCCATACGGACTTCCAGATGCCCGGGGGGAAAATGGCGTATGAGGGAACACCTAAGGCCTGGGCGATGTGGCGTGGTCCCCCTTCGTTGCCGAAAAAGAAGTGGCAGTGAGTGAGTAGCGCGCAGAGTTCCGGCAGGCTTTTGGCCTCTACGTTCATGAAGATGTGAGGGTCGTTGTTCATCTCCCGTTTGTATTGCTCAGCCATTTCCCGTTCTTTCCCGGCAAAGTTGAAGATAATCTGTGCGTCATAGCGGTCGATGATTCGCCGCAATATTTCTTTCATCTTTTCTTTGTTCCATACCTTGTATGTAAGGCGTGCCGTGACTGTGGCCATCAGGACCGGACGCCGGAAGTCAATGCCCTGTTGCTCCATATAGCGGCGGTAATCTGCGCGTTGTTTTTCGGAGACATACAGTTTGAAGTCTTCCGTGTATTTCAGGGGAGCGAAGACAGACAGCGGCTCCAGCAGCTGCAAATTCTGCCGTACCATATCTATCGTATTGTCGCTGTGGTTGTCTACCCTGTGTGTCAGAATACCCTGCCCGTATGCTTTCCGGCTGCCGATGCGGAAAGGTGTCCGCAGGGAAAAGAGACTGAAGAGCAGGGTCCGCACCGTGGTGCGCATGTCGATGATGATGTCGTAACGGGTTTGGCGGACTGTCTGCCATACCTTTTTAATATAAGTGGGGAAGTGATGGTTCTCCCGGTCGTTGAATGTGATGAGACGGTCGATGTCCGGATGTTGCTCGTACAACGTATGTATGCCCTCGTTGATGACAAAGTCTATTTGTGCGTCGGGGAAAGTCCGGCGCAGGCTGCTGCACAATGCCGTGGCGAGGACGGAATCCCCCACGCGGCGAAAACGGATGACAAGAATATGTCTGACGGGTTTGTTCATGGCGGAGATGTAGGTTAGTTAGTGCCTTTTTGTGTGCGGAGCAACCACTCTGCCTTGGTGCGTTTCCAGCGTTTGTGGCTCCAGAGCCAATAGGCGGGTTGCTCGTTTATCATTTGTTCCAGCAAACGGGTGAACAACGTGGTCTGCGGGAAATCTTCTGTTTCTTCTCCGAGGGGATGCATACGGGTGAAAGTACATACATATCGTCCCCGGCGGGGTCTGCTGATATGGGCGAAAAAGAATGCGGCATCCATCTGTCGTCCGATTTGTTCCGTGCCTGTGAATACGGGCGTGTCGGGATGGTTCAGGAATGGCAGGAAGAAGTGCATGCTGCTCCAGTTGGGCAATTGGTCGGAGATGAATCCGACGATAGTCTTCTGTCGTTTTTGTTTCAGCTGTATGATGCGGCGCAGCGTCAGTTTCATGGGGATGCACTGGCCGCCGAAGCGGTTTCTCAGCCGCAGGAACAGACGGTCGAACACCGGGCTCCAGAGCGGGTGATATATCTGTGCGCACAGAAAGTCCTGCGACAGGGCGTAGGGAAGAGAGGCTATCCATTCCCAGTTTCCGTAGTGCCCCAGGTAAATGAAACAGAAGTTCTTGTTTTCCTCTTCAAACGCTTTTGTGAACAACTCTGTACCGTCGAATTTCATGCGTTTGCGAAGTGTCCTTCTGGACATGGAGAACAATTTGATGGTTTCCACGATATAGTCGCAGAAAAAACGGTAGAATTTTCGCTCGATGATTCGGAGTTCCTTGTCTGTCTTGTCGGGAAAAGATTCTTTCAGGTTCGTGCGTATGACGTTTCGCCGGTAGTGGATGATGTAGTGGACGACAGGATAGAGGAGGTCGGAAATCCTGTATAGAATCCATAGGGGAAGGAGGGATAACAAATACCACACTCCGAACATCAGATGGTAGCGTATTTCTTTCATAGGCGGACGGTACGTTTCAGTCTCTTCTTTTTTTCGCGTCGCAGTTCGAATGCGTGTAGTTTGGCCTCCACGCAGTCGCAGCATTGTTGCGGTTCCCAACCTCTTTGTCGGGCGTAGTATTCCGTCAGTTGCCGCAAAAGGTCGATACGGTGGGTCAGTCGCATCAGATTTGTGAGGCATTGGTCTTTGGAAGGTTGCGGTGTGAAGTGGGAACGGTTGATGTCAATGACCGTAAAGGCATATTGTCCGTCGGGAGAGGTGCGGTATAATATGTTGGCCAGATTCAGGTCGCCGTGGAGGAATCCTTTTTCGTGCCACTTCGTCACTTCGGAGGCTAAAGCGTGCGCCAGGCCAAGGTCAAAGTCGGGCTTCCCCACCAGTTCCGGAAACAGAGTGTGATCCGGACAATAGGCAGAGATGAAATAACTGTCGCAGAACAGTCCGCCTTGTTTCTTTTCTATATAGGCGATAGGGGCAGGGGTGGCTATTTGCATTTCTTTCAGTCGGAGGGCGAAGTCATAGGCGCGCCGGGCCTTGGACGGGCGGAACCATGTATACGCGATTCTTTGTATGAGGTGCGGGCGTTTGTAGCGCTTTACGATGATGACCTGGCCGTTCTCGGTGAACCGTTTCACGCAGTTGCGTCCCTGATACAGGGTTTCTCCCTGCAGTCCGAATGTTTGAGGCAGCCGGGTTATAAAATCGCGCAGATGTTCGTATGAAGGCTGGATGATGATTCTCATGAGGCAGGTCTGAAGTGAGTTATGCTGTTCAGCTTGTCTAAGATTTCTTCCGGATCGATTCGGTGGAGGCAGGCATAATCTTTTCTGAAACAAGGGCGGTTTCCGAAGATGGAGCAGGGACGGCAGGGCAGTTCCGCCTGCAGTTGGTTCTCTGCCGGTTGGTTCCATCCGGTGAAACCGGCATAGGGATGGGTGGCTCCCCAGAGGGAGACCACTGGCGTGGCGACAAGGGAAGCCAGATGCATGTTGGCCGAATCCATGGACAGCATGACATCCAGGTGACTGATAAGGATAAGTTCCTCGTCGAGCCTCAGGTGTTGGTCCGGAACGGCTGTGGTATGAGGATAGCGTTGATGCCAGTCATGCAGAAGGAGGCGCTCCGATTTGCCCGCGCCGAACAGGAAGATGCGTACGGCAGGGTATCCGGACAGTCTGGCGACAATTTTTTCCATTTGTTCCAAGGGATATATTTTCCCTTTGTGGGCGGCAAAAGGTGCGATACCGATCCAGATGGAGCCGTCTGGCTTCTCCATAAGGGGCAACAGGGACAAATCCCCTCTCCCGTCTCCGAACAGAGAGCGAAAGTCTGTTTCTACCGGATAGCCTGCTACGGCCAGGGTGTCCGCATACTTCCGGAAAGACGTCTTTTGCGGGACAAGCATTTTGTTCTCCCTTCTCGTCAGTTGCTTCCGCCCGTTCCGCTCCTTGCGGATATGTGCCGCAGGAATGCCCTTCAAGCGGAAACGGAAGCGCAGATATTGTGTACGGAGTACATCGTGCAGATCCGCGACGGCCGTAATCTGTTCTTTACATAGCCGGCGGAATAGTTTGTTCAGCCCAGTCAGCCCTGCATATTCCTTTTTCAGGTCAACCCCGATGAAATGTACATTGGAGGGTAGGCTGGAAAAAAGAGGCTGCATGAAATCCTTGCTCAGCACGGTAATGCGGAGTTCCGGATATTGCCGTGCCAATGAATAGATGACCGGGACAGTCATGGCCACATCACCCAGAGAGGAGAAACGGATAATCAACAAATGTTCCATAACGTTCGTTGCTACCGTCCGGTTCTTATTTCTTTGCGTAGAGAATGGGATTGGTGTCAGGATCGTTGTACATCTTCATCTGCTTGTATACCTTCATATACTTGCGTCCGGCCTCAATGTCCGCCAGCAGTTGGTCTATGGCGGCGGACAGGTCTTTCTGCTGTTCCAGAAGGACATCCAACTTGGCCTGGCATTGTGCCTTGTGCGCTTCCGTGGCATCCGTGCGTTCGGTCTGTTCGCGCATGTGGTAGATTTTCAGGGCGAGAATGGACAGACGGTCTACGGCCCAGGCCGGGCTTTCCGTATTGATGGTGGCATCGGCGGCCGGGGTGATGTCCTTGTACTTTGTATAGAAATAACTGTCAATGAGCTCCACCAGATCCGTACGGTCCTGGTTGCTCTTGTCGATTCTTCTTTTCAGGACAAGAGCTTCGGCCGGATCGATGTTCGGGTCGCGTATGATGTCTTCAAAATGCCACTGGACCGTATCGATCCAGTTTTTCAGATAAAGATCATGTTCGATGGTTTTCTCGGGATAAGGATTCCGTATCGGCGTGTCTACGTCGTCCGTACGGTGGTAATCTCTGATAACCTCCATGAAAATGGGGTTGCATATATCCGTAAATGTCATAGCCTTTTAATTTAATGATATAGATGCAAAACTAAACAAACTTTTTTGAATGACCAATAAATATGTGGGAAAAAGTGGTTACCTTTGTTCCTATGAAAGTTGTGGCTGACGATAAGATTCCTTTTATCCGGGAGGCTTTGTCCCGTATTGCGGACGAGGTTGTCTACCTTTCCGGACAGCAGATATCAGCAGAGGACGTGAGGGACGCGGATGCGCTGATTGTCCGCACCCGTACCCGTTGCGACCGTACCCTGCTGGAGGGAAGTACGGTACGGTTCATAGCGACGGCAACCATCGGGTATGACCATCTGGATACGGCTTATCTTGAAGAAGCGGGGATAGAATGGCGTAATTGTCCGGGGTGCAATGCGACTTCGGTCGGGCAGTATGTCCGTTCCTGCCTTTTGCTGCTGCAACGCGAAAAGGGAATGTACCTGCCGGATACGACGGTCGGACTGATTGGAGTTGGGCATGTGGGTACGGCTGTCCGGGACGCTATCATTCCGTTGGGAGTACGTGTCCTTCTCAATGATCCGCCGCGGGAGGAGAAGGAAAAGAGAGGGATGCTACCGGTTTCAGGCAATGATTACCGCTCCCTGCCGGAACTGATGGAGCGGTGCGACGTTCTGTCTTTCCATACCCCGTTGGTTGGCGACGGCCCCTTTCCTACGTATCATCTGGCCGGAGACTCCTTTTTTCATAAGCTGGCGAAGACTCCCGTGCTGATCAATGCCAGTCGCGGGGAAGTGGTGGATAGTGCGGCGCTGTTGGCGGCTCTGGAGGACGGGCGGGTGCGTGAGGCTATTGTCGATACCTGGGAGAACGAGCCTGATATTTCCCGCTCCTTATTATATAAGGTATATATCGGCACTCCGCATGTGGCCGGTTATTCGGCCGACGGAAAGGCGAATGCCACCCGCATGGCCTTACAGGCGGTTTGTGACTATTTCTCCCTTCCGGCGGATTTCTCTATCGAGCCTCCGGCTCTTCCGTCTGATTTCTGTCCTTCGGCAGATGCGGATACGTTGGCGCTTCAGTTGTACAATCCTTTAGAAGACAGCAGGCGTCTGAAAGCCGATCCTTCTCTTTTTGAGGAATTGCGCGGGCATTATCCCTTGCGCCGGGAAACGATATGAACCTTGTTTGATACGCTGTTTTGCACATTATATATCCGAATGTGCAAAAACGGTGAAATTATTTACTTGATTTCTTGCATAAGAGAATAAAATGTAGTTCCTTTGCACCGAGAAAAAAGAGATATTTGTCTAATAATAATTAAAAAACTTACGATTATGTCAGAAATTGAATCAAAAGTAAAAGCTATCATCGTTGATAAACTGGGTGTAGACGAAGCTGAAGTAGTTGCAACTGCAAGCTTTACGAACGATCTGGGTGCTGACTCTCTGGATACGGTAGAGTTGATCATGGAATTTGAAAAGGCATTCGGTATCAGCATTCCTGATGATGAAGCTGAAAAGATTGCCACTGTAGGCGATGCTGTCGCTTATATTGAAGCTCATCAGAAATAATATTCCCTCCATACATAGGATAATGGAATTAAAGAGAGTGGTAGTAACCGGTATCGGGGCTGTTACTCCGTTGGGCAATACGGCCGAGGAAACTTGGAAGAATATGCTGGCGGGTGTGAGCGGAGCCGGACCGATTACGCATTTCGATGCATCTTTGTTCAAGACACAGTTCGCTTGTGAGGTGAAGAATTTCAATGTGGCCGATTATTTCGACCGCAAGGAAGCCCGCAAGATGGACTTGTATACGCAGTATGCGATTGCTGCGGCAAAGATGGCTGTCGAAGATTCTGCAATGGATTTGGAAACCGTGAACAAAAACCGTATCGGTGTCGTATATGGCGTCGGTATCGGCGGTATCCATACATTTGAAGAAGAAGCCGGTGCGTATGCACTTACGGGAAAGGAACTCGGACCGAAATACAACCCGTTCTTTATCCCCAAGATGATTGCGGATATCGCAGCCGGTCATATTTCCATCATGTATGGTTTCCACGGCCCTAACTATTGTACGACTTCTGCATGCGCTTCTTCAACCAATGCGTTGGCCGATGCGTTCAACCTGATCCGGTTGGGCAAGGCCGATATCGTATTGGGCGGTGGTGCCGAGGCGGCAATCTGGCCGGCCGGTGTGGGCGGTTTCAATGCCATGAAAGCTCTTTCTACCCGTAACGACGACCCGACTCATGCTTCACGTCCGTTCAGCGCCAGCCGCGACGGTTTCATTATGGGTGAAGGTGCCGGTTGCCTGATATTGGAAGAACTGGAGCATGCCAAAGCCCGCGGAGCCAAGATTTATGCCGAGATGGTAGGTGCAGGCATGTCGGCGGACGCTCATCATATCACGGCTTCTCATCCCGAAGGGTTGGGTGCCAAACTGGTGATGACGAACGCTTTGGAAGATGCAGGCATGAAACCGGAGGATATTGACTATATCAACGTGCACGGTACTTCTACGCACGTGGGTGATATCTCCGAGGCCAAGGCTATTAAGGAACTTTTCGGCGAGCATGCCTACAAGTTGAACATCAGTTCGACGAAGTCTATGACCGGTCACCTTCTGGGTGCTGCCGGTGCCGTAGAAGCCATGGCCAGTGTGTTGGCTGTCAAGAACGATGTGGTTCCTCCCACGATCAACCACGAAGAGGACGACAAGGATGAAGAGATTGATTACGATCTGAACTTTACATTCAACGCCGCCCAGAAGCGTACGGTACGTGCCGCTTTGAGCAATACGTTCGGTTTCGGAGGACACAATGCTTGTGTAATCTTTAAGAAATACGAGGAATAAATCGTGTTTCCGAGAGAAATAATAGAAAGAATAAGGCTCTCTTTCCGTAAGGATAAAGAGCTTTATTCTTCTTTTTATAGGATATTGGGCTTCTATCCCCGTAATATAAACCTCTACAAACAAGCCTTGTTGCACAAGTCTTCTTCCGTCAAGGGAGAGAAAGGACGTTGGGTGAACAACGAACGTCTGGAGTTTCTGGGGGATGCTGTTCTTGATTCTATTGTAGGGGATATTGTATACCGGCATTTTGAAGGTAAGCGCGAAGGTTTTCTGACGAATACCCGTAGCAAGATCGTGCAGCGCGAGTCGCTGAACCGTATTGCCGTGGAGATAGGCCTGGACAAGTTGATTAAATCCTCCGCTCGTTCTTCCGCCCATAACAGTTATATGTGCGGCAATGCTTTTGAAGCCCTTGTGGGAGCGGTTTATCTGGATCGGGGATATGATTACTGCATGCGTTTTATGTCCCGCCGCATTCTTCAGTCTCTGATTAATATCGATAAGGTGGCTTATAAAGAAGTGAACTTTAAAAGCAAGTTGATAGAGTGGGGGCAGAAAAACCGGGTGAACCTCGAGTTTCGGCTGTTGGAACAGACCATGGAAGAAGGCGGGACTCCTGTGTTCAATACGGAAGTGTTGATAGAGGGTGTCGGCTGTGGCACCGGTAAGGGTTATTCCAAGAAAGAAAGTCAGCAACTGGCTGCAAAGATGACATTGACCCAGCTCAAAAAAAAGTCCGCCTTACAAGCTTCTATATTTGCCCGCAAGGAAGAAAGGACAGCACAGGAAGAAACGTCGGTGGCGCAGGTGCCCGAAGTGGAAGGCGGAGCGGTTGCCGTTGCTGCGGTCAGTGATAATATGGCCGATATCCCTGCTGCATCCAAGGGAAGCAGACGGCGTGGTCGTCGGGCAAAGCCGGTTAAGGAGGCTTTGGAGAAAGCTTTGGCAAAAGAAACGGGCCGGGATGATGACATGGATCTTTCGGATATCAAAGTTCAGCCCAAAGAACTTGTGAAAGACGATATTATTGCGGCTGCTGAGGAAGCCGCATTCCGGATGGCGGACTGACATTCCCATTTTTTTGTACCCCCGTTGAGAATCGAACTCAAATTTACGGTTTAGGAAACCGTCGTTCTATCCGTTGAACTACAAGGGCGGAGAATCGGGTACAAAGGTAGGTACTTTTTGTGGATTATAAAATGGCAATACTGAAAATCTTTTCAGGAAGTTGGAAGTTCTGTGCTTTTTTCCGGATGACGGCGGGTTTGCAGGTAACTGTCAAGCGAGATACCTTCCATGCGTTCGAAACAGCTTCTGGCTGTCTTGACAGATCCGAATCCGGCATTCAGGCAATCGTTCAGGTTGGAAATGCTGCCGGTGCGGATGCCTTTTTTTAATTCGTTGATACGGTACGAGTTGATATAGTCGTGGATGTTGTTATATCCTTGGCTGCGCAGGCATTGAAGCATCAGGTGCCGGTTGATGCCCGTTACTTCACACAGCCGGTCGCGACCGAATGTGTTGTCCGTCCATTCCCGTTCATTCTGCATGAAATATTCGGTACGCTGGAATCGCTGGAGGTTGGCGGCGTTGAAGTCCTCTTTCTCTACTTGTTCGATGGCTTTTGTTTCCGGAGCCTGATTCACTTCTTTGATTTCGGGCTTCGGCAGACGGAGAGCCATGGTTTCCAAAGTGCGGTAAAACATGTACATGTTGAGAACCGTGAAGAGATAGATATAGATGAGGAGCAATGTCATGTTGAAGAACACCGTGACAAGCACGTAGTATATGGTAGCCAGTCCCATGGCCGTGCCGTATCCTTTGATGAATCGGGGCAGGTTGATGTTTTTCACTAAGGAGTGGGGCAGGCGGTAGATGTTGATGATATAATAAATGGAGAGTCCCAATGCCAGCAGGCGTAGCAGAATGTCGCTGTTGAGCAGATGGGTGGGCAGTTCGGATGCGTGGTGTAGGATGACGGGGCGGCTTCCCGCTATTAATCCGATAAGATAGATGATGATAAGCAGAATGGCCGGTGTGGCATATTTCCACATGCGGCCCCATTGCAGATAGCCCGGCATGCTGATGCCCAGCGTCCAGATACTTTGCAGATAAGACGTGGCAACCAGTATCAGTAGCATGACGGGATGAAGCAGTCCGATGGCTCCCGGCTGATAGACAAACGAGAAGGGGGTAGCTATGGTAAAACTGAGGCCGAAAATACACAAGACCCATCCCAAAGACAGGTATTCTACTCTGTGGCGGGAGTAGAGAAACATTACGCTGGCCATCATCAGGTGGATGATGGCGCAGGAAACCAGTGTGAGTAACAGGGTTATCTGCATAGTCGGAACAAATATAATCATTTTTGTTTGTAAACTCAATCTGGAGAATAATTTAATTGTTTTTTCACAGTGATAATAGTGCTTAATTATAAACTTTTCAATATATTTGTACGATGGAGGGATTGTATGCCTTCTTGGCGTTGATTCTCAATACATAAGAATTTTAATTAATCAAATTATATGCTTATGAAAATGATGTTTACTAAACTAAAAGTGTTTATGTTCCTGGCAGTCTGTGCCTGTGGATTAGGGGCGAAAGCGGAGGTAACCGAGACTATTGATTTTACCAACCAGGGGTATGCTAATGCTGCAGATGTGACAGAGGTTGTTGCTGGGGATGTCACACTTTCGTTTGCTAAGGGTAGCAGTAGTAATCCTCCAAAGTATTATACAACTGGTACGGCTGTCCGGCTTTACGGTGGTAATACGTTGACGGTAGTTGTCCCTGAAGGTGGAACGATTACGTCGGTTAAATTTACGTTTAGTGGTACAAGTTATGCTCCGGCTTCAAAAGATGGTAATCCTGCGGGAAATATAGGGAATTATTCAAATAACGAATGGACTGGTAGCGTTGAAAATAGCCTTGTATTCAAGAATCCTAATTCCTCTGGCCATTGGCGTATACAAAAGATGGTTGTGACTTATGAAGAAGGAGTTGCTGCTTCCGTTGCTACTCCCGAAATATCTCTTCCTACGGGTGACTATGTCGGTGAACAAACGGTGGCAATTACAGCCGAAGAAGGCGCTGCTATCTATTATACGACGGACGGCGAAACGCCTACAGTTGAATCTGCAGTCTATACGGCGCCGTTTACAGTGAGCGAAACGACTACGGTTAAGGCTATTGCTGTGAAAGGTGGTGAAAGTAGCTCGGTGGCTACTTCTGTGATTACAATTATTCCTGAAGTGAAAACGATTGCAGAGTTCATAGCTTTGGGTAAAGGTGTGTCTGCTGCGTTGACTCTGACAGATGCGGTTGTTACGGCCAAAAATAATACGAATGTTTATATTCAGGATGCTACCGGTGGACTCATATTCTACAATCCGGTTCCTGATTGCAACATAGGGGACAAAGTATCCGGAACAATCATTGGTGAATATGATATTTATAACAATTCACACGAGTTGGTAAAGGGTGATTTCTCCGATGCTACATTTGCGGCAGGTGGCGTAATGGAGCCGAAAGAAGTGACTGTGGCCGAATTGAATTCCGATCCGGATGCTTATCACATGCTGTTGGTTACGTTGAAGGATTGTACAATTGCAGGCGATATAATTTTTCAGGGAGGGAATGAAGTGAAATTCTACGATACCTTGAAGCTTATGCCCTCCGACTATACTTGGCCGGCATTGTTTGATTTTACAGGTATATTCTTAAATTTCAAAGGCAATACGCCGGAACTGATTGTTCGCGATATGGCTGAGATTGTGAATAAGTCTTCGTCTTCGTTAGAGACTCCTATGTTCGAGTGGAGTGCGACAAACGTCGTGTATGACCTGAACGCTCCGGTTGAGCTGCCGGAATTGACAAACACGTCAGATGGCGCTGTGACATTTACTTCTTCTAACGAAACTGTGGCTACTGTTGACGAAACAGGTAACGTAACGGTTTTGGCTGAGGGTACTACGACGATTACAGCAAAAGTAGCCGAGACGGAAACGTATTCCGCCGCTTCCGCTTCGTATACGCTGGAGGTAATCAATACCCAGGTTCCGGAAGGCGGTGTCGCTTTCGTCGTTTCTACGACTGATGGGATTAACTATGCAATGTCCACGCAATCTACAAAATCAAATGCAATGGATGCTGTGCAAGTTTATACCGTTAATGGTAAAGTTGTAAATGCCGAGAATCCGGAAGAATTGTCTTGGCTTGTAGATAAAGAAGCCGGTACGATACAGACGTCATCCGGTAAATATTTGACGGCAACTTCCAGTAAGACAAATTTGTCGACGAATACGCAGAAGTGTGTTTGGACTTGGGATAGCACGGATGGTGTATTCAAGTTAGGGACTCGCTCTTTCTTCTATTCGGAGGGACAGGGTTTTAAGAATTATGCTGTATCGAATTTATCTCTTGCAGGTTATAGCTCTCTTTCCCAGATGATGACTTTTGCCGACGGGCATGTCCGTACGGGCTTGACAGAAGAGGCTTGGGGTACAATTTGTTTGCCGAATGCTGTGGCCGAAGCGGATGTGACGGGAGCTACTTTCTATCCTGTGGCCGGAAAGGTTGTGACGGACGGTAAAGTAAGCGCTATTGTGCTGGGCGAACCTGCGACGGCATTAGAAGCCGGTGTTCCTTACGTGTTCACTGCAACCGATACCCGCCTGTTGGCTGCTTATACCGGCGAAGCCGTGACTTCGCCCGTTGCAGTCAATGGTTTGAACGGTACCTTCGCGGCAGTCAATGCCGACAAGGATGCGGACAATACGGAACTCAGCGGCAAATACATATTGGTGGGCGGTACATGGAAGCTGTGTGGCAAAGGATGCTCGCTGGCAGCCAACCGTGCTTATCTGGATATGGAGGCTGTTCCCTCGTTGGAAGCCGGTACTTATGCTTTGACAATGTCTGTCTTCGACGACAATGTAACTGCGATCGAGTCCGTGGATGCCGCATCTGCCGCACCGGTAGACGTATACACGGTAAGCGGTGTCCGCGTTCGTACATCTGTGTCTGCCGCACAGGCCACGGAAGGTCTGCAGAAAGGCCTCTATATTATTAATGGAAAGAAAACTCTTGTGAAATAAGAAAAGCATTATAATCAATATATATGAAAAAGAAAGTATATGTGACGCCTGAAACGGATGTTTTGAAAGTGCAGTTGGAAAACATGCTGGCCGCCAGCATTCCGGTTGATAATACACCCGGTGACGGATTGGAGGGCGATTCTTTTGATGACGGACTGAATATCTGGAATAATTGAGAATTAAAGTAAACGACAATGTGCGCCCGGTCTGCTAAAAAACAGGCCGGGCGTATTTTTGTTTTAAAAAACATGTGATTTTTTTCTTTTTTATCTAAAAATATGTAACTTTGCAACAATTTGGATAACTTTGTTAGGATGAAGACGGTGTTGTCAAGGATACAAATTTATTGGTTGTCGCTGATTCTGTTGTGTGCAATCAGCGCAAATGGTATGTTTGCCGGTGACAGGAAGACGGGAGGGATGGATTCCTTATCGCGTAAGTCTCCGAATCCCGAGCTCAAGGAAGCCATTAAAAACAAGATGGCCAGTTCGGCTTTTCCTATTAAGGTGTCTGTGCGTGGTAAGGTTATATGCGTGGAAAGCAATAATTACCAGATTCTGCCTATATATAATAAGAATGGTGTTTTTTTCAGTATTTTCCGTCTGAATAAAGGAGTAAACTGGATAAACGGACTACCGAAAGGTACTTACTTTATAAATAATAGCAAGATTGTAATTTCGTAGCACTTTATAAGCCTGTTTGTGGGTATTATAAAAAAAGATTCTTACTTTTGTAGTAAGAATAAGGACAGGGGTTATGCAAACTACCGTTATTTCAGAAATTGATGTAGAGCGCATTGTTCGTGAACGTGCCGGAGCCAAGGCCAAATATGTGCCTCAGTTTCTTATAAATGCGCTGAAACGATTGATTCATCAGGATTTTATTAACGAATACCTCCGTCAGGGATACGAAGGAGTCGATTTCTGCGAAAATTGCCTTAAGTATCTGGATGTGGAAGTGGATGTGCACGGGCTTGAGAATCTGCCGGCTGACGGTCGTTTGTGTACGTTCGTGAGCAATCATCCCCTGGGAGCGATAGACGGGGTGACATTGGGCATGGTGCTCGGGCGGCGGTATGGAGGTCGCGTGAAGTTTCTGGTCAATGATTTGCTGATGAATCTGAAAGGGTTGGCTCCTTTGTGTATTCCCATCAATAAAATGGGCAAGCAGGCACGCAACTTCCCGCAGGTGGTGGAAGCCAGTTTCCGATCTGATAATCATATTATCATGTTTCCCGCTGGACTATGTTCCCGTCGCATAGATGGAGAAATACGGGATTTGCCATGGAAAAAGACATTTGTGGCGAAGAGTGTGGAGACCCGGCGTGATGTAGTGCCTGTTCATTTTGAAGGGCGAAATTCAGAACGTTTTTATTCGGTGGCCAATTGGTGTAAAAGACTTCATCTGAAATTCAATCTGGCGATGTTGCTCCTGCCGGATGAGATGTATCGTAGCCGGCATAAACGGTATCGCGTGGTTATCGGTCAACCGATACCTTGGGAAACATTCGGAAAAGAACGCACGGCGGCCGGATGGGCGCAATATGTGCGGGAGCAGATATATAAGTTATAGTATACAGACCAAACAGAGGACGAGCACAAACTGATATGGAAGAGATAATAGAGCCGATCGACAAGGAACTTCTGAAAGCGGAACTTACGGAAGACAAACGGTTGAGGTTTACGAACAAGAGCAGTAACGAGATATATGTCGTTACGTGGCAGAACGCTCCCAATGTGGTGAGGGAAATCGGTCGTTTGCGTGAGATAGCGTTCCGGGCTGCCGGAGGCGGTACCGGCAAAGCGCTTGATCTGGATGAGTTTGATACGATGGAACATGGCTACAAACAGTTGCTGGTGTGGAATCCCGATGCAGAGGAGATACTGGGCGGCTATCGCTATCTGCTGGGCTCGGATGTGAGGGTGGACGAAAACGGCCAGCCGATATTGGCCACCTCGCACATGTTTAGCTTTTCGGATAAGTTTATGAAAGACTATATGCCTTATACTGTGGAACTCGGACGTTCGTTTGTCACGCTTGAATATCAGAGCACGCGGGCGGGTTCGAAAGGGCTCTTCGCATTGGATAACTTATGGGACGGCCTGGGGGCGCTGACCGTGATAAAGCCCAACGTACGTTATTTCTTCGGAAAGATGACGATGTATCCTTCTTACAACCGCAAGGGACGCGATATGATTCTGTATTTTCTGAACAAACATTTCGGAGATTCGGAGCATCTGATTATGCCGGTGAAACCGTTGTTTCTGGAGTCAGATCCGAAAGAATTGGCAAGTCTGTTCTGCAAAGACGACTTCAAGGAGGATTATCGTATTCTGAATTCAGAAGTGCGGAAGCTGGGATATAATATTCCTCCTCTGGTAAATGCCTATATGAGTCTGTCGCCCACGATGCGCATGTTCGGGACCGCCATCAATTACGGTTTCGGAGATGTGGAGGAGACCGGTATACTGATTGCCGTGGATGAGATACTGGCGGAAAAGCGGGTCCGTCATATAGATTCGTTTGCGCGTGAGCATCCCGAGGCGGTGAAAATAACGTCCGGTGCCAGCAAGGTTATTTATGAAGTGAAGAACGGACTTGCCGGAGAATGACTGGCAAATCCTTTTATAGAGTGGGAAGGCTCATTCCGTTTATCTTCCGGTACAAGTCCAGGGCATAGACGTCCGTCATGCCCGAAATATAGTCCAGCACGGCCATTACCCGGTCGTAGAGAGCCGTCGCTTTTATATCATATTGTGTGGAAACGCGGTTGATGAGCAATTGGGAATACGTTTTCTCCGGATGTGTCACGGCCTCGAGCATCAGTTCGAGCAGTGTGCTGATAACCTGAAAACCGGCCAGTTCCACATCTACGACATCCTTGCTGCGGTAAATCTTTTTAAAGGCCATGTCCGTGCATGCTTCGTACGCTTTCCGTGGGATCGTGGCGATGTGCTTGAGCAACGATCCTTCAAACGTTCCGTTCAGGATAGCTTCTTCGTTTTCCACAAACACACGTACACATTCCTGTTCCAGGCGGCCGATGACACATGAGCGCAGATAAACGATTTGTTCGTTCGTATCTTCGACAATCTGCATGTTCGACAGGATTTTTGCCTTTCGTTCCTCTTCAAAGAAACCGAGTAGCAGTTCACGGGTCGTTTCCGTGGACAGCAGTTTCAGTTTGTGCGCGTCTTCTATGTCCATAATCTGGTAACATATATCATCGGCGGCTTCGACCAGAAAGACAAGCGGATAGCGGGCGTAGCGAAGAGTTCCTTCCGGACTTTTCCTGCGGAGGATGCCCAGTTCGTCCGCAATCTTCTTGAAGTCGGCTTCCTCGCTTTGGAAGAATCCGAATTTGGAATGGCTGCCGGCCAAAGAAGAAGAGAAAGGATATTTTACGATGGATGCCAAGGTGGAATATGTCATGACGAAACCTCCTTCTCGCCGTCCTCTGAAATGATGGGTAAGCAACCGGAATGCGTTGGCGTTGCCTTCAAAGTGTGTCAGATCGTTCCATTGTTCCGGTGTCAGCGATTCGCCGTTCAGCGGACTACGGTAGTCTCGGAGCCATTGCCCTTTGCCTTCGCTGAAAAACGTGCCGATGGCTCTTTCGCCGGAATGGCCGAAAGGGGGATTACCCAGGTCGTGTGCCAGACAGGCTGCCGATACGATAGAACCTAATTCGCAGATATGTGTATCTGCCAGTTCGGGATGTTTCTCCAGCAGCAGCCTTGCGCTGTCATTGCCGAGAGAGCGCCCGACACTGGAAACCTCCAGGCTATGGGTCAGTCTGTTGTGTACGAATATGCTGCCCGGTAACGGAAAAACCTGTGTCTTGTTTTGCAGGCGGCGAAACGGAGCGGAGAAAATCAGGCGGTCGTAATCCCGCTGGAATTCCGTGCGGTCATCTTTCTTCACCGTATACATCTTTTCCAGTCCCAGTCGTTTGTTGGACAATAGTTGTTTCCAGTTCATCTTGTCGTATGGTTTAAATCCTTGCAAAAGTAATCTAAAAACGAGTAACACGCCTACTTTTTCCCGTAAAAAGTGAAGGGAATGTAAACGGAATTGCTTATTTTTGTAACCTTTAGAATTTTAGGAAAATAATTAGTTATGAAAATACGTGTGATTAACAAATCCCATCATCCGTTGCCTGCGTATGCGACTCTCCAGTCGGCGGGTATGGATTTGCGTGCCAACTTGGAAATGCCGGTGACCCTGCAGCCGCTGGAACGGAAACTGATACCTACGGGATTGTATATTGCTTTGCCGGCAGGTACAGAGGCGCAGGTGCGTCCGCGGAGCGGGCTGGCACTGAAAAAAGGTATTACCCTGTTGAATACTCCGGGGACCATCGATGCGGATTACCGCGGTGAAATCGGAGTTATTCTGATAAATCTTTCGGATGTTCCTGTGACGGTCGAGGACGGTGAGCGTATAGCCCAGATGGTTGTGGCGCGTTACGAACAAGCCGAATGGGATGCTGTGGAGGTGCTCGACGAAACGGAGCGGGGAGCCGGAGGGTTCGGCCATTCCGGACAGAAGTAACGGAATGTCAAACGAAGGGAATGGCCATGAAACAGATTAAACGGATTGTTGTTTTGTTGATAGGGGCGTGCTGGCTGGTGTCGTGCAGGACGGGCACGACTGCCACTGCGGGCGCTTCGGGAAAAGTGGTTGGAAAAGAGAAGAAGGCGGCAGCCGCACGGAAGGGACAATCTGTGCGCAGGCTTACCCCTGAAGAACAGCGCCGTTTCGATTATTATTATCTGGAAGCTCTGAATCAGAAACAGATGGAGCGTCACGACGCGGCTTTCGACCTCTACCGGTATTGTCTGGATATTCAGCCGGATGCAGCCGAGGTGGTATATGAACTGGCTGTTTATGCCCTGTTTCTCGGACGTAATGACGAGGCGGAAAGCTATCTGGTGAAGGCTACGGAATTGGATGCGGAGAATACATGGTATAAGGAAACGCTGGCTTCTTTTTATATCAACCGTCGGGAGATGGCCAAGGCGATTCCCGTGCTGGAGGATATGACGGAACTGGCTCCGGCGCGTACGGACGTGCTGTCTCAGCTGGTTTCCATGTATATGAGTGTAAACAACAGGGCGGAGGCTATCCGGGTGCTCGACCGTATCGAACAGCTGGAAGGAAAAGGTGCCCAGATAAGTCTGGAGAAATATCGCCTGTATATGCAGGAGGGAGAGGAAGAACAGGCTTTCGGTGAATTGGAAAGCCTGGCGGCAGCATTCCCGAACGACCTGACGTATCGGGTACTGATAGGTAATTCATTCCTGCAGACGGGCAAGGCGGAGCGAGCATTGGAAATCTATAATGAGGTGAAGGCCCAGGAACCGGAGAATAAAACGTTGCAATTGTCTTTGCTGGACTATTATAAGGAGATACAGAATGATTCGTTGTATACGGCTTATCTGGATTCGTTGCTTTATGACCCGCGTACGGAGTCGGCCATGCGTCTGCGGCTGATGCGCGACTGGATTGCGGGAAGAGAACAGGCTGGGGCAGACAGTACGGAGGTGCTGAATGTATTCTCCCGTTTGCTGGCGTTGCCTCAGGACGGTATTGAGATGATGGCTTTGTGCGCGGCCTATATGGAGGCAAAGAAAATGCCGGTGGAGCATGTCGCGAATATGATGCGGAGGATTCTGGAAGTGGAGCCGGACAACCAGACGGCCCTGTTGCGTCTTTTGCAATACTATATCCGGCGCGGACAGTATCCCGAAGCAGCGGATATTTGCCGGAAAGGGGTACGTTATTATCCGGAACAGCTCCCGTTCTATTTCTATTTGGGCTTCTCTTGTTTCCAATCCGATCTGAAGCAGGAAGCTTTGGAGGCTTTCACGCAGGGAGCCAAGCAGATAAAATCCGATACGGACCCGGGCATAGCTTCCGACCTTTATTCCGTTATGGGAGACCTGCTGTATGATTGCGGGCGGAAAGAGGAAGCCTATGCTTCTTATGATTCCTGTCTGGTGTATCGGGATGATAATGTGTCTTGTCTGAACAACTATGCCTATTATCTTTCGTTGGAAGAAGAACAGTTGGACAAGGCGGAGGAAATGAGTTACCGTACCATCAAGATAGAGCCCGACAACAAGACATATCTGGATACGTATGCCTGGATTCTTTTCATGCAGGGACGGTATACGGAAGCACGGATTTATATAGATAAAGTGGTCGAAGAAGAGACGGAAGGAGACGGACGTCCTGCTTCGGAGGATGCCGTCAGTGCGGATGTTCTGGAACATGCCGGTGATATTTATTTTAAATGCGGCGATACGGAAAAGTCGTTGCATTATTGGAAGGAAGCGGTTGCCAAAGGAAGTACGCGCGAAGTGTTGAAAAAGAAAATCAAACAGAAACGATATATAAAATGAAAAGACGCTGTATAATGGGTATGCGGAATCTTTTGTGGGTGATGCTTGTCGGGCTGATCGCGGCTTGTCGTTCGTCCAAGACGGCTGTTGCCCCGTCGGCGACGGGAACACCGGAAAAGGCGGTCGAACGGATTATTGTCCGGGAGCAGACAGGCAGACTGGATGCCGGTGGCGTAACGGCCAAGGTGAATGTGGAGGCGGAAGCGGACGGGCGTAAGGTATCCCTGGGAGGAAGTCTGAAGATGAAGCGCGACGATGTGATCCAGTTGTCTTTGGTCGCGTTGGGATTTGTAGAGGCAGGAAGGCTTGAACTGACGCGGGATTATCTGCTGCTGGTTGATCGGTTGGGAAAGCGCTATGTGAAAGTCGCCTATTCCGAAGTAGGGTTTCTGCGGGATGCAGGTATCGGTTTCGACAGTTTTCAGGCTTTGTTTTGGAATGAGTTGTTTGTTCCGAACCGGCAGGGTAAACTTTCCGTTTCCGATTTTGCCTTGAAAGAGACGGACGCCGGAGTGGAGTTGCAGGCTCGTACGGACAGTCGTCTGGCATGTCGTTTTGTAGTGGATGTGACGCAGGCGTTACTGAGGCAGACCGTCATAAGTGACGTCCGTAATTCCTCCGGTCCCAGTCTGCACTGGGAATACGGACAGTTCGAGACGACCGCCGGGGGGGGCTTTCCCCGCAAGATGGACATTGCCATTGAAGGATTGGGAAAACCGTTTCGTCTGGGGCTGACGTTAGGAAATATAAAGGCTGACGATAAATGGGACACACGTACCCAGGTTTCTTCCAAACGTTACAAGGAAGTGACGATAAGTTCCATCATAAAGAATATAATACCCAAATGAAATATTTTGCCCTATTGGCTTTGTTGGCCATATTGTCGGTCGGTCGGACCGAGGCCCAGACGAACCGTAAGATAAAGGCGCTTCAGAACAAGAAAAGCGAGTTGAAGAAGGACATGGCCCGCAAGGAGAAAGATCTGAAGCAGACCCGCCGGACAGTGGATACGAAGTTGAAGACCATACTTCAGCTGGACGATTCGCTGGAGGTTCGTCAAAAGCATATCGACGATATGGTGCAAGAGATGAATGAGATAGACCGGCAGGTGGAAACGCTTCAGGCGGAGGTCCTCCATTGCGAGAAGGAACTGGGCGAGACAAAAGAGCGTTATGCCCGCTCTTTGCGTTACACCCGTCTCAATCAGGCGGTGAAGAGTCCTTTGCTGTATGCGTTTTCGGCGCAGAAAGTTACGCAGATAGTCCGTCGTTCGCGCTATGCCCGTGAATATGCGGCCTGGCAGCGGGAACAGGGAGAAGTGATAAAGAGGAAGCAGACTGCCCTGCTGGACAAACAGAATGAACTGCTTAAGGCCAAGAGTGAGAAGAACCGGGTCATGCACGAGGTGATGAGGCAGCGGAAGGTGCTGCAGGAAGAACAGCGGCAGCAGAAAGAAATTGTAGTCGGACTGAAACAGAAGGAGAAAACCTTGTTGGAACAGGTGGCCAAGCAACGGAAAGAACTGACCGCGCTCGACAAGAAGATCGACGAGATGATTGCCTGGGAGATAGAACAGGCTCGTAAACGCGAGGCAGCCCGAAAACGTGAAGAGGCCCGGAAAAAGGCCGAAGCGGAAGCACGCCGCAAAAAGGCTGAGGCCGAAAATGCACGGAGGATAGCAGAGGCTAAAAAGGCGGAACAGAAAGCGCTGGAAGAGAAAAAGAAAGCTCGTACGGCGGCAGAGAGGTCGCAGGCTGAAAAGAATGCAGAGGCGGCCCGTGCCAGGGTAAAGGCGGCGGAGCAGAAAGCGGCGCAGGATTCCAAGGCTGCCGAAGGAAAACAATCATCGAAAGACGACGCCCGGTGGACCACATCCGTAGACCGTAAGCTGGATGGCAGTTTTGAGAAAAACAAAGGGCGTCTGCCTGTACCCGTCACGGGGGCCTATCGGGTGGGCAATCGTTTCGGTGCTTACAATGTGCCGGGCTTGAAAGATGTCATGCTCGATAACAAGGGAGTCAATTACATCGGTCAGTCCGGAGCCTGTGCCCGTGCCATATTCGAAGGGACGGTTACAGCCATATTCCAGTTCGGAGGAGCCACTAATGTGCTCGTTCGTCATGGCAGTTATATCTCCGTATATTGTAATTTGTCTTCTGTGCGTGTCAGCCAGGGACAAAAGGTCGGAACCCGTGATTTGATAGGAACGGTGGCAGGCGACGGTGCCGGTAATTGCATTCTGCATTTCCAGTTGAGGCACGAGAAGGCAAAACTGAATCCGGAGGCCTGGATCGGTCGGTAGAGGATTCTTGGGAGATCGGTGGAAAGACGGCTTAGAGGATGTTCAGCCAGCGGAGCAACGAAGGGGTGAACAGGGCCGTCAGTAATCCGTTGAGAATAAGTCCCAGGCTGGCGTATGCGCCGTACGTACGCCCGTATTCCATAGCCCGTGAGGTACCTACGGCATGCGAAGCTGTTCCCATGCTCAGGCTTTGGGCGATGGGGCTTTTCACCCGCCCTACCTGTAGTACCTTGAAGCCGCATACGGCGCCGAATAAGCCGACACAGACAACGATGGCGGCTGTCAAGGACGGTATACCGTTCAGCGAGGTTGTCACTTCCATGGCAATGGGGGTAGTGACGGATTTGGGGGCCAGTGATATGATGACGGCATTGCTGGCACCCAGCCATTTGGCCGTGAGTACTACGGAAACGATGCCTACCAGACAGCCTGTCAGTTGCGATACGAGAATAGGCATCCATTGTTGCCGTATGTTTTTCAGTTGCAGATAGAGCGGCACGCCCAATGCCACGATGGCCGGTTTCAGCCAGAAGTCGATGAGTGCTCCCGTTTCCGCATACGTCTCGTAATCGATGCCGGTGATTTTCAGAAAAGCTATCAGGATGAGTATTGTTGCCAGAATGGGGTTGAGCATCACCAGTCCCGTCCGGCGTTGCAGCAGTCCGGTTCCCCAGTAAATGCAGAAAGTAAGGGCGATAAGAAAGAACCTATTTTCTAAATATTCCATGGTGTCTGACCCATTGATGAACGTGTCCCGTGACGACAAGCACGAGCACGGTACTGATGACTGTAGAAATGACAATGGGCCAGAATTCGGCAGCTATCACGTCGAAATAAAGCATAAGTGCCACGCCGGGAGGAATGAAAAAGAAGCCGAGGTTACTTACCAGAAAGTCGGAGAGGCTCTTTATCCGGTCGAGTTTTATCCAGCCCGCCTGCAGGAAAGCCGTGAGCAACAGCATGCCGATGATGCTACTCGGCAGTTTGATGCCCGTAAGCCATACGACGAACTCGCCTAAGGCCAGGCATCCGAACAATATGCTGCATTGTTTTACCATAATGTTTGCTGCGGGATTTTACAGGTGTAAAGTTATAAAGAATCCGTCGGATAAACGGATAAAAAGAAAGAAAGATGCGAAAAAGGGATGTTGTGGTGGCGGTTTTTTTGAAATGGAATAAGTCTTTTGATTTAAATTGGTTATTTTTGTACAAGAACACAGATAGTAACCTTTAAACATATATATATGAAAAGAAGACTTTTATCATTTATTGTGTGTTGCTTGTTTGCCGGACTGGCTTTTGCCCAGCAGGCCAAGTATGTGTTTTATTTTATCGGTGACGGTATGGGAGTGAATCAGGTGAACGGCACGGAGACTTATCTGGCTGCTCTGGAAGGGCGTATCGGAGTGACTCCTTTGCTTTTCACGCAGTTTCCTGTCGTGGGACTGGCCACAACCTATTCCGGTACGAACGGTGTGACGGATTCTGCGGCAGCCGGTACGGCACTGGCTACGGGCGAGAAAACCAAGAACGGTGCCTTGGGTATGCTGGCCGATCTGACAACGCCTGTCAACAGTGTGGCTGTGTGGGCCCAGCAGAGTGGTAAGGCCGTAGGCGTCACTACCAGTGTGTCCGTCGACCATGCTACTCCGGCGGCTTTCTATGCCCATGTGCCGAAGCGCCAGATGTCGTATGCTATTGGCAAAGATTTGATAAAGACTGGATTTGATTTCTATGCCGGTTCGGATTTCCTTGCACCGGAGGACAAGAAAGCGGAAGGAGAAAAGTCGCTTTATGAGCAGTGTGAGGAAGCTGGCTATACATTCGCACGCGGCTACAAGGATTATCGCCGTAAGGCGGCCAAGGCAGATAAACTGATCCTGTTGCAGACAGAAGAAGCCAGCCGCAGAGACCGCACGTGTCTGCCTTATGCCATCGATCGCCAGAAAGGTGACCTGACTCTGCAGGAGATAACGAGAGCCGGTATCAACTTCCTGACCAAGAAAGATAAGGATGGCTTCTTCATGATGGTGGAAGGCGGCAAGATAGACTGGGCCTGCCATGCCAATGATGCCGCTACGGTCTTCAAGGAGGTGATGGACATGGACAATGCCGTGAAAGTGGCATACGAGTTCTACGAGCAGCATCCCGACGAGACGCTGATTGTGGTGACGGCCGACCACGAGACCGGAGGTATCAGTCTTGGCACGGGGGCTTATGAATTGCATACGGATGTGCTGAAATATCAGAGCAAGAGCGCAGCCGAATATTCAAAGGTACTGGCGTCTTTGCGCAAGAAGGCCGGTAAGGATTTCAGTTGGGAACTGGTGGAGAAGAGTTTGAAAGAGAACTTCGGATTTTGGGACAAGGTTAAACTGACGGAGCATCAGACCAACCGTTTGAAGAGAGCGTACGACGATATTGTGAAGGGTATTTCGGAAGATTCGAAGACCTTGTATCAGAAAGACGATGCCCTGGCCACGGCTGCCAAGCGTACCATTAACGAGGTGGCTCTGATAGGTTGGAACAGCGGCGGCCATTCCAACGGTTACGTGCCGGTATTTGCCATCGGAGCCGGTGCGGAACGTTTTACCGGAAAGATAGACAATACGGAAATCCCGGTCAGGATAGCCGAGGCTGCGGGATATACCCGTTGATACGGTTCAGAAACACACGTAAGGCGCCAGCCTTTCCAGTTCCCCGGGGGTAAACTCTCCAGTGAGGGCCAGTTCCTCCAGACTACCGATAGGTCCGAACTTGCGGCGATGCTCGAGGATGGTGCGGCTCTGGCGGAAAGTGAGGTAAGGATGCCTGCGTAACTGGTCGATATTGAGGTGATTCAGATTTATCTGTCTCACCTCTTTTTCATTCTGTATAAAGAACCACTGTTCCAGACTGTCCGGCAGATGCTCTATCTCCCGCAGCTGTCCGGTGCTCACGAAGCCTCCCAGCCGGTTTCGATAGCGGACGATGAGACCGGCATACGCGGTTCCTATGCCCGGAATGCGCCGTAGTTCGCCGGTGTCTGCCAGATTCAGGTCGATACGCGTGCCGGCCTCGTATTTAATGATACGTGTGGAATCGGTCGTGTTCTTCCGTGAGGTGGAGGAATCATTCAGCAGTCTGTAAGGCTGGCCGATGCGGATGTAAGGGCGCAGACGCCCGTAGGTCTCGCCAGTCATGCCGTAAAGCCGGGCAAAATCCTCAGGTGTGTGATACCGTCCACCCTTTGCGCGGTACTTATAGATGTTGCGGATTTGCCACGGTCGCAACCCCAACCGCAGGAACATGGATGAGTCCGCCGTGTTCGGGTCGAACGGGAATGTTTCCGGTTTGCGCTCGGGGACGGCATAGTAGGGCGGCGTCTTTCCGGGGGAATGTCGGACTGTGTCCCGGGTGAGGCTGTCCTGCATCCGTTGGAAAGTATGTATCTCCTTGGCCGACAACCGTGGGGCTGTCTCTTCTGTTCCGCAGCGCATGTAAAGTTCCCCGCCCCCCAATGCGGCCAGCAGGCAACAGACGGCAAGAAAGGTCCGGCGGTCGGATTTGGGATAGTAGAACCAGTCTTGCCAGATGCGTTTCATTATTTCAGCAACTCGTTGACGAAGATGATACCGATAGCGAGGGGAGCTACATATCTCAATATAAAGATGTATATGCCGAAGAACGGCAGGCGCAGGCGTCCCCGGTTGGTGACCTCGGCCTGTACCAGTCTACGGTCCAGATACCAGCCTGTGAAGATGCAGATAAGCATGCCTCCCAGCGGCATGATAAATTTGGCCGTGACAAAATCAAAGAGGTCGAATACTGTCATGCCCATCCAGGTGGTGTCGGACAGGATTCCGAAGGACAGGGAGCAGAAGACGCCCAGGAATATGCAGATGCCGGTGACGATTCGGGCCGCTTGTTTGCGGGATATCCCGTAACTCTCGTGGATATAGGCCGTGGACACTTCGTGGAGTGAGATGGTGGAGGTAAGGGCTGCCAGCACCAGCAGGACATAAAACATAAGAGAGAAGATATAGCCCAGCCAAGGTACGTTCCCGAAAGCGATATTGAACACGTTCGGCAGAGTGACGAACACCAGACCCGGGCCGGCATCGGGCGACAGTCCCTGTACGGAGTAGACAGCCGGAAAAATGATGAATCCCGCCATGATGGCTACCAGAGTGTCGATGGAAGCGACGCTGGCCGCCGTTTTCATCAGGTTTGCCTCGTCTGAGAAATAAGAGGCGTATGTACACAGACATCCCATGCCCAGACTCAGCGAGAAGAATGCCTGCCCCATGGCGCTGAGCACCACTTTGGTCGTTACCTTGCTGAAATCGGGCTTCAGCAGAAACGTCAGTCCCTCTATCGAACCGGGCATGGAGAACGAACAGATGACCAGCATGCAGATGATGAGCAGCAGCATGGGCATCATAATTTTGGAAAACTTCTCAATGCCTTCTTTCACACCCCTTACGATGACGATATGCGTCAGCAGCAGGAAGAACGCCATGCAGGCGGCCGGTTTCCACGGGTTGCTTACGAAGTTGTTGAAAAAGCCCGTGAAGTCCTTCTCCCGGCTGAACCGGTCGGCAGCGGAAGCGAACGTATATTCCAATGTCCAGCCGGCAACGACGGCATAGTAACTCAGGATGAGAAAGGCTGCCACGACACCCATCAGTCCCAGCCATTTCCAGCGGGTTCTGGGAGCTAGAATCTGATAGGCGGAGGCTGTGTTGGCGCGCGAGTGGCGCCCTATCAGAAATTCGGAGACCATGACAGGAATGCCCAATATGGCGATGCAGAACAGGTAGATGAGAATGAATGCGGCACCGCCGTTGCTACCCACTTCGCAGGGAAAGCGCCAGATGTTGCCCAGGCCGACGGCCGAACCGGCCGATGCCAGTATGATACCTATTTTACTCCCGAAATGAGCTCTGTCTTTACTAAGCATGGTGGTAAAGGAAATGTATTATATATTATAATTATTTCTGCAAAAGTAGAAAAATATTGTAGTTTTGCAGTATAAAGAGTAATTTGGTTGTAAGATGATAGCAAAATACTTGAAAAAATATCCCTTGAGCCTGTTTACGATAGCGGTAGTCTGGTTTCTGTCTCTCTTCACTCCTCCGAAGATAGACATAGGAGAAGTGGCCTTCTTCGACAAATGGGCTCATTTCGTTATGTACGGCGGGTTGTGCGCGGTCATTTGGACCGAATACTGGCGCTCGCACGACCGGATGAACCGACGGAAAGCCGTCTGGTGGGGCATAGTCATGCCGGTGGTCATGAGCGGGATTATCGAACTGGTGCAGGAATACTGTACGAAAAGCCGTACCGGCGACTGGCTCGACCTGGCGGCCAATGCCGTGGGGGTGCTGTTGGGGGCTTGTGTAGGATGGGGGCTGCTGAGGCGGTGGATTCATCCCGCACGGCGCTGGCACGACGTTACAGCCAATCCTTGATGTCGTCTTTCCATTGTGCGTAGGGATTCCGGCGCATGTGTGAATTGTAGAACCGGCGGTCGCCCGTCACTTCACGCCCGATGAAATCGGGCTTTTCATACGCTTCCCCTTCGTCGGACAGTTCTACTTCGGCCAGTAGCAGGCCTTCGTTTTCCCCGTAGAATTCGTCCACTTCAAACACGTGTTTTCCGCTTCTGACCAGATAACGTGTCTTGTCTATAATACCCGGTTCGCAGATGCGGAGCAGGTCGAGAGCGTCGTCTAGCGGAATCTCTTTCTCAAACTCATATCGTGCCAATCCCGCGCGGTCGGACGGTCCCTTGATGGTCAGGAAGCCCTGTCTGTCACGGATGCGCACACGCACCG
The DNA here is from genome assembly GCA_964540455.1 of uncultured Paraprevotella sp. Classification (GTDB taxonomy): domain Bacteria; phylum Bacteroidota; class Bacteroidia; order Bacteroidales; family Bacteroidaceae; genus Paraprevotella. The sequence goes on from CAZIMK010000007.1 coordinate 30,569, forward strand.
TGCGCCCGTTTCCGCTGCATATATATCCCTGACGTATACGCGAACTTGCATACGCCAGGTGTTTGAACTCGCCTTTGACGAGAAACTTCCGTTCTATTTCGAGCGGCATTATTAAAGGCTGGAAATAAAAATGATAGTCAGAATGCTAAGTATGAGCAACGCGCTTGTGAGCAATATGATTACCTTCTTTCCCTGCTGCGCTTCCCGTAGGTTACGGGCGGCGGCTTTGTTTTTTCTTTTCTGGCTCATGTTATTCTCTTTATTGTTAGGTTAAGCATTCTCTTCTCCGGCAAACTCCATCAGATAAGCCTTGATGAAACCGTCTATCTTGCCGTCCATCACACCGCCCACGTCTGAAGTCTGGTAGTTGGTGCGGTGGTCTTTCACGCGGCGGTCGTCGAATACGTAGCTGCGTATCTGGCTGCCCCATTCGATTTTCTTCTTTCCCGCTTCGATCTTGGCCTGGGCGGCTTTGCGTTTCTGCAAGGCACGGTCGTAGAGCTGCGATTTCAGCAGTCGCATGGCGTTCTCGCGGTTTTCCAGTTGCTTGCGGCTCTCGGTGTTCTCGATGAGGATTTCTTCCTCCTCGCCCGTGTCAGGGTCCTTGTACTGGTAGCGCAACCGCACGCCGGTCTCCACCTTGTTTACGTTCTGTCCGCCGGCGCCTCCCGAACGGAACAGGTCCCATGACACGCGCGACGGGTCTACATACACCTCTATCGTATCATCCACCAGCGGCGTCACGAACACCGAGGCGAACGATGTCATGCGCTTGCCCTGTGCGTTGTAGGGCGACACGCGTACCAGGCGGTGCACGCCGTTTTCCGACTTCAGATAACCATAGGCGAACTCGCCCTCTATCTGTATGGTCACCGTCTTGATGCCGGCTTCATCGCCGTCCTGAATATTGCTGATGGTACACCGGTAGCCATTGGCCTCCGCCCATCGCATGTACATGCGCATGAGCATCGAAGCCCAGTCCTGACTTTCTGTTCCTCCGGCTCCCGAATTGATTTTCAGTACAGCGTCCATCGGGTCTTCTTCCTGTTGCAGCATGTTCCGCAATTCCAGATCCTCGATGGCGGTCAAGGTTTTGGCGTATGCGCTGTCTACCTCCTCTTCGGTGATCATCTCCTCACGGTAAAAGTCCACGGCCAGTTCCAGTTCGTCGCACAGGGTTTTCACCTCCGTGTAGCCGTCGATCCACTTCTGCAGCCCCTTCACCTTTTTCATCTGTTCTTCCGCCGCCTTGGCGTCGTCCCAAAATCCGGGAGCCTGGGTACGCAGTTGTTCCTCCTCCACCTGAATCTTCTTTTCCTCGATGTTCAGGTAGCGGTTCAGCGCTTCGGTGCGCTCTTTCACCTCTTTAAGTTGTTCAATGGTTATCATGGAATTTCTTTTCTACGCGCAAAGATACGCATAAATACCGAGAAGTCCGTATTTCTTTTGCTTAAAGATGATAACAGGTAAAGGCGGAAGAGGGAAAAGGCCACCGCTCTGTCTTGTGATTTTGCGATAACCTTTTTATGGCATGGAAATCTTCCGGTCAGTACTTTGTTCTCTGCAGATACAGGATATTCTTCCGGATATATTGCGTAATATATTTTCCGGAGGGTGGAATTCCAAATACAAAATTATGGGATATTGTTTTTCCGTACAACTTATTTTGCTGTTTTTGTGCTGCTTGTCAATTAATTGCCAACTGGATGTTAATCGGTATACCTCATTATCGGTTTTATGAAGTTAAAATCGTATAATTAAAGACTTATTCATAACATGTTGTTACATAAAATAATTAACTTCGCGACAGAACACTAAAGTTAAGTGGTTATGTCGGAGAAAGATATGAACTCATACAGATTCACTTCCGAACAAGAACCGAGTGATGAGATGCTTGCTCAGATAATGAGAGAAGTGGCAATAGAGACGGCTGAGAGCAATCGTAGGGCTGTTGACGTCATCTTGAGCAGATGAAAAAAACATTGCCGTAAAGCAGGCTATGTGGGCGGAGGAGATTGAACGCGTTATAAATGGTTAGGGAAATCAGAAAGCCGGAATTGATAGTTATTGCCGGATTGCGACTTGATATAAGTGTTCCGCTTTTCCTTATCGAGCGGTAGCTTGTGAATGAAAAGAATGATTCATGGGGTTCTCTTTTTTTTGTATAAAGATAATTGTTAATTCGGGAGACTTTCTACTTCCTTTCTGCGTTTCTTTTTATTGTTATACAGTATATTTGGTTTGTCCATATATGTGTGTATATGATTGTACGGTCAGTTTATTTTTGCATGCTTTTAGCTGGACGGTTTGTCCAGCTCTGTTCGTTCTTATGTGGACACTCTGTACACTGCCTGCTGTACACGTTGTACAGCAACTGTTGTACGGAGTGTACACTGCCTGCTGTACAGAGTGTACAGAAGCTGTTGTACGGAGTGTACAGAAACTATTGTACAGGCTGTACATTGTCAGTTGTACTTGTTGTATACAGTCTATGGAGTCTTGCTATGGAGTTCTTGCCTTTTATCAGCTTCCTTGTATCTCTTCTTAGAGAATCCAATCCTCTCTTCTTCATCCTAAAGGCCGGAACATAGAAGACGCGCCGTGAATGCTTTGTGGCGAGTATTCACGGCGCGTCGGGGGAGGGGAAGATTTTTATTTCTTGGTTCTGGATTGAGAAAGAAATGCATCAATGCTATATAATCATAATGCACTTCTTATTCGGCATACATGGCCTCAATCTCGGCGGCATAATGCTCGTTGAGAACAGGACGTTTGATCTTCAGGGTGTTGGTCAGTTCGCCTTTCTCCATGCTGAAGGGTTCGGGCAGCAGGGTAATCTTCTTTATCTGCTCGTAGTGGGCAAACTCCTGCTGCAAAGTCTGTATGCGCTCCATCACCATTTCGTTCACCTTGGGGTGGGCACACAGTTCGCTGACGGAGCCGTAAGGGATGGCCTTCTCCTTGGCGTATTGTTTCAGCAGATTGTATTCCGGAATGATAAGGGCGGAGGCAAACTTGCGTTGGTCGGCGATGACCACAATCTGGTCGATGTAGCGGTCTACCACTAATTTCGATTCTATCATCTGCGGTGCGATGTACTTGCCGTTCGATGTTTTGAACAAGTCTTTGATACGGTCTGTCAGGAACAGTTCACCGTCCTTCACGTAACCGGCGTCCCCCGTATGGAACCAGCCTTCGCTGTCGATGGCCTGTGCCGTAGCTTCCGCCTTGCGGTAATATCCGTTTGTGATGGAAACTCCCCGCAGGAGTACCTCGTTGTTTTCCCCTATTTTCAGTTCTACACAGTCGAGAACGCGTCCCACGGAGCCGATGGTCTTCACTTCGTTCATCCAGTCGCAGGAGACGGTGGCCGTCGATTCCGTCAGTCCGTATCCGGCAGTCATGTTGATGCCGGCTGAGTGTACGAACTCTTCTATCTCGGGTGGAATGGCGGCTCCGGCCGTCGGAAAGAAGTTGCCCCGTTCGAGTCCCAGCGTCTTCTTGAGCAGGGCGATGACCGTTTTCTCAAAGAATTTGTAGCGCATCTTCAGCGGTAGCGGCGGCACGAGTCCGCGCATGCGGTAGCGCACGTTGTATTCCCGTCCCACGTGCAGGGCTTCCAGCATCAGTTTGCGCTGCATGGCGTTGCTCGACTCAATCTTTTCCATGACGCCGGCATAGACTTTTTCCCAGAAGCGGGGCACGGCGCACATGCAGGTGGGATGCACCTCCTGGAGTGACTGTAATATGTCGGCCGGGCGTAGATTGATGGCCAACTGGCAACCCTCGGACAAGGATAGGTATGACCAGGCTCTTTCGAAAATGTGGGTGAAGGGGAGGAAGTTCAGGCATACGTCCTTTTCGCTCAGCGGGAGCACCTTGTCGTTGGCGATGATGGCATCGTGGTACATGCGGTGGGAAATCATCACGCCCTTGCTGATGCCGGTCGTGCCGGAGGTGTAGAGGATATTGGCCAGGTCTTCGAAGCGTGTTTCTTCCTGTCGTTTCGCGGCTTCGGCTTCCAGTCCTTCCTTTTCGCCCAAAGTCAGGAAGTCATCGAAATATACAGAAACCCGGTCCTGCGGGTTGCGGACGACTTTCTTATCGAATATGATGATTTTCAGAAGAGTGTTGCACAAGGGCATGACGCGGAACATCGTGTCATACTGGTATTGTTCGCCTACGAACACATAGCGGATTTCCGCGTCGTTCACCATGTACTTTACCTGGGCTTCCGAACTGGTGGCATAGAACGGGATGGTGATGGCTCGCACGCCATAAGCTCCGAAGTCGATATACAGGCATTCGGGCATGTTCTGCGAGAACGTGGCGATATTTTCCTGTGCCTCCACTCCGAGGGCCAGCAGGGAACGGGACACCTTGCGCACGGTGTCGGAAAAGGATGCCCATGAGATGGGAACCCAGCAGTTCCGGTCGTAGTCGCGGTAAGAAAGTGCTGTCTTATTGCCGTATGTCTGAGCTTGCTCGTGTATGAGCCGGGATAGATGACATGAATGTAACATGGTTGTATTGCTTTTGCGGGCAAAGATAATAGTTTTATTTGAAACTATCTGTAAGAACCCCCGGTTTTATTTCATTTTTAGCGGGAAAGGATATACCTTTGTCTTATATATAATAAGGTAGGGGTATGGATATACAGACAATGACGGACGAGGCTGTAGAACTGCTGATGCGCCTGGTGGCTGTTCCCTCCGTCAGTCGGGAAGAGACGGCGGCGGCGGACGTTCTGCAGGCATTCGTCGGGGAAAAGGGACTGGAGTGCAGGAGGCACGGCAATAATCTCTGGTGTGTGGCGCCGGGATATGACGGGCGGAAGCCCACGTTGCTGCTCAATGCGCACATCGATACGGTGAAGCCCGTGAGCGCATGGACGCGCGACCCTTTCACACCCGTATGTGAGGGTGACCGGATCTACGGGCTGGGTACGAATGACGACGGCGCCTCGCTGGTCTGTCTGCTGCAGGTGTTCCGTCGGTTGTCTGCCGCTCCCCAGTCTTATAACCTCGTATACTTGGCTTCCTGCGAGGAAGAAGTCTCGGGGCGTGGCGGCATAGAGGGAGTGCTGCCTCTGCTGCCTCCTGTGGATGTGGCGCTGGTGGGCGAGCCCACCGGCATGCAGCCTGCTGTGGCGGAGAAGGGACTGATGGTGCTGGACGTGACGGCCCGTGGCAAGGCCGGACATGCTGCCCGCGACGAGGGGGACAATGCCATATACAAGGCCATGCGGGACATGGAGTGGTTCCGTACGTACCGTTTCGGAAAGGAGTCTCCTCTGCTGGGGCCTGTGAAGATGACGGTGACCGTCGTGCAGGCCGGGACACAGCACAACGTGGTGCCGGATACTTGTACGTTTACCGTAGATATCCGCAGCAACGAGTGTTACTCCAACGAGGAACTGTTCCGCGCCATTACTTCGCAGATAGGGAGCGAGGCGAGGGCGCGTTCCTTCCGACTGAACTCGTCGCGTATCGCTCCGGAACATCCGCTGGTGCGTCGTGCGGTGGCCTTGGGGCGCATGCCGTTCGGTTCGCCCACGCTGTCTGACCAGGCTTTGATTCCGTTCCCTTCCCTGAAGATGGGGCCCGGTGATTCTTCCCGTTCCCATACGGCGGACGAGTATATCCGGCTTTCCGAGATAAGCGAAGCCATCGACCTTTACCTGTGTTTGCTGGACGGACTGGAGATACGGTAGGTGTGTTTCCCGCAGCATTAATCTTTCAGGGCAATCCGGCGGACATGGGTGATTGCAACGAATACGCGGCATACAGAATCGAAGAATCTGCATGCCGCGTGGCCTGTGTATTAGGTTGGCAACTTCTCAGTCGCGGCGCTTCTTTTTGGTCGCTATGGCATCGATGACTGCCACGGCAGTGATGTTCACGATGTCGCGCACACTGCTTTCGTTGTCTGTGAAGTGGATGGGTTTGTTCAGTCCCATCTGGATGGGGCCGATGATTTCCATGTCGTCCTCGTTCATGGCCTGCAACAACTGATATCCGGCGTTGGCGGAACTCAGGTTAGGAAATACCAAGGTGTTCACTTCCTTGCTGCGGAGACGGCTGAACGGATATTTCTGATCGCGCAGTTTGTTGTTCATGGCAAACTTCACCTGCATCTCTCCATCGATGGCCAGGTCGGGATAATGTTCCTGCATATGGTCCACGGCCTTGTGCATCTGTGCCGGACTGCCGGCCGTGTCGGCACCGAAGTTGGAATAAGAGAGCATCGCTACCACCGGTTCGTGGTTGAAGAACCGTACGGTCTGTTCGGACAGGCGTGCGATGTCGATGACGGTTTCCGTGTCCGGATGACGGTTGATAAGCGTGTCGGCCAAAAAGTATGTGCCTTTCTTGGAGTTAAGGATGTGCATGGTGCCGAAGTGGTTGTACTCCGGGCGGATGCCGATGACTTCCTTGGCCACCTTGATGGTGTTGGAATACTTCGTGTAAAGTCCCGTGATGAACGCGTCGGCTTCGCCCGTCTCCACCATCATCATACCAAAGTAGTTGCGCTCGAACATCTTGTCGTTGGCTTCTTCGAACGTATATCCTTCCCGGGCCCGTTTCTCGGCCAGGATATGGGCATAGCGTTCGCGGCGGTCGGCTTCGCGGTCGTGGCGCAGGTTGATGACCTCTATGCCCTCTAAGCTCAAGTCCAGTTCCTTTGCCAGTTTCTCTATACGTTCGTCGTTACCCAAGAGGATGGGGTGGCAGATACCTTCCGCTCTGGCTTCTACGGCCGCTTTCAGCATGTTGGGGTGTATGCCTTCGGCAAATACCACGCGCTGCGGGTTCTGGCGGGCCGTCTCATGCAACTGGCGGGTGAGTTTCGATTCATATCCCATCAGTTCTTTCAGGCGCTGGCGATATTCTTCCCAGTTGGTAATCGGCTTGCGGGCTACGCCGGATTCCATGGCGGCCTTGGCGACGGCCATGGATACTTCCGTAATGAGGCGCGGGTCTACAGGCTTCGGGATGAAATACTTCGGACCGAAGGTGAAGTTGTTCATGTGGTAGGCTTCGTTTACCACGTCGGGTACCGGTTGTTTGGCCAATTCAGCGATGGCACGCACGGCGGCCAGTTTCATCTCTTCGTTGATGGCGCTGGCGTTGGTGTCCAGTGCTCCGCGGAAGATGTACGGGAAACCGATGACATTGTTGATTTGGTTCGGATAGTCCGAACGTCCGGTGGCCATCAGCACGTCGGGCCGGGAAGCCATGGCGTCCTCATAAGAAATCTCGGGTACGGGATTGGCCAGGGCGAAGACGATGGGCGAGGGAGCCATGCTGCGCACCATGTCCTGTGTAAGTACATTTCCGCGCGACAATCCGAGGAAGACATCCGCTCCGCGGATAGCCTCTTCCAGCGTATGTATGTCTGTGCGGCTTGTGGCAAAGTAGCGTTTCTGTTCGTTCAGGTCGGTGCGTTTTTTCGAGATAACTCCTTTGCTGTCCACCATGACGATATTTTCCAGCTGAGCTCCCAAAGAAACGTACAGTCTGGTGCAGGACACGGCGGAGGCACCGGCTCCGTTTACGACAATCTTCACCTCTTCGATTTTCTTACCGGCTACTTCCAGTGCGTTCAGCAGGCCCGCGCTGGAGATGATGGCGGTTCCGTGCTGGTCGTCGTGCATCACGGGGATATCCAATTCCTCTTTCAGCCGGCGTTCGATTTCAAAGCATTCGGGAGCCTTGATGTCCTCCAGGTTGATTCCTCCGAAAGTAGGTGCGATGGCTTTCACGGCTTCGATAAACTTATCGGGGTCGGTCTCATCGATTTCTATGTCGAATACATCCACGCCGGCGTATATCTTGAACAGCAACCCTTTGCCTTCCATCACCGGTTTGCCGGCCAATGCTCCGATATTGCCTAGTCCGAGCACGGCTGTACCGTTGGAGATGACGGCCACCAGATTCCCTTTGGCCGTGTATTTGTATGCGTCGTGCGCGTTCTTCTCAATTTCGAGGCATGGTTCTGCAACGCCCGGCGAATAAGCCAGTGACAGATCGGTCTGCGTACTGTAAGGCTTTGTCGGCACCACTTCTATCTTGCCCGGTTTCCCCTGCGAGTGGTAGAGCAAAGCCATCTCTTTTGTTATCTTCGTCATATTATATAATGTATAAAATGAATGTTCATGTTTGTTTTGAATGGGGCAAAGATAACGAATATTTCTCTTAATTGTTTTGTGTATGATGACAAATTGTAATCTTTTAATGAAAAGTGTTTGCAAATTGTGATAATGACACGTCTCTTTTAAAGAACTCTTCAGAAGTGGGCGGTATATAAATATACTTAAAACGTTGTTAACAAACCTCGTAATACGGTGCGGAAGGGGGATGTTTTGCTGAAAAAAACACAAAAAAGGGAGGCTTGCTTGTGGCTGGCATCCTTTATTCCGTATTTTTGCGATATATTTGCGTTTTTTCGTTTATAAATAATAGTTATATCTTATGATATTTACGGGAGAAAATGTAGTTCTGGTAGGTTCGGTTCTTTTGTTTGTCAGCATAGTCGTGAGTCGTACCGGTTATCGGTTCGGAGTGCCTGCGTTGCTGCTGTTTCTGGTGGTAGGCATGCTGTTCGGCAGTGACGGTCTCGGTTTGCAATTCAGCGATGTGTCCACAGCCCAGTTTATCGGCATGCTGGCACTGAGTGTCATTCTCTTTGCCGGCGGTATGGATACGAAAATAGCCGATGTACGGCCTATCTGGAAGCCGGGACTGACACTTTCCACCTTGGGAGTGCTCCTCACGGCCCTGTTTACGGGGGTGTTTATCTGGTGGCTGTCGGATATGGCATGGACCAATATTTCCTTCTCGCTCACAGCTTCCCTGTTGCTGGCGGCTACAATGTCATCTACCGACTCGGCCTCGGTCTTTGCCATCCTGCGTTCGCAGAAGATGAATCTGAAGCACAATCTGCGGCCTATGCTTGAGCTGGAAAGCGGGAGCAACGACCCCATGGCCTATATGCTCACTATCGTGCTCATCCAGCTCATACAGACGTCGGGTATGGGATGGGGGAGTATCGCGTGGAGTTTTCTCGTACAGTTTGTCGTGGGCGGAGTGGCCGGTTATCTGTTGGGGCGTCTGGCTATTTATATTATTAATAAGATAGGGATAGACAATCAGTCGCTCTATCCCATTCTTCTTCTTTCTTTTGTCTTCTTTATTTTTGCCGTCACCGACCGTCTGGGCGGTAACGGTTATCTGGCTGTCTATATCGCCGGTATGGTTGTGGGCAATCATCGGATTATGTATTTCCGTGAAATCACCACTTTTATGGACGGCCTGACATGGCTTTTCCAGATTGTAATGTTCCTCGTGCTCGGTCTGCTTGTCAATCCGCACGAGATGCTTTCCGTTGCTTGTGTGGCCACTCTTATAGGAGTGTTTATGATATTGGTAAGTCGTCCGCTGAGTGTTTTTCTCTGTCTGCTTCCTTTCCGTCGCATCACCCTTCCTTCCCGTTTGTTTGTTTCGTGGGTAGGACTGCGAGGAGCTGTTCCCATTATTTTTGCCACTTATCCGGTGGTAGCCCGTGTGGAAGGAGCTACAGTGATATTCAATGTGGTGTTCTTTATCACGATTGTCTCATTGGTTGTACAGGGAACCACGGTGTCCCGCGTGGCCCGTCGTCTTCGTCTGTCTATACCTTTGCCCAAGACCGGTAATGTTTTCGGTGTGGAGTTGCCGGAGGAGATAGACAGCAAATTGTCCGACCGGACGGTGGCGGCTGAAATGCTGGAGCGTGCCACGACTTTGAAAGATATGCATCTGCCGCAGGGAACGCTTGTGATGATGGTGAAACGCGGTTCCCGTTTTCTCGTACCCAACGGAAGCATGGAACTGGAAGTCGGAGACAAATTGCTGTTTATCACGCAAAAGAAAGAAGAATAGATTAATAAAACTAATTATGGGACTCAAAGCTTTTCTGTCATGTATATTCGGACTGTTTGCAACCTTAGGGAGCGGTAAACTCTTTGCTGCGCAGGTTACAGACATGGAATTTTCTTATGTGGACAATCCGCTTATTTGGGCTGACGTGCCCGACCCCGACGTTATTCGGGTTGGAGAGGACTTTTATATGGTCAGCACCACCATGCATCTGATGCCCGGTTGTCCGGTGATGCATTCCAGAGATCTGGTAAACTGGGAGACCATAGGGTATGTGTTCGAACGTCTGGAAGATACTCCCCGCTATGATCTTCGGGGAGGGACTGTTTACGGCAAAGGACAGTGGGCCACCTCTCTGCGCTATCGTGACGGGGTATTCTATGTTTTGTTTTCGCCCAACGACTTCCCTTATCGTTCATATATATATAAGGCGACAGATCCGGCCGGACCGTGGACGCTTGTCACGCGTACCCATCATTTCCATGACGCGTCGTTACTCCTCGATGACGACGGTCGTGCGTTTGTTTTCTACAACGGTGGAGAAATCAGGTTACGTGAGTTGAATGACGATCTTGGCGGAGTGAAGGAAGGAGGCATCGACCGCGTGGTTATTTATCCGGATTCAACAGAGACGGGGCTACATGAGGGTAGCCGTGTAATCAAACATAACGGGAAATACTATGCGTTTGTGATCTCCTGGCCTGCTGGAGAACCGAGACGGCAATTGTGTTATCGTGCCGACAGGATTGAAGGACCGTATGAGAAGATGGTGGTACTTGAATCCGAATTCGGAGGTTTCTCTTATGTGGGACAAGGGTGTATGGTTGATGATACCGATGGCAATTGGTGGGGGGTAATTTTTCAGGATCGCGGAGGTGTCGGCCGGGTGCTGACTCTGAATCCCTGTAGATGGAAAGATGGATGGCCTTTGCTTGGCGATGAAAGCGGGAAAGTCCCTTATACGATTCACAAGAAAGTGGCAGTCGATAAAAAGAGAAAGATTATGGAATCGGATGATTTTTCCGGCAGTAAATCCATCTTGTGGCAGTGGAACCACAATCCTGTCGACAGTGCGTGGTCGTTAACCGAACGTCCGGGGTATCTGAGGCTTCGCACGGCACGTGTGGTCTCCAGTATATTCGAAGCTCCGAACACAATTACCCAGCGGATGGAAGGGCCGCGAAGCGAGGCTGTCGTCAAACTTGACGTAAGTGCTATGATTGCAGGCGATCGTGCCGGTTTTGCTGCCTTCAACGGTGATTCCGGTCTCCTTACGGTAGAATGTAATGCCGATGGCAAATGGATAGTTTCTTCGGTTTCATCGGTGATTCTTGATGCGGAGAACCATGGGGTAAGTGGAGTTGAGAGTAGAGAAACAGCACGGGTGTCGCTTAAAGAAAATGTCGTTTATTTCAAGATCACGGCTGATTTCAATCCGGGGCGTGATATGGCTGATTTTTATTATAGTTATAACGGAACCGACTGGAAACCCATCGGCGAAGAGTTCAGGATGATTTTTGATTACCGGCGTTTTTTCATGGGGACACGGTTTGCCATTTTCAACTATGCGACCGAGGCTCTCGGGGGAATGGTAGATGTAGATTGGTATAAAGCCGCTATTATGACAGATTAGAAGAAGTGAAATAAGACACATAAAAATGTATAATAAAATATGGTGTAGCTCAACGAGTTGCACCATATTTTTATACCTATATTTTTCGTTTTACGTTTGTTTTATTCGGATTTTTAGCTTATTTTACGCCAGTTCTGGATAAGGAATTAGAATAACGCTATCAGCTTTTGTGCTCAATGCGGTATCCTTGAATGGCCTGCGGTTTGTTGTCATAGAAGCAATAGGCTCCCAATGCTGAAATGAGATTCATGATGAAGTTGTTCAGTGAGCGGTGCCTTGTGTGTACCAGTTTTCCTGTAGTCTTGAGCATCTCGAACTGGCGTAACTCTATAATTGCCTTTTGCGATATTCCATTGGAGACATGCCGGTGTTACGTCGGAACACCTTGCATAGATGTGAAGTGTCTTCGTAGTTCAATCGTTCGGCAATGGTCTTTATTGGTAGAGTTGTACTTTCCAGCAGAGCTTTCGTCTCTTTTTACTCAACGGTTTGCCGCTTTGGAAGCTCTATGCGGAATGATAATGCGTATTGCATCAAGATTCGATGCAAATTCACACTTTTTTTGTAACTTTGGCGTTGAAATAGAAAAGAATATAATATAATTATGTTGGAAGCGGAAATGAATAGTTATCGGCTTACGTCGATGGAAGAGCCGGGCGATGAGCGCATGGCTCAGATAATGCGTGAGGTCGCCGAGGATGCACGCGAAAGCACTCGCCGGGCTGCCGAGCGTGTGGCTGCAGGAATTGAAGCCGCGACGAAAGATGCTCGCTTCAGAGTTGAGGAGACACTAAAAAAGCTTCGCAATGGCGGCAAGTGAACATCGTCCTGTTCTTATTGTAATTGCCGGACCTAATGGGTCAGGCAAGACCTCTGTAACCTCAAAAATTCTTCACCATGAATGGCTGGAGGACTCAGAGTATATCAATCCGGATAATGTTGCACGTGATGTTTTTGGCGACTGGAATGACCGCGAAGCGGTACTTAAAGCGGCAAATTATTGTAACGAATGGCGCGAGAGATGTCTTACAGAAAAGAAAAGTCATATCTTCGAGACGGTGATGTCAGCAATTGATAAGGTTGACTATATCCTTCGCGCAAAAGAAGCAGGTTTCTTTGTTAGATTGTTTTTTGTCTCAACAGACTCTCCGACCATCAACGCTAAACGAGTTGCCAAGCGAGTGCTAAACGGTGGTCATGACGTACCTATTCCCAAAATTATTTCGCGTTATGACAAGTCCATTGCCAACTGTGTCGCCTTAGCTCCATACGTTGATCGCCTATACGTCTACGATAACTCCGTTGAGGATGCGGATGCAAGGATTCTGTTCCGAATGAGCAATGGCGAGGTGGTAAAATCTTATACTGGTGATGTGCCGAACTGGGCTAAAATCATTCTTCCCAAATAAAAAACGATAAAGTAACCGATATAATTCTTAGCTACTTGAAATCTCATATTTGTACCATGTAAAGCTAAGTTACTGATAATAAGATATGGTTAGATTTGAAGAAGTGAAGGGAGATAAAAAGGTAGCGGACCGGCTCCTGTTAAGTATAATGTTATAGAAAATGATGAAATAGAACGGTTGTTATATGGAAATAAATAAGTGATTGATTATCTTTGTGGCAACCAATCTGTTTAATATGAGACATACATTGCTTGGCATTGCATTCGTTTGTGGCTGTTTGTCCGGTTGTAGAACACATTCGTTCGGGATTGCACCTCAAAGTTCAGTGGCTATTTTTGATTATTTTAATTATCGGGGTGAAGATTCTTATTATAAGAATAATGTCCTTCCCGATACCTGCTCGTTCTATAATCCCGTGCTGGCCGGATGGTATTCCGACCCCTCATTGTGTACGAACGGCGAAGGCGATTATTTTCTTGTCACTTCCTCTTTTACGTATTTTCCCGGAGTACCTATCTTTCATAGCCGCGATCTTGTGAATTGGAGACAGGTAGGGCATGTCCTCAGTCGCCCTTCGCAGTTGCTTAATATGGAGAAGCAGCATGTGAGCGGTGGTATCTTTGCACCTGATATTGCTTATAATCCAGTCAATCAGACTTATTATATGATTACAACCAACGTGGGGGCCGGAAACTTTTTTGTCAAGACAAAGGATCCCTTCGGTGAATGGAGCGATCCTATAATGCTTCCGGGGGTCTGGGGTATCGACCCTGCTTTCTTCTTTGACGAAGATGGCAAGGGATATATCGTGAACAATGACGATGCCCCTGACGGTAAGCCGGAATATCCCGGCCACCGTACTGTGAGAGTGGTGGAGTTTGACCCTGCTACAGATTCGTGCATAGGAGAACGCAAGATTGTTGTCGACAAGGGATGCCGACCGGAAGAGAAGCCTATCTGGTGCGAAGGTCCCCATATATATAAGGTAAACGGGACATATTATCTTATGACTGCCGAAGGAGGAACAAGTGGCTGGCACAGTGAAGTTATTTACCGCGGTCCTACACCATTCGGGCCCTATGCCCCTTGGGAGGGGAATCCGATTCTTACTCAGCGTACACTTGATCCCAATCGTCCCGATCCTGTGACATGTGCCGGTCATGCGGATATCGTTAAGACTCCCGAGGGTGATTGGTGGGGAGTATTCCTCGCTTGTCGTCCGGTGGCTGATAATAAGGAGAATCTCGGTCGTGAAACTTTCCTGATGCCGGTCAAATGGACAGAGGACGGATGGCCTCGGTTTACTGAAGATGGACAGACGGTGCCTTTGGTCGTTGACAAGCCGGGGGTAAAGCGTGGAGAAAATGTTACTTTTGGTAATTTCAACCGTATGGAATTGTTTAATGACTCTGTGCTCGGTAATGATTGGATGACACTTCGCGGTCCCGCAGCCGATTACTATTCACTCACAACGAATCCTGGTTACCTGACAATAAAGTGTGCTGATGTGAAATCAAGTGAAAAGACTGTGCTTCCTTATATATGCCGTCGCCTTCATCATCATGATTTCAGCGTGGATACTCGTGTAACCTTTCTGCCTGAACATGATGCACAATCCGCGGGGCTCTTGCTTCTGAAAGATGAAACCCATCAATATCTTCTTGTCCGCACATGCCGTGAAAACCGCCATTTCATCGAAGTTTGCAAAATTTCGGAGGAGGGAAGCAGTACGATTGGTGAGAAGGAAATAGCTCCCGATATTACAACCGTAGATCTTAAGATAAACGGAAAGGGACTTGAATATGATTTCAGTTTCTCTTCTGACGGCGGAAAAACGTGGGAGTCCGTCATTGAAGGTGTTGATGCAGGTTTTACTTCAACGGCGGTTGCCGGAGGCTTTACGGGTACGGTGGTCGGTCCTTATGCGTCGAATATTCGTTGAACAGTGCAAAATCTGTATTCATGAAATATCTTTCATTGATTTTTATGTTCTTGCTTCTGCCACTGGCTGTTTGGGCTGACAATCCATTCGTGCAGACTTGCTATACAACAGATCCGGCGCCGATGGTCTACAAGGATCGGCTTTATGTTTATACCGGTCATGACGAGAACAACGCCGACTTCTTCTGGATGCAGGAATGGCGGGTATATTCAACCGATGACATGGTTAACTGGACAGATCATGGCTCACCGCTTGCCATAGAGGATTTTGCGTGGGCCGATGATCGTGCATGGGCACCTCAGTGCGTTGAGCGTAACGGGAAGTTTTATTTCTATGTGCCTCTTCATTCTGCTCTGACCGGAACCATGGCTATCGGTGTGGCAGTCGGAGATTCTCCGACAGGTCCGTTTAAAGATGCCATCGGTAAACCTCTTGTAGACGGAAGTTGGGCTTATATTGATCCGACTGTTTTTGTGGATGATGACGGTCAGGCTTATCTTTATTGGGGGAATCCGGATATCTATTATGTGAAGCTCAATGAGGATATGGTATCATATTCCGGCGATGTGGTTAAAGTGGAACAGACTGTCGATGGGTTCGGTTCTCCCGGGCCTGAGGCGCGTAAGAAAGGAGATACTTATCGCGATATGTACACCGAAGGCCCCTGGTTTTATAAAAGGAACGGGAAATATTATCTGCTTTATGCCGCGGGAGGGGTGCCCGAGCATATTGCGTATTCAATGAGTGACGGACCCACCGGCCCCTGGAAGTACATGGGAGAGATAATGCCTCTGTCAGACACCGGTTCTTTTACCAATCACTGTGGGGTGGCAGATTTCAAGGGACAGTCTTATTTCTTTTACCATACCGGGAAACTACCCGGTGGAGGGGGCTTCGGGCGAAGCGTGGCGGTAGAGTCTTTTACGTACAATGCTGATGGAACCTTCCCTTTGATAACCCCTTCGGCATCCGGTGTAAAACCGGTGGGGGCTCTTGATCCTTATAAAAGAGTCGAAGCGGAAACAATGGCGTGGTCACAAGGGGTGACGACGGAACCGAATGTTGAGACCGGACTTTATGTATCCGATATTCACAATGGTGATTTCATAAAGCTTGCGAATGTAAACTGTAAGCGTGGCGGTCCGAAGAAATTCTGTGCATCTGTTGCGAGTGCCCGTAGGGGAGGCACGATTGAGGTACGTATGGATTCACCGGAAGGTCCGTTGGTGGCGGAGCTTTCAGTACCTGCGACCGGTGGGTGGGAAAAATGGATAAATCTGGAGGTCTCGACTCAAGCGAAAGTGGCCGGTATACATGATATTTATCTCCTTTTCAAAGGGCGCAAGGGACCGAAACTTTTTAATTTCGATTATTGGCAATTTAAATAGTTTAATGATAAAAACACTTATGAAGAAAAACACTGTGATAATGTTGATATGTACGTTTCTGTCAACGTTTTCCGCTTGGGGATGGCCGGGCATGCCGATGTCGAAGCTACGTGTGCAGGGTCGATGGCTTGTTGATGAAAACGGCAACAGGGTCAATCTTCACGGATTCGGACAGACTTATAGCCCCTGGTTTAACGAACAAGGCTCGAAGTGGTCAAACTATAATGTTGACGCATGTCTGAAATACAATAAGCAGATACTTGACGGAGTGATGGATGCCGGCTGGAAGATGAATTGGCTCCGTCTTCACATGGATCCTTATTGGTCGAATACTCCGGGTGTAAGTACGACCGGAGAGAGCGATATTTCCGCTTTTAATTTCAAACGCTTTTGCGCATATCTTGACCGTGTGTTCATTCCGATGGCAGAGTATGCCATATCTAAAGGATTGTATGTCGTGATGCGTCCGCCGGGCGTCTGCCCTGAAGAGATAGAGATCGGAGATGCCTATCAGGAATATCTGAAAACGGTATGGGGGTATATCTCTACTTATAAAAGACTTACAGACAATCCTTATATCATGTTTGAACTTGCCAACGAACCGGTGAGGATTAAAGGTACGGACGGGAAAATCGATGCTGGTACAGATGCGTGTAACCGTGCTTTGACCCAGTATTTTCAGGAGATAGTAGATCTGATGCGGGGTAACGGTTGTGAGAACATCTTATGGGTGCCCGGCACGGGGTATCAGTCGCAGTATGCCGGCTTTGCCAAATATCCGATTGTCGGTGAAAACATCGGCTATGCGGTACATGTGTATCCGGGCTGGTATGGCAGTGATGCCATTGAACCAAGTCATGAACTTGGAGGCTCTTATGGCGGTGGTTTTGATGCTTTTGCAGCAGGATGGGCCAACCAGATTCTGCCATGTGCCGAAATAGCACCTATTTTGGTGACGGAAATGGATTGGGCGCCGTCCGAATATAGTGCCTCTTGGGGCAGAAGCATTACGGGAAAGATGTTAGGTGCCGGTTTCGGAGCAAATTTCAAATTACTTGCCGACAATACAGAGAATGTGGGATGGATGTTGTTTACCGGTCCCGAATTGTTGCAGAACTTTTCGGGAGTGTCTGGATCTGAAGGGGCTTACGATTTTTATAATGATCCGGAAGCGTGTCCTTGGCCTGCATACCATTGGTTTATGGATTATGCTGGGGAAACTCTTCCCGAGGCAAAAAGTGTGGAATTCTGTTTTTCTCCTCGCGACAAGGAGGGTAAGGAGGGTGAGCATGTTATTCTTACCGGAAGCCGTTCCGGAGCGGCTTTGATTGCCGATAACGGAATGGGATATGAACTGAATATCACCGGAAAGCTGAGTGTGGATATTGATAAACCGGAGGTCGTTTCATGGAGTAATGGATTCTTTACGGCCAATTCGGTCGGAGAGACAATGTGTAGGGTATGGTACGACTACAATGGTAAGCGTGACTGTCGTGAAGTGAAACTTATTTCGACTCCTTTTCCCCTTCTCGAAGGATATTTCAATCCGTCTATCTGGGAAACAGGGACGTTCAATGCTTCTACCGGAGAGGTAACGACCGGAACGTATGGCTTTGCTGGGTGGAAGTATGCCAGTGGCCTTGATTTGTCAAGGTATAATTATCTGATTGCGGAAGTTGAGGGAGCAAACAATTGTTGGCTTTCGTTGCGCGTGTATGACTCCGACAATTATTGGAGCGATCCGGCTGTAGCCGATTTCGGTGATTCGAAAAAAGCCGTGCTTGATCTCCGCAGATTGAAATCGGATAATGGTCGTTCTCTTGACCCATCCCATCTTTATATAATAGGTTTCTGGAGTTTAGGCGGTTCACCTTTCAAGATAAAGAGAGTATATCCGAGCAATAGTATTTCCGGCGGGGTCGGTATCGACGAGTCAGTAGTAGCGGAAGACACGATAGTTGATGTCATCAATATTCAGGGGGTAGTTGTGAAAAGAGGTGTTAAGCAGTCAGAAGCAACAGACGGTCCTGCTGCAGGGCTTTATATTGTTGGCGGGAAGAAAGTGTTGGTGAAATAAGTGATAATAAGTTTGTGAACAAAATCAGAGATGAAATCCTTAAGGAAGACAACAATGATTGGGATTATAATGACCCTATGTACCATAGGTATTTCTGCCAATAATCCCAAATTTCATATATATCTTTGTATCGGACAATCCAATATGGAGGGCAATGCTCCGGTGGAAACGATGGACCGTCAGAATGTGCCGGAACGTTTTAAAATGATGGCCACGGTCGATTTTTCCAATCCGGTCCGCATAAAAGGGGAGTGGTATGTCGCCACACCTCCGTTGGTACGTCAGAATACAGGATTGACTTTGATGGATTACTTTGGGCGTACGATGGTTGATAATCTTCCGGAAGATGTCACAGTCGGTGTGATACCGGTGGCGATAGGCGGATGTAAGATAGAGCATTTGTCAAAAGACTTTAATCCGTCTTCTGTTGTCGGTGAGGCCGATTGGTTCAAGGCATTCATGAATGCGTATGATAATCGCCCTTACGAATGTCTTCTCGAGTGTGCCCGTAAGGCTAAGGAAGAAGGAGCGATAAAGGGCATCCTTGTTCATCAGGGGGAATCGAATAACGGTGACAGTAAATGGTGTGAAAAAGTGAAGAAAGTCTACGAAGACATTCTTTCTGATCTTGGCATGGAACCGGAATCGGTTCCGTTGCTTGCCGGAGAGGTCGTGACTACTGCCCAAGGCGGCATCTGCGGAGCTATGAACGCTATCATTGGTTCGCTTCCGGAGACACTTCCGACGGCTCATGTGGTTTCGGCTGCAGACCTTCCTCAAAACGGGGACGGTCTCCATTTTACAGCCCAAGGTTATCGTGTGCTTGGTTGTCGTTATGCGAAGGAGATGCTGGCGCTCATGGGAATCTGTGAACCGCAGATAAGGTGTTCCTGCGAGACTTTTCCGACCGTTCCGGCAGAAGAATCTAAAAAGAACATTACCAATCTTTCCGACCGTTGAATTTTTGAATAATGAGAATGGCTGTCAATACTGAAAAATCGTCGGAAGCGAAAGGCTTCTATAAACTTTCAATGCTGCAATGTATCGGTTTTGGTTCGGGAGACTTGGCTCAGAACCTCATTTACCAGACTGTCAGTATGTATCTTCTTTTTTTCTATACGAATGTATATGGTCTCGCTCCCGCGGTTGTTGCAGTCATGTTTTTGATTGTGCGCATTATAGATGTGGTTTGGGATCCTTTGGTCGGTACGTTCGTTGACCAGCATAATCCAAAGTTCGGTAAGTACCGCTCTTATCTTGTGCTGGGAGGGCTTCCGCTGACAGCCTTTGCTGTTCTCTGTTTTTAGAATGGTTTTTCAGGCTCGTTGTTTTATGCCTATGTGACTTATGTCGGTTTGTCTATGTGCTACACATTAGTGAATGTACCCTATGGAGCTTTGAACGCTTCGTTGACACGTGACACGGCGGAAATAACCAAACTGACTTCGGTAAGAATGTTCATGGCAAATGTCGGAGGACTTGCCGTAGGTATGGGCATTCCTATCGTTCTAAAATGTTTTGATTCGGTGAAGACAGCCGATATGTCGCTTGATGAGGGAGCATGGCTGGCCACCATGGCTATTTATGGCGGTGTGGGTCTTGCGTTGCTTTTTTTCTGCTTTTCACAATGTCGCGAACGTGTGGTGATGGATAAGAAAGCGACTGAAGATGTGAAGATATCAGACCTGTGGATGGAATTTGTCCACAACCGTCCTCTCCGTATTCTGGCGTTCTTTTTCGTCACAGCTTTTGCAATGATGGCTATCGGCAATGCTGCCGGTGCTTATTATGTCAATTACAATCTTCATGGAAGTGCCAAAGAACTGTCGGTATTCATGGGGCTTGGTTCTATCCCCGCTTTCATCTTTATGCCGATGATTCCTGCGATTAAGAAGATGGTCGGGAAAAAAGGCATGTTTTATATTTTCCTTGCTATGGCAATAGTAGGAATGGTGCTTCTTTATGCCGTTTCGGTGATAGACGGTCTTAAAATTATGTGGTTGGTATATATTGCACAGTTCGTCAAATCAACGGGGATAATCGTTGCTACAGGGTACATGTGGGCGCTGGTTCCCGAGGTGATTTCTTTCGGAGAGTATACTCACGGGCGACGTATATCGGGCATTGTGAATGCCCTTACCGGCATTTTCTATAAAGCCGGCATGGCTTTTGGAGGTGTCGTTCCGGGATTAGTGCTGGCATTCGTCGGTTTTGACAAGGATCGTACCGAACAGACTCTTTTCGCCCAGCAGGGTATCTTATGGCTTGTTGCAGTGATTCCTGCTGTATTACTGGTGTTGGCCATGTTTATCATTTCAAAATACGAACTTGACGATGATCGTATCGATGAAATTAATCGTCAGATAGAATTAAGGAATGGGGCTTAGTTTAGTAAAGAATAGAGCAGGCGGGAGAGTGGGAAATATAATTTAGGATATATTTAAGTCTGATATTAATGAAAACGTTTTTTTTAGATTGGGTCTTGACCGGTATGCTCTGTGTGGGTTGTGGCACATCCAAACCGCCGGTGACGGTGAAAGAGTATTTTAAGAATGAGTTCCTTATAGGAACTGCCATTCCAATGCCTCATGTCAAAGGGTTGGATGCGAAAGCAGATTCTGTCGTCAGTCTCCATTTTAATTCGATAGTGGCTGAAAACTGTATGAAATGTGAAAAAATACATCCCCGTGAAAATGAATATTATTGGGACGACGCCGATGCTTTTGTGAAGTATGGTGAAGAACGCGGCATGGCTATCATCGGGCATGTATTGGTGTGGCATTCCCAGGTTGCACCCTGGTTCTTTTATGATAGTGCGGGCAGCTACGTTACACCGGAGGAACTCAAAAAACGCATGCACGACCATATTGTGACTGTTGTCGGCCGTTATAAGGGACGCATAAAAGGCTGGGATGTTGTTAATGAGGTTGTTGAGGATAATGGCGCTTACCGTCGTTCTCCTTTTTATGAGATTCTTGGTGAGGAGTTTATTCCGCTTGCTTTCCAATACGCTCACGAGGCAGATCCTGATGCAGAGCTTTATATCAACGACTATTCAATGGCATGTCCCGAAAAGCGCAAGACTTATGTTCGGATTGTCAACGAACTGCGTAAAAGGGGATTAAGAGTTGACGGCATCGGCATGCAGAGCCATATCGGTCTTGACTATCCGGATCTTGGCGAGTATGAAATGTCCATTGAGGTTTTTGGCAATACCGGGCTTCAGGTTATGATTACGGAACTGGATATGACAGCCATACCGACAGTTCATAAAGGGGCGGATGTTGCTGACAATGTCGCGTTCAAGTCGGCGCTTAATCCCTATGCGGAAAGGTTGCCCGAAGATGTTTCTAAGCAGTGGAACGCAAGAATGGACAGTGTGTTCCAGATTTACAGGACACATTCCGATATGATATCCCGCGTTACTTGGTGGGGCACTCATGACGGTATGTCGTGGCGCAACAACTTTCCGATGCGGGGACGCACCGATTATCCGCTTCTTTTCGACCGTGAATATAGAATGAAACAGTTTATGCAGGATAAGCTTGCTCGTTAAAGAATGAATGGGATTATGAAACTCTTGAAACCTGAAAAAAGATATCTTTTTCCTGATGACTTCATGGCGGATCCGAGTGTCCATGTGTTCAACGGGAAACTTTATATCTATCCGTCCCATGACAGGGAATGTGAGAATGTAGAGAACGACAATGGCGATCAGTATGTGATGAAAGACATGCATGTCCTTTCTATCGACGGAAATCCGATGACGGGAAACGTAACCGATCATGGAAAAGCGCTTGATATTGCTGATGTCCCTTGGGCTGGCCGGCAGTTGTGGGATTGTGACTGTGCGGAAAAGTGCGGGAAGTATTACCTCTACTTCCCTCTTAAAGACCGTAACGACATTTTCCGGATAGGAGTCGCTGTAGCCGACAGACCGGAAGGACCTTTCATTCCGGAGCCGGATCCCATCCGGGGCAGTTATTCTATGGATATCTGTGTGCTTAAAGAGGAAGAGGATTATTATATGTATTTTGGAGGATTGTGGGGAGGCCAGTTGCAGCGCTACCGTGATAACAAGGCTCTTGAAAATGCAGTTCTTCCCGAAGGTGCTGAACCTTCCTTGCCGAGTAGATGTGTCCGTCTTTCAAAAGATATGCTTCAGTTTGCAGAGGAACCAAGACCTGTGCAGGTGGTTGACGGGAACGGCAACCCTCTCCGTGCCGATGATCCCCATCGCTTTTTTGAAGCGTCGTGGGTACATAAATACAATGGGAAGTATTATTTCTCCTATTCGACCGGCGACAGCCATCTTCTATGTTATGCTGTAGGTGATAATCCTTATGGCCCTTTCGTATATCAGGGCGTGATTCTTACGCCGGTAGTGGGATGGACCACCCATCACTGCATAGTGGAATATGGAGGGAAATGGTATCTTTTTCATCACGACAGTGTTCCTTCGGGAGGTAAGTCGTGGCTTCGCAGTCTGAAAGTGTGCGAATTTACATACGATGAGCAAGGTCGGATCCATACCATAGACGGTGAGGGGAACTGATGGTTTATCTTTACGGAACTTAACATGAAAAATGCGCTTATCTGTTTGACATTATTCGTGTTCTCTCTTGGGATCAAGGCGGCTTCGCCTATAGTGGAATTTATTACGCCTACCATAGTGAGAGTGAGATGGACGCCCGATGGGACTCTGACTGACAATGCCACCGGTGTATGTGTTTATAAGGCGATACCGGTTGACGTGACGGTAAAAGAGGTCGACGGCTGGATTGTAATGCAGTCGGACTCCCTGAAAGTTTCCATCGGGATTGACGGACATGTCGTCTTCACCGACCCAGACACGGGCGGTTTGCTTCTTTCGGAATCTGTCCGGTCTCCCCGCAAATGGGACTGTGTGATGCAGGAGAAGGTCATCTATGACGATGCCTCGGTCCGTATGGAGGAGACTGCCAACGGGAAAGTGACGGTGAAAGATGTATTGCGCCGTGACACATTAGGAATGAAGAATCGGGTGGCCGTTACATTTTCTATGGATCCGGATGAAGGCATCTACGGTTTGGGCTCCCACATGGAAGACTATATGAATCTGTTGGGCAAAAAACTGTACCTTACCCAGCATAACCTGAAAGCATTCGTGCCGATGTTGCTTTCCACACGGGGATACGGATTGCTGTTCGATGCGGGATGTTCCATGAAATATGAAAGCCAGCTGATAGCCGACGGTTCATACGAGACCACGATGGAAATGGAGAGCGTCAGCACACTGGATTATTATTTCATAAAGGGACAGTCTCCGGAGGATGTCGTGGCCGGTTACCGTTATCTTACGGGAGCCGTTGAGATGATGCCCCGTTATCTGTTCGGATATATACAGTCGAAGGAAAGATATGTGTCTTCGAATGATATTGTAAACACGGTGAAAGAGTATCGCCGCCGTCATGTTCCGCTCGATATGATTGTTCAGGACTGGAATTACTGGCCGCAGGGATGGGGCTACATGAAGATGAACAGGAAGTATTATCCCGATCCGAAGGCTCTTGCCGATTCCGTACATGCTCTCGATGCGAAGCTGATGGTGAGTATCTGGGCCAATCCGCAATATTGTCCGCAGGAAGAGGATTTTCGTAGGCGTGGATTTATATTGGAGCATTCGGTATATGACGCTT
The DNA here is from genome assembly GCA_964540455.1 of uncultured Paraprevotella sp. Taxonomy (GTDB): domain Bacteria; phylum Bacteroidota; class Bacteroidia; order Bacteroidales; family Bacteroidaceae; genus Paraprevotella. The sequence continues at coordinate 54,616 of CAZIMK010000007.1, forward strand.
TCAATCCGGCGGCGCGTGACCTTTATTGGGAATATGCCGACCGGGAATTTTTCAGCAATGGTTTTGATGCCTGGTGGTGCGACAGCAGTGAACCTCTTGACGGAGACTGGAGCGGAATGCCGGAGTCGGAAAACGGAAAGGAATATGGTTGGGATGACCATGAGAAACGTTGGCGGCTTACCGATGCCGTTCTTTCCGAAACACTTGGCGCGGAGAGAGCCTGCCTTTATTCGTTGAACCATTCAAAAGGCATTTATGAGCATCAAAGAGGCGTTTCCGACGAAAAGAGGGTTGTGAATCTTACGCGTTCCACATTTGCCGGCCAGCAACGGTATGCCACGGTTGTGTGGAACGGTGATACCCATGCATCGTGGAAATCGTTCAGGCAACAGATACCTGCAGGACTCAATTATATGGCTACGGGAAATCCCTACTGGACGGTGGATGTCGGATGCTTCTTTACCCGCGAAGATCCCAGATGGTTCTATAAAGGAGAGTTTCCGCAAGGTGTTGCCGACGAAGGTTACAGGGAATTTTATACCCGTATGTTCCAGTGGACGACGTTTCTCCCGGTGCTTCGTAGTCACGGTACAGACACACCCCGTGAGATATGGCAGTTTGGGGAAGAAGGAACTCCATACTATGATGCTATCCTTAAAATGATACACTGCCGATATAAGTTGATACCTTATATATATAGTATGGCGGCGGCGCAGAACCGGGGAGGTTATACCATGGCACGTCCGCTGGCGTTTGATTTTCCGGGGGACAGTAAGGTGTTTGATCTGAAAGACCAGTATATGTTCGGCGACATGATGGTGTGTCCCGTGACTTATCCCGGGGTACGGACCAGAGAAGTGTATCTTCCTGAAACGGAGAGCGGATGGGTGGATTACTGGACGGGAACGCGGTTCCACGGAGGGGATGTCATAACGGCGGAAGCTCCTGTTGACCGGCTTCCGGTCTATGTAAAAGGGGGAAGCATCCTTCTCACGACAGAGGTTGTGGAACATAGCGGAGCCACTGTGGGGAAACCTGTGAATGTGGAAGTTTTCACGGGGCGGGATGCCGACTTCATCTTTTATGACGATACCGGTGACGGTTATGCATTCGAGAGAGGGGAAAGTACAAGAATCAGATTCTCCTGGAACGACCGCTGGAAATGTCTTACGATTTCGGAGGCATGCGGCACGTATGCCGGTGCTCCGGCCAAGCGGGTGTTTAATGTGCGTGTGGCCGGCAAGGAAAAAAAAGTCGATTATACAGGGAAAAAGAAAGTGATAAAATTTTAAGTCGCATTGTTACCTCGGTAAAAGTAACTATCTTTATAACCGAATCTGAATATATTACTTTTAAATCATCAAACTTACTATGAGAATGAAACCGATAAGTCTGATAGGGATTCTCCTCTTAATGGCTCTTCCGGCTGTGGCTGAGAATGTGAACATTCAGTTTTATACATCTGAAATCGTGAGAGTGCGGAAGCTTCCGCAGGGGAGTATCGCTTCCGGTAGAGAATCGATGGTGGTCATAGCAAAGCCCGGGGAAGTGAAGGTCAGGAAGAGCGAAAGGCAAGGGAAGACAGTCTATAAAAGTGCTGCACTGATGGTAAGTGTGGATGAAAAGAACGGGAAGGTGAGTTTCTACAAACCGGATGGTACGGTGCTGATGGAGGAGGGTGATTATGCTTTCACGCCGATTTCCGAAGGTATCGACAAAGGCGCCTATAAAGTGATGCAGGGGTTTGCTCTTGAAAAAGACGAATCGATTTATGGTATAGGAATGTTGCAGAACGGCAAGATGTCACAACGTGGCGAGCACCGGCTCATGCAGCAGTCCAATCTTGAGGACTATGCACATTTCTTCCAGAGTATAAAGGGATATGGCATATATTGGGACAACTATTCTCCTACGACTCTTAATGACAACGCCACGCTTGAACTGGAGAGTCAGGTGGGCGAGGCGGTGGATTACTATTTTATGTATGGCGGAGATGCCGACGGGGTGATTGCCGACATGCGTCATCTCACGGGAAAAGTGCCGATGTTTCCGCTTTGGACGTATGGATTCCACCAGAGTCGCGAGCGTTATAAGACCCAGGAGGAACTTCTGGAGGTGGTAGATAGGTATCGCAGACTCGGCATACCTTTTGACGGCATAATCCAGGACTGGCAATATTGGGGAAGCAACTACACCTGGAACGCCATGGAGTTTATAAGCCCCGATTTTAACCGTGCGCAGGAGATGATCAATCACGTACATGATAATAACGCTCATCTCAGTATCAGCGTCTGGGCAAGTTTCGGACCTGAGACCAAACAATATAGGGAACTGAAGGAAAAAGGCCTTCTGTTTTCGTTTGAAACCTGGCCGGAGTCGGGAATTACCGACTGGCCTCCTCGCAGAGACTATCCGTCGGGAGTAAGGGTGTATGACTGCTACAGCGAGACCGCGCGCCAGATTTATTGGAATCATTTGAAGCGTCTGCATGACATGGGAGTGGATGCCTGGTGGATGGACTCTACCGATCCCGACCATGCGCAATATAAAGACTCTGATCTTGACGAGAAATGTTCGGCAGGCTCGTTCCGTTCCGTACGTAACTTGTTCCCGTTCATGACGGTGGGAGGGGTAGATCAGCATCAGCGCGCCGAGGACCCGAACAAAAGAGTTTTCATACTGACGCGTTCCTTCTTTGCCGGACAACAGCGTTATGGGGCCAACACCTGGAGCGGAGATGTGTCCAGTTCCTGGGAATCATTGCGCAAGCAGGTTCCTCTGTGTCTGAATCACACACTTACCGGAAATCCTAATGTCAATACCGACATTGGCGGGTTCTTTGCCGGTGCGTACAACCGGAACTGGAATGACAACTCCGCCACTTCTAATCCTCGGTTTCAGGAACTCTATGTTCGCTGGATGCAGTTCGGACTGTTCAATCCGATGATGCGTAGTCATGGAACCGATGTGTATCGGGAACTTTATTATTATGGTAAGGACGGTGAGCCCGTTTACGACGCCCTTGTAGGTGCAGTGAAATTCCGCTATCGTCTTTTACCCTATATTTACAGTACTGCACGCAGGGTGAGTGAGAAGGACGACAGTTTCATGCGTGCTTTGTTCATGGATTTCAAAGATGACAGGAATACCTGGGACAATGCCCGTGAGTTCATGTTCGGAAGAAATCTTCTCGTGTGTCCGGTTGTCGATCCTCTTTTTACGGAGGAGAAGGCGGTGAAGACCGATGAGACGACGGGATGGAACAAGAACGAAGGGGGACCGGTGGGGCTGTGGCCTTCTGTAGACTGGAACAAGAAAAAAACGTATGAGGTCTATCTCCCGGCCGGCGCACGCTGGTATGACTTCTGGACCAACGAGGAATATGACGGCGGACGCATCGTGGAAGCGGCGGCACCCATATCCCGTTCTCCGCTTTATGTCAGGGCCGGAAGTATATTGCCCCTTGGGGAGGAAATGCAATATTCTTCGGAGAAGCCGTGGGACTTCCTTACGCTTAACGTTTATCCCGGTGCGGATGCTGAGTTTGTTCTTTATGAGGACGAGGGGGACAACTATAATTACCTTGCAGGAAAATTCTCAAAGATTCCGATGAAGTGGAATAACAGGAGCCGCACCCTCGTGATAGAAACCCATAAGGGCGGTTTCGACGGGATGCCGGAGCAGCGCACGTTCAGGATTGTGATGCCTGACGGCAAGTCAAAAGACGTGATATACAACGGGAAAAAAATTTTAGTCAGAATGTAATGGTATGAAAGGTTTTTTGAAGACAATAGCAGTAAGTGCTGTTTTGATTGCATGTTGCCTCCCGGTGGCAGGAGTGACGTCACCCAATGGAAGGTTTTCACTTCGGAAGAACGGTGGAATGTTGGAACTGATAAGTGCCGATAAAGGCGGCCGGACTCATCTGTTGTCGCTTTTTTGCGGAAAGGCAAAGCCCGTCGGGAAATCCGTTACAAGGTCTGTTTCCTATGATATGTTGACAGGAAAAAGAAAACACTGTTCGAATTTATATACGGAGCGGAAATTCGTGCTTACGGATGGCGACACGCTTTTCGTCAGGCTTTATAACGACGGTATGGCCTGGAAGAAAACGGGGGTGTCGAGGATTGAGTTCCGGAATGTGGCGCATGACTGGCTGCAGGAGTGGACGGAGGGTTATGAGAATTTTTTCCCGAAAGACAGAGAGATAAAGCAGGGAAGCCGCTACGGCTATCCGGCCCTTGTGGAGTTTGGTAACGGGAGTTTCGGTCTGCTGACCGAGTCGGGTATCACTCCGGAGGAAGCGGGTGTAAGCATGCATGCGCGTGGAGGCTATCTTTTCGACCTCATTCCCGACGGCAGCGAGAACGGAGGATGGCAGACGTTTATTGCGGGTTCTCTCGCAGAAGTCGTCGAGTCTACCCTGGTGACCGACAATTCGCAGGAGAACATGATTGCAGACACTTCATGGATCGAACCGGGAGTGGCGGCCTGGGTTTATTGGGCCTATAACCATGGTTCGAACGATTACAGCATCATAAGCCGTTATGTGGATCTGGCTGCGTCATTGAAACTTCCATACGTTCTCATTGATGCCGAATGGGACGAGATGAAGGACGGGAAGAGTGTGGAGGATGCCGTGGCATATTCCATAAGCAAAGGAGTGAAACCGCTGATATGGTATAATTCATCCGTGGGGTGGGTGAAGGGTGCGCCGGGTCCCAAATACAGGTTGAATACTCCGGAGTCGCTTGAAAAGGAATTTGCATGGTGCAGGAAGATTGGAGTGAGCGGAGTTAAAATAGATTTCTTTTCCGGTGATACCAATCTGAACATAAAATTTATGGCGCAACTGCTTGAGGCGGCCGCCCGGCATCGGCTGACGGTGAATTTCCACGGAGCTCCCCTGCCGCGAGGCTGGCAGCGTACCTATCCCAATCTGATTACGACAGAAGCGGTATATGGAGCGGAGTGGTATAACAATGTGCCGACATTCACCGGTAAGGCTGCCGCTCATAATGCCACTCTTCCTTTTACCCGCAATGTTATCGGTTCCATGGATTATACGCCGTGTGCTTTTTCCGATTCACAGCATCCCCATATCACCACGCATGCCCATGAACTGGCGTTGACCGCCCTTTTTGAATCCGGTATCCAGCATCTGGCCGACCGGCCTGAGAGTCTGCTGGCTCAGCCGCAGGAAGTGAAAGATTATTTTGCGGCTCTTCCTACAGCTTGGGATGAGACCGTATTGCTCGGCGGATACCCCGGTGAATACATAGCACTGGCCAGAAGAAAAGGAAACAAGTGGTGGATAGCTGCAATTAACGGTTCGGACGGGATGTTGAACAAGATGCCTGTAGACTATTCGCGTCTTGGACTCCCTGCGTTGTTGAAGGGAATTGTGTTTGAGGATGCAGCTCCAGGAAGCGGGAACTTCTGGCGTATAACAGAGAGAACAAGCTTGCCTGAAACAATCGTTTTGTTTCCGCGGGGAGGCATTGTAATGGTGGTTGAACCGTGATATTCGATACCGGGCAATTATAACGGAGGGCCTTGGCGTGACGCTTCCAACGGCGGCTTCTTTTCTTACGATATGGCGACTGAAAACCGGAAGGCTCTCATCTTATCTTACGGGTCAGATGAAAAAGCCACAATCCAGGGAACATGTCTCCTAACAGAAGTAGGGGGCAGTAGAAAATCAGTGGGAAAGAGAAGCGGACTTCCATTCAGTACCGGATTGCACCTCTATTCAGTACTGCATCATACCCTCATTCAGTACTGGATGAAGGTGTCGTAAAACAAGATTGAAAACGTCGACACTCTTCGACGTTTTTCTACACTTGAATCATCATTCATAATGGATAACTATCCGGAGATTGTTATTGCAGTTATCGTAATGTCTTCATTCAAACTTAAATGGGAACATCAGGAATACTATCCTTAGGGGGTAAGGAATACTATCGTGAGCCGCTAAGGACAGTGTTTCACTACCCATAGTAAACAGCGCTCCACTACCTATAGTAAACCGTGCTTCACTACCCACAGTGAACAGCGCTTCACTACCTATAGTGAACCGCACTCCAACCGGCAAGTGAACAGCCTGCGGCTTGACACCGGAACTGCCTGCGGGATGGCAGGCAGGGGCCTGTCACCGCTTCCTCCCTACACAGATGTTGGCGAAAATAGGCTTCAATGGTTCAAACTATTTGATTGCCAGCGACAAATGGTTTATTTATCCTTCAGTTTTCCTTCATCTATCCTTCAGTTTTTTCGGCCGCAGGGTGCAGTTACCGCTAATTCCTGAACCATTACACGCTGATTATCAGCGAGTCTGAACTATCGCTGAACCATTGCTGAACCATTTATGAACCATTACTCATTGATACTCAGGGAGTCTGAACCATTGAAGCCTATTTTCGCCAACATCTGTGTAGGGAGGGCCGATTTTATCCCCACTGATTTTCTACTGAGCCAGAAGTAGAACGAAAAAGAACGGAGTGAAAACAGAATACGGGCTGCGAGGTGAGTCGCAACCCGTATTAAATATAAGGCATATATACCGGATTTACAGGTTCTGGATTTCATCCAGATTGTGCTGTATGTCGGCGTCCGTCAGTTCGAAGTTCGTCAGGTTGCCAGCCAGATACTGGTCGTAGGCAGTCATGTCGATGAGGCCGTGGCCGGAGAGGTTGAACAGGATGACTTTCTCTTCGCCTGTCTCCTTACACCGCTTTGCTTCGTTGACGGCGGCGGCGATGGCGTGGCAGGATTCCGGGGCGGGGATAATGCCCTCGGCTTTGGCGAACAGGCAGCCCGCTTCGAAAGATTCCAGTTGTTGGATGTCCATAGCTTCCATCAATCCGTCTTTCAGCAGTTGGGACACGATGACGCCTGCACCGTGGTAACGCAGTCCGCCCGCATGGATGTTGGCCGGAGCAAAGTTGTGTCCCAGTGTGAACATCGGGAGCAACGGTGTGTAACCGGCCTCGTCGCCGAAATCGTAGTGGAACTTGCCTCGCGTCAGTTTGGGACAGGATGCCGGTTCGGCCGCTACGTAACGTGTCTGTCTGCCCTCCAGAATGGTGTGGCGCATGAACGGAAAACTGATGCCGCCGAAGTTGGATCCGCCGCCGAAACATCCGATGATGACGTCCGGATATTCGCCTGCCATCTCCATCTGTTTCTCCGCTTCCAGTCCGATGATGGTCTGGTGCAGGGTGACGTGGCTCAGCACGGAGCCCAGTGTGTACTTGCAGTTCGGAGTGGTGCGCGCCAGTTCGATGGCCTCGGAGATGGCCGTGCCCAGCGAGCCCTGATAGTTCGGGTTCTTGGTCAGGATATCTTTGCCGGCCCGTGTGGACATGGACGGGGAAGCCGTTACCTGTGCGCCGAATGTCTGCATGATGCTACGGCGGTAAGGTTTCTGCTCATAACTGATTTTCACCTGATAGACGGCTGCTTCAAGCCCGAACACCTTGGCCGCGTAGGAAAGAGCCGTACCCCATTGCCCGGCACCGGTCTCGGTGGTGACGTTGGTCACGCCCTCCTTCTTGCAATAATAAGCCTGTGCCAGGGCGGAATTCAGTTTGTGAGACCCCACGGGGCTGACACTCTCGTTCTTGAAATAAATATGTGCCGGGGTGTCCAGCGCTTTTTCCAGTCCGTAAGCTCTCACCAGCGGGGTGCTGCGGTAATACTTGTACATCTCGCGCACCTCCTCCGGAATGTCTATCCACCGGTCCGTCTGGTTGAGTTCCTGTCGGCTCAGTTCCTCGGCGAAGATAGGATACAGGTCCTCCGGTTTTAAAGGCTCCTTTGTACCGGGGTGAAGGGGCGGCATGGGTTTGTTCACCATGTCGGCCTGGATGTTGTACCACTGGCGTGGGATGTCGTCTTCGCTCAGGAAGAATCTTTTTGTCTTGCTCATAAAATATGTTTGTTTTGAATGAATGTGTATTCGGATAGTTAACCCGAGGCAAATTTATATAAAAACAACGGCTTTTCCTATTGAACGGAAAAAAATGCGACAGGATGATTTCTCGAAAGGGAAACAAGTATGAAATAAAACGGAATATTTATTCATTAGTAGTGGTGCCGGGTGTCCCGTATTTATGTAATAAATAGCTAAAATAAATGTTTTATGAATAAAAATAAGTTCGTATGGAATAAAATTGTATTTTTGTGCCGGCAATATTCATTATGCAGATAAGATGAAGAACAGAAACACGCGTCTGGAAGTTATAAAGATGATTCTGTCCAGTCAGGAGATAGCCAGTCAGGAAGACCTGCTGGTGGAACTGGACAAGGCCGGTTTCGCCTCCACTCAGGCCACCTTGTCGCGCGACCTGAAGAAACTGAAGGTGGTCAAGGCTGCCGGCTCTTCGGGTCATTACGTGTATATGCTGCCGGCCAACAATCTTTACCGGAGAGTGTCCGACACTCACCTGACGGTGTCCGCCATGAACAGGCTGGGAGCGTTGTCGGTGAAGTTCTCGGGCAATCTGGCCGTAATACACACACTGCCCGGTCATGCCGGGCATGTGGCCTACGATATAGACAACAGTAAGATAGAAGAATTTATAGGAACCATTGCCGGCGACGACACGGTCATGCTCGTGCTGGCGGAAGGGGTAGACCGCGAGGCGGCCTTGCAGAGGCTGGCTTCCGTGATGCCCGATTTAAGGTAAGTAAGATAAGAAACACGCACAATGGAGAGTGAACAGCAGATAAACGACGGAATCAGAGTCGTGGTGGCGGATAAAAGCCACGAAAAATATGTGGATATCATATTGGCGACCATAACGGACTCGGCCAGGAAAAGAGGATCCGGCATTGCGTCCCGTACCCATGAGTATTTGGCCACGAAGATGAAAGAGCGCAAAGCGGTCATCGCATTGGCGGGAGAAGGCGAGAACGAGGAGTTTGCAGGATTTTGCTACATCGAGAGCTGGGGAAACAAGGAGTATGTGGCCAACTCCGGTCTGATTGTGGTGGAGAAGTTTCGCAATCACCATTTGGCCACGCGTATCAAGCAGACGGCTTTTACGCTGTCCCGTTTACGCTGGCCGAAAGCCAAGCTTTTCGGACTGACCAGTCAGAGCGCGGTTATGAAAATCAATACGGCGCTGGGGTATGTGCCGGTGACATTTGCCGAGCTGACGGACGACGACGCTTATTGGAAAGGGTGCGGAACGCCGGAACATCCGTGCTGTATCAACTACGACATCCTGCATCGCACGGGACGCAAGTATTGCGTCTGTACGGCCATGCTTTACGACCCGGCCATGCATCCGGACGATCCGTTGCCCGTGGAGCTTCCCGAGGATGTGGTGAAGATGGCCCGTGAAGCGGCAGCGAGGGATTTGAGATGAACCGAAAACCAGAAAAAGATTATATATTATGGCAAAGAAAGTTGTGGTGGCCTTTAGTGGCGGACTGGATACCTCTTATACGGTGATGTATCTGGCAAAGGAGAAAGGATATGAAGTGTATGCGGCCTGTGCCAATACGGGCGGATTCAGCGAGGAACAGCTGAAGGCAAACGAGGAAAACGCTTATAAGCTGGGGGCGAAAGGATATGTCACGCTGGACGTGACCAAGGAATATTATGAGAAGAGCCTGCGCTATATGATATACGGCAATGTGTTGCGCAACAATTGTTATCCCATTTCCGTATCTTCCGAACGTATCTTTCAGGCGCTGGCTATCGCCCGTTATGCCAAGGAAATCGGGGCGGAAGCCATCGCACACGGTTCCACGGGAGCCGGTAACGACCAGATACGTTTTGACATGACGTTCCTGGTGATGGCGCCGGGCGTGGAGATTATCACACTGACCCGTGACAACAACCTGAGCCGTCAGGAAGAAGTGGACTATCTGAACAAGAACGGATATTTTGCCGACTTTACCAAACTGAAGTATTCCTACAACGTGGGAATCTGGGGAACGTCCATTTGCGGCGGCGAGATTCTGGACAGCAACCAGGGACTGCCTGAGAGCGCTTATCTGAAACATCCTGAGAAAGACGGGACGGAATTGTTGAAAATAGGTTTCCGGAAAGGAGAAATCTGTAGTGTCAACGGAGTGGAATACGAGGACAGGATAAAGGCCATACAGGAAATCGAGAAGATAGGAGCGGCGTATGCCGTGGGGCGCGACTGCCATGTGGGCGACACCATTATCGGCATCAAGGGACGTGTGGGTTTCGAGGCCGCGGCTCCCATGCTGATTATAGGTGCGCACCGTTTCCTGGAGAAATACACTTTGAGCAAGTGGCAACAGTACTGGAAGGAGCAGGTAGCCAACTGGTACGGCATGTTTCTGCATGAGAGCCAGTACCTGGAACCCGTCATGCCGGACATCGAGGCCATGCTTGCCAGTTCGCAGCGCAATGTGAACGGCGTGGTGACGCTCGAACTGCGCCCTTATACGTTCAGTACCGTAGGCGTGGATTCGCCCGACGACCTGGTGAAGAACAAGTTCGGCGAGTACGGAGAAACCCAGAAAGGATGGACGGCCGAAGAAGCCAAGGGCTTTATCAAGGTCACTTCCACGCCTTTGCGTGCCTATTATGCCAATCACAAGGATGAACAGCGGTAGGTCTTGGAGGAATAGCGATATGATAAAAGCGGGAATTATAGGCGGGGCCGGTTATACGGCCGGCGAGTTGTGCCGTCTGCTGTTGAACCACCCCGATGTGGAAATACGGTTTGTGAACAGTTCGAGCAATGCCGGCAACCGTTTGACGGACGTACACGAAGGATTGTATGGCGAAACGGATATGGTGTTTACCGATGCGTTGCCTTTTGACGAGGTGGATGTCATTTTCTTCTGTTTCGGACACGGGAAGAGCGCGGAGTTTTTGAAGACACACGATGTCCCGGCCCGTGTGAAAATAGTGGATCTGGCGCAGGACTTCCGTTTGGCGGCGCCGGGCAATGATTATGTCTACGGTTTGCCTGAACTGAATCGGGCGGCCATAGAACGGGCGGTTCATGTGGCCAATCCCGGTTGCTTTGCCACCTGTATCCAGTTGGGATTGTTGCCTCTGGCTGCTAATGGTTTGCTAAGCGGTGACGTGTCGGTCAATGCCATCACGGGGAGCACCGGTGCCGGTGTGAAGCCCGGCAGTACCACGCATTTCAGTTGGCGCAACAACAATATGAGCATCTACAAGGCTTTTACCCACCAGCATGTGCCCGAGATACGGCAGTCGCTCTTGCAGTTGCAGCCGGAGTTCGACGGTGCCGTGGATTTCATACCTTACCGGGGAGACTTTGCCCGCGGTATCTTCGCTACCGAGGTGATACGGCTGGACAGGGACATGGAAGCGGAGAAGATCGTGGAGATGTACCGGCAGTATTATGCCGGAGCCGCTTTCACGCACTATGTGGATAAGCCGGTTGACATGAAGCAGGTGGTCAATACCAACAAGGCACTGGTGCATGTGGACAAGTTCGGTGACAAACTGCTGGTGACTTCCACTGTCGACAATCTGCTGAAGGGAGCCAGCGGACAGGCTGTGCAGAATATGAACCTGATGTTCGGGCTGGACGAGAAAGCCGGCTTGTGTCTCAAACCCTCGGCGTTTTGAGTAATTTATAATTCATGATGCATAATTCATAATTCGGGATTTTGCATTATGAATACCCAATATGTATGATAAATTGTGAATTATGAAATTATATGATGTATACCCCCTGTTTGACGTGAATGTCGTGAAGGGACAAGGGTGCCGTGTGTGGGATGACAAGGGGCAGGAGTATCTTGACTTGTACGGCGGACATGCTGTTATCAGCATCGGACATTGTCATCCGCATTATGTGGAAGCCATTGCCCGGCAGGCGGGCAGGCTGGGCTTTTACAGCAACTCGGTTGTCAACACCTTGCAGGCAGAGCTGGCCGAACGTTTGGGACGGATCAGCGGATACGAGGACTATCAGTTCTTCCTGATTAACTCCGGTGCCGAGGCTAACGAGAATGCGCTCAAACTGGCCAGTTTCCACAACGGGCGCACACGCATACTGGCCTTCGAGAAGGCTTTCCACGGGCGCACGTCGCTGGCTGTGGAGGCGACTCACAATCCTAAAATCATCGCTCCCGTCAATGCCAACGGTCATGTGACTTATCTGCCGGTGAACGATCTGGAGGCGTTTCGGGCTGAACTGACCAAAGGCGACGTCTGTGCGGTTATCGTCGAGTGCATACAAGGCGTGGGAGGAATCCGCATGGTGACGCCTGCGTTTATGCAGGGATTGCGACAAGTCTGTGATGAGACCGGCACGGTGCTCATTTGCGATGAAATCCAGTGCGGTTACGGACGCTCCGGCAAATTCTTCGCTCACCAGTATTTGGGTGTTCGTCCGGATATCATTACGGTGGCCAAGGGAATCGGCAACGGTTTCCCGATGGGTGGCGTGCTCATCTCTCCTGCGTTTACTCCCGTATACGGACAGTTGGGAACAACGTTTGGCGGCAATCATCTGGCTTGTGCGGCGGCGCTGGCAGTGCTCGATGTGATGGAGCGCGAGCGGCTTGTGGAGAATGCGGCGCGGGTCGGTGACTTTCTGCTGCAGGGTATTCGTGATCTGCATCTGCCTCATGTGGTGGATGTGCGCGGTCGCGGACTCATGATTGGTGTGGAGCTGGATGTGCCCTACAAGGAGGTGCGCAACCGTCTGCTCTATGAGGAGCATTGCTTCACGGGATGCAGCGGTACGAATGTGCTCCGTCTTCTGCCGCCCTTGTGTCTCTCTATGGAGGAGGCGGAGGATTTCCTCGGCCGGTTGCAGCGCGTGATGGGATAAGATACGATGGAATAATATTATATGACTAAGCGGGGCTGTGGCGTAACCTTGATGGTTGCCGCAGCTCCGCTTTTTATGTCCCTGCGTTCCGGAAAAAGTTTTCGGTTGTATGTATGCGTCGGGATCTGCTTATGCTTTTTGCCGGTTTTTGTATACGGAATATCCCGTACCGAGAAAGAGGAGCAGCAACAGGATCAGAGCCGCATAGGCGATAGTCTCGGTGACATGCAGGCTGTGAGGGTCGAACCGGAATTCCACCTTGTGGCGTCCCGGTTCTACGCGGATGGCGCGCAGGATATAGTCGGCACGGGCTATTTCCACCGGTGTGCCGTCCACTGTGGCCTGCCAGCCGGGATAATATATTTCTGAGAATACGACTACGCCGCCTTGGGACGACTGTACTTCATAGGCCAGTGCATTGGCATCGTAGGCGGTCAACGTTACCTGGCTGAGCGAATCCTGCACCGGTACGGAAGCCGCCTCGCCCAGTATGTTGGCGAAACGTTTGTCCGCAACAGCTGTTACAGACGGATTCACATCGTGCAGGGCGGTTATCTCCTCGTCGGCATCGGCCACATATATCAGTTCGTTCACAAACCATCCGTTACCGTTGGCATGGGGATTTTCCACCGGCAGCGCGCTACCGTCCTGCAGGGGCAGGATGACATATTTCACGTTGAGCATGTCCAGTACAGGGAAAAGCGAATCGCCGTTCACCTGCTCCAGGTCTCCGTTTGTATGCCTTACGGCGCTCATGAAAGCCGTCCGTTCCGGTTGTATGTGCTCGTCTATCACATCCTGGTAGCGGCGGAGTTTGGCGGGATGGTAACCGCCCACGCTCTTGTGGTAATAAGACGTGTTGTTTTCATTGAACGTGTTCGAAGCGAGGTTCAGCACGCGGTAGTACGTTTCGGGATCCTGCAGGATGTATTGGTCGATCGGCGACGGTTCGAAAGCCTGTGCCTGTTTGCGGGGAGTTACGAACATGCTGTCGTTCAGGTAACGTTTGTTTACCTGCCACATGTCGGCCAGGCAGAGTATCAGTATACCGCCCACCATCCAGTGTGCACTTATTTTTTTAATGTTATAAGCCAGCAGAAGGAGCAATCCGACGGTCACGATACCACAGCTGCGCCATGCGTCGGCCACGAAGATGGTCCGTCGCATGGCCTCGATGTTGGCCATGATGCCGGGTAACATGGAGGACAGTTCCGGACTCTGTGCTCCGGCGTTGCGGAGCATGGCTATCTCGCTTTGTGAGATGTATGTTCCGAAGAAAATATCGGGCATCAGGGCGAAAAGCAGGGCCATGCCGCCCGTCAAGGCGAAACTGATATATACGAATTTCAGGTTCTGCTTCAATACGTCCGGTTCATCCACGATTCTTTTCAGAGCCAGCATGGCCAGCAGGGGAATCGTAAACTCAGCGACAACGAGGATGGAGGCCACCGTGCGGAATTTGTTGTACATGGGCACGTAGTCTATGAACAAGTCGGTAAACCACATGAAATTATGCCCCCACGACAGCAGGACAGACAGTATCGTAGCCGCCAGCAGGCACCATTTCATAGGGCCGCGCACGATGAAGAGTCCCAGCACGAACAGCATCAGCACGAAGGCTCCCACATAGACAGGACCGCTGGTACCGGGCTGTTCGCCCCAGTATTGTCCGATCTGGTTCGTCACGAAGGAATATTCCGGTCTGGCTTTCTTGCGCGCCTGTTCGTTAGCTCCCAACACCAGTTGGGACGCACCGCCCTTGGTATTGGGTACGAGCAATGTCCATGTTTCCCCGATGCCGTAGCTCCAGGCCGTGATATAGTCACGGTCCAGTCCGCTACCGGTCTGGTTGGCCGGGTCTTTCGCCGTTTTGCGGGTCAGTTCGCTTCGTCCGCGCATGCTCTCCTTGCTGTATTCATACGTGTGGTATAGGTTGGACAGGTTGATGGCTACGCCCAGCAGGGAGGCTGCCACGACCACGCCGGTTGCTTTGAACCATCGAACGGTCTGTCCCTTGCGGATGGCTTCGAGCAGCCAGGCCAGTGCCATAAGGAACAGTACGGGCAGGAAGTAATAAGTCATCTGCACGTGGTTGGAAAAAATCTGGAGAGCCGTGAAGAAGGCTGTCACCAAAGCCCCCCGCAGATAGTGCCCACGGTAACAAAGCGCCATGCCGGCCACTGTAGGCGGTATGAAAGCCAATACCATCAATTTCCAGATGTGTCCGGCTCCAATGATAATGAAGAAGTAAGAGGAGAATGCCCACAGGACCGCTCCCAGTACGGCCATCCATGCACGGAAATCAAAGGCACGGAGCAGTATGTAGAATCCCAGCAGCAGTATGAATACATACATCATCACGTTCGGCAGCCCGAGCTGGTAGACGTTCTCTACCTTGGCTAAGAGGTCGGTGGAGTCATAGCTGGGTGCCATCTGGTAGGTGGGCATGCCGGAGAACAGCGTATTGGTCCACCGGGTGCGTTCGCCGGTGCGTTCGCGGTACTTCTGCATTTCCACGCCGGCACCCACACCGCCCGTATGGTCGTGCCCGGACAGTACGAGCCCCTCCGTTACGGGCTGGAAAAAATAGACAAAGGCCACGGCTACGAAGAAGAGCACGGCCGCCACATCGGGAAGAAAACGTTTCAGTGTATTCATAATCTTTCTATCTTGTATGGAATTCAAGGAAAAAAACAGTCTGCGCTCCGTCGACTTCTTACTATATATAATAGGTACGCGCGGGACTGTCGTCTGCAAAGGTAGTCATTTTAAATAAGAAACTCCGTGTTGTGTTCATGAAAACATGTTTTTGTGTCTATAAGAATTTGTTCCCGTGGGAATCTCCGTTTCCTTAGCTTTCTGGAAGAGGGGGCGGAAAGGAAAAGCGGCCCTGCTTCCAGAGGAGGAAACAGGGCCGCCGGTTCGTTTGAGCCGTTGCGCAATTACTTACGCAAGCCTAATGCCTTGACGATGGCGCGATAACGGTTGATATCGCGGTTTTTCAGGTAGTTCAGCAGGGCGCGACGCTTGCCCACCAAACCTGTCAAAGCTCTTTCTGTGCTATAATCTTTACGGTTCTTTTTCATGTGTTCCGTCAAGTGGGAAATACGGTATGAAAACAATGCTATCTGGCTCTCTGCGGAACCGGTATCAGAGTTAGACTTTCCGTATTGTCCAAAGATTTCTTCTTTTTTTGCTGCGTCTAAATACATGATTTGTGATTTAAATAAATTATGATTTTGTTAGCGGGTGCAAAGATACAATATTCTTCCTTGTGGAACAAATATTTAGGATGTTTTTCTGTATCCGGCAGTATAGGACGGCATGAAATCAGTCTGCTGTGGCCGGTTTTTCCAGCCAATAACTTAGATCCGGGCATTCCCTTTGCCGTATTCTTTTTCGGATAGGGTATTAAAAAAGGGGGAAAACAAGGTTTTCAGGAAAAAGTACCGTATCTTTGCCGTCACGGGAAAACCGTAGTTCGTGCAAAACATACCGATGCAAAATACTTACCGTATTATACTTATTCTTCTGGCGGCCGGTGCCGTATGCTGGCTGGCACTGCCGGGTGGCGAACACCGTTATATCGTATGTCCGCTTCATTGGCTTACGGGATGGGATTGTCCGTTGTGCGGCGGCCAGCGGCTGGTGTACGAACTGTTGCACGGGCGGTTGTGTGCGGCTTTTTCTCACAATCCCCTGCTGTTCGTGTCCTTGCCGCTCGTCGTTCTCTGGCTTTTCCGGCAGTGTTTTCCCCGCCTGAGCCGCAGCCATCCCCGTCTGACAGGCGAACGGTTGTTCTCTTCGCGGGTCTGTTTCTGTTATCTTCTGCTGGCGCTGGGATGGGGTGTCGTACGCAATCTGTAAGGCTTTCGGGGAATGAGGGAGAAAAAAGGAACTTTTTCCTGAAGGGCGGACGGGAATATGGAATTTTGTCTATCTTTGTCTTTACATATAAATAATTAATAGATATGGAAACTACACAACAATGCTCTTTGTCCGCCGGCAATGTCTTGTCGCAGGCATGGCAGCTCGCCTGCCGTCATTTTCCCTTGTTCCTGGTCACGTTTATTCTTTCTTATGCCGTGTCCCAGCTTTCGGGTAGTTTTATCGATTCTGCAGTTCTTATGGAGATCGTGCAGGACAATCGTGGCGTGTCGCCGGAATGGCTGGCGGATGAAATCATGCGCCAGTTCCTGTCCGGTCTGGCGGGTTCTGCCATTGTGATGATGTTTGTGTCCTGGGTGTTGGCAGTTTATATAGAGGTGGTTAATTATAAGATGTATCTCGCGGCTGTAGATTACGACAAACCGGAGCTGGGCGGCGCGCTGAAGACGGCCTGCAAGCCTTTTCTGATGTTTCTCTGTGCGTCGGTTGCATATTCCTTCATCGTGGTGGTGGGTTTGTGTCTGTGTGTATTGCCGGGCATTTATCTGGCCATACGTTTGGTGTTCGTTCCTATTCTGTCCGTAGACAGGCCCCGGCTTATGTTTGGAGAGTTGTTTTCCCGTTCATGGCAGTTGACGAAAGGGCATTTCTTTGATCTGCTTCTGTTGGGCTTGTTGGCGATTCTTGTAAACTTTGTCGGACTGATATGCTGCTGTGTAGGTGTTATTTTCACCTCCATTATTTCAGGCTTTATGTTTGCCCTTGCCTATCGTATCCTGAGTCCGAAAGGGGATATGCCGGCCGGCGGAACGCCGGAAGCCGAACCGGTCGTTCCTTCCCCTGAAACTCCGGAAATACCGGAAGCCTCGTAAACCTAATCTGTCATCCGCCTGCAAGTTTTGTCGGGACGAGTCGTGCCAGATAGTCGTAGTGTGGCCCTTTCTCTATCAACTCGGCCCGGAACCCGTTTGCCTGTGCATGATAAGACAAGGTGTCGAAGTCTATGTAGAGCCACGGAAACATGTCGCCTTTTATCTGCCGGTACTGCATGCGGAAGTCGACCTCTCCGTAATAGCCCGCGTTCAGGTCGATATCCAGTATCCCGTCTTCGTCTTCGTAGATGTAGCGCAGGTCCGTGGAGTCCAGCAATACCTGTCCGCCCGGAGCCAGCAGTTGTTTCATCCGTTGGCAGAACAGGGGCATGTTCTCCAGCCGTCCGATGAGGCCGGAGCCGTTCATCAGCATCAGCACCGTGTCGTATGTACCGACAAAAGCGTCGTCCAAAAGGTCTGCCTGTTGTGCGTCTTTTATTCCGCGGCGGCGCATCACTTCAGTCGACAGGGGAGAGATGTCGATGGCCGTGACCTTCAGCCCCCGCTTTTGTAAGGCCAGGCTGTGGCAGCCTGCCCCGGCTCCGGCGTCCAACACTCGTCCCCGGCACAGGGAGAGTGCCGTGCGCTCTGTCGCCGGCATATCGGCTTCTGTACGGAACAGAGCGGTCACCGGCATCTCATCCTCGTCAAACTGCGGGGAGAATACTCTCAGGCGTGCGCACCGTCCTTTCTCGAAATAGTCCCGGATGGCCTGCCCCATCGGATCCCTCTCCGGCAATAACTGTTTTTTACTCATTCTCTTTGGGGTAATATTACGGGACAAAGATAGGGATTATTTCCCGGTCTTTTGTGCGGGTTGTCCTTTGCGATACATATTTTTTTCCCGCAGGGACGGGTAAAACGAAGAAAAATCCGTAAGTTTGCAATACGGGAAAACAGGCCTTTGCGACAGCTGGCATTTAAATAAAGAACTATCATAAATAAAGAACTATCATGAACAAATTTTTTCCTTCCGTGTGGGGAATGCTCATCATGGCTTCGACAGTTTGGGCACAAAATGTAATCCGGTTCACAACGACTGAAAACGAGCCCTGGAAACAAAGTAAGACAAGTTTGAATACGAAATCCGACGTCGTGCCCGTACTCGAAATCAGCGGGACGGAAGACGGCGTGGAACTCAAAGCCTGGGGTACGACGTTCAACGAACTGGACTGGGACGCACTGCTGATGCTTACCCGGGATGAACAAGATGAAATTCTGTATAATCTGTTTGATCCGCAGGGCGACCTGAAGTTCACCCGCGGGCGCATTTCCATGAACTGTAACGACTACGGTCGTGAGTGGTACAGTTGTGATGAGGTGCAGGGCGATCTGGAGTTGCGCTATTTTAATATAGAACGTGACAAGCGCAACATCATCCCTCTGATTCGTGCCGCGCAGAAATACAATCCTGCTCTCACGTTCTGGGCTTCTCCCTGGAGTCCTCCGGGCTGGATGAAGATAAACAACGGTTACCCCGTTGTGAGCAGCCGTCATAACAAACAGGACAGCCGCATCGACTATCTGCTTTTCGGTTCGGTGGACGGTATTGACGAGGACGAAATGAAGTTTCTGGGTGAACGTAACGGTAAGTTCCCGCGTCGTCTGGCCACGCAGGACTACTTCATCCAGGACCCGCGTTACCTGCAGGCATACGCCAATTATTTCTGCAAGTTTATCGACGCCTACGGGGAACAGGGGGTGCCCATTGACATGATCAGTTACCAGAACGAGGCGTACAGCTATACGCCCTATCCCGGTTGCGCCTGGACGGCGGAAGGGACCATCCGTTTCAACCGTGATTACCTGGCGCCCACGTTGAAGAAATGGCACCCTGAGGTGAAGCTCTATCTCGGCACCATTAATACAAACCGTCAGGATCATGTGGAGAAGATCCTTGCCGACGAGGGACTGCGGGCTTGCATCGACGGCATCGGACTTCAGTGGGAAGGCCGCGAGATTCTGCCGGAAATTCGTCGTCAGTATCCTGACTATCACTATATCTGTTCGGAAAGTGAATGTGGAAACGGCAGCATGGACTGGAGGGCCGGCGAGCATACATTCTTCCTCATCGGCGACAACATGGGACAGGGCTGCGACGAATGGTTCAACTGGAACTTTCTCCTGCCGGACCGGGGTACCAGTCCCTGGGGGTGGAACCAGAATGCCCTTATACACGTGGATTCACAGACGCGCAAGTTCAGATATACGCCCGAGTATTACGCCGTGAAACATTTCACCCATTATGTGGCGCCCGGTAGCCGGATGGTGGGCTACAGTCCCCGGGGCACGGGGAACACACCGGTGGTGGTATACCGCACGCAAGACGGAAAGCATGTGGTGATAGCCGGCAATTTCAGTGATGTGGAAAAGACCGTCTGTGTGAAAATCGGCAAGAAATACCTGAGCGCCGGGATGCCGGCTCATTCCTTCAGTACTTTCGTGACGAAATGAGGCCGGAAGGCGGAATATCGTGTGGGGAGGGCCGTCGGATGTAATTTGACGTGCTCTCCTCTCTTTTAAATGAGATGCTTATAACGCTTTCCGATTTTTTGTTGTAACTTTGCGGTCATATTTGTTTAGGTAAAGTATGCAAAACATCAGAAACATTGCCATTATTGCCCATGTAGACCACGGTAAGACTACGCTGGTGGACAAGATGCTGCTGGCCGGAAATCTTTTCCGTGAGAATCAGCAGACGGGAGAATTAATGCTGGATAACAACGAACTGGAGCGGGAACGCGGGATAACCATCCTGTCGAAAAACGTTTCCATCAATTACAAGGATACCAAGATAAACATCATCGACACTCCGGGACACTCCGACTTCGGGGGTGAAGTGGAGCGTGTGCTGAATATGGCAGACGGTTGTCTGCTTCTTGTGGATGCCTTCGAGGGTCCCATGCCGCAGACACGTTTCGTGCTGCAAAAGGCACTGGAGATAGGGCTGAAACCGGTGGTGGTCATCAACAAGGTGGACAAGCCCAACTGCCGTCCCGAGGAAGTGTATGAAATGGTGTTCGACCTGATGTGCGAGCTTGACGCCACCGAAGAACAGCTGGATTTCCCCGTTATCTACGGTTCGGCCAAGAACAACTGGATGGGAGCCGACTGGAGCAAGCCCACGCAGGATATCCTCTATCTGCTCGATGCCATCCTCGAACATATCCCCGCGCCCGAACAGCTCGACGGCACGCCCCAGATGCTTATCACGTCGCTCGACTATTCTAATTATACGGGACGTATCGCCGTGGGGCGTGTACACCGCGGCACCCTGCGCGAGGGAATGAACATCACCATCTGCCACCGCGACGGATCGAAGGAAAGGACAAAGATAAAGGAGCTGCACACGTTCACCGGCATGGGACGCCAGAAAGCGGCCGAGGTTTCTTCGGGAGACATCTGTGCCATCATCGGTCTGGAGCACTTTGAAATAGGCGATACCATCTGCGATTACGAGAATCCGGAGGCCCTGCCCCCCATATCCATCGATGAGCCTACGATGAGCATGCTCTTCACCATCAACGATTCGCCGTTCTTCGGTAAGGAAGGGAAATACTGTACCAGCCGTCACATCAACGACCGTCTGCAGAAGGAACTGGAGAAAAACCTTGCGCTACGCGTGGAATTTCAGGAAGGCTATACCGACCGCTGGATCGTTTCCGGTCGCGGCGTGCTCCATCTCTCGGTGCTCATCGAGACGATGCGCCGCGAGGGATACGAGTTGCAGGTAGGGCAGCCTCAGGTTATCTATAAGGAGATCGACGGCGAAAAGTGCGAGCCTATAGAGGAACTGACCATCAACGTGCCCGAGGAGTTCGCCAGCAAGATGATAGACATGGTGACGCGCCGCAAGGGCGAGATGACGTCCATGGAATCGCAGGGCGAGCGTGTGAACATCGAGTTCAACATCCCCTCGCGCGGCATCATCGGTCTGCGCACCAATGTGCTCACGGCCAGTCAGGGCGAAGCCATCATGGCCCACCGTTTCAAGGAATACCAGCCGTTCAAAGGCGACATTGCCCGTCGCACCAACGGTTCCATGATAGCCTTGGAAAGCGGTACGGCCTTTGCATACGCCATCAACAACCTGCAGGACCGCGGCAAGTTCTTCATCGATCCGCAGGACCAGGTGTATGCGGGCCAGGTGGTGGGCGAACACGTCCACGACAACGACCTTGTCATCAACGTCACCAAGAGCAAGCAACTTACCAACATGCGTGCATCGGGTTCCGACGAAAAGGCCCGTATCGTCCCGGCCGTGGTATTCTCGTTGGAAGAGGCGCTGGAATATATCAAGGAGGATGAGTATGTGGAGGTGACTCCGAAGAGCATGCGCATGCGTAAGATTATCCTCGACCACTTGGAGCGTAAGCGTGCGGGCCGCGACTGATTCAAAAGAATAAATATGTTTCAAATCCCACCGGTTCAACACGTTCTAAACCGGTGGGATTTTCATGTCCAGTCGCTTTCCTTCCGCCTCTTTAGGGCTCAGTAGAAAATCAGTGGGGATTCGGGGCATCCGTCCATGAATCATCATTCATGACGGGTAGCTATCCGGAGTTTGTTATTACAGTTTTCGTAAGGTCGTCATTCGAACTAAGATGAAGTATTCATTCAAGCTTAAGTGACATGCTCATTCTAACTATCATAAGACTATCAGGAATACTATCCTTAGGGGGTAAGGAATACTATCCTTGAGGTACAAGGAATACGTTCCTTAGGTGATAAGGAATACTATCGTGAGCAGCTAAGGATAGTATTTCACTACCCACAGTGAACAGCGCTCCACTACCCACAGTGCACAGCGCTTCACTGCCTATAGTGAACCGCACTCCACTCGGCAAGTGAACAGCCTACGGCTTGTCAAGTGCCTTGCCTACGGTTTGACCTTAGAATAGCCTACGGTTTGACCTTGGAATAGCCTACGGGACGACAGGCAGTTGCCCGTCGTTGCCCTCCTCCCTACACAGATGTTGGCGGAAATAGGCTTCAATGGTTCAAACTGTTTGATTGCCAGCGACAAATGGTTCATTTATCCTTC
>CAZIMK010000008.1:0-74487 GCA_964540455.1 uncultured Paraprevotella sp.
TAACTAAATCGTAACCTATTACTATCAAGAGCAATTAACCTACGCTCATTTCCAACAAATTACACTTTTTTCGTAACTTCGGAATACAAAAAACACATATTAACGATTTAGTCGACCGGCAAGAGCGCACTTTTCAGTATGCTTAATTGGCATTCTTGGCGTATTTCCGTACATTTGCAGCGTGAAGAACGAATACCATAGGGACTTGGTGGAAATCTTACTGCCGGAAGGACGCAAAGGACTGCCGGTGCGCATCCTCACACGTCTGGTGTACAACCGTCACGCCGGCCTTTTTGCCGACGGCCTGAGGTTTGAAGACGTGTACAATACTTTGCGCTTTTACCTGTGGGCACAGTCCCGACGCCCGTCATCGCCTTTCACCACCGGCCAGAGGCGCGGCTTTTATGCCCTGAAAGCGGATGCGGCCCTGCAATTGGATTTATGCTTCACACCGTTTTCCGAACCGGAAGAAAAAACGGTCCGCCCGCCGGAACCGGACTATCCGTCTCTGTTTTAAAGTGTCTTCCGAATGGCCCGTCCATCGTAGAGTACCTCTTCTGCGTGCTCCACCCTGAGCGTCTCGTTCTGCGGTTCATCATCGTCCGGTCCGTCGTCTTGCCCCGGAGAAGGAAGATACGGCCTTTCCCCGTACCACCGGTACTGTTTCACATTCCTCAGTCCCTTCACCCGGAAATAGGTCTTCACGAAAGCCTGAAACAGGATATAGCGCCCGAGGCTGTCCGGATTGTAGCGGAGACTGACTCCGTAATGCAGCTTTTCCGTCTTAAGTTCCACCGGCAGACAGGCGTCCACGTCCCTTTCCCCGGGAGTGTCGGCTATCAATACATTGCTCTGCACGGCCTCTTCCACTCCAAAGACGGCTCCCTTAACGGAATTGCCGGTCACATAACCGACCACATAACCGGCGGCCCACACCGGAACGTCGGGTGAAAATTCATTCCGCAGCACATCCGCAACAGACCAGGGACAAGTATCCGTCCCTTCACCTGTTCCGTCGAGAGGTCTCCATGCCGTCCCGGCCTCTCCGCCGGAGGAAACTCCGTCCGGCTGCGGTATCTCCACCTTATCGCATCCTCCTGCCAACGCAAGAGACAGAATGTAAAAACAATAGACGACGAGCCGGGCCCGTCGTCTACAAGCATATATTTTCTTCTTACGAAAGCAACAACGATGCACCATCATTCTTCCGTAAATGTCTTCTTGATGCGCTTGCATTTATTCCTCACCTCGCGGGAAAAATACAATTCGTCGAATACCAAATAAAGATAAACGAGAACATCCAACAGCAGCCAAGCCAACAACACCTTACACATACCGTCGTCATTTAACCAGCGCAATAATAGCTATCAAAGAAGACACGACACCCAGAATGGAACCTCCGGCCGTCAGGTAGGTATAGAACGCACTGCTCTTGATGCTCTTGCTCCGGTTGGGCTGGACATATATCATATCGTTCTGCTGCACATAGAAAGCGGGGCTTTCGAACACCGACGCCTTGGTCAGATCGAGCGTATACATCTGGCGATGCCCGTTCGTTTCGCGGAACAGACGTATGTTTTGTTTCAGACCGGCATCCTCTACGTCACCAGCCTTGGCCAATACATCTATAATGGAATTGCGCTCCGAACTCAGCTCCACCACTCCGGGACGGTTCACGGCTCCCACGACAGAAACACGTGCATTGAGCAGACGCACTGTCACCTCGGGATTATACATCAGATCCGCCTTGATAACGGCTTGTTCTATAGCCTTGGCCGCCTCTTCCGTAGTCAGATCCGCCACCTGCACGGCACCGACGGCAGGCAGGGTTACAAAGCCGTCGTTGTTTACCGTATAGCCGTATGCATTGCTGATTCCTCCGGTTGACAAATTGTTTGTCTGATTTTCGGATCCCATCGTCACATCGCGGGTGAAAGGTTTCAGCAAAGCCGGATCGTCGCTGCTTATCTTCACTATGATATTATCTGCAGGTTTCAGCTTCATCTGGTAGTGCTGGGCTATGTCCTGCGCTTCTCTATAAACTTCCTCCGCACCCTGGAAATAAATGATTTTCTTCGGAGAGACACAGGAGGTGATACCTGTCATCAACAGAAAGGAGGACAAAATACAATAGATTAATTTTCTTTTCATGATAGATATAACATTTATCCGGTCTATAATACCGGCATTATACAAAGGTTTCCAACACACAGGCCCGTCCCTCGGGCAATAGTTTCACTCCGGGACAACGAGCCGCCACCAACAAGGTGGCTCCTTCCCGCAAACAGACCTCTTCATCGCCGGACTGTACCCGACAGGCTCCGTCCGTGCAAATCAGCACGACAAAAGAATCCAGCCCGCTGTAATCGCATTCCATCGGTTCTGTCAGCTTGTAAACCGACGTCGTGAAGAACGGCGTACGCACCAATTCCACCGGAAGGTTTTCCTCCACCGGGCACGTCATGTCCGTCTGTATTTCATCAAAACAGATGGCATCCCGTGCCTCCGCCGTATGCAATGTCCGCGGTTTGCCCGAAGCATCCTTGCGGCCGTAATCATAAATCCGGTATGTGATATCACAGCTTTGCTGTATCTCGCACACGAAACATCCGCGTCCCAGACTATGGACGCAACCGGCCGGCAGGTAGAATACATCGCCGGGATGTACCTCGTAAGACCTGAGCACTTCGGGCAAGGTGGCATCCGCAACCCGTGCCTCGTATTCCTCCGGCGTAACCTCTCGGTCGAAACCGCCGTACAGACGCGCTCCGGGAGCCGCGTTCACCATATACCACATTTCATTCTTACCGGGACAATGATGACGTTGCTGCGCCAACTCATCATCCGGATGCACCTGCACGGAAAGATCCTGGCATGCATCGATAAACTTTATCAGCAGAGGAAACCGCTGCCCGTAACGACGGTAATTATCCGACCCAACCAGTTCTTCCTGCAAAGCGGCCGTCAGTCCGCTCAGCGTATAACCGGCATATTCCCCGTCCGCAACAATGGTCTCGCTCCCGTCTACCGACGAAAGTTCCCAACTTTCGCCTACACGCTCCAGAGTAGCATTCATCCTCTTGTAAGCAAGCAACTGCGTGCCTCCCCACAAGGTCTCTTTCAACACCGGCGTAAATGTAAACAAGTTCCGTTTATCCACGTCACTACATATTTAAATACAAAAGTAATAAATAAATCGTATTGCAAAGAAGAATCATTCGCTTTTCTGCAAAAAAGAGAGGCAACGCCACATGACGTTGCCTCTCTCTTTTATAGTTCAGTCTGTACAGACCTGATTACTTTACCATCACTTTGGTTACCTTGACAGTACCATCGCTCAGAACAGACTTCACGATGTTGATGCCCTTGGCCGGACGTGCCAGCTCCATACCGTCTACCGTGTAGAACTTGCGGGCTACAACTTCTGCCATGCTACCGCCGGCCACTGTATTCTCAATGCCCGTAGGAGCCTCGGCGCCGATGTATTCGAGCTTGAAGTTGTCGAACGGACACCATTCCGTGTTAATTCTAACGTTACCCTTCTTGATACCGATCGCTACGGCATCCATATCTTCCTTAACTTCGAAGTTCAGAGAGTTCTTGTAAGCGCCTTCCGCGAAGTAGAGGTTACAACCGGAACGAGTGTTGGGAACAAACGCATCGGCAGCTTCTTCATTGTTCGGATCCATCCACTTACCTACGTTGATGTCATCATCATACATCTGGAATTCTGACGTATAGGCAGCAATGTTCATCAGAGCCTTGGTTCCTTCACCGGCGAACAGAACGGGGAATTCTTCTTCATTACCCGTGATAGTCTCTGTTTCGGGATACAGATCCTTGTAGTACAGTTTCGTTGAGTTTTCAGTAGAACCTGCACGATAGAAAGAACTTGCAGAAAGACGATAGAAACCGGGGATCAAACCTACGATGCTCTGGCTGAGTTCGAATGCCTGCGCATTATAGAACTCGGCAACACCGGCCTGGATAGACGGGTTACCCGTCCAGCCATGGCTTGAATCCACATTGTCCCAGGTAAATTCGGGGTTCACAACCAATACCGTAATGTCGTGCGGTTTCTCAGGTGTAGCGTTACCGATACCGCCGGAGATTGCATACTTCGCAAACGCGAGAGGCAATTCATCCAGATAAGCCTGTACCTGTTCGTTGCTTTCAAAGACACCGTCACCGTCTTCAAATACGGCTGCAATCTCGTCCAGAAGATCCAGGAAACTATCGTCAGTTCCATTCACAACCTGCTCTATACGGATGAAATATGCTTCGTAAGAAGAGTTCAGTTCCTTAGTCAGTTTCTGAGATTCCTGAGCGTATGCGATAGCCTCATTCAAAGCGTTGATAGCGTCGATACACTGCTGAACCGTACCACCGTTTATAGCCACATTAGCTACAAGGATGGCATTCGTGATATTCTCGGAAGCCTTTTCTGTCAACACGGTGCCTTCTTCCGGTGTACCGCTGTTTTCCAATGCCATAGCTTCTTCCATCAAAGCCTCGATAGTAGCGATATAGTCGGAAGCCTGCTCACCCATATAATAGAGGTGGAAGTTATCGAATGCACTCCAGTTGGCACCTGTATCCACAATCGGATCCAGCACGCGCAGACCGATAGTCAGCACACCGTCTACAACCGCAAACTCCAGTTCGTTTTCATAGAGACCGGCAGCAAAGTATTTAGAAATGCCATAGATGCTGTTCGGAGACCACATACCGCCCTCTCCGGCCGGCTGTACGTCATCGTCATTCAACTTGTCTTCCTGCTGATCGTCAAATACGTGCTTAACTGCCTTGGAAATGCTGTTACCATAGAGGAACAGACGTACATCGGCATCAGAGTTTCCGTCTACATAGTCAGCCCAAGCGTTAGCGGAAGTCTTCGGGCGATAGAATGCCTGGCAAGTTACCTTGTAACGACCGTTAGGCATGTCAGTCAGCGTCTGGCTCAGGTCGAACTTCTCGGCATAAGCCTCACAGGCACCAAAGCTGGAGTTCTTGACAGAGCCGCTGTTCAGCGTCCAGCCGTTACGGTTGCTATCGAAGTTGGGGTTAATCAACAGGCCGGTAACTTCCTTGCCTACAGAAATTTCAGCCTTGATACCATCCTTGATCATCTGATCGATCTTAGCAGGAATACCGTCAATTTCTTCTATAGTAAGCGTTCTTTCATACAAAGCGTCATCCAACTGGCTTGCATAATCTACCAATGCAGCAGACAATTCAGGGAAATCGTTTTCATACAGAACAACCAAATCCTGCAATTCATTCTGGCGATATTCATCAGCCCAGGCATACTTCTCGATTTCTCTCTTAACGGCATCAATCATAGCAGACAATTCTTCTGTCTTAGCATGCAATTCCTCATCGGTAGGCTCGCCGGAAAGCAACTGCTTAGCTTCCTCAACAACCTTCTGCAATTGTTCTTCCGTTGCCACAGAATAAGGAGTATCGTTCGGATCCAGAGATTCGGCATTGCTTATTTCCACCTGCAGCAACATCACCAACGGATTGTCGGACCCGCCCAAGAAATCCAGTTTGAAGTTGGTAATCGCGGCATGGTTTGCGTTCGTATTTTCGATCATCATACCGATAGTAGTCTGATCCTGCATTACGACAAAGTCAACAGAATACCTGTGGGGCGTGTGATTCACTTCCGACCAAAGAGCCTTCTTGGAGATAGCGCCACCGTCTGCAAACAAAGAAACACCCGTCACTTTAGTTCCTTCTTCTGCCTGCTGAATAGCGACTGCATCAGCCGTCAGACGATACATACCGTAGGGCAGGCTCTCGATAATCTGATACAAAGTGTCGTTGGTCAATGTCGCATAATTAGTAGAGTTACTCAACACCCAGTATTCCAAAAAGTTCGGACCGAACACCTCGATTTCATCTTCCGGGTTGGACCAATTGGAATGTTTACCAGACTTGGCATAACCGCCGTTGTTCGTCTGAACCCAACCAGTCTTTCCATCGTTACCCGGCTGCGGAGTCTTAAGTGCCAAATCCGTGAAATCTACAGGATTGTCATAAGAAGCGTCAGCACCGTACACTTCGAAAATCTTACGCTGCAAAGCCGTTGCGGCAGCCTGATATTCTTCGGCCGTAGCGTTTTCCTTATTATATACAGCCTCGGCATCCGCTGTTTCGGCACCTTCCTGTTCAGCCAGATTCAACTTGTTATACAAGCTCTTCTTTGCAACGAAATAGGAATAGTTATCAACCGACACGAATTTCCACTCAGCTGTCGTAGGATCTTCGATGGAAGAAATATCGACAAGCGGATAAAGGAACGGAGCGGATGTCCCGACGTCATTACCTTCTTCAACATCCGGCATATAAGCCAGATAAGAATCAGCAAACTTGCCGCCGTCCACTTCTACACCGAAAGCATCGTCTTCGTCAGCGATCTTGACACGATAGTTTTCTCCCCAAGGAATGAATTTCCAGAAGTTATGACCCTGACTTGCCATGTCGCAGTAAGCCTGCGTCTCAT
Organism: uncultured Paraprevotella sp.; assembly: GCA_964540455.1. Taxonomy (GTDB): domain Bacteria; phylum Bacteroidota; class Bacteroidia; order Bacteroidales; family Bacteroidaceae; genus Paraprevotella. The sequence goes on from CAZIMK010000008.1 coordinate 6,509, forward strand.
TATCGACGAATACATAAGTATTAGTCAAATTGTTACCACCCCAGTTTTGGAATGTATCCTTAACCTTAATAGTCCAGCCCTGTAAAGCCACCGTATTGAACGCGGCACCCGCAAGAGGCGTATGCACAGAGTCTGTCAACTCTACCAGAAAACCCTTGTCCGCCAAAGTGGCACGAGTCTTCCATGTAGAACCATTCACTAAAAATTGTCCCGCAGCCACATTATACATGTAATACTGCGACTTGCTGACAGGTGCTTCTCCTTTCGGCTCGGGTCTGTCCCAATTGCCGGCAAAAGACGGAGTACCCACCGCAGCCACCATTGCACAGGCGGCCATTGTTAGTAATCTGTTTTTCATGTTCACCAAAATTTGATTAATAAATTAAATTTGAAAGTCGTTTTTGTTTTATTTATTTGCGTGTCGATACTATGTATCAGTGGCAAAATTACACTTAAAATATTATAGAAAGAAAATTCCGCTATTAAAATATTTAGCAAGCCGCCCCTTTTAAGTGTATTTAACATTAAAAAGCGATTGCTATAGGATTTATGAGTTTCTTTTCGTATTTTTGCTTCTGCTAACGATAATAATACTTAAAAAGCAGATGACAATAGCTATAGATTTTGACGGAACTCTTGTAAAACACAAGTATCCGGAGATTGGAGAAGAGATTCCTTTTGCCACCCAAACGTTAAAAATGCTTATTGCAGAACACCATAGACTTATATTATGGAGCGTGCGGGAAGGACAATTGCTGGAAGACGCCATCAACTGGTGTAAAGAACGGGGAGTAGAGTTTTATGCCATAAACAAAGATTTCCCAGAAGAAGATGTTGTAAAAAACCCGCATTACAGCCGCAAGTTGAAAGTGGATATGTTTATCGACGACCGCAACCTCGGCGGGCTGCCGGACTGGGGAGTCATATACAGGATGATACACGAGCACAAGACATGGGCCGACCTGCTGGAAGAAGAACGGGCCGGAGAAGAAACAAGCCAGCCCATGAGAAGGAAGAAAAAGAAAAGTTGGTGGTCTTTCGGATAACGGACGGTACCGACCACCATTCAACCATCCAATCCCTCGGAACACCAATAAAAACTTCAACGGCGACGGATGTCATTTCTTATGACCCGTCGCCGTTGATTTGTATCATCTTCCGGAAGGAAGAATTTGTAGACGTTTTTAAACCTCCCGACCTTGTTTCGAATGATAGGTATAAAGGCCGGAACCATAACCGTAACGTCCGTAACCGCCATAGCGGCCGTAACGTCCATAGCGGCCATAACCGTAATAGTAACCGTACTTTTTCTTCGACATATCGATACCGTTGATAACGAGACTGACATTGGGCAACTTACCGGCACGGGCTATTTCATCTATAACCTCCACACTGTCTTTCGGAGTAAAGTCCGCACGGCAAACCACCACTGAAACATCCACCAGACGTCCAAGCTCAAAAGTATCGCTCACAAGACCCACGGGCGGCGTATCGATGACTATCACATCGAACATCTTACGCAAATGCTCGAACGTAGTGTTCAGCAACGGACGGGCTATCAGCTCCGTCGGGTTGGGCGGTATGACACCGGCCGGCAAAACAAACAGATTCGGATGAAGGTCTGTCGGGAATATCTGCTCACGAAGTTCTTCCACATCATCACGTCCGGTAGCCAGATAAGACGAAATACCTTTTTTGCTACTCTTCAAACCGAAGAGGCGGCCCAAACGGGGTTTCCGGATATCTAGACCCACAACCAACACTTTTTTACCCAGAAGCGCCAAACTCATGGCGAGATTAGAAGACACGAACGTTTTTCCCTCACCCGGTATAAAGGAAGTACAGAGAACTACCTTGTCATCATCCTTCATGACGAAACGCAGATTGGAACGCAAAGTACGGAACGCCTCTTCTATCACGTCATTACCGTTTTCACGCACCACGATACTCCGCTTGCCTTCCGGCAGTCCGGGGGCTTTCGGTATATCCGCCAATATCGGCAATTTCGTTATCCGATCCACATCCGGCCGACCTTCTATCTTATAACGCAACATATTCAGCAAGAAGATAATGCCGGAAGGGATTCCCAAACCGATCAGCAGACCTATCAGCCAGATTTTCGAATTCTTGGGAGACACTTTCACAAACTGTTCCGGTTCGTCGATCATACGTCCCTTGGCTGCCACAGAAGCCAAAGAAATGGCATTTTCCTCACGTTTCTGCAACAACATCAGATAAAGACCGGCCTGAATTTCCCGCCGGCGTCCGATGTCGTTCAGCATACGCTCCTGGGTCGGCGAACTCAGGATGCGCCCCTGATACATATTATATTGTCTGTCCACACTCTCTTTCTGAATCTTCAAATCGTTGTAAACAGCGGCCAGAGACTGTCGGATAGCCGGCCAAAGACTTTCGAGTTGCGTAATGAGAGGCACCAGGGTCGGAGAGTCTTCCGAAGCAGATTTCAACAAGCGGTTCCGCTGCAATACCAGTTCGTTGTATGACTTGATATCCGCATCCAGGCTTGCATTGGATATACCCAGATTGGCAGGAATAATCTGCATGGCGTTGCGGGGATTATCCACATAATCCAGCAGAGATTTGACCAGCGTGAGCTGGGTCTGCATCTGTACTTGCTTCTCCTCGGAAGTACCGCTGCCAGCCAAGGCTGCCGCCGCATCATTCTTCAGATTTATCAGGCCTTCGGTCCGCTTATAATCCTCCAGATTCTTTTCCGTCACGCCCAATTCCTTTCCGATAGCCTCGATACGTTCATTGATAAAAATCTCCGTCTTGATAGCCACCTCATTCTTATCCTCATTGGCGTCCCAGTTGTACGATTTCAGCAACTCCATCAAATAATCCGCAGCACGGCGAGGCTCCGTGTCGTGCAATGTAAGCAAAGCCACCGTCGTAGTCTTGCTACTGGCTGTGGCAGACAGAGCCCCGGCATACATCCGCCCCATCAAATTGGGAGGATAGATGCGGACCAGCAGTTTTCTGTTGGACATCACATGCCCGGGGTTGACCATAAAAGAAAATACGCCCACCGGAGTCTGCACCGTAGCCGGCAGACGTTTTAATGTCTTTTTTACATTTACGGAATCAGACACCGCGATAAGAACATCAATACCCTCGTGCGCCTTGGTTATCTCCAACCCTATTATCTGCTGCAGACGCTCCAGCGAAGCTTCATCCATCTCCACCAATATAGGGCTATTCTTATACAATTCCTTGTCGCTCAAACGTCCTTCGGAGAAATAACGGGTATAAAGTTTCAGGCTCTTTACCGTCTGGGCCGCCAGGCTTTTACTGCTCAGTATTTCCAATTCGTTATCAAAACCGTTGCTGTTGGTAACAAGTCCCATTTGCGACAGGTCCATCGTACCCTGACGCGTCTTGGCCTTTCCCTCGTCGTCCTTGATAAGCACTTTCATCGTCGTAGAATAGACGGGGCGGGTATAACGCAAGTAGACGAAAGCCACAGACATGCAAACAACCACGGAAAGAACGAACCAATACCAATGGAGCACAAACGCCATCCATATTTTTCTGAGATCAAAACCGGAGGACTCCTCTTCTTCCAAAATTTCTCTGTTCAAAGACTCTGCCATTATTTTCTGTATGAGTTAAAAAATCGTATTGACGGACAAAAATAACCAAAGTTTTCCATATTCCGAAGTTTTTCCAAGAAAAAAAGATGTCCATGCAACAAATACCGCTTAGCCGCCATATATACATATTAAAATAAAGATTTTAGCTTCGTATCATTTGCATCGTTAAAATATATTTATTACATTTGCACAATGTCATAATATAATGTAAATGAACCGCGGAAACATAGAAGACTCAGGCATACTGAAATTTCTAATCGGATGCTCAGATGCAATATTACTGACGTTCAGTATGACAACGATATATAACATCCTGCAGACAGCTACCCCTGGCAAGGTCGACGCTATCGGCATTTGGAGTATCATCGTTATAGCCTTATTGTGCTACATACCTTTGTTCCTGCTCTTCCCTCCCATCCTTCTGGCCCGCATAGTGCGTAGCGACCGCATCGTAGGAAGAGTTATTTACCTGACCGTGTTGCACACGATAGTCATGGTTTTCACTTTTACCATGCTGCCTTTCCCGTCTATTTCCAAGACCCTGGCGGTATATTTTTTCCTTCTGTTCACTGTATTACTCGTCACTGAACGCCTGCTGTTCCGCTTCCTGATCAAACGTCACCGCAGCAGGGGGAACAACCAGCGCCGCGTAATTTTCATAGGCAACTCGCCCGATCTCATAACACTGTATAAATTCATCAAGAACCGCACTTACGGCTATCATGTGGCCGGCGTTTTCAGTGACGATCCCGCCGCATATCCTCCGGAAATGCCCCGCCTGGGTCGTATCGCAGACACTTTCGCTTATCTGAAAGCACACCCCGAGATAACTGACTTATATTGCGCTTTCCAAAAAACCGGCCAAAGCGTTTTTATCGAGATGTACCACTATTGCGAAAACAATATGATACATTTCTATGCACTTCCCATGTATGTCAGCTACCTGAAACGGCGTATGATATTGAGCGAAATAGACGGCATACTTATGCTTTCGCCACGCCCCGAACCGTTGTCAGAAACCGGAAACCGCCTGATCAAACGCATATTCGACATCGTAGTGTCCCTGACATTCCTGCTCACCCTGTTCCCGCTGATATATATCATCGTGGCCGTCATCATCAAGATACAAAGCCCGGGGCCCGTACTCTTCCGCCAAAAGCGGAACGGATTGCGGGGCAAAGAATTCATGTGCATAAAGTTCAGAAGCATGCATGTCAACAGCGAAGCCGACACAGTGCAGGCTACTGAAAACGATCCGCGCAAGTTCCGCTTCGGCGATTTGATGCGCCGCACCAACATAGACGAGCTCCCGCAGTTCATCAATGTTCTGCTTGGCGACATGAGTATTGTCGGTCCTCGCCCGCACATGGTACGCCACACCGAGGAATATTCCCACCTTATTAATAAATATATGGTACGCCATTGGGTGAATCCCGGTATTACAGGATGGGCACAGGTACAAGGATTCCGGGGAGAGACCAAAGAACTCCACCAAATGGAAAACCGTGTAACCGCCGACATCTGGTATGTAGAAAACTGGACCTTGTGGCTGGATTTACGGATTATATGGCTGACTTTTTGGAACACCATTACACGGAAAGACAAAAACGCCTATTAGATATGCGTTCTCTGTAACAGAATATACACCAAACTCATATTCAAAAAAATGAAAGGAATTGTTTTAGCCGGAGGCTCCGGCACACGCCTCTATCCCATCACCAAAGGCGTAAGCAAACAACTGTTACCCATTTTCGACAAACCGATGATATATTATCCCATTTCCGTCCTGATGCTGGCGGGTATCCGGGAAATACTGATCATCTCCACTCCATACGACCTGCCCGGATTCAAACGATTGCTGGGCGACGGATCCGATTACGGCGTGCGTTTCGAATACGCGGAACAACCTTCACCGGACGGACTCGCTCAGGCATTCCTTATCGGGGAAGATTTTATCGGAAACGACAGCGTATGCCTTGTTTTAGGAGACAACATCTTCCATGGAGCCGGTTTCAGCCAATTGCTGCATGAAGCCGTGGCCAATGCGGAGAAGGACGGCAAGGCCACAGTTTTCGGATATTGGGTGAACGATCCGGAACGTTACGGAGTAGCGGAATTCGACAGTGAGGGCAATTGCCTGAGTATTGAAGAAAAGCCGCAACAGCCGAAAAGCAATTACGCCGTAGTGGGCCTGTACTTCTACCCGAACCAGATTGTTGATATAGCCAAACACATCAAACCGTCCGCACGCGGGGAACTGGAGATAACAACCGTCAACCAGCAATTCCTGAACGATGAGAAGCTGAAAGTCAAAACACTCGGACGCGGATTCGCCTGGCTTGACACCGGAACACACGACAGCCTGAGCGAAGCATCCACCTTTATTGAAGTCATAGAGAAGCGACAGGGGCTGAAAATCGCCTGCCTGGAAGGCATCGCTTACCGCCGGGGATGGATAGACGACGAGAAGATGAAAGAACTCGCGACTCCCATGCTGAAAAACCAGTACGGCCAATATCTGTTAAAAGTCATCGAAGAACGAAAAAAACGCTGAGAGCTTTTCTTCCCGTGAAAAAGAGAGTCATTTATAGCGCAGAGATAAGAAAAAGACTTATCTTTGCACTATAATTTCAGTCATTAACCACATCGAATAAAATGAATTTCTTATCCAAATTCTTTAATAAAAAGACACAGCAGGAGGACATCCGCGTCGGCGGTATGGAAGATTTCATGACGCTCATCCGTGTTTATTATCAGGCAGCCATGGCCATACATCTGGGCATCGGCAACTTATCCTTTCTCCCCGACCTAAGAATCTTCAAACAGACCCTGCGCGTCCCGACCGTCAATAATAAGATAGGAGTAGGCGAACGCAACCGTTGCAAGAAAATGCTGGCAGACATGTATGGCTTGGAAGATTCATTCTTCAAAGAAATAGACGGAAGCATCAAAAAGAACTGCAGGAATATGAACGACATCAAGAACTATTTGATGATGTTCCAGGGCTTCAGCCAGGAATTAATGATGCTGATGGGAAACCTGATGCAATGGAAGTTCAGAATGCCTTCTATTTTCCACAAGGCGTTGCACAATATGACGGCCAAGACCATCCGGCAGATACTCACCAAAAACGACTGGAGCGATGCCGGAGTGCGCAGAGCCAGCGTCAACATACGCAAATACCAGGCCACACTGGGATATTCAGAAAGCTGGATGACCGAATACGTATACCATATTGTCATGCTGGCCAAGAAAGAGCCCAAGCCCAAAGACAACTCTGCAACGAAGAAATAAAGCGAAGCTCGCCGAAAACTTTCTTTAATAAAATTTTGCATACAACAGATTATTTACTATTTTTGTAGTCAAAAGCATATATGCCAACCCAGGAAGAGCAGCTGATCAAGACTTTACAGACCCGTGTCCGCCTCCTCATGGAACGCTACCGGAAACTGGCCGCAGAAAATGAAGAGCTATATGGTATGGTCGACGAAAAAGAAAAGAGCATAGAAGCCTTACAGAAAAAGAAAGCTGAACTGGAGCGGAAATATGAAACTTTAAAATTGGCCAAGATGATTGAAATTGGCGACAACGACATGAAAAATGCCAAAAACAGATTATCAAGGCTGGTGCGCGATGTAGATAAGTGTATCGCCCTCTTAAAAGTATAAAACAATGGAGGTAAGCGAAAACTTTCAGATAAAGCTCCGACTGGGCAATAAGATTTTTCCCATAACCGTCAAAAGAAGTGATGAGGAAATTTATCGTGCAGCGGAAAAGCTTATAAATGAAAAATACAGTTTCTACGCCGAACGTTACCCTAACCAGGGAGACGCCTCATACTTCTGTATGGCAGCATTGGACATAGCCCTGTCGCTGAAACGCAATGAGCATAACAACGACACACAGCCTTTTGTCGAATGTATACAGGAGTTAGTGAAAGAGATGGAGGATTGTCTGAAGTAAAGCTTCCTACTCCATTCCGGCATGTGGAATTCAATATTTGTGAAGAAGTCACGCACCAAATGATGGATGTCCGAAAGGAGTCCGCCATGCGGTGCTTTTATTTTATATATTAACTAATTATTGGATATGGAGATAATTATACCAATTGTATGCTTCATTGCCGGTGGTCTGCTCGGATACACGACATTCCGCTACATACTTACCGGAAAGTATCAACGAAAAATGGCACAAGCTAAGAAAGAAGCAGAAGTCATAAAAGAAAAGAAGTTGCTGGAGGTCAAAGAAAAATTTCTCAATAAAAAGGCTGAACTCGAAAAAGAAGTGCAACAGCGCAACCAGCAGATACAGCAGGGAGAGAATCGCCTGAAACAAAAGGAAATGAATATCAATCAGCGGCAGGATGACCTGAACCGTCGAAAGAATGAACTAGACAGTGAGCGGAAAAAGCTGGAAAACCAACAGCAGAATCTGGAGCGCATAGAGGAAGAACTGGAAAACATGCGAAATCAGGAACGCGCCAAACTGGAAGCCCTGAGCGGACTGAGCGCGGAAGAAGCCCGCGACCGTCTGGTCGACTCCCTGAAAGCGGAAGCCCAGACATATGCGGCAAGCTATATCAACGAAATCATGGACGACGCCAAAATGACGGCCAACAAGGAGGCCAAGCGCATCGTTATCCAGAGTATACAGCGGGTGGCCACAGAAACGGCCATAGAAAACAGCGTCACCGTGTTCCACATCGACAACGACGAAGTGAAAGGACGCATCATCGGACGGGAAGGACGCAACATACGGGCTCTGGAAGCTGCCACCGGCGTGGAAATCGTGGTAGACGACACTCCGGAAGCTATCGTCATTTCCGCTTTCGACCCCGTACGCCGCGAGATATGCAGGCTGGCTCTGCACCAACTTGTCACGGACGGACGTATCCATCCGGCACGCATCGAAGAGGTCGTTGCCAAGGTATCCAAGCAAGTGGAAGAGGAAATCATCGAAACCGGTAAACGGACGACCATAGACTTGGGTATACACGGCCTGCATCCGGAGCTGATACGCATCATCGGAAAGATGAAATACCGTTCAAGCTACGGTCAGAACCTATTGCAACACGCACGCGAAACAGCCAACTTGTGTGCGGTCATGGCTTCGGAACTGGGACTGAATCCCAAAAAGGCCAAACGCGCCGGTCTGCTGCATGACATCGGTAAAGTACCCGATGAAGAGCCAGAACTGCCGCACGCCATCTACGGTGCTAAACTGGCCGAAAAATACAAGGAGAAGCCGGAAATCTGCAACGCCATCGGAGCACACCATGACGAAATGGAAATGACTTCCCTGTTGGCCCCGATCGTACAGGTCTGCGATGCCATCAGCGGCGCCCGCCCAGGTGCCCGCCGGGAAATCGTGGAGGCGTATATCAAGCGCCTGAACGACCTGGAGAATATCGCCATGAGCTACCCCGGTGTTACCAAAACATATGCCATACAGGCAGGACGCGAATTACGTGTAATCGTAGGTGCGGACAAGATCGACGACAAACAGACAGAGAACCTCAGCACGGAAATCGCCAAGAAGATACAGGATGAGATGACATATCCGGGACAGGTGAAAATTACGGTTATCCGGGAAACACGCGCTGTCAGTTACGCCAAATAAAAGATTCCGCAGCACATACTCAGAGTCACAAGATGAAAAGAAAGACAATCATGATAATGGTACTTCTGACAACAGAGGTACCATTTTTTGCACAGGAAAACAACGATAGCCGCTGGAAAGAATTAGGAAAGGGCATCGAATATAAAACCGAAATGCAGATAACGGGCGGCTGCAAAAAAAGCCCTCTATGGCTGAACGCCAACCGACACGGCCTGAGCAGTATTGATGGAAACAACGGCTATTTAAGGGGAAGCTTCCGGCGCTCCACCGACCAGGACAGCCTGCGCAAGTGGAAATGGGGATACGGCCTTGACATGGCGGTGGCATACGGCAACACAGCGCCTGTCATCATCCAGCAGGCCTATGTCGATATCAACTATAAAAAGTTGTGCCTCAGCATCGGGGCCAAAGAACATCCCGCCGTATTCAAGAATGAGGCTTTAAGTTCCGGAAGCCAAACTTTCGGTATCAATGCACGCCCTGTCCCTCAAGTACGGATAGAGTTGCCTGAATATCTGTCTATCACAGGAAAAAGCAATTGGGCCGCCATAAAAGGCCACTTCGGCTACGGAATGCTGACGGACGGACGGTGGCAGGAGGATTATGTCACGCCTCAGACCCGATACATCAAGAAAGCCTTGCTACATACGAAAGCCGGTTATCTGCGCATCGGAAACGAAGATAAATTCCCGCTGGTGGCGGAAGGCGGTCTGGAATGGGCCTGCATATTTGGCGGAACATCTTTCCGCATGTTCTCCCAACCGCCATACAATCAGACTATGGGGCATTCGGTGAAGGATTTCTTCAAAGCGATTGCCGGCGGAGGAAGCGACCCCACGGACGACATCTATCTCAACGCCGCCGGCAACACGCTCGGAAGTTGGACATTCAGCCTCAGCTACAAAGGGAAAGACTGGAAAATACGGGCATACTACGACCATTTTTTCGAAGACCATTCCATGCTGTTCTTCCAATACGGATGGCTGGACGGACTGATAGGCGGAGAAGTCACCCTGCCTAAGAATCCCGTCGTATCCTCGCTCGTATATGAATACATGCATACCAAATACCAGGCCGGAGGCATCTATCACGACCGGACGGAAGAGATTCCCGACCAGATCAGCGGACGGGACAATTACTATAACCACAATATCTACTGGGGATGGCAGCACTACGGCCAGGCTTTCGGCAATCCTCTGTTCACCTCGCCGCTCTACAACGACAACGGCGACCTAACATTCCGGTGTAACCGATTCACTGCCAATCACTTCGGACTATCTGGCAGTCCCCTACCGTTCCTCAACTACCGCATGCTATACACCTATACTTCCAACTGGGGCACCTACACACTGCCCTACGATGAGATCAAGTATTCCAACTCGTTCATGGTAGAATTGGAATACGTCCCCCAGCGTATCGGACATACAAATCTGGAAGGCTGGAGCCTGTCGGGTGCTTTCGGCATCGACCGAGGCGCACAGCTCGGAGACAATACAGGCGTGCAGATCACATTGCGCAAAACCGGCTTCCTCACTAAAAACAGACGAAAATGAAAAAGACCAGTCGTATTCTTCTTTCTGCCCTCGCAATACTTATATTAGTTGCAACAAACGCCTGTGACAAATTACCCAAAAACGGTGATTTGGAAGGGAACTGGCAACTCGCCGAGATAACGTCCACCGACAACAACCAGCCGATAACCGAAGATGTCAAGCACAAAAAGATATTCTGGGTGTTCCAACAAGACCTGCTCTGCATACGTTATTATAACAAGGCCTACTTCCCTTTCGATGCCGACCAGGAAGTTCACGAACGGCCGCAGGATTACAGCGAGTTTTTCGGCCGCTTCAGTCACCAGAGCGGCACGCTGGACATCCCCCAGTTGTATGTACACGACACCCGAAGCACCGACAAGCCCCTGAACGCAAACAGCCGTCTCCTTAAAGAAAGCGGCATCATCGGCAACCGGGAAACGTTCAGCATAGAAGTGTTGAACAAGGAGCAACTGATATTATCTTCCGACAAAGTCCGCTTGGTATTCAGGATCTTCTGATTCGAGAAGTATCAGGCTTTCTGCAAAAAGCTATCCCCGGGAAAAGTGAACTTCTGTCTGCACTTCCCCGAGGAGAGGATTTATCAAGTTCATGAACTAAAGATTTCTTGTCCGGTCTGCCGCCGGCGTCTCAAATCAAACTCTTGCGAAGGGCCTGAACGGCATAACATATATAATAAAACACCGCCCTGCAATAGCCCGTCTTCTCTATATTTATATAAATATTCCACTGCCAGGGGAGTACAGACAACTTACGGGAGGAAACGGATTCCGTCCTCACCCTATATAAGGCAACCACCGTATTCGTGTTGCGGGCGACAAAGCCTTTTTTCAGGATATACAGCCAAAGCACATAGTCCTCGTGATGCACGTTCAAGAAGAAAATCTTACCGACCTTGGCCGTATCATAAATGCCGGTAAGATTGCCTATAACGTTGCCTTTCAACATTCTTCTGTAGGTAGCCACCTTAGGGGCGATGAAAAAACGACTGTTCCGCTCACCTTTGTCCGACATCTTCTCATAATTGCTGAACACGATAGCCGTATCCGGATTCTCGAACAACGGTATCTGCTGTTCAAGCTTCTCCGGCAGCCACACATCATCACTGTCCAGAAAAGCAATAAAACGCCCGGTCGCTTCTTCCACGCCCTTGTTACGCGGTGCGCCGGGCATACCGGACGATCTGGGATTCGCAAACATACGGATACGATTGTCAAGGGCCACATATTTCATAATAATCTCCACAGAATTATCCGTAGAACGGTCATCGACAATCAGCAGTTCCCAGTTGGAATACGTCTGAGCAAGAACAGACAGAATCGCCTCTTCTATGTATTCCCCGGCATTATGCACGGGCATGATTACAGACACTTTATCCATCTACACGATTTATTTAGAAAATAAATAATGCCTCAGTTTCCCAAATGCCTTCAGCGAACGCTTCAGGTCGGAAGGATGCGCCAGTCCCACTTTCAGCCTGTGCAAGATATATCCTGGCCGCAGATAGTATCTCTTGCGGGCCATATTGCAGAAAGCCACCATCTCCTGCGCTGACAGTCCCGGCAGATTCAGCACCGTGTTGTGCGTTCCGTCCGGCAAACAATAACGCTCGTAATCGGTCTCTATGTACCCATTTTCCCGGGCCCACTTATATGCTTCCGTACCGGGATAGGGAATCAGCGGGAAGAACTGTGCCGTATCCGTGTTCAGTTTCAACGCCAGTTTCAAGGTTTCCTGCATCGTCTCCTTTGTCTCTCCCCTGTTTCCGACCATATAACATGCATGGATAAGCAATCCCGCCTTCTTGGCATTGGCGACATAGGAATAAAACTGTTCCACTTTCGTCCCCTTCTTTATATTATCCAGAATCTGCTGGCTTCCCGACTCGATGCCCGGAATAATCAACCGACAGCCGGCTTTCTTCATGGCCTGCATCGTTTCCAGATCCAGATTCACACGTGCGTTACACAACCAGCGCAAACGCTTGTGCAACTTCTTCTCCACCAGCAACGCGCATATCTCCATGACCCGTTTCTTGTTGACGGTGAACGTATCATCCTCGATCACCACTTCCTTCACATCCGGGAAATGGGCGGCGATGTATTCAAACTCCGCCACGACGCTGGCCGCCGAACGCGCCCGGAATACATGTCCGTGCATCGTCTGGGGATAGACACAGAAATTACAATGGAACGGACAACCCCGTCCTGTAAATATCTGAATGGAAGGATACGTGGCGGCCGCGAAGAAATAGTCACGTTCGTCCAGAAACTCTTTAATGAATTCCGAAGCCAACGGTATATCATCCAGTTCCCTGATCGGAGGCATCGGATCCGTGCGCAGAAACTCCCCGTCGGAACGTAGGCATAGTCCCCTGACTTCCGTCAAAGCCGTCTGATGCTCCAATGCATCGGCCAGTTCCCTGACAATCATATCATATTCGCCGATAGCAACGGCGTCCGTCGCCTCGGAATATCCCAAGGTCTCTTCTGCACAGGCTGACGGATGTGTCCCCACCAAAAGCACAAATCCCTTCGGGAACAGCTGTTTCACGCGGGCAGCAAACGCCACATCACTCTTGACTGAAGGGGTGCTCGTCCCGAACACGAACAACATTCCGTCCTGCCCCTTCTCCCGTATGATATCCAGCGACTGTTCTTCGTTCATCTGCTTGGCCGGTGCATCCAGAAAACACACCTCATGCCCGCATTTCCTGCAATACGCTGCCGCATAAATCAACCAAAGCGGATAGTACAATGCTCCGCTCTTCGTCACAGCCGGACTGCGGGACTCACGCGAGAATTTCCCGTATTCGGCTTTAAAAGGGGGATTGACAAAATATATCTTCATAATTTTACCATCGTCATTTAAACTTATCTACTCTGTCTTAGCATAATGCATCCGTTTCAGCACATCCATGCCAAACAGGCCGACAATCACTCTCTTTATACAGTCCAACGACCAGAAATAGAAATAGCAGAACTCAGCCAACAACCTGCCGCCTCCATTATTAAGAACGATATGTTTGATATCATATTGTTTCGCGGAGATAGAAGCCACGGAAACTCCGCCCAGACGGAACTCCGCCACATCTGCCGGAACGTATTTGAACCGCGCTCCGCCCTGATAGGCACGGGTCAGAAAATCATGATCCATCATATAGCGGAAATTCAGGTCGTACATTCCCCAACATCTGTAGGCTTCGGCTGTGACAAATGTCCCCTGATGGTCCACATTCACCCAGAAAGGCATAAGGGGGAATTTCATGGAAGGTATGTCGCGTCCCGTAAAACCGGTCTCCTTGTTACGTATGATAACATTTCCCCGGTATATGTCGACACCTTCTTCATAGGCCTCGGCCATCCGTTCCAGCGCATCGGGCAAAAGGATGTCATCGCTGTTGATAATCCCGATAATATCTCCCTTGGAATGAAGTATGCCCTTGTTGAACGCGTCGCTGATACCCTTGTCCGGTTCCGAATGGAAATAGCCCAACCGGGAACGGTAGCGCTCTATAATGTCCAGCGTCCCGTCCGTGGAACCTCCGTCTATTATCACGAAATCCAGTTTGTCATAATGCTGTCCGAGCACACTCAATATGGTCTCCTCAACAGTGGATACACTGTTGAAACAGATTGTCACTATGGATATTACCGGTCTTTTCATTCTCAACTCCTAAAAAATATCAGCCATAATCGCCAATTTTCCGGACAGTTCGACAGACGGTTCGGAACAATGCAATTCCCTGCCCCACAGCAATTGCATCCTCGCACGCATGCTCTTTCTGTAATTTATCACCTTGCGCGTCAGTTCCCTATTCCCCGGCGACATGACATCCGCATAGCCGCGCCACAGTTCTTCTGCGGTGCGCAAACGGATATGTTCATTCTTAACGACTCTTTTCCAGCGGTTTTTCCACCGAAAACGCCATGAATTCAATTGTCCGACTGCGTTTCTCTCATGCTGCCGGTACAGAATATGCGGTGTCGGGTCGAAACAGACAAAAGCTCCGACAGCCAGAGCCACGTCATACACCCATATATCGTGCATACGCAGATATCCGGGCGTATATTCCACCAGCTTCCGACGTAGCGCCTCATTGAACACCATCGTGCTTCCGCCTACAAACTGATAGATCAATGCCTCGCCATATGTCAGCAGAGGAGCAATCCGCACACTCTCCAGGGGACGAAGGTCTCCGTCCACCAACTGTGTCTGACAAAAATACAACGCCGGAACGTCTTCATGCCCTTTCAGTCTGGCAACCGCCGTTTTCAGTTTATCCTTCAGCCACACATCGTCCTGATCTGCAAAAGCATAATAATCAGAACCGGATGCCGTACAGACCAGATTCCAGAAGCTCCTTGCCGGCCCCATGTTCTCACCCGTGTACCAGGTCAGAGGATGCGACCGCTGCCCGTCCTTCAATATATCTACCGTCGCGTCCGACGAACCGTCGTCACGCACCAACAAAGAACAGCCGACTCCTTCCTGTCCATAAATGGAAAAAAGTTGTTCCTGCAAATAACGTTCTCCGTTATACGTTGACATCAAAACCATGACCGACTCCTTACCCATACCTCATATTCTACGTTTAATTTGTCATACGGTTCAGAAAAACGACAGCATGATATGTCCTGTTATAAAAAACATATCCATTCTGTCGGTCTCCATCTGTGCGGTAGTTGCAAGAAATCATCTCTATCGTATTTTCACAGTTTACAAAAGTACAAAATTTTATGTTATCTATACCCTATTCTCGAGTCATTATTTCAACTCGGCAGGATTTTATACCTCCTTCCGGTGTATTTCTGTCACAACCGGAGATTACCGGCATATCATCCGCCAAGAAAAAACAAAGTTTACCACTAAAAAAACAAAAGATATTTTGCATGTATCTTTTTTATGCCTATCTTTGCATCCAGAAAGGCATGGGGCATTAGCTCATCTGGCTAGAGCGTTTGACTGGCAGTCAAAAGGTGGCAGGTTCGAGTCCTGTATGCTCCACTAAAGGCAGATTTGGAAACAGTTATTCCAAATCTGCTTTTTGATATACCTTATGACGGCCCCCAAATATGGCTCAGTAGAAAATTAGTGGGAATAAAATCGGCCCTTCTTACACACATGTTGGCGGAAAAATGCTTCAATGGTTCAGACTCGCTGATTATCAATGAGTAATGGTTCACAAATGGTTCAGCAAAGGTTCAGGATGGTTCATACTCACTGATTATCAGCGTGTAATGGTTCAGGAATTAGCGGTAGCTGCACCCGGCGGCGGAAAAAGCTGAAGGATAGATGAAGGAAAACTGAAGGATAAATGAACCATTTGTCGCTGGCAATCAAACAGTTTGAACCATTGAAGCATTTTTCCGCAAACATCTGTGTAGGGAGGAGGGCGACGACGGACGACTGCCTGCCGTCCCGCAGGCAAGGCACTTGTCAAGCCGTAGGCTGTTCACTTGCCGAGTGGAGTGCGGTTCACTATAGGCAGTGAAGCGCTGTTCACTATGGGTAGTGGAGCACGGTTTACTATAGGTAGTGGAGCGCTGTTCACTATGGGTAGTGAAATACTATCCTTAGCTGCTTACGATAGCATTCCTTATCCCCTAAGGATAGTATTCCTAATGGTCTTATGATAGTTAGAATGAACCTGTCACTTAAGTTTAAATGAATACATTATCGTAGTTGGAATGAAGACATTACAATAACTATAATAACTGTCTCCAGACAGCCCCCTTTGTAAACAATGATTCATAGATGGATTATTCCGAATCCCCGCTGATTTTCTACTGTCCCACGACACCCCATATACAGCAACCGGGCGCAAAGGGATTGTTTCCCCCGCGCCCGGCCGTATTTTAATAAATGAAAGACTTCCACTTCTCCCCCTACTGACACAACAGCAGGATGATAATTTGCGCCGTCAGGATACGTAAAAACATTGTCATCGGATAGACCGTAGAGTAACCTACCGCAGCAGCATCGTTGTTGGCCGACTGATTGGCAAAAGCCAAAGCAGGGGGATCGGTCGTGCTACCGGCTATAAGACCCATAATCGTGAAATAATTAAGTTTGTATTTCAAACGGGCTATCAGACCGATAATCAGAATCGGGACAACGGTTATCAGAAAACCTGTCCATACATATTTCAATCCGTCGCCGGCCACCACCGTGTCAAAGAAATTAGCACCGGCCTTAATACCCACACTGGCCAAGAACAACGCCAGACCGAACTCGCGCAGCATCAGATTGGCACTGGTGGTCGTATATGTCACCATGTGCATCTTGTACCCCCATTTACCTATCAGGATGGCAACAATCAGCGGACCACCCGCCAGACCCAGTTTCACCGGCATGGGAATGCCCGGTATGGCAAAAGGAATACTGCCCAGCACGATACCCAGCATGAGCCCTACGAATATGATGGCCAGGTTGGGATGATCAAGACGCTTGATGGAGTTTCCCATCATATTGGCCACACGGTCTACCGCATCTTCCGGTCCCACCACGATAATCTTGTCCCCCACCTGCATCCGCAAGTTACGGTCAGCAAACAAATTCATGCCAGAACGGGATATGCGCGTCACGTTCACTCCGTGTACAGAACTGAAGTGCAACTGCCCGAACGTTTTTCCGTTCATGGAAGGCTGGGTGACAAGAATGCTTTTCGACACCATAGGAAGATCTTGAATCGTCCAGTCCACCTGTGTCTCCGACCCCATGAAAGCCATCACAGCCTCCGCATCGTCTTCCGCGCAAACGATGTAGAGCAAGTCCCCCAAATAGATAACCGTATCCCTGTTGGGGATGCTCACATGCCCCTCGTGCAACGCACGGGAACAAACGAAATCACGCCCCAGGAAAGTGCGCACCTGCAACAAGGTTTTCCCGTTCAAGGCGGCATTCTCCACTTTCAGCGTCATCTTATGCGGTTTCACATGCGGGTTCTCCGCCCGTTCGGCCGTAATCTGATCCTCTTCTTTCTGCAAGGCGATACGACAGATGTAGCGCAAGGCTATCGTGGCACCGATAATGCCGACCACACCCAACGGATAGGCACAGGCATATCCGGACGCTATCTGCGGAGCTGCCCCCTGGGGGAAGACCTGCGTCAGTGCTTCCGTCGCCGCACCCAGTCCCGGCGTGTTCGTCACGGCTCCGCAAAGCACGCCCACCATCATCGGCAGGTTCTTCGGGTCGCTTGTGTCGAAAACCAGATAATAGAGCCCCAGCATGACGGCCACATTGAGCAACACCAGCCCCACTGCCAGAAGGTTCAGCGTGATACCGCCTTTCTGGAATGCCTCGAAGAAGCCGGGTCCCACCTGTAGGCCGACGCAATAGACAAAGATAATCAGGCCGAAATCCTGAATGAAATTCAGTGTCGACATCGTACCGGTCAGTCCCAGATGCCCGGCGAGAATACCGGCGAAAAGGACAAACGTGACTCCCAGAGAAATTCCAAAAAACTTTTGTTTACCTAAAAAAAGACCCGCCGTTATCACCAAGGCATACAACAACACGATATGGGCGATCGACGAGGGGTCAGATAGTAGATTTTGAAACCAATCCATAATGTACTGACTAAATACTTTTCTTTTTTCCGGGCACAAAAGTAATCAAAAAAAAGGAACTAAATTAGTTTTTCCCATTCAAATTTTGCGGGTACGTGAAGTTTTGCTACTTTTGTTTTGGCAAAAAATATAATTAATCTGATACACTATGGCAAATAGTAAAGAAAAACTCTTTTCGGATTTCATCGCGCCCTCCCGTCAGGAATGGCTGGATAAAATTGAGGCCGACCTCAAGGGAGCCGATTTCCAGAAGAAAATGGTCTGGAGAACCAACGAAGGCTTCAGCATGCAGCCTTTCTATCGCAAAGAAGATCTGGACGGCCTGTCCCAGACAGACGCTCTGCCCGGCCAATATCCTTATTTGAGAGGCAACAAAAAGGATAACAACCGGTGGTATGTACGGCAAAACATCCAGTGCGCAGATGCAAAATCCGCCAACGAGAAAGCACTCGATATATTGAACAAGGGTGTCAACTCATTAGGTTTCAAGATTCCGGCCAAGGAACTCAGTGCCGCCTATCTGGAAACGCTGCTCGCCGGCATTCAGGCCGAATGTGTGGAACTGAATTTCAGTACATGTCAGGGACACACCGTAGAACTGGCTCAGCTGTTGGTCACCTATTTTACAGAAAAAGGATACGATCCGGCCAAACTAACCGGCAGTATCAACTTCGACCCGATGCAGAAGCTGCTGACGAAAGGCAAAGACACGACCGCCCTATTGGCACAGGCTAAAATGCTGGTAGAGACGTTCGCCGCATTCCCCGGCTTCCGTTGTATTACGGTTAACGCCGACACCTTGTGTAATTCCGGCGCATATATATATCAGGAACTGGGTTATGCACTGGCATGGGGTAACGAATATCTCCACCAGCTGACAGAAGCCGGCGTCCCCGCCGCCATCGCAGCCAAGAATATCAAGTTCAACTTCGGCATCAGCGGCGTATACTTCACAGAAATCGCCAAGTTCCGTGCAGCCCGCATGATGTGGGCCAACATCGTGAAACAATACGACAGCAACATCTGTGACTGCGCCTGCAAGATGTATGTGAACGCCACAACCTCGACATACAACATGACGGTATTCGACAGCCACGTAAACCTGCTCCGCACACAGACGGAGGCCATGAGCGCCGCCATCGCCAACGTGGACGCCATCGTGGTGACTCCGTTCGACGCGCCTTATGAAAACCCGACCGAATTTGCCGAGCGCATCGCACGCAACCAACAGTTGCTGTTGCAGGAAGAAAGTCATTTCGACAAGATTGTCGACGTGGCGGGCGGTTCTTACTTCATCGAGACACTGACCCGCTCGCTGGCAGAGGAGGCATGGAAACTCTTCCTGAGCGTAGAGGAAAAAGGCGGATTCCTGGAGGCAGCCAAAGCCGGTTCGATTCAGGAGACCATCAACAAGACCAATGCGGCACGCCATGCCGATGCCGGCAAGCGCAAGGAATTCTTGCTGGGTACCAACCAGTTCCCCAACTTCAACGAGAAGAGCGAGGGCAAGACTCCGCTGGCAGCCTGTGGATGCTGTCACGGCCAGAGCGAAAGCTGCGAAAAGCCGTTTGCCAAAATCGAAACAACACGTCTGGCCGCCGACTTCGAAGACCTGCGCATGCAGACCGAACAGGCCGAACATCAGCCCGTGGCATTCATGCTGACCATCGGCAACCTGGCCATGCGTCAGGCACGCGCACAGTTCAGCTGCAATTTCTTGGCTTGTGCAGGCTACAAAGTGATAGACAATTTAGGATTCCCAACCGTGGAAGAAGGCGTGGAAGCCGCCATGAAAGCCGGTGCCGACATCGTAGTGCTCTGCTCGAGCGACGATGAATACGCGGAATATGCCATCCCGGCATTCAAGGCTCTGGACGGCCGTGCCATGTTCGTCGTGGCAGGCGCCCCTGCATGTGCGGAAGAACTGAAAGCCGCCGGCATCGAGAACTTCATCCACGTCCGTGTAGACCAACTGAAGACTTTGAAAGAGTATAACGCTAAACTGGGAATCAAATGAGACAGAAATTTAATGATATAGATATATTTGCCGGATTCGGTCAGCAGAACGGACAGGACTGGCAAAAAGAAAACGGTATCACCGCCAACTGGACAACTCCCGAACAGATCGACATCCAGCCGGTATATACGAAAGAAGATTTAGAAGGTATGGAACATCTGGACTTCGCCGCCGGTATTCCTCCGTTCCTGCGTGGTCCGTACAGCATGATGTACCCCTTCCGCCCGTGGACAATCCGCCAATATGCCGGTTTCTCCACAGCTGAGGAAAGTAACGCATTCTACCGCCGCAACTTAGCCAGCGGCCAGAAAGGTCTGTCCGTAGCCTTCGACCTTCCTACCCACCGCGGTTACGACCCGGACAACGAGCGTGTCGTAGGCGACGTGGGCAAAGCCGGCGTATCCATCTGTTCACTGGAGAACATGAAAGTGCTGTTTGCCGGTATCCCCCTGAACAAGATGTCCGTATCCATGACCATGAACGGTGCCGTACTGCCCATTCTGGCATTCTACATCAACGCCGGTCTGGAACAGGGTGCACAGTTGGAGGAAATGGCAGGAACTATCCAGAACGATATCCTGAAAGAGTTCATGGTGCGTAATACCTATATATATCCGCCCGCCTTCTCCATGAAGATTATTGCGGACATCTTCGAGTTCACTTCCCAGAAGATGCCGAAGTTCAACTCCATCTCCATCTCCGGTTACCACATGCAGGAAGCCGGTGCGACGGCAGACATTGAGCTTGCCTACACCCTGGCCGACGGTATGGACTACCTGCGTGCCGGCGTGAACGCCGGTATCGACATCGACGCTTTCGCGCCGCGTCTGTCTTTCTTCTGGGCCATTGGCATGAACCATTTCATGGAAATCGCCAAGATGCGTGCGGCCCGTCTGCTGTGGGCGAAGATTGTCAAGAGTTTCGGTGCCAAGAATCCGAAATCCATGGCATTGCGTACACACTCACAGACTTCCGGCTGGTCGCTCACCGAACAGGATCCGTTCAACAACGTGGGACGTACCTGTATCGAGGCCATGGCAGCCGTATTGGGTCACACGCAATCCCTGCATACCAACTCTTTAGACGAAGCCATCGCATTGCCGACCGACTTCTCCGCACGTATCGCACGTAACACGCAGATTTATATCCAGAACGAGACGCAGGTGTGCAAGCATATCGACCCGTGGGCAGGTTCCTACTATGTGGAGACGCTGACCAACGAACTGGTACATAAAGCCTGGGAACACATTCAGGAAATCGAAAAGCTGGGCGGTATGGCCAAGGCCATCGAAACCGGCCTGCCCAAAATGCGTATCGAGGAGGCTGCCGCACGCACACAGGCCCGCATCGACTCCGGCGCACAGACCATCGTGGGTGTGAACAAGTATCGTCTTGACCACGAGGATCCAATCGATATTCTGGAAGTGGATAACACAGCCGTACGTCTGCAACAGGAAGAAAACCTGAAAGAACTGAAGGCAAACCGCGACGAGGCGGCCGTTAAACAGGCACTCGAAGCCATCACGGAATGTGTACGCGAGTTCAATGAGGGCAAGAAGAGCGAGAATAACCTGCTCGACTTGGCCGTGAAAGCCGCAGGTATCCGTGCCACGCTGGGAGAGATTTCAGATGCCTGCGAAGCTATCGTAGGACGTTATAAAGCCGTAATCAGAACTATTTCACAAGTGTATTCATCGGAAAGTAAGACAGACGCCGACTTCGCACAGGCCTGCGAGTTGACAGAAGAGTTCGCAAAACAGGAAGGACGCCGCCCACGCATCATGATTGCCAAGATGGGACAGGACGGTCACGACCGCGGTGCCAAAGTATGTGCCACGGGTTATGCCGACTGTGGTTTCGACGTAGACATGGGTCCGTTGTTCCAGACTCCGGCCGAAGCTGCACGCCAGGCAGTAGAGAACGACGTGAACATCATGGGTGTAAGTTCGCTGGCTGCCGGTCACAAGACGTTAATTCCTCAGGTTATCGACGAACTTAAGCGACTGGGCCGCGAGGACATCATGGTTATCGCCGGCGGTGTAATCCCCGCCCAGGATTACGACTTCCTCTACCAGGCCGGTGTGGCTGCCATCTTCGGTCCCGGTACATCCGTAGCCAAGGCTGCCTGCGAAATGATGAAGATTCTTTTGGACAAGGAATAAACCGACATTTCCGCATCGACCGGGGAGCCGCAACGGTATTCCCCGGATCGGAATAACATTAATGACCACAGATATTTGTTTCCTGAACATTTATCCGTGGTCATTATTATAATAAAGCACGCGCGCGTATCTTTCCGCTGACAAAAAGAACGGCTCGCTCCCACGATAGCTGTTGACAACAAGGGAATCAGATTTCCAGTCTCCTGATATCTGTGCATAAACGACCATATCATACGGGGCAATGGACTTTGCAAACAAGTTGCACGGGATTTTAGTTACTTTTGTCCAAAGAAACAAATATGATATGGAAACAAGATATTCTCATCGAAATAAACACAACACCGGCACGACACACACGGAAAACCGGAACGAAAAGAAAGAATGCCACGGATGCCACGCACATGAGGGCGGAGGGACACGGGCGGTGATACGGGTTGCATCAGCACTCCTGCTGATGACCGCCGGACTGCTGATGGACGGACTGAAAACGGAATGGTTCACGGGAAACGTCGTCCGGTTGGCATGGTATCTGGCCGCCTATGCACCGGTGGGACTACCTGTCATGAAAGAAGCATGGGAAGGCATGCGAAAAAGAGATTTCTTCAGTGAATTCACACTGATGAGCGTTGCATCGGTCGGAGCTTTCTACATCGGGGAGTATCCGGAAGCAGTGGCCGTCATCGTGTTCTACACGATCGGAGAGATGTTGCAGCAGAAAGCTGTGGACAGGGCATCGAGAAACATCGAACTGTTGCTGGACGTACGGCCCGAACGCGCACGGGTACACCGCAGAGGAGAATGGATCGACGTACCGCCGCAGGACGTGACCACAGGCGAACGCATCGAGGTAAAGTCCGGAGAACGGGTTCCGCTGGACGGCAATCTGCTGGAGGAAAGAGCCATATTCGACACATCGGCCCTGACTGGGGAAAGCATGCCACGGGAAATCGGACGGGACGGTGAAGTTCTGGCCGGAATGATTGCCGGCGGACAGGCCGTGCATCTCCGCGTGATCCGTCCGTACGGAGAGAGTACGCTGGCTCGCATACTGGGACTTGTCCGCGACGCAGCTGAACGGAAGGCACCGGCCGAGATGTTCATACGCCGCTTTGCACGGATATACACGCCGGCGGTTTTGTTGCTGGCAATGCTGATTGTGGCAGTACCTGCACTTGCGGGGGCGGTGTTACCGTTCCGCTACGTGTTTGCCGACTGGCTTTACCGCGGACTGGTGTTCCTGGTCATCTCCTGCCCGTGTGCCCTGGTCATCAGCGTACCGCTGGGCTATTTCGCAGGCATCGGAGCAGCCTCACGGAAAGGTATCCTGTTCAAGGGAGGCAATTATCTGGATGCCATCACGCGGGTGAACAGCGTGGCATTCGACAAAACGGGAACGCTCACCGAAGGACGGTTCGAGGTGACAGAAATGCAATGCGCGGACGGTATGACGGAGAGCGAATTGCTGGGCCTGATGCTGTCCGCAGAACAAAAAAGCACACATCCCATCGCGCAGGCCGTAGTCCGCTACACCTTGTGGAGAAACGCAGACGGAAACGAGGCGGATGCCATGAGAGAGATTGCCGGCCGAGGCATGGAGGCTGTCTTTGGAGAACAAACGGTGCTGGTCGGCAACCTATCACTGCTCCGGGAACGGGGTATCAAGGTTCCAGACGCGTTGTCCGGACAGGCTGCGACACTTGTTGCATGTGCCGTCGACGGACAATATGCAGGAACGCTGATACTGGAGGATGAACTGAAAAAGGATGCCCGGGAGGCCGTGAAACAACTGTACGAACTGGGGATCGGGGACATCCACCTGCTGTCGGGAGACAAACAGGAAGTCGTGGACAAATATGCAGGAAAACTGGACATACGCCAGGCGCACGGTGCCCTGTTACCGGAAGACAAAGCACGGTATATCGAACAGTTAGAAAAGGAACGGGGACGTACCGTCGCTTTTGTGGGAGACGGCATGAACGATGCGCCGGTGCTGGCACTGAGCCATGTGGGTATCGCCATGGGCGGACTGGGCTCGGATGCGGCAGTGGAGAGTGCCGATGTGGTGATTCAGACGGACCAGCCTTCGAAAGTGGCCACGGCCATCCGCATAGGCCGGTCCACCCGGAACATCGTCCGGCAAAACATCGCCGGTGCCATCGGTGTGAAAGTGCTGGTTCTCGCGGCAGGCGCCCTGGGCTTTACCACGCTGTGGGGAGCGGTGTTCGCCGACGTAGGCGTATCCTTGCTGGCCGTAGCCAACTCCATGCGCATTCTCTATAGAAAGAATTGACCGTGAGGATGCAGCCGTCTGAAAAAAACAGACGATTGTTCGATAATACGCCGCCATTTTCGTATCTTTGTCCACAAAGACAAGTATTTATACAGACATGGGATTTTTAAAGGCATTGTTCGGCGGACAGGAAGAAAGCACCGAAGAGAAGGAGCAGAAGCAACAGGAACGGAATTTCAATATACTGAAATACGACGGTATAAGGGCACTGAAAATGCAACAGCCGGAATACGCCGTGCGGTGTCTTGAAGAGGCGCTCCGCCTCCAATCTGACGACGAGGCAGAGACTTGTCTGGTCCAGGCTTACATAGCAAACGGACGAACGGAAGAAGCACGCGACACGCTGACGCGACTGGTCGGACGGATGCCCGAACAGACAGCTCTGTGGCTGGCAATGGCCCAAGTGGAGATACAAATGGATGCTTATGAAGAAGCGGTACAGGCATGTGACCGCGCCTTGGAAACGGACGCGACGTGTGCCGAAGCACACTACCTGAGCGGCAAGGCGCACGCGGCAATGGCACACCCGATAGAAGCCGTAGTAGCGCTGACGCAGGCTCTGCAATGCGATAAGGACATGGAGGTGGCTTACCGGACGCGAGCCGATGTGCTGAAAGACATGTGCCAGTTCGCCGAAGCGGAACAGGATGCCGACTACCTGCTGGAACATTTCGGGGAAAACGAGGACAATCTGATGCTGAAAGGCAATCTGTTGCAATCGCAGGGACGGACAGAAGAGGCGCTCACCTATTATAATAAGGTAAAGGATCTAAATCCGTTCCATCGGGAGGCTTACATCGCCCTGAGCGAAACCTACGCTGCCAACCGGCAGGCCGACCGCTCGCTGAAAGTATTGGAAGAAGGCATGGAGTTGATTGACAATTTTGCCGCCGCTTACAAGGAGCGGGGACGCATCCGGCTGATGCTCAACGACAAGGAAGGAGCCATGGACGATCTGAAACGAGCACTGGAACTGTCGCCGGAAGAGGGTAAGACACTGGATGGCAACTACTCGAACGTTGAGCAGGAAATGAACAAACAGTACAAAAACCGGAATCCCTACGGGTTCTGAACGCAGGCCGGAAGGCTAACAAAATAACAGAATCCGGGCATATTCTTTAAAAAAAAGCAGTAATTCATTGGGAGGAAACGATAATTGTCTTATATTTGCAACAGGAAACAGAAAAACGGAAAGATGAAAGCCTTACTGAACGCATACTTTTACTTCTTTTATTATTTCTACTTTAGCGACAGAGTGGAGCGGGAAGTTGCATGCCTTTACAGTCAGAACAAAGCTTACTGAAATAAACAACAGAATCCCGCTCCGACGAGCGGGATTTTTTTATTGAAAGAGGAAAGACGAATGAAAAGAATAGCCATACAAGGTATCAAGGGTTCTTACCACGACATAGCGGCCCACTTGTTTTTCGAGAACGAGGACATCGAACTGATCTGCTGCTCGACGTTCGAACAGGTATTCGAGGAAATGAGCAACGACCGAACGGTCATCGGCATGGCAGCCATAGAAAACACCATCGCGGGCAGTCTGCTGCACAACTACGAACTGCTGCGCGATAGCGGCGCCACCATCATCGGCGAACATAAACTGCATATCTCGCACAGCATCATGTGTCTGCCGGAAGACAGCTGGGAGAATATCACGGAGGTGAACTCACACCCCGTAGCCCTGATGCAGTGCCGGGATTTCCTGAACCGGCATCTGGAAATGAAGGTGGTGGAATGCGACGATACGGCAGGCTCGGCCGAAAACATCAGCCGCAAGGGACTGAGGGGACATGCTGCCATCTGTTCCAAATATGCGGCTCCGCTCTACGGTATGAAGGTGCTGCAGGAGGGTATCGAAACCAACAAACACAACTACACGCGCTTCCTCGTATTCTGCAACCCGCAGCGGGCCAACCTGCTGCGCGACATACGGCGGACGAACAAGGCCAGCTTAGTGTTTTCCCTGCCTCACGAGGAAGGTTCCCTGTCGCAGGTGTTGTCCATCCTTTCGTTCTACAAGCTGAACCTGACCAAGATCCAGTCGCTCCCCATCATCGGCAAGGAATGGCAGTACATGTTCTACATCGACCTGACTTTCGGGGACTACACACGCTATACGCAAGGCATCGACGCCATCATACCGCTTACCCAGGAATTAAAAATATTAGGTGAATACATAGATGGAAAACAAAGTTTATAACCCGAACATACGGCCGGCGGAACGCCTGTCGCTCGTCAACGAATACTATTTCTCCGTCAAGGGCAAGGAGGTGGCCCGCATGAACGCGGAAGGAAAGAATATCATCAGCCTGGCTATCGGAAGCCCTGACATGCCGCCGTCGCAGAAGACCATAGAGACACTCTGCGAGAACGCGCGAAGGCCGGACATGCACGGCTACCAGCCCACCGTGGGCATACCGGAACTGAAAGAGGCCATGGCTGGTTTCTACCGGCGCTGGTACGGCGTGACGCTCGACCCGCGGACGGAAATCCAGCCGCTCATCGGTTCGAAGGAAGGTATCCTGCACGTGACACTGGCGCTGGCCAACCCGGGAGACCAAGTACTGGTTCCCAATCCGGGCTACCCCACCTATACGTCGCTCAACAGGATTCTGGGCAGCGACATCGTCACCTACGACCTGTTGCCGGAAAAAGGATGGCAACCCGACTTCGAGGCACTGGAACACACGGACCTGTCGCGCGTGAAAATTATGTGGACCAACTATCCGAACATGCCGACCGGAGCCAACGCCCGGCGGGAAACATACGAAGCACTGGTGGACTTCGCCCGACGGCACAATATCGTGGTGGTGAACGACAACCCTTACAGTTTCATCCTCAACCGGCACCCCATGAGCCTGCTTCAGATACCGGGAGCCAAGGAATGTTGCATCGAATTCAACTCCATGAGCAAAAGCCACAACATGCCGGGATGGCGCGTAGGCATGCTGGCCACGAACGCCGAGTTCGTCAGCTGGATAGTGAAAGTGAAGAGCAACATCGACTCCGGCACGTTCCGTGCCCTGCAATTGGCCGCGGCCGAGGCTTACCGCAATGACGATGCCTGGCACGAACAGGCCAACATCGTCACGTATGCCCGCCGGCGGGCACTGGCCGAAGATATCATGAGGACGCTCGGCTGCTCGTTCGACCCGTCGCAGGTAGGCATGTTCCTGTGGGGACGCATTCCCGACAACTACACTGATGCGGAGGAACTGACCGAACGCGTGCTCCACGAGGCGCGCGTGTTCATCACGCCGGGCTTCATCTTCGGTAGCAACGGCCGGCGGTACATCCGCATCTCGCTCTGCGCCAAAGACGAAAAGATGGAAGAGGCGCTGGCACGCATCAGGACCGTATTTGCCTGACAAGTCCAAACAAGAATCATAAACAATAAACATAAAAAAGACTATGGATTTAGAACTTCAACCCCTGTCGTTACCCGGCACGGGAGACAAGAGACCGAGGGTCATCGCAGGCCCCTGTAGCGCCGAGACTGAAGAACAAGTGATGGAAACCGCCCGGCAACTGGCCGCCAAAGGATGCAAGGTGTTCCGCGCGGGCATCTGGAAACCCCGCACCAAACCGGGAGGCTTCGAAGGCGTGGGAGAAGCAGGACTGCCGTGGATGCAGCGTGTCAAGGAGGAAACCGGCATGCTCGTCACCACGGAAGTGGCCACACCCAAACATGTAGAACAGGCTCTGAATGCCGGTATGGACTTGCTCTGGATTGGTGCCCGCACCACAGCCAATCCCTTTGCCATGCAGGAACTGGCCGACTCGCTACGGGGCGTGGACATCCCCGTATTGGTAAAGAATCCCGTGAATCCCGACGTGGAACTGTGGGTCGGAGCCCTTGAGCGCATCAACGGTGCCGGTATCAAACGGCTCGGAGCCATCCACCGCGGATTCTCCAGTATTGACCAGAAGATGTACCGCAACGCCCCGATGTGGCACCTGCCCATCGAACTGCACCGCCGCTACCCCCGGTTGCCCATCTTCTGCGACCCGAGCCATATCGGCGGACGCCGCGACCTGATAGCCCCTCTTTGCCAGCAGGCGATGGACATGGGCTTCGAAGGCCTCATCGTGGAGAGCCACTGCGACCCGGACAGTGCATGGAGCGATGCCAAGCAACAGGTACTTCCGGAAGTGCTCGACTTTATCCTGGACCGCCTGGTGATACGCGACAGCAAGGATACGACCGAAAGCCTGTCGGCCCTGCGCAAACAGATTGACGAGATAGACAACACGCTACTGGACCTGCTCACCAAACGCATGCGTATCAGCCGCGAAATCGCCACTTACAAGAAAGAACACAACATGCCCGTCGTGCAGACCGGACGATATACGGAAATACTTGACAAACGCGCGGCACAGGGCGCTATGAGCGGCATGAGTCCCGACTTCATCAAGGTCGTATTCGAGGCCATCCACGGCGAGAGCGTGAGACAACAGTTAGAAACCATCAACAAATAATATCCGGCAAGACCCACCATGAGAATACTGATATTAGGTGCCGGTAAAATGGGCACGTTCTTCACGGACCTGCTGAGTTTCGACCACGAAATGGCCGTATATGACATAGCCCCCCGCCGGTTGCGGTTCCTCTACAACACGCAGCGGTTTACGTCGCTCGACGAAATCGAAGCGTTCGATCCCGAACTGGTCATCAACGCCGTGACGCTGAAATATACGCTCGACGTATTCCGGCAGGTAATACCTCACCTCTCCAAGGACTGTATCATCAGCGACATATCCTCGGTAAAGACCGGCTTCAAGGATTTTTACGACGCATGCGGTATGCGCTACGTGAGCACCCACCCTATGTTCGGCCCCACTTTCGCCAACCTGGGTAACCTGAGTCATGAAAACGCCATCATCATCAGCGAGGGCGACTACATGGGACGCATTTTCTTCCGTGACCTGTACAACCGGCTGGGACTGAACATCTGTGAATACACGTTCGAGGAGCATGACGAGACGATGGCTTACTCCCTGAGCATCCCGTTCGTCTCCACCTTCGTTTTCTCCGCCGTCATGAAGCATCAGGACGCGCCGGGCACGACCTTCAAACGTCATCTGAAAATAGCGCGCGGTGTCCTGGGCGAGGACGACTGCCTGCTGCGGGAAATTCTGTTCAACCCGCGCACCAAACACCAGGTGTCCAACATTTGTTCGGAAATGAAAACGCTCATCGACATCATCGAGCGGCATGATGAAGAGGGACTGGACGCTTACCTGCGCAAGATACGGACCAACATACAATAAACAACGCAGTCCCCGAAAAGTCGGATACAGAACTTTTCGGGGACTTTCTTTTATAAAATCAGGAGAATAACGCCGTGCCCCACTCCATCTGGCATTTTACTATCCTTTTCCCCTACAGACTGACACTTTGATTTTAAGAAACACATCATATATCCGGTATTTGCGAACTCGTTCTACCCCCTTTCCGTATACGCGATTCTCAGAAAGCCTTAAAACAGTACTGTTTCACAAAAGGAATAACAGATTTTCAAAGAGTTACGAACATCCATTTTAATAAAGTACTGTTATATCCCTTAACGAAGTACTGTCATACACCCTAACGAAGTACTGTATTATACTCTAATGAAGCACTGCATTACACCCTAATGCAGTACTGAATGACCCCCTAACACAGTACTGAATGAAAATCTGCTCTTCCAACGTATGAAAACACCATAAAACCGGCAGGCAAAAACGCATGAAAGAAAGACTGATTCCGCCAAGAACTGCTTCTGGACGGAACAAAAATCCACTCATTTTTCATCTTTCAATACGTAAGCGGATATCCTGTTTTTCCGGCAAAATGAACTAAATCCGACAGGCAGAATACAATACATCGCCTAACAAACCAAAGGGGCCACGCACCCCAAAGCATGCGCAGCCCCCTTGCCGTATACCGCCCCGTAAGGGACGTGACCGAAATCAGTTCAAACGCCCCCGATAGACCCGGAAGCCATAGATTCCGACAACGGCGAAACAGATGAGCGGCAATACAAAAGAGAGATTGACTGAAGGAAGACTACCCAACATACCAGCGGTATCGCCCGCATCCATAATGGCTCCCTGAAGCGGCGGAAGCACCGAACCACCCAGAATGCTCATGATGAGACCGGCCGCGCCGAATTTGGCCTCCTCGCCCATGCCCTCCAGAGCTATACCGTAGATGGTGGGGAACATGAGCGACATGCATACCGATATGCCTATCAAAGCATAGAAGCCCGTTATTCCTTGGGATACGATGGTGCACAACGTACATCCGCCGGCCAACAGGGCAAAAACAGCCAACAGGAGGCCGGCCGAAACATAACGCATCAGGAAGGTGCAGGCAAAGCGGCTCATACAGAAACCGGCCATAGCCATGATATTCACCATCTGGGACAGAATGGCGGCGTGGGCCTCCGTCATAGCCGGAGCCGCCAGGATAGCACGGTGTGTATCCGCATCCAACAGACTCAACACATTCATGGCTCCCCGCATCAAAGCGGAATCCATGACCGTGGCGTCGTGCATCAACAGGAACTTGCCGTACTGGATGATGAAGGTCCAGCACATAATCTGCGCCCCAACATAAAAGAACTGGGCCACGACTCCCTCACGATAACGGGGCAATGCACACAGACGCCGCAAAGTCTCCCTATTATCCAATTTCTTTTCTCCCGCATCATCGCCCACAGACGACACCCGCACCAGACAGAGCGAAACAAACAACACGGCTATCACGGCCACCACCCACAGATAGGGACGGACGAGTACAGCCAGATCCGACTCTACGACAGCACGGAAAGTCGCCTCATCCCACAGTTCACGCTCCGCCATGTCGGCCGGATTCAGCCGCGCCTGTATGAACACCATCGCCACAGCCATTCCGGACAGCGAGCCGACGGGATTGAAACACTGAGCCAGATTGAGCCGCCGTGTGGCCGTCGTGGGAGATCCCATCGAGAGTATATAAGGATTGCAACTGGTTTCCAGAAAGGATAGGCCGCATGTCAGCACGAAATAAGCCAACAGGAAGAAAGGAAACGCACCCGCCATCTTGGCCGGAAAGAAAAGCAACGCGCCCGCCGCATAAAGCAACAGTCCCAGCAGCACGCCCGCCTTGTAAGAGTAACGGCGAATGAACAAGGCTGCAGGAAAAGCCATTACGAAATACCCTCCATAAAATGCCGTCTGTACCAGAGCGCCCTGCGCCACATTCATGCGGAATATTTTAGAGAAAGCCTCCACCAACGGATTGGTGATGTCATTGGCGAATCCCCATAGCGCAAAACATACGGTAACCAGAACAAAGGGCAGGATAAAACCGTGTCCTCCCTTGCGAAGAAATGAATCGTTTTTTTTCATACATGTGTTGTGTTTTTCCTTTGGTAACAATTCATGAATTATCAATGTGCAAAAGTACGCAAAATATGGAAAAGAACATCGGATTTGTAGTTTTATTCCGAACTTTAGATAAGATAAGCTACATCTCGACATGACATTCAAGCAAGCTTGATGGTTATGTACTCAAATTGCATTATCTTTGCCGCATGAAACGCATTATTCTGATCACCGGAGGAGAACGGTCGGGCAAAAGCACGCATGCCGAGAAACGCGCGCTGCAGGAGACCGGACGCCCTCTGTATATCGCCACGGCACGCATCTGGGACGAGGAGTTCCGGCAACGCGTGCTCGTGCACCGAGAACGGAGAAGGGAACGCTGGGACTGCATCGAGGAGGAAAAATACCTGAGCCGACACGACATCACAGGGCGCACGGTCGTGATAGACTGCGTGACACTGTGGTGTACCAACTTCTTCTTCGACCGACGGACGGATTCGACGGATGGCGACGAAACGGAAAAGGCGGAACAAGAACGGACGAAACTGGGCTCTGTCCTGCAGGAGATGAAAGACGAACTGGAACGCTTCACGGCACAGGACGCCACTTATATATTTGTAACGAACGAGATCGGAATGGGCGGTGTGCCGCCCCACCCTGTACAAAGGCAATTCACGGACTTGCTGGGATGGCTGAACCAACATCTGGCCGCTCTGGCCGACGAAGTGATACTGATGGTGAGCGGCATCCCCGTAATCATAAAGAAAAAATGAAAGCATATCCGAACATTACGGCACCCGACGAGCGCATGCGCCCGCTGGTGCAGGAGAAGATAGACGGTCTGAACAAACCGAAAGGTTCGCTGGGACGGCTGGAGGAACTGGCCATGCAGATCTGCCTGATACAACAGACGACGGAACCGGCGCTGAACCATCCGTGCCACATCTTGTTCGGTGCCGACCACGGCATCGAACGGGAGGGCGTGAGCGTGTCGCCCCGGGAGGTCACATGGCAACAGATGATTAATTTTACCCAAGGAGGCGGAGGAGTGAACATGTTCTGCCGTCAGCACGGTTTCCGGCTTGTGCTGGCCGACATGGGAGTGGACCACGACCTCAGTGCATGGCCGGACATCCGCAACTGCAAGACAGTGGCAGGCACACGCAATTTTCTGTACGAAGCGGCCATGAACAGGAACGAGATGGAGCATTGCATACAGGCCGGTGCGGCGCTGGTGGACGAACAGCACGGACTGGGATGCAATGTCATCTGCTTCGGTGAAATGGGCATCGGCAACACTTCGCCATCTTCCGTATGGATGCATCTGTTCGGCAATATTCCCCTGACGGAATGCATCGGTGCCGGCGCCGGACTGGACAACGCCGGAATCGCCCGCAAACGGGACGTACTGAGCCGGGCCATAGAGAATTTCCATGCCTGTCATACCGGTACGGATACGGAAGAGATCATCCGGTGGTTCGGAGGCTTTGAAATGGTGGCAGCCATAGGCGGCATGCTGAGAGCGGCCGAGCATCGCATGATTATTCTTGTGGACGGTTTTATCATGAGTGCCTGCATGCTGGCGGCTTCGCGTCTCTGCCCCGAAGTATTGCCGTACGCCGTGTTCGGACATGCGGGCGACGAAACAGGGCACCGGCGATTGCTGAAGACAATGGACGCCCGGCCGTTGCTCCACCTGAACCTGCGTCTGGGCGAAGGCACCGGTGCGCTATGCGCTTATCCTCTGCTACAGTCGGCCGTCAACATGGTATGCGAGATGAACAGCTTCACCCGCTCAGGAATCACACGTTATTTTTAACCGCCATCACAAACCGAATATGACCGACAGACTACTGGCCGCACTGATGTTTTTCACCCGCCTGCCCTGGTGGCGCATCCGACAGGTGGACTGCGAATGCTTCCGCCATGTAGTGGATTACTGGCCGTTTGCCGGATGGCTGACTGGAGGCTGTCTGGCTGTTGTCTACGCTTCGGCGGTCCAGTTTTTTTCTCCGGCAACCACCCTGATACTGGCATTCGCAGCCCGCATATTGCTCACCGGCGCTCTGCACGAAGACGGACTGGCCGATTTCTGCGACGGCACCGGCGGATATACTCCCGAGCGACGGCTGGCCATCATGAAAGATTCCCATATCGGCACATTGGGCGTGTTGGGACTGGGACTGTATTTCGGGCTCGGCATAACAACAGTAGCCTCCCTGCCTCCCGCGATTGTACCTCTCCTGCTCTTCACGGCCGACATCTATGCCAAAACCTGCGCTATGTGGATTGTGCGCCAGCTGCCTTATGCACGTACCGAACGGGAAGCCAAGGCGCACGTCGTATACACGCGTCCCCGGGGACGTGATGTACTCCTGCACTTGGGGCGCGGACTGCTGGCACTTCTGCCCGCCGCGGCATGGTATGTGTGGTGCCTTCCGCTCCCGTTGCTTCCGGTCTTTCTAGCTCCTCCCCTGACAGAACTGGTGCTGGTACACTGGATGCGCCGCTGGCTCGGCGGATACACCGGCGACTGTTGCGGAGCCATGTTCCTGCTGTGCGAGCTATCGTTTTACCTGCTCTTTTACATCGTTCACGCCTTATTATAATATATTCATGGAAATATACCTCATCAGACACACTTCCGTCGACGTGCCCCCGGGCACCTGCTACGGATGTACGGACGTACCTCTGCGCGATACTTTTGAACAAGAAGCCGGCGAGACACGCCGCAGGTTAGAAGGCTTGACTTTCGACAAGGTTTTCTGCAGTCCTCTTTCACGGGCCACCCGTCTGGCAGCTTTCTGCGGCTATCCCGATGCCGAACGATGCGACCGGCTGAAGGAAATGAACATGGGGGAATGGGAAATGCGCAGGTTTGACGACATTACCGATCCGCAACTGCAACGGTGGTACGATGATTATCTGAACCAACCCACAAAAGGAGGCGAAAGCTTCCGCGACCTGTATGCCCGGGTTGCGGATTTCCTCTGTGAACTGCGTGAAAAAGAATACAAACGAGTAGCTCTGTTCGCTCATGGCGGTGTGCTCATCTGCGCCCGCGTGTT
Organism: uncultured Paraprevotella sp.; assembly: GCA_964540455.1. Classification (GTDB taxonomy): domain Bacteria; phylum Bacteroidota; class Bacteroidia; order Bacteroidales; family Bacteroidaceae; genus Paraprevotella. Next base: position 41,762 of record CAZIMK010000008.1, read on the forward strand.
TGCCGGCCAGATACGTATGGAAGACGGCTTCGACCATCTGACGCCCTACGGCGGAGTAGAGAAAATCGAACTCTAAAAAACAGTCGGTTTAAGAATATTTATCGCCTGCCGCTTGTCAAAGTAAAAGGGAATCCTTACTTTCGCAACTCTATCAACTTATTAAAAACAAACGGATATGAAAAACATGCGATTAGAAGCCATTATCCTGGCTATAGGTTTGGCTGTGACCGGCTATTTCATCAAAACGGGACTTGACAAATTTTCAGGCGGAAGCCGAGTGGTCAATGTCAAAGGACTGGCTGAAATGGAGGTGCCGGCCGACAAGGTGATATGGCCATTGATGTACAAGGAACTGGGCAACGACCTGCCCTCTCTTTACAATAAAATTAAAGAAACGAACAAAGCTATCGTTGATTTCCTGAAACAGAAAGGCATCACCGACGAGGAAATAACCGTCAATGCACCGGAAATCACAGACAAACAGGCCGACCGGTATGACAACGCTCTCCAGCTGTACCGCTATCAGGTGACAGCAATCATCACCGTGACATCCGACAAGGTGGATCTGATACGCAAACTTATCAACGAACAGAGCGAACTGCTGAAACAGGGCATTGCCATTATAAACGGTGACTACCGCTGCAACGTACAGTTCGAATACACCAGCCTGAATAAAATCAAGCCTCAGATGATTGAGGAGGCCACCAAGAACGCCCGCATCGCCGCCGAAAAGTTCGCCAAGGATAGCGAAAGCGAGTTAGGCCCCATCAAACGGGCATATCAGGGACAGTTCAGCATCGAAGACCGGGATGCCAATACTCCATATATCAAACGGGTGCGCATCGTTTCCACCATCGATTACTCTTTGGAAGACTAAGAACGGCCGACGCGGTTCTCCTGTTCCAACCATACAAGAATCTCTTCGGGGCTACCTATCAAACGGGTAGCCCCTTCACGTATAAGCAAATCGCGGTCGCGGAACCCCCATAGCACCGACAGGCAAGGCAGACCCGCATTACGTGCCGTCGCGACATCGACTTCCGAATCTCCCACATACACCGCTTCCTCACGGGACACCCCCAATTCATGTAACGCCTGTTCCACCATATCCGGTGCAGGTTTACGCAGCAGTTCCGGCCGTTCACCGACAGCGATTTCCACCGTCTCTGCAAAATAGAAGCGATATAGTTCCGTCACCCCGCTCTGAAGTTTATTGGACACGATGCCCATACGGTAGCCCGCCTTTTTAAGGCGGCACAACAGTTCGTCTATCCCCGGATAAAGCCCCGTCTTATTGCGGCAATTGCGCACATAATGTTCTTTGAAATCCCAGAACACTTGTTCAAAGCAAGGATTCTCCGCTCCGTCAGGCACTGCACGCTCCACCAACAGACGCACTCCGTTTCCGACAAACATCCTGATTTCCTCCACCGAACGTTCCGGCAATCCATTCACACGCAGGGCATAGTTCGTACTGTCCGCCAGATCCTGCAACGTATCCAGTAGCGTCCCGTCCAAATCAAATATCACCGTCGTTATTTTTGTTCCCATCTACATCGTGAAAAGAATGGAAGACAAAGATAGTGAATTATCGCAGCCAAGGGGTACTTTTTAGCATTTTTCACCCTTCTCGGCAGCCGGATTCCTTCATATAAGGGCGTAATCAATGTTTTAACAAGTTTTCAAACAGCTCTCTCACATCTTTACAAAACAAGAGAATAACACCGTCATTTACATTACGACTTCAAAAGCAGACATTCACAACACAGATACTATCAATGGAATATAATAGCTACATTTATAAAGGGAAAACGGTGGGATGCACAGATGTGTCCCACCGCCGTCTTTTTGTTTCCTCTGCCTGCATTTGAGGCAAAGCATCCGAATTTAATCTTCTACAGCCCCATCGAATGCATCGTCATCCACGGCTGCTGCGTTCTTGTCCTCCTCCGCTGCAGACAGAATTTCTTTCTCATATTCAGCCTGCGGTTTCTGCACCGTTGGCACATCGGCCAGGTTCGTGCCGTCAAGATTGGATAAATCGACCTGCGGATCCAACAATTCACCCTTCTCGGAGAAGTTTTTCTTGTAGGCCCTGATGTTACGTGCCTGTGCGCGGCAATCCTTCACGATGCCCTTAATCTCGGAAGAAGCCATACCGATAAGTTTGGGACCGGCTTTGATATACTTACCATAAGTGATGGCGCCCAGACCCAACTTGGGCAATGCCAAACCAGCGGTAGTAGTCAGCAAACCGATGTTCGTCATATCAAGAATCAGGTTCGTGCCGGCCAGCGTCATCTGCAGATACTGAGCCAACGCCTCACCCGCACCACGGATGGTGTTGTTTTCGTCTACCACGGCATACACTTCTTTCGGATTTCCGTTCTCGTCAGTCACCACAGCTCCGTTTTCATCCGTAATCTGAATTTTCTTTACTTCATAGAAAGTGATGCCCTCCTTATAAGTCTTCACCTGATTGAACATCGTGTCGCAAGCAAGCAGGTATTTGTCCATATCCTCGTTACCGGACAAGTTTGGCATTACCCACTCATAAGGCTTCTTTTCCTTTTTCTTCTCTTTCTTGTCGGCCCGGGAAGACTGCGGAAGAACCAAAATCATAATCATTGCCAAAAGGCTCCATTTGATAACATTTTTCATAACGGTCTCTTTTAAATTAATACTATAATTACTACTTATTGAATTTAACGTCGATTTTGGCATGACGCTGCTCTTTCAGAGCACGCCACGCATTTTTCTTATAATCTTTGGAGGTAACAGGCACAAAAAGCAACCCTTCATATTTCCCGTGTTCCAACTGGACATGATAACGCCCCTTTTCATCCACGCTTCCCACCAAGTCGCCACAAGTGCCTTTGACATAGGAAGCACCGTTTCGCCCGAAAGGGACGGCATAGATGTTTACGCCCGTAAGAGGAGTTTCCCACAAGACACCTCCCTTACGATCTATTCCCGAGACTGTACCTTCCACCACAATGCCTAATTTCTTAAGGTCTTTCTCCAGTACAGCGATTCTTCTTTTAAACTCCTCGTCCTGCGTCAGCTGATACAAACTTTCGTAATTCTTAATGGCCACGTTGTAGCACTCCTCTATCAGCCCGTAGTCCGCCATTTCTTTTTTCTCCTTTTCTGTCTTCAATCGGCGTAATGCCTTATTGGCCATATCCATGAACTCAAAACAATTATCCATGTCCGTAGCCCGTGCCTCGCACGTAGCCTTACCGTCCGCCGGAACATCGGTTGCCTCCGCAGCCTGCCGAAAGAAGTCGGCCGCAGCCTTGAACTTACGTGTCTTCACTGCTTCCAATGCATTGGCCAGATATTGGTCATAACTGGTGTTGTATACGTTTTCCACCTGCTTCATGGCCAGTACGGCGTAAGCTTTCCGTTCATTCGGTTGTATGGAAATGACCAATGTATTGCTGTTGGGAGCGCTCAAGGCCACCTGTGTCATCTCACTCATACGTGCCGTCGCCTCTTCGATTATACTTTCCAATGCTTCCAGCCTGCTCAGCTTAGCGGTATCGCCGGCTTGTATCTTACCCTCGTTCATTTCCTGTTCCAACAGGGCAAGTTCTTCTTCGTTTTTTTGCATTTCCCTCTGCATGTCCAACAACGGTTTCATCTCAATGTTTACCGTTATTACCGGCACACCGGCTGCCGTTTTGGATTTGGACGTGCGGCTTTTCAGCAAAGGGGAAACCTTCACGCTGATTCCTTCTATGTCAGTAGTAAATTCCAGGTCAGCCTCCCCATGCACTTTGCTGCCCACGTTACGCCCGGTTTGTTCATTGAGCGAGATAGGATTCTCCACCTCCTCCACCTTGTACGTAATACTTCTATTAGCCGTCAGCACCTCTTTCATGTCCGTCAGCAAGGGAGAACCTTTGCGTGCGAACACAAGTTTCACTTCACGGCCTTGCGAAAGGTCGAACAGGACCGTATAGGCATACAGCCCGTCCGCTCTTTTCTTCGGAGAACCAAAGTGTCCTGTCGCCTGCCCGGAAATAGTGGCAGTCAGGTCCTCGTGAGGGGAAACCACGATGAGTTGCGACTTACCATCCAAGGGCACAGCCTTGGTTTCCGAAGTTATCTGATAATTATAAAAAAAATTGTTTTGAGCCGTCAGCACGCAAGAAAGGAACAGCGCAAGAACGCTCAAGCAGTATCTTAATTTCATACGTATCTATCCGTTTATGATTACAAGTCAAAGTCTGTCAACGAGAATATATCCTTCTCCGGAAGTTTTTCTCCGCCGACCCATTCGGGCTGCCAGGTACGGACATGAATGACCGGCGCCGTCTCGTCCGTAAAATCCCACAACAGGAAAAGGTACCCCTCGTCATTGTAGTTGCTCGAGCGCCATTCCTGGCGCAACCGTACTCCATACATGTTGGGATTGACAGAAGAGCGTGTGATACCCGGGCATCCGCCTTGCTCCCCGTTGTCTCCAATCTGACTGAACTTCACGTCTATCCACTTGTTACGGATGAAAGCCCGTTGCAGGTTGGCAATGTATTGCTGTTTGGTTTGTTTCTTATACACAACCTTCTGACCGCCAAAACTCGTTTCCGTCGGTTTGGCCATCACCACAGTTCCTGTAATAATCAATGCGTCATCACTGAAGACTTGTTTCATGAACTGAATATCCTTCGTATTGTAGGCTGTGCGGAATTGCTCGCAATATTTAAGTATAATCATACGGCGGTCTTCCTCCACGGCCGCCCCGCATTTCTCCATGCCTTCGGAGAGTTGCGCATCAAGGGCGAAACGGAAATCCGTGATATTTCCTTTCTTATCAAAATCCACCACAGCCTCCTGATAAGTTCCGCTTCCGAATGTTTCGCCCTGCGGCGTGATGATAAGCGGTATCTGACGCACCATGAATCCGTCCTCAAACACCCAGCAACGGTCTACAACCTCCTCGTCGTCGCAATAGAAATGTATGCTTGCCCACATCATGGTCAGCGACTTCTTGGCAGCATCTCCAAGCGGCAGTCCCACGATATTCAAGTCGCGGTTTTCTTTCTGCGCCGCATTGATCTCCGTAAGCAAAGCCGAAAGGTTGTCCTGCACACAACTGACAGCCGCCGGACGCCCGGCATGCTCATCCGTAGTAAGCGTCACTTCTACGGTCTGTGCATATACTCCCGCCATTCCTAGCCACACACACAATAATATAATGACATGTCTTTTCATAAAAATCCCCTTTCTGTTTTTATTCAACAATACTGAAGCCTATGGCACCTCTTCCCGCATAGTTTTCCACTCCGTCAGCCTGTCCTGTCTTTACATTCAGACGGGATGGTCCTTTGCTCAGAACTGCTTCTATCTTTCCTTCTCTGTTATATATAATCAAGTAATAATCGTCTTTATTAGCCAATGCCGCATACCTATTGAAATCCTTCACTTTGCCCTCTGCTTTCAGCCGGTTCAGGACGGACTGCAGCTTGGCAAAATCCGTCACCTCTGCCACTTCCCGTACTACGGGAGAAATAATCACGCCGGTTGTCTCTTCCTCTTCGATTTTTACCTCTTCCGACACTACCTCTTTGAATTGGCCTTCTCCGGCTGCAACTTCTTCAGCCGGCAACGGTTCCACAGAAGTGCCGCCATCTTCAGTCCGTTTCTTCTCGATGACGTTTGTATTCTCAGCCGGCAGGATATCCGACTTCTTCACATAATAAAATGCCCTAAACATATTTCCACGAGGCAAGGCTATATTGCCCCAAAGCTGCTTCGTGTTCACCACCACAACCTTGTTCGCTGCATTCAGTTTTTTCTGTTCGGCTATCCATTGATTTATATTGGAATATAACAAATCCTCTGCCAACAGCATCGCCTCTTCCTGGGTAGCCATCGTCGCCTCTCCATAAAGGTACTGGTTACTCTTCTTCACCTTGTTTATCTCTTTTTTCTGAGTATCCGCATCTGTCTGCCCCCACAGGGAGAACACACAACAACAGGCCAACAACAAACATCCTATCTTCTTCATCGCGTTACTTTTTATAATCAAACTTAAAATATTTCTCCGATACATTGTGCAGAGGTATATAGGCATAAAGACGCCCGGACAGACACCCGTCTTCGCCCTTCAGTACCGAAAGAGGAAATGAAACGTTCATCATGTGGTTGTAACCCATTTTGTCGTTCACGGCAAAGAATGTCCCCACAACCGCCTCGCTTGTGCGGCTTTTCAGTCCGAAATAGAATTCGCATCCTTCCTCCTTGCAGAAAGCCACCCATTGTTTCCACGTCACGGCAAAATCTTCTGTTTTGTAGCCGTATTTATCCAGACGCACATTCAACTTATAATCCGTCGCGGATTGCCCGGTAAGCAGGATATCAGGGATGGCCTGCAAGGGATGTTCCGCGTCCTCCACAAGCACGAACCGCTCTCCGTCCTTCCGAAAGAAAAGGTCGTTACGTATGTAATCTTGCATATAGCTATGGCCATGCAGAATGTAGAAATCATCCGCTTTCGTCAGTTCACCGCCTGTCGGTTTTCCGGGCATAGCCACGGAATACGGTTGCGTGCGCTTTAAGTCGCGCACCAGATTCGTCTCCTGTTCCGTAATGATACACCCCATGAACAACTGGCACTCCATGTTGAACGAGAGAGCAAGCAGTTCCTTTTCCCCGCGCGTCCAATAAACCCGATATTTAAAATAAGGACGGCGGTCGATAACAAAATTCTCACTACCGTCCAACGAAGCCAAGATATTCAGATTGCCCTGCACATACACCTGATCGCGTTCGAGACGGAGGGAACGGCTGATATCGGACGGCAAGTCCAACTCCAGCAAATAACGTTCCAAGAAGTTGTAAACGGGAGACGGCTCCACAATATTCAAACAGGGATCAAACAAACGATAACCAATATGAGAAACTTCCCCCCACGCGTTCGTCGTGATATGCAACGGACGCCCGTTATAAGTATATCCGCCCCGATAATCCGCGGCAACCGCTAACGTATCCAGACCATCCAGAGCCATGACCTTAGCCATTCCCCGGAGACGTTCGGTAGCAAACCGAGGCTGTCCGGCAAAAAGTGGCAGGAGGCAGCCCCACAAGAGGACTACCGTCCATACGCCACAGAGGGAGTTTCTTCGTATCACTTCACTACAATCTGATTGCCGTCGTTTTTGTACCACGTACCCATACGCAACACTCCGTTGGCAAAGTTACCTATCACACGTTCACCCGGAGAAGCCATATAGTCCTTGGAAGGAATAATCTTATGGGACGACTTATAGGTAATGGTTCCGTTACCGTGCGGCTGTCCGTTCTGAATATCACCGTCATAAGAAGCATATCCCAGTTCCAGGTGTCCTTGGCCGTTCTTCACGGAAGTACCATGACCGGATACCCCATCTTTCTTCACAGCCACTTTGATAGATACTGATACCTTGGAACGGATAGCCACAGCCTTGACAACAGCCGTACCGGCCTTAACAGCTTTCACCAATCCGCTTCCGTCCACGGTAACCACTGTTTCATCCGATGAAATCCATGATACATCTTCATTGGCATTGCCCGGCGTACAGTCGATGTTCAGTTGCTTTTCGTCTCCGGGTTTCAAATTCATGTCCGCTTCCGTTTCCATGAATATCATATGCTCGACATTCACTTCTTCCACATCCATTTCATCGGTTTCCAGTTCGTCTGGGGCTATAGAGGTCGTATCAACCTCCTCTATTTCCGGTTCGGACGGCTCTTTTTGTTTGTTTCCGTCCGGCCAAAATACCACAGCAAGAACAAGTGCTAACAACACTACTACACCGCCGATAACCATCTTACCATACTTATCCCAGAAAGACTTGGGAGGAGGGCACTCTCGTAATGCCTTACCACACTCCGCGCAAACGAAGTCCTTACGGGCCGCTATCTGCTGCACTTCTTTTGATTTACACTTCGAACAACTGTCATTCAGACAGATACCATATCTGAACCGTACACGTTCCGAACGATTTGTATTTGCCATATTACGTTTTTTCTATTCTTGTTTTTATTATTTGTTTTATGATTTATTACATCACGGGAGGAGGGGTCTGTCCACCCATAGGCGACATCGGGGGCATGCCGGGAACAGTAGCCGGAGGTGCAAAGAGCGACATGAGCGCAGGCACTTGTCCAGCAGGTGTCCATGTCGGCATACCTTCCATCCATACCATTGTCTGAGGCGTAAGTTGATTGTTCTGCACCATCTGTTTACACATTTCCCTGTCATAGGGGCCATATTGTTGACCACCAACTGCCATAAAGAGCTGAATTTCCGGTTCCTGGGGCAGCATAGGAGGAGGCGGGGGACACGAATCAACCTTTTCCACTACGAACAAAGAAGGAAGCTGGCTACCGTCACCTTCGCTGTGCAACAGGATAGCATTACCCAAATCCGTAGCCGGGTTACCGGTATGCAAGAAGCGTTCGTAACGCTCCTTATACGGTGACATCCAATCAATAGCACGGATGGGGAAACAATAAGAAACCGTGATTATCGACAATTCATCCTTACGCGGACTCTTGCGGTTCACGGTGATGCTTGTACGGGCCGTGCTCTGGTTGAACGAGTTCTTGAACGCCTCTTCCAACTTGTCGGCGAACTTCTTCAAGCCTTCATTCTCGTCTGGCGAAGGAATCGACACAAGAATGGCTTTCTTGTTGATGCTGGCAGGATTCGTTGGACTAAGGATACCTTCGTTGTTACGCAGATGTAATTGAATCTGGTCGTTGTTCAGTTTCAGATAACAACCGCTTTGCGTCACTATCTTCGCAGCAAAAGCCTTTATCTCATCATCGGTACGGAGTTTCTGCTGCAACTGAGTCAGAATGTTCAGCCCCAGTACTTTCTTGTCACTGTCGGCTTTCTCGTCGTGCTTGGCCTTGACAATCTGAGACAGTTTTATGTCAAACGCATCCGTGATGTCATCTATGCTGATGTCTGCGGTCAATCGTCCGAAGTTGACGAAATCGCCTTGCGGCAGGATTGCTTCGCGAATCTGACGGGCAATATTAGGCATATCTATTTTATCCACTTTAAGTTCTATTTCAAACTCATTCATTACCTCGTCTTCGCTCACCTCAATGATGGCTCCCTTCATGTCTTCCAAGCCCTTGTTCACTTTGCGCTGTGCCGTAACCAGACGCTCTGTCTCTTCCAATGCTTCATTGATTTTCTGTCCGAAAGCGGTAATATCAGCGTCCATCTTACCCAATTCCATGAGTACTTTGGCTGCCAGCTTACGGGCAAAATCCAAAGCCACGAGCATGGTCTTCGAAGTGTAGTAATCCGTCAGGATGCCCTGATGGTCGGCATAGCGGCGTGCACCGGCCCCCACCATACGCTGGAGAATGCCCAGACGGCTCCACTCGGCCACATTGGCGCTACGATCCTCGTCGTATGCCTTGTAATTCTCGTTTTCTTCCTTGCAGGCTGCTTCTATCTCGCCACGGAGCTCGCCTATACGCTCCAGCAACAGCTTGGAGACTTTCTGCAACTCCACAATGGACACATCACCCGTTTTCCACTTTTCGAACAGTTCGCTTTCCACCTTATGACGGATTTCGCGGGACAGTTCGGGTATGACACGCTCCTTACCTGAGAAAAACTTAACCACTCCCTCCTCTCGGAAATGATTCTCGTAAAACTCACTCATGATATTATCCAATTCATTCAGCGGACAATCGGCTTTCTTGGCATCCTCGGCATAAATGAGCGCCTTGTCATGCCAATAATCATTGAATGTGGGATAATCCGTGTCGGAGGCCAATACCTTCAAATCCAACGTTAAGTGCTTGAGGTCGAGCATCCATTTGGATAAGTTATCAGAGTTCAGATATTCCTTGCGATAATCTTTGTTGCGCTCTTCGTTAACGAAGCCCTGGTTCTCGCGCCAGTTGTTGTATTTAAACTGATAAAGGACGCTCTCACCTACGGTATACGTGATGTGTTTCAACACACGCAACTCGGGATACATCACACGCTTGATGCCAAACGAATTGACTTTCTTGGTGCGTGCCACCGCTATACGGCCGTCGGGACCCGGATTGGCCGCCTCGTCATACTCCAGCGCAAAATCATCCATGTTTTCAAAGTTATACGCACGGATAATATCAGAATTCACCGCATCTTCCTCGCTCACAAAGAAGATACGGGCAAACAGATAGTCACTGACTATCTTGGGCAATTCCGACAGGGAATTTATCGTCAGGCCATTCTCGTTTACATTGCTGTATACGGTCAGACCATCAGCCACACCCTTCACCCGGTCGTTATACAAGCGTGCTTCTCCGCTTCCGGTCACATCCTGCGGATTCCAGCGTCCGGCCTGCAATGCGTTCAGTTCGTTCAAAGCTGCGTAACCGTTTTGATAATAGCGTCCCTGATCCATATCGCTTTTAGGCAGATTCATCTCCGGAATCATAGCATATACGGAAATCTTGGCATTGGGGAATGTCTTACGCGTCTGAACCAACACATCCACAACAGAACCGGAACCGGTTCCACCGCAGAGACCTGCAAAAATATGAATATTAAGATTGGAGGAATCTCCTGACACCTGTTCACAACGGGCATACGCATCGCGCAAGCTATTGACATACCCCACAGCATTGGCCGCAAACAACAAACGGCCGGCACGGCGTTTCTGACCGGCGGCCTGTCCCAATGAACCGATTGCGGACTTCACGGCCGCCACATTACTCACGATGCCCTTCACCGAAGGATAATTACCGATATGATCGAGAATATGCTCTACGTCGACGGCCTTGATATTCAAGAACTCGTTGTTGGTGAACGAAGCATCCTGCCCCATCACACGGAAATCTGGTCTCGGTTTCCCGTCCTTAGGCATCATTTCGTCCGTGGAGTCTACATAAAGCAGAGCCACTGGCTGTTTCTTACGTTCTTCCGCCGTAGGAAACTCCTCGAACATACGCATTTTGAACGCACGGAGAATCTTTCCGCCCGTACCTCCCAATCCCACCAGGATATGGTTGCTGTTACAAAAACTTGTTGTCATATTACCTCCTATTATAATTCCATATTTTCTTTTTCCACACTATCTACGACTCCGTCTGATATGCTGGCGCTCTCTTCCGGATACCTGTGGCTGTCGGGAAACAGAACGCCCCGCCGGCCGTCTGTTGTATTGCCTGGAAATGGTCTTGATGACCAATATGGCACCGACTATAATAAAGCCCAACGCCCACGCCAGACGGCGCAGGATATACATGTTCATAAAATGATGTACCTCATCGCTCATTGCCTTAGTATAGTTCATAGGGGTATATCCCCACGACTCATAGCTACCTATATAATATCCGATAAGCGGCCATCGTTCGATCACCTCATCCAATATCAGGTCCGTCTTATCCTGTGGCACCTCTGCATAATTAGGCAACCCCGCCACCATCTCGTTGACCGCCTCTTCTATATCCGAACAATAGGATTTGATAGTCACGGCGCTACAAAGCAGAATGGCCTGAAACGACAAGAAGAAAAACAATATACCGGCCACAAGAAAACTCATTGGCGTAAAGGTGCTGTCACGCCACCAAGAACGTATTAGGACAAACATCAGAACTATCCCCAGCAAAGTAAGCAATATACCCAAGAACAAACTTCCGAGAGAAAAAGACAGAATGTTCATCAAATACCCCATACCGAACAAATCACTCAACATACCTCCGTTTTTATTTTCATGTCGACAGATATTCCCCGAGAATCAGCTGTTTTTCAATCAAGATAAAAGGCAGGGATTCTTTCATATCCCGTCTCCCTAACGGGTAACGGTATACATGCCTTTTTATACTATCTGTACCAACTCCCAACAATCAGGAACAAGCCGAAGATCGAGACAAAGATATATAATTGTTTTGAATAAAAATAAAATTCAAAACAAAATTACGGGAAATTTATAGAAAAAAGTATCATGGCGTCGGTTTGCCCACCCAAAATACAAACGGGTACCTGTCACATGGGTGTGACAGATACAATAGACATTTCCTTTAAAATATTCCGTTGTGAGCACCTTAAGAATACTATCATGAGACTTTCAGGAATACTTATAATATATTAATATATATAAGAAGGCGAAACGCTACAGGATGGTATGTTTTTTGCTAAATTTGCATTCCGAAAACTGAAACTTAAAAACAAACCGTATGATACAATTTCTGGAAGCAGCACAGACGGCGGCAAAAGCCGTTAATGAAGTTGAAAAAATAGTATTGGACAAGAGTCAGATAAACACCGTATTGCAGCAGATGATAGGTTGGTGCGTGGAAGCCGGAAAAAACATCCTGGTAGCGGCTATTGTATTTATTGTCGGACGCATCATCGTGTCTTTCCTCAACCGCCTACTGGCCCGCATGCTGGAACGCCGCCATGTAGAGACCACCATACAGACTTTTCTGAAGAGTCTGGTGAATATTCTGCTCATGATGTTACTTGTCATTTCGGTGGTAAGTGCCCTCGGAGTCAACACGACTTCGTTCGCCGCTCTGCTGGCTTCGGCCGGTGTGGCCATCGGCATGGCATTGTCCGGCAATTTACAGAACTTGGCCGGCGGTCTCATCATTCTGCTGTTCCGTCCCTATAAAGTGGGAGACTGGGTGGAAGGCCAGGGAGTGGCCGGTACCGTCTCCGAGATACAGATTTTCCACACTATCTTAATCACGGGCGACAACAAAACGGTGTATGTACCCAACGGAGCCATGAGCAGCGGCATCATCACTAATTACAGCCGCAAAGAAACCCGGCGTGTAGAATGGATTATCGGTGTAGAATACGGAACGTCTACCGACGACGTAAAAAACCTTTTGCGCACACTATTAGCAACAGACCAGCGCATCCTTACCGAACCGGAACCGTTTATTGCCGTCACGGCTTTAGCCGACAGCAGTGTAAACATTCTCATACGCGCATGGGTAAAACAAGAAGATTACTGGGCTGTATTTTTCGATACGAACAAAACCATTTACGAGGAGTTCAACAAGGCCGGTATCAGCTTCCCGTTCCCGCAATTGACCATACACCAGGATTAGCATGTCTCACGACAAGACATGGAAAGCAAACTACGCATAACCGGACATATCTCCAGACAAGAGACCGGTTATGCGTTTAGTTGATATTATTTATTCGTGAAATAGTTTCTTTAAGTTCTAAATATTGTTTCCCTCTATAATATGAGCTGCACCCAAAAGTTAGACAAAAAACTTTTGGGTGCAGCTCATATATAAACGAATACCTTTTTAAGGTTCAAGACTGAATATTTGCAAAGGGAAGACGTCCTCCATGCCGCCCTTTAAAATCTTCAAGCATCTTTTTTTCTACCTCACGCGGTTCTTCCATAGGAGTCAACTTCCACGCAACAAGCAAGGATGCAGAATCTGCAAGCTGCCAGAGATATCGGCCACCCCAGTGACCGACTGGTTCGCCGGCACCAAAGCTTAAAAGTTGTTTGATTCGTTTATGAAGTTCTGTAGCCTTACCTATATATACGACCACACTTTCGTGTACATATTTCGCCTGAAGTTCCGAAATTGCGACATTGGGATTCTTTCCCTTAAAAAATCCACCGGTACCTTCCTCTAAAAAAACAGGTTCGGATTCACTGGAACGTATGACAATATATACCCCTTGGCTCTTTGGAATCGAGGAGGCTAATAAACGCAACTGCTCAACCGAAGTAAAACCCTTGAAGCCTTCTTTCTCGTACATTTCAATTTCTTGTTTCATTGTTCTTTAGTTTTAATAAATTTTATGCAAAAATACAGTAAATACGAGACAAACAGCGGGGCCTGAATATCATAAATATATAACATTTCGCCCAATTTTCCAAGCGGAACACCCGCAGAATGACATCTGCACCCTTTCTCATACCTCATTCCTCCTCAATCCTAACCGATATATTTCATTGATCCGCCGGCGCAAAGATACCGGTTTAATAACCGTCAAAGAATGACTCCTTGCAAGCAAAGCCATAACGAAATCATTTGTAATACGCAGATGGACCCGTATACGAAACTCTTCCTCGTTATCGACGAATATCTCCTGTGAAGTATGCAACGGCATGGACTTCAGAAAATACCCGTCAAGCGGAGAATAGGAAAGTTCTATTTCCTCCACCGGAAGCGATTCATCATCCCACACACCATAACTATTTTTGAACAGCCGGTCCGGATCAATCGAAGTACTCCTTACGAAACTCTCGCTCCTGATCTCAAGATTGGAAATTCTGTCTACAGCATAAGTCCTAAGTTCGTAATGCTAATCCAGCGCTATCAGATACCACAGCCCCAACGACTCCTTAAGGAAATGAGGCTTCACGTATTTAGAGATTATCTGGTTGCCCTTTCTGACAAGCCTGTAATCAAACATTACCTTCCGGCAATTCTTTATCGCATGAATAAGAACCGGGATGCTTTCAGCCCCTTTGGGCCGATGATGCTCAGGGATGATGAAACCCCGGTGTGATTCAATGACGTAAGAAAGTCGAAGTTCATCAACAGTTCTTCGTAACGTATTTCGGCACTCCTGCTACGCTCGGAAATAAAGTACCCCATTCCCCGCTGATTCTCTATTTCAATCTCAAACATACTTTCTCTCCTTGAAATCTCGTTGCAGAGTACGCAAACTTATCCCGACTTCATATCCCCGAAGCTCCATTTGAAGATTAAGGAATGAAATCCTATCGGCAGCCGAGACATATTTCTCATGTCCTGAAAGCCTGTGGATAATGAGTATATAGCGGATCAACCGCCCCATATTCTGATTCATAGTGCAAAGTTATGGCATAAAAGCGTCAATTTATGTCGTTTTCAAAATAAAATGAACAGTTGTCCACTCGAAGAGCGACAATAAAACGGGAACCGTCAGATTCGCTGGTGCAAGGAAAAAGAAAGAAAAGACAATAGAAAATCCCCCGAAATGTAGTATCTTTAACCCGGCTTTTACCACGACCCATGATACAACAGATAGAATTTACGCTGAAAGCACGGCCGCGCGGCTTCCATCTCATCACCCGGGAGGTGCTCGAACACCTCCCCGCACTACCTGACACGGGTCTGTTGCACCTGTTTGTCAAGCACACCAGTTGTGCATTGAGCATCAACGAGAATGCCGATCCGGACGTACGGGGAGACATGGCACGCATCTTCGACCGGCTGGTACAGGAAAACGAACCCTACTACAACCATGTCATGGAAGGAGCGGACGACATGCCGGCGCATGCCAAAAGCACGCTGTGCGGTGTGGCACTGACCGTACCTGTAACGAAAAAGCGTCTGAACCTGGGCACGTGGCAAGGCATTTATCTATGTGAATTCCGCGATTATGGAGGCCCGCGCCGCATTGTCGCCACACTGACGGGAGAGTAATGATAGACAGAGCCACCGTAGACAGAATACTGGACGCAGCCCAGATAGTGGATGTCGTGTCGGACTTCGTGACGCTGAAAAAAGCCGGCGTCAATTACAAGGGGTTATGCCCTTTCCACGAAGACCGTACTCCGTCGTTCGTCGTCTCTCCCGCCAAAGGGCTATGCAAATGCTTCGCCTGCGGCAAGGGAGGCAACGCCGTGCACTTCATCATGGAACACGAACAGCTGTCATTCCCCGACGCTCTGCGCTATCTGGCTAAGAAATACCATATCGAAATAAAGGAAAAGGAGATGACCGACGAGGAACAGCAGGCCCGGAACGAACGGGAAAGCATGTTCATCGTCAATGAATGGGCCTGCGGCTTCTTCCGCAGCCAACTGACGGATACCGTAGACGGACGGGCCATCGGTATGGCTTATTTCCGGAACAGGGGATTCCGCGACGACACCATAGCCAAGTTCCAGTTGGGTTTCAGTCCCAACCAATGGGACGCGCTGGTTCGCGAAGCCAGAGCAAAGGGATACAGAGACGATTATCTACTGAAGACCGGACTGTGCTTCCAGCGCGACAACGGTCAGTTGCAGGATCGTTTCCGGGGGCGTGTCATCTTCCCCGTCCACACACTGAGCGGCAAGGTGGTGGCATTCGGAGGACGAGTGCTCGATGCCGCCACCAAAGGAGTGAACATTAAGTATCAGAATTCACCCGAATCTGCCATTTATTCCAAAAAAAGGGAACTCTACGGACTGTTTCAAGCCAAACAGGCCATTGTAAAAAACGACAATTGTTTTCTGGTAGAAGGATATACCGATGTTATTTCCATGCACCAGGCTGGCGTGGAAAACGTGGTTTCCTCGTCGGGTACCGCCTTGACGACAGACCAGATCCGACTAATTCACCGGTTCACGGAAAACATTACGGTCATCTACGATGGAGATGCGGCAGGTATCAAGGCATCCGAACGGGGTATCGACATGTTGCTGGCCGAAGGCATGAACGTGAAACTATTACTGTTGCCCGACGGAGACGATCCGGACAGCTTTGCCCGCAAACACAACGCCACTGAGTATCAGGCATACCTGAACGAGCATCAAGTGGACTTTATAAAGTTCAAGACCGACCTGCTGCTGCAAGAAGCCAAAGGAGACCCCATCAAATTGTCGCGGCTGGTGAACAACATCGTGCAAAGCATTTCGGTGATTCCGGACGAAATCACCCGTTCACTCTACACGCGGGAAACCTCGGCCATGCTGGCCATGGACGAACAGATGCTGGCCTCGGCCGTGGGACGGTGTATTGTCAAGGCGCGGGAAGAGAAAAAGAAACAGCAGGAACAGGAGCGCAACCGACGCGCGTTGCAACAGCAGTCCAACGCCCCCGCCGCACCGTCGGAAACGAGCGAAATTCCGGTTCCGACGGCCAACGACGCAGACGTCCCTCCACCTCCTCTCACCGAAATACCTCCCGAAACATATCCCGGCGGCACGCAGCCGACAGCGGACATGCCAACGGCGGAAACAGCGGCCGAAATTCCCGAAGCGTCCCACACGCTCAGTTTCATCCCCCGCAGGGGAGCCGAAGAGATGGTGTTCTACGAAAAGGAACTGCTGCTGGTACAGGCCCTGGTGCGTTACGGGGACAAAATAATGTGCAACGTGGAAAACGAGAACGGGGATGAACAGCCCCTCACCGTCGTCGAATACATCCGCTACACGCTGCAGGAAGACACGCTGCAATTCCACAATCCCCTGCACAACCAACTGCTGGACGAGGCCGAAGCACATCTGCATGACGAGGGCTTCACCACCGAGCGCTACTTCATGAACCATCCCTCTCCGGCGGTCAGCAGTTTGGCTTTCGAACTGATGAGCGACCGGTACATCCTGAGCAAATACCATTCCAAGAGCCAGAAGGTGATAAGCAACGAGGAAAGGCTCATGGAACTGGTTCCCCACCTGATGACGGACTTCAAACTGGCCATCGTGGACGAGGAACTGAAACAGATTCTGCTCCAACTGAGAAGACCCGATATATTGCAGGATAAAGAGCGTTACATGGACATCATGAAACACTACAAAGAGGTAAAAGAGATAGAGAGCTCCTTAGCCCGCCAACGAGGCGACCGCGTGCTGACAATACGATAGTCATACTCCTACATAAAAACATCTCCGCCGGCCAGACAGCCGACGGAGAGTCCCTTCTTGTTCTTACCCATTCGGGTAAGCTGAAACTTATTTACGAAGTCCCATTTTATCATTCAGATAAAGTATACCGGCCTCACCGGCTTTCTTTATCTTCTCCACAATATCCTGTGCGGTGGCTTCCTCCTCGACCTGCTCGCGCACGAATCCCCAGAAGAAGTCCTGGCTGGCCTTGTCGTCATCCGCTGCCGCCAGATTCACCAAATGGTCGATCATCTTGGAAACTTTGCACTCATGTTCATATATGTTTTCAAACATGCGGAGCACACCGCTCCATTCCTGAGGAACGACATCGATCTTATCCAGACGAACCACTCCTCCCCGCTTGATCATATAATCAGCCATAGCGCAGGCGTGTTCCATTTCTTCCTGCGACTGTTTTTTTGCCCATGAGGCAAAACCGTCGTATCCTTCTTTCTTCAAATAAAAGGACATGGACAAATAAAGGTTGGCAGACCATACTTCAGCCGTAATCTGATCGTTAATAGCTTTTTGCAATTTATCCGTAATCATAGTTAAAAGGTTTTAAATTAATTTCTTATATCATTTATCTCTTTTTTATCACAAGGCAAAGATACAAAAAAGGAAACACGGCACATCTTTCCGAAACAAAAAAATCAAAGACGTTAACGTTATATAGTTCTTTACAGATTGGTTAACAATCCATACCTTATTATATATAAAGAAAACCTTAATTTTATTCACAGAAAAAGATATCGCCCCGTCACATAAGGCCGACAAACAGGGCTATGTATACCGGAGAGAGGTCCGACGTGCGGCTTTCATAAAGGCATAACGAACCTTTCGCCGTATCGCATGACAAGAAGTCTGAGAAAAAGGTTAACGATCGGCGTGACTTATGAGATTGAGAAATTCCTCGCGTGTCTTCGCCTGCTGAAAAGCTCCGGTAAAATCACTGGTCGTTGTCACGGAATTCTGCTTCTCCACACCCCGCATCTGCATACACATGTGTTTGGCTTCCACCACCACCATGACACCCAAGGGGTCAAGAGCCTGCTGGATGCATTCCTTTATCTGGAGAGTCATCCTCTCCTGCACCTGCAGACGATGGGAGAAACAATCCACTACACGGGCAATCTTGCTCAATCCCGTGATGTAACCGTTAGGGATATAGGCTACGTGTACTTTTCCATAGAACGGCAACATGTGATGCTCACAAAGAGAAAAGAAATCGATATCCTTCACTATGACCATCTGCCGGTAGTCTTCCTTGAAACGGGCTGACAAAAGCATGGCCTCCGGATCTTCTCCGTATCCGCGCGTAAGTGTCTGCATGGCCTTAGCCACACGCAAAGGAGTCTTTTGAAGACCTTCACGATCAGGATCTTCACCCAGCAAGGCCAGTATTTTCTCATAATGTTCCGCGAGTTCCGCTTGTTTCCCGTCGGATCCACTTGACTTATGTTCCATCAATAAGGAATTAGGATAACACTTTTAACAATAATGGCTTCCCCGAATTTCTGTGTCTCACGCAAGGCACGGAACACTTCGTTGGCCTCTTCATAGGTTTTGAAATCACCGACCCGACATATCCATCGCGGACTCTTGAAGTGAGTGTATACCTGCAACTCGGGAAACAAAGCCTTTACCTGTCCAGCCACCTTGGTCGCTTCCTGGCGTGCCATACGGGAATTGCCCCCCGAATAAACCTGGATGCGATAACCGTTTGCCTTCATACGAGCTCTGGAGCTGCCGGACGACTGCCCCGGCACATCGGTGACGCTGTTTCCGGGCTGTTGCGCTTCACTGCCTTCCGAAGCCGGCACTGTCACTGTTCCCCCGTTCACGAGCTTGTCTATCGCGGCGTCCTGATGCAGGACGACAGTTCCTTTCCCAGCCTGCATTTTCTGCAGATGAGACGTGAAAGTCTGTTGGGCAGAGAGCCGGCCGCACAAGCATAGAGCCAGAAAGCAAACGAAAAAATCACACTTCATACGTCAGTTCTGTAATTGGGAATAAAAGAACCGTTCCAGCGAATCATCCGTCCGGCAACGGTCCTCCTCCCGTCTATTATAAGAATTATTTCCAAGCGTCGATGATGCCCTTGAAATCAGCACACTTCAAAGCAGCGCCACCGATCAAACCGCCATCTACGTCAGGTTTTGAGAAGATTTCCTTGGCATTGGAGGGCTTGCAACTTCCGCCATAAAGGATGCTGACGTTCTCGGCTGCCTCAGTACCGAACTTCTCGGCAATCGTGGTACGGATGAAAGCATGCATTTCTTCTGCCTGGTCGGACGTTGCGGTCTTGCCCGTACCGATAGCCCATACCGGTTCATAAGCCAGGATGATATTGGCAAACTGCTCGGCTGTAAGGTCGAACAATGAGCCTTCCAGCTGCGCCTTTACAACCTCGTTCTGTTTGTCAGCCTCGCGCTCTTCCAGCACTTCACCGATGCAGAATATAACTTTCAAACCGTTGGCCAAAGCCAGATTAACCTTTTCTTTCAGGATTTCTGCCGTTTCACCATAGTAGGCACGACGCTCCGAATGCCCCAGAATCACATATTGCGCACCCGTAGACTTCACCATAGCGGCAGAAACCTCGCCTGTATAGGCACCTTTTTCCTTGTCGGCGCAGTTCTCCGCACCCAGACCGATAACCGTGTTGTCCAGAATACCGGCAACAGTGGCCAGATGGATAAAGGGCGTGCAAATAACCACATCGCAGTTCGGCTGGTCGGCAGCCAGTGCTTCCTTGAGTTCTGTAGCCAGAGCGACACCTTCCTGCAGGTTCATGTTCATCTTCCAGTTACCTGCTACGATTTTCTTTCTCATAGTTTTTCCTTTCTTTAAGTTGATTTATAATCTTGTTCTTATGCTTGAATCTCTTGTACATTTTACCGCCCATCCAGATTCTGTCTGCAAAGGTAAGAATTATGAACGGGACAAAAAACCATAAAAGCACATTTATTATCTTCATATAATAATCTTCGGGCACCAGATTTGCCAAAGGCAATTTCTCCAGCGGACCGGACAGTTCATCCTCCGAAGGAAGATTCGTACAACTCCATTTGTTCAGCACCACACCTTCTTTCAACAATATCAGCCCGGGATTGGAGCGTACCATCGTCTTCAGTGTCAGCTCATCCGTAAAACAGAACGGATACTCCGCTCCGGTCAGTTCCTCCCAACGGCTAATGGCCGTCTCGTCGGAAGCAGTCAGGCAATAAAAAGCATAACCGCGTTCCACGCAATAGTCGTACAGCATATTTATCCGGTCGATATAACTGTCGTCCGCATGCTCCAGACGAGGAGCGACCAATAGGAACACGTATGACTCATCCTGTAACACGGACGCCGTTATGTCCTCCTGTACGGGCAAAAGCGATATCGAGAAATCACGCGCGTCCACATTTTTATCCCCTCCTACCGACACCGTCCTGCTGTCGACAAAGGTCCAGGTGCTGTCGGGATAATCTTCCAGCGAGAACTCTTTTATCTCCCCGTCTTTCTCCAGTATGAAAACAGTCTCATACTGTACCTCCCCTCCTTCCACAACAGTCTTCAGATCGGCGCCGATATAGTAAGGCCGGAAGTCCATAAAAGGAAGGCGATAGATGCAATACGAAGCGAAAAAGAAGATAAAGAGGATGGAATACATGGAAATCATCCATTGGTTGCGTTCCGATATCAGACGGGGCATTCTGCGCCAATGGCGGGACACAAGCACCGCGGCCACAAGCAACACTACGTTTTTGCCAAATGTCTGCCAATTGGTAAGTATCCATGCGTCTCCGAAACACCCGCAATCGGCCACCGGATCAACCAGCGCCAGATAAAGCGTAAAAGGCGTGACAAGACACATAAAAAGCAACGTGACGCGGGAAGTACGCCGCCGACGGATGCCGAACAGGAGGTAAATGCCCAGACAGAACTCAAGGGCGCATAACAGCACGGACCCGACAAGCGGGAAAAAAGAGGGGAGCATGTCCTCCCACCCGAACACCTGCAGATAATCTTCAATCTTATATTGGGTCCCCCGCGGATCCACGGCCTTCACAAAGCCCGAAACGATAAAAGCGGACGCAAGCACCAGACGTGCGATGTTGACACCTGCCCACCTGATCTTATGAAAGTGTTTCCTCACCGAACTGTAGTTTTATAAGGCCGAACACCGAATAATTAATCATGTCCATATAATTGGCATCCACACCTTCCGAAACCAGTGTGGCGCCGGCCAGCGATTCGATTTGCTTCGTACGGTACAGTTTCATCAGTATCAGATCCGTATAGGAACTGATACGCATTCCTCGCCAGGCCTCATCGTAATCATGATTCTTTTTCAGCATCAGTTCCAGAGTCATACGCGCGTATCTGTCATACCACTCCAATGCCTGATCGGCCGTCAGGTCCTCTTTCTCGGCATATCCCAGTTCCAACTGAATCAGTCCCACGATTCCATAGTTGACGATTGCCATGAACTCGCCGCGAATCCCCTCGTCCACCAAAGCCACTCCTTTCACTTCAATACTGCGAATCCGATTGGCCTTGATGTAAATCTGGTCTGTCACGGACGAAGGACGCATAATCCGCCACGCAGCTCCGTAATCATGCAATTTCTTGGAGAACAATTCGCGGCATTCAGCCATAATCTGCTCAAATTGTTGTTGAGTTTCCATTTCCACGCGCAGGTAAATGATTGTATTTTGCAAAGGTAGCTTTTTAAAACGGAAATTACAAAAAAGAGCCCGCTGTTTTCTGCGGACTCTTTTTCATGTATATTCGATATTGTTTTATGAACATCTCAATATCTGTCCCACACGCAATACAGTCGTCGTCTTGATACGGTTCAGTTTGCACAACTGAGCTACGGAAGTACCGTATTTGCGGGCAATGACGGAAAGCGTCTCTCCCGACTTCACCTTATGCACATTGCCGTTGACACGGGGGCGGCGCTGACCGGAATGGCTGTCACTGCCTTTCTTCACAGAAGGAGATGACGGAACGCTGACGATTTCCTTGTCACCGCTGCCATCGTGCGACGCCAACAGAGAATTGCTTCCGTGAGCACGGAATACATAGAAATCTCCCGTAACATCCTGTGCCTCAAAATCAAACATCTCGGCCGGATTAATAGCTTCTCCCAACAGACGGGTCTCGAAGTGCAGGTGCGATCCCGTGGAACGCCCCGTATTTCCGCCCAGACCGATAGGCTCACCAGCTTTCACAACATCGTTCTCACGCACCAGCTGAGCCGACAGATGTCCGTAAACCGTTTCCAGACCGTTATTATGACGGATAACCACATACTTGCCATATCCCTTGCCCTCGTACGCCACGACACGCACCTTGCCGCTGAAAGCCGACCGAATCGTATCACCGATGTAAACCTTGACGTCCAACCCCTTATGCATACGCCGGAAATTCTTCCGATAGCCGTAGTTCGACGTAATCTGCCGGCTGGGCGTAGGCATGCAGAAATGCCGCAAGTCAATCTTGAACTCTTCCGGCAACTCTGCATTATAACGATGGACATATTGGTTGCTCCATTCGGGATAAAGGCTGAATGAGGGATTTTCAAGCTGTTCCTCGTTGATTAAACGCTGCAAGGCGACAGAGTCCACAGCTCTCATTTTTTTATCAATGGGTGCCTGGCTGGCTATCAGGTCCTGCCCGCAGACAGGAAGGGCTGTAGCACTCAGCACCACAATGATTCCTCTCTTAAGTCCTTTAAAATTAAAATGCATTTTCTTCCTTTCCTCTTTTTATTTTATTAATATTATAGTTCGTCAGAAGCATACAAATACTTCAGATTCGAAGACTCGAAGTCAAAAATTTCTTCCGGCTTGAAGAAACGCGCCAACTCCACAGCGGCATTCTCCAAAGAGTCCGATGTATGCACAATGTTCTGCTGATTGCTCATGCAATAGTCCCCGCGAATCGTCCCCGGCAAAGCGTCTCTTCCGTTGGTAGCCCCGGCCATAGCGCGCACCACCCTTACCGCTTCTATTCCCTCGAAGCAACAGGCAATCACGGGCGTACACATCATGGAATCTTTCAGTATCCGGAAAAAAGGCTTCTCCCGCAAATGGGCGTAATGCTCAGTAAGCAACTCGTCCGTCAGCTGCATCATCTTCATTCCGGCCAACCTCAGCCCCCGTTTTTCGAATCTGTTTATTACTTCACCTACCAATCCCCGTTGCAGTGTACAAGGTTTCAGAAGGACTAATGTCTTTTCCATTGTCAGAAGATTTTCAGTTTCGCGCAGATATATTCCTGCATACAAGTGAGACAAAGATAGCCTTTTTCTGAAAGAATCACAAAGAATATTAGCACTTTTTGAGAAAAGAAAACAAATAAATCAAAAAATTAAGTTTATCGGGAAGCGAAGGCCGCACGTTCCGTCAGCGGCTTCAAGGTCAAGAAATTGCCGACCAGTCGACATGGGTTTTGCGCAAAACCTGCAACTGTTGCCACAGCAGAGCATTCTCCGGCGATGTCCCCTGCGGGTCACCGTCGAGTACCCGCTGTGCCGTATCGCGGGCCAGCTGCAATATCTGCCCGTCGCGGGCAAGATTCGCCAATTTCAGATCGAAAGCCACGCCACTCTGCTGCGTCCCTTCGAGATCGCCGGGGCCGCGCAATTTCAGGTCGGCCTCCGCTATTTCAAAACCGTCGTTGGTCTCGGTCATTATCTGTATGCGACGGCGGGTATCCTCACTCAACTGGTAACGGGTCACGAGCAGACAATAGGACTGGTCGGCACCGCGTCCCACACGCCCCCGCAACTGATGCAGCTGGGCCAGCCCGAAGCGTTCCGCATTCTCGATAACCATGACGGAGGCGTTCGGCACGTTCACGCCCACCTCTATCACGGTCGTGGCTACGAGTATCCGGGTTTCGCCGGACTGGAACTTCCGCATCTCTTCGTCTTTCTCCGCGGACTTCATCTTACCGTGCACTTTACTTATCTTATATTCGGGAAATACCTTGCAGAGATGTTCATATCCGTCCTCCAGGTTCTTGATATCCATCTTCTCGCTCTCGCTAATAAGCGGAAACACCACATACGCCTGACGCCCTTCGTCCAGTTGCTGGCGGACTGCCTTGTAAAGCCCTTCGCGGTTGTTGTCGAAGCGGTGTATGGTCTGTATCGGTTTCCGCCCCGGCGGAAGTTCGTCGATGACGGATACGTCTAAGTCGCCATAGAGCGTCATAGCCAGCGTCCGGGGAATGGGAGTAGCCGTCATGACAAGCACATGAGGAGGCTGCGCACTTTTACCCCACAGCCGGGCACGCTGTGCGACACCGAAACGGTGTTGTTCATCGATGACCACCAGTCCCAGCGAGCGGAAATCCACCGTATCCTCCAGCACGGCATGGGTCCCCACGAGTATCTGTATATCCCCGCTACGGACACCGGCCAACACCGCCTCGCGCTGTTTGCCTTTCACCGACCCGGTGAGTAGCGCCACTTCCACATCCATGTCGCCGAGAAACTGGTGGAACGTGGCGCAATGCTGCTCGGCCAGAATTTCAGTGGGCGCCATGATGCAGGCCTGAAAGCCGTTGTCCACAGCTATCAGCATACACATGAGGGCCACCAGCGTCTTGCCGCTCCCCACGTCACCCTGCAGCAGACGGTTCATCTGCCTGCCGCTCCCCATATCGTGACGTATCTCGCGAATCACCCGCTTCTGCGCCCCTGTCAGACTGAAAGGCAAACATTCTTCATAAAACCGGTGAAACGCATCGCCCACCCGGGCGAACACGAAGCCCCGATAACGGCACTGACGGTCGCGGGCATAGCGCAGGATGTTCAGCTGAAGATAGAAAAGTTCCTCAAACTTCAGCCGGAGCATGGCCCGGCGCAAATCCTCGGCCGTAGCCGGATAATGAGCTTTCCGCAGAGCCTCATCAAGCGGCATCAGGCAAAGCTGCTCCACGATATAAGCAGGCAACGTCTCCGGCAGAGGTACGTCCAGACGGGAAAACAAGGTCGCGGTGAAACGCTCCAGCGAGCGGGAATTCATTCCCTGCCGCTTCATTTTCTCCGTGACCGTATAATAAGGTTGCATCCCCAACACCGACAGGGAAAGTCCGTCAGCCGGATCCAGGTCGGGATGGGCTATATTTATTCGCCCGCCATACACCGAAGGTTTTCCGAACACGATGTATTCCGTATGGAGCTTGTAGCGGGACATCACATACTTGATTCCCTGAAACCAAATCAGCTCCACCTTTCCGTGTCCGTCGGTGAAGTGTGCCACCAGCCTCCGTTTACGTCCCTCTCCTTCCGTCTCAAAACTCAGGATGCGCCCCCGCAGCTGCACGTAAGGCATGTCGGCCGTCAGTTCGTGGATATAATAAAGGCGCGTGCGGTCGATATGCTTGTAGGGGAAATAATACAGAAGGTCACGCAACGTCGCGATCTGCAGTTCATTTTTCAACAGTTTCGCCCGTTGCGGCCCCACCCCCGGCAGGTACGTGATATCTTGCTGGAGCATGTCGTACATAAGCGTCACTCCTGTCCGGCGGCCAGCGCCTCCGCCACCCGGCGGTCAAAAGGTGTGGTTATCTTGATATTTTCCCGGTTCCCTTCCACCAGCACAATCTTCGCTCCGGTGGCTTCCACAACGGAAGCATCGTCCGTAAACGCAGGAGAATACTCCTGCCGGTAGGCCCGCCGAAGCAGGGATATGCGGAACGCCTGCGGCGTCTGGACAAGCTTGTAAACCGTTCTGTCGACTGCCTCGCTGCCTCCCTGCGCATCCGTTGTCCGGCGCACAGAGTCCACCATGTCCACGACGGGCACCGCCGTCCCGCTGCGACGGGCAATCTCATAGGCCCGCCGGATGACCTCCGGAGCCACAAACGGCCGTACGCCGTCATGTATACCGACCACACCATCCGCCTCCTCGGGCAGACAAGCCAGTCCGTTGCGTACGGAATGAAAACGCGTCTCTCCTCCGTCCGTCAATATATAAGGTATGTCGAAACCGTATTCCCGGCACAGTCCGCGCCAATAATCCTGCTGAGCACGGGGGAGCACCAATACCAGCCGTATCGCGGGATCGCAGGCATGGAAAGCCTCCAGCGTGCGCATGAGAACCGGCCGGCCGCCTACGGGCAGAAACTGTTTGGGTACATCCGCCCCCATGCGGACCCCCTTCCCGCCGGCCACGACGACAGCATAATCGCTCATCGCACCAGCTCCGCAAAAATCATTCCCTCGCGCAGAGCATCGGCCTTCTCCTTGCCGGCCAGCAACTCCACAAGTTTGTAGCCGAACGGGAACGCGGCAGCCGGTCCCTTGGCCGTCACAAACTGTCCGTCGTGCTCCACGAGCGCCCTTGTCGGGACAGCGCCCTCCAGTTCCTCCTCGAAGCCGGGATAACACGTGGCACGCACGCCGCGCAATAGTCCCATACGGCCGTACACCAGCGGCGCGGCACAGATGGCGGCCAGCAGACCGCCTGCCTCGTAATGGCGCCGGATGGCGTCGCGCAGCCCTTCGTGGGCGGCCAGGTTGTGCGCCCCGGGCAGTCCGCCCGGCAACACCAGTGCCGTAGCCTCGTCCAGATCGGCCTCCTCGAACAGGAGATCGGCACCGAGACTCACCCCGTGAGCCGTATTCACCCGCCTGTCTCCCGTGACAGACACAATCTGCACGGGCAATTCCGCGCGACGCAGTATATCAACCACAGCCAGCAGCTCGATATCCTCGAAACCTTCGGCGGCAAAAACATAAATCGGTTTCATAGCTTTTTCCTATTTTTTACTTCAGACATTCCAGATATCTCCTTACCGTCTCTTCCAAACCCAGGTACAGGGCGTCGCAGATAAGCGCGTGCCCGATGCTCACCTCGCCGAGCCAGGGAATGTGACGGTGGATATGGGCCAGATTCTCCAGACTCAGGTCGTGCCCGGCATTCACGCCCAGCCCCAGCTTGCGCGCAAGCGTCGCCGCCTCGACAAAGGGGCGCACCGCCTCATCGGGTCCCGCGGCATAAGACGCCGCATAGGGCTCGGTGTATAGTTCCACACGGTCGGCCCCCGTGCGGGCGGCATATTCAATCATCTCCGGCTCCGTTCCGACGAAAATCGAAGTGCGTATGCCTTTCCGGCTACACTCCGTCACCACGTCGGAAAGGAACGACTGATTTTCCCGCGTATCCCATCCTGCATCGGACGTCAGCTGCCCCGGCTCGTCGGGCACAAGCGTCACCTGGGTGGGACATACGGCCAGCACGAGATCCATGAAACCGCGCGAAGGATTCCCTTCAATGTTGAACTCCGTACGCAAAGCCGGTTTCAACGCATACACGTCCGCATAGCGGATGTGCCGCCCGTCAGGACGGGGATGCACCGTGATACCCTGCGCACCGAAAGCCTCGCAATCCAGCGCCACCTGCAGCACGTCGGGATTGTTTCCCCCGCGGGCGTTGCGCAGCGTGGCCACCTTGTTTATATTCACACTTAATCTCGTCATCTCCTTTTTTATTTGATTTCGTGGAAGGCAAAGTTAGAAAAAATAACTAAATTTGCGTCGGGTAACGCCCGCATTTTATTAATAAAAACCAGATTCACCCCATGCAGACACCCCTTCCGCACCGCCTCCGTGCCGCCTTGTTCGGCAACAAACACCAAACCCGGAAGGCGGAGACGCTCCGCACCTTACTGACCGTACTGGACAGCCACGGAGCTGAACTGCTCGTCGACCGCGACTTCCACGAATACATGACCGGCCCGCTGGGTCTCACCACCGGTCCCTGCGACCTCATCGAGGACGAGACATTCGAGGCCGATCTGGCCATCAGCCTGGGCGGAGACGGCACGTTCCTCGAGACAGCCCGCCGAGTGGGCGACAAGGGCATCCCTATCGTGGGCATCAATACGGGGCGGCTCGGCTTTCTGGCCGACATCTCGCCCGACGAAATAGATGACACTTTTGACTTCATCTGCCGCGGCCGGTTCACCGCCGAGGAGCGCAGCCTGCTTCAGGTCACGGCCGAAGGCGATCCCCTGAAAGGCTACCCCTATGCCCTCAACGAAGTGGCTGTGCTCAAGCGCGACCACTCGTCCATGATAAGCATACGCGTGGAAGTGAACGGTGAATATCTGGCTACCTACCAGGCCGATGGTCTCGTCATCAACACCCCGACCGGATCCACGGGTTACGCCCTGAGTGCCGGCGGACCAATCATCACCCCCGGCTCCAACACTTTCGGCATCGCCCCTGTCGCCCCGCACAGCCTCAACATCCGCCCCATCACCCTGCGCGACGATGCCGTCATAGCCCTTACCGTCGAAAGCCGCAGCCACAACTTCCTCGTGGCCATCGACGGGCGCAGCGAATCCTGCCGGCAGGGCACACGCCTCATCCTGCGCAAGGCTCCCTACGCCATCAAGGTGTGCCGCCGGCCATCGAATACTTTTTTCGCCACCCTGCGCCGCAAACTCATGTGGGGAGCCGACCTACGCGAACAGACACCGCCCGCATTATGAACGACACGCCCATGACACCGAACACGCACAAAGGGAAGCCCTCCGTCTCTTTCATCCTGAAATGGCTCTGGCACACCTCTGCCGGACTGCGCATGCAGGCTTCGGCCAACGCCCTGTTGCGATGCACCTCCGTGGCGCTCGACTTCGCCTTCATCTGGGCTACCAAACAAGCCATCGACATTGCCGTCGGCAAGTCGCCAGCAGGCACCCTGCGCCAGGCTGCCGTCCTGCTCGTCGCCATCATCCTCGCCCAACTGGCCATCGGTCTCGCCACGAAATGGATGCGCGCCATCCTCGGTGTGAAAACTCTCAACCACAGTCAGCAACGCCTCTTCCGCCGCCTGCTCGACAGCGTCTGGCAACCGGGCAACGACCGTCACAGCGGCGACATTCTCAACCGCTTGGGCAAGGACACCGCCGACATCACCAGCACCATCACCGAGACCGTGCCCGCTACCCTTGCCGTCGGCATCCGTCTGACCGGCGCCTTCCTCTTCCTCTATTCCATGGACAGCCGTCTGGCTCTTCTTCTCATCATCCTGCTGCCCTGTTTCATGCTTATCAGCCGTCTGTATGTCAACAAAATGCGACAGCTCACACGTGAGATCCGCCAGACCGAGAGCCGCGTACAGAGCATACTCCAGGAAGCCGTCCAGCACCACATCCTCGTCAAGACGCTCCGGCGCAGCGACACCATGACTGAACGCCTCGAAGACGTACAGAATCACCTGCGCCGCCAGACCGTGACCCGCGTCCGCTTTTCCTCTTTCTCCAACGGCGTCCTCAACCTCGGCTTCGCCGCCTGCTACCTCACCGCCTTTCTCTGGGGAACCGCCCGCCTGCAGGCCGGCACCATCACCTACGGCATGATGATGGCTTTCATCCAGCTCGTCGGGCAGATACAAGGCCCCTTCCGCGAACTGACACGTTTCATACCGCTCCTTATATCCACCCTCACCGCCGCCGAACGTCTCATCGAACTCGAAGAAGTCCCCCTCGAGGAGCAAGGCGACTCACAGCGGCCCGCCGGTCCCGCCGGCATCCGTCTGAACGACGTCTCCTATGCCTACCCTTCCGGCGGCCGCACCGTACTCCGACATCTTACCCACGACTTCCCGCCCGGCAGCCGCACTGCTATTCTCGGCGAGACCGGTGCCGGCAAGACCACCCTCATACGCCTGATGCTCAACCTTGTCACGCCCGACGAGGGAAGCATCTCCATCTACGGCCACGACACCGAATATCCCTGTAGCCCCCGCACACGCGGCAATTTCGTCTACGTACCCCAGGGCAACACGCTCTTCAGCGGCACCGTGCGCGACAATCTCCTGCTCGGCAATCCGCAAGCCGACACCGCACAGATGGAACAGGCCTTGCGCGACGCCTGCGCCGACTTCATACTCAAACGGGCCGAAGGACTGGACACGCGTTGCGGAGAACTGGGCGACGGCCTCAGCGAAGGACAGGCACAACGCATCGCCATCGCCCGGGCCCTGCTGCGCGACGGCAACATCCTCCTGCTGGACGAAGCCACTTCCGCACTCGACCAGGAAACGGAACGCCAACTGCTACACAATCTCGCACGGCTGGCGCGACAACGGACACTCATCTTCATCACACACCGCCCCGCCATCATCGAACACTGCACGCACGTGCTCCACATACAAAGAGAAATATAGTATAGCCGCTTTATTTCCGCTCCACGCGGTGTGTCTCCACACGTCCGTCCGTGAAATACAGATTAAGCAAGTACGTTCCGGCTGGGAAATGCGTCAGCACTGCCTCCACGAGATACTCTGAATGAAGCAGACGCCGACCGTCCTCCCCGCAAATCTCCATTGACTGAACCGCCCGTCCGCCGGCATCCACCGTCAGGCGGCCGTCAGTCAGACTCACCCGCGCCAGCGTGTCCGCCACATACGTCTCCGTCCGCGGTTGCGGCAGACGCCCCCGCGTCACGCCCTGAAAAAACGCCGACACGGGAATATCGCCCTGTCCGTCGACAAACTGCGCGTCGGGCACGGACACCGTCAGCGTATGACGCCCCGCCTCCACATGACCTAACGCCAGAATACGGTTGTCTATCCGGTCGCCCGGACACCAGTTGCTGAACGACTGCCACACGTAGTCCGGCTTCGGCGAACGGCCGTAGATGCCGTTGGCCTGCGTATTGAACCGGCGGAACGGCTCGCACGACGGACGGCCCGGAATGTACGTCGTCACCAATTCTCCGTCTACATACACATAATGCCAGCGACGGTTATACTCCTCGCCACCCGCGTTCGCCCCGTGGTTCGACGTAATGAGCACAATCTGTCCGTCTGCCACCGCGCGCGGCACCTCGAACGTCCACGTCTTCACCGTCCGCCCCAACGTGTCCGTCGCCGCCGAATCATAATTGTTCAGATTTCCCCCGTACGTGCCCGGCCTCTTGCATGTCACCGGCACCAGCACATGCCCCGCACGCGATGGTGCCCGACGCTTCCGCGGATACGACGACAGCTCCACCGTTCCCTCGAACGTATCCATCCGTCCTTCGCAGCCCGCCACCTGCTTCTGCGCGGCATAAGGCACACCGAACAACTCCATCTCCATCCACAGGTCGTAACGCCGTCTCAGACTGCGGTCGCGCAAGATATAACTCAGGAAAGCCGCGTCGTAATGATAATCCACTTCGTCCGGCTGCTTGTTACGGTCCATAAACGGCGTGACGAACCTCCCCAGTTCGATACGCCGCACCTCTTCCGGCCGATAACTCCCTGCCCCGCGCGGCACAAGCGCCAGATTGACATTTCCTATGCGGTCGTAATTGTCGCAGCACGCCCTTACGCGCACTGTCATCACCAGCGAGTCTCCCTCCGCCACCGGCACCTCCGCGGGCAACTTCACAGCATACAGAGAATTGGAGTGGCGCAGCACTCCATCGTCCACGTCCGCATCCACCACCGTTTCCTGGTACCCGTCGTAAAACGTCACCTCATCAAACACCCGCAACGTATCCCTCCGCTGCGCCCCCGCCGTCACGGCACACAGAAGCAGCATAGCAACTGCTCCCACCAGTTTTCCTTTCATCCTTTTCATATCTAAATTTTATCCATTCTTCCACCGGCATTTTTGTCGGCCTCGTAAAGATATAAAAATAAGCCTGCCCGGCGAAACATCGGCAGCGTAAAAAGCGAGGAATAGCGCAGAAGTGTAATCGGGGTCGCTTGAATGGGTATCCCGATTCTATATCTTTGTTTTTAATCATTGTGTTTCCAGATAATTGTTACTTCAATAACTTTCTATCGTTATTGCCAATTTCCAATACACCCATCTGATGGATGGCGATTTGGTTGAGTTTGATAAGTCGCTCTGATTGTGGTAGCCCCTGTTCTATGAATACGGCATTGAGACTTTCCATGTTTGATAGGCAGATAAGTTCGTTGATAGAGGCATAATCACGGATATTACCTTTCAATTCTGGGTTAGCATCTCGCCACTGTTTCGCGGTCGTTCCGAACATAGCTACATTCAACACATCGGCTTCATTGGCATAGATGATGCTCGCCTGTGCTTTAGTAACCTCTTTCGGAATTAGGTTCTGCTTAATGGCATCGGTGTGTATGCGGTAGTTGATTTTCGACAACTCTCGTTTCGC
Organism: uncultured Paraprevotella sp.; assembly: GCA_964540455.1. Lineage (GTDB taxonomy): Bacteria > Bacteroidota > Bacteroidia > Bacteroidales > Bacteroidaceae > Paraprevotella. Next base: position 74,480 of record CAZIMK010000008.1, read on the forward strand.
TGACCAAC
>CAZIMK010000009.1:0-73343 GCA_964540455.1 uncultured Paraprevotella sp.
GCGAAAGTGGGAGAGTAGGTCGCCGCCTCGTTTTTCTTTAGGTTTGTCCCCCGGGCCATTTGGAGCCGGGGGATTATTTTTATAAACGAATGCTTGGGGCAGTAGTATAAATTTATAGTGTTTCTTTGGTTTAATGGTGTAAAATTTTTAACTTTGCGAGAAACTGATACCTTATGAATTGCTTTTTGCGGAAGTTTATATATATGCTGATGCTGGTGATCAGTATGCCGGTCAATGCATCTGAATCGGATGAAGATGCCGGTGTGTATATGGGTGCGTTCCGGATAGCCTCTTCGCATGTACAGACATCCGGTGCCTGGGTGCCGGGTAGCGTGGCGGGGGCCAGCACTCCTTTGTTTTATGCGTCCGGGATGCCGTCGGACGGTTCCGCTTATTGGGAGGTGCGTAAAGTTGCTAATGGGCAGTATACCTTGCGTAATGAAAAGACCGGGCAGTATCTTACGTGGGACAATCAGCGTGAGGATGGGAGTTATACCCGTCGTTATGTGGCTCTTACCGGACAGTTACTGGGCGACAGTTCCCGATGGACATTGTCGCTGTTGGCCGATAACAGCTGGATAATCCGTAATGTACATGACCCGTCCCATCTGATGGACCTTCGGGTAGATTCTTACGTATTGGGTACGTATGCGAATGCCGGTTCGCCAGCCTATAATCAGAAATTCTGTTTTTATAATAAGTCGGGGGAGCAGGTGACTGCGTTTGTGTCTTCGTTTGTTACCGGGGTGGAAGGATTGGCGATAGGGGGGCATGCTCTTGTTTATGATGGGGTGTCTTCTGTCTACTATTGTACCGTACCGGATGAATGTCTGAAAGCAGACAGTTATACCGGGCGTCTGGACTTTGAATTGAAGGACTCCGGTGCCAAGTTGTACCTCGAAAGAAGTAGACTTGTTTCCGGAAAAGAGCATACGTTTACTTCTATTGCTGGTGGCCGTGCTTTGACGATGACGTTTCGCAACGGGACGGAAGAAATGAAGGCGATGCTGGTTTTTACATCGTTGCCTCTTGTGCAGATATACGGAGATTTTGACGAAGGGTATAAGGATGCGACAATCAGGGTGACGGAGCCGGATGTGTGTGGAGCCGATACGATGATTCGTGCGCGTATCAGATGGAGGGGGGCTACGACGCGTTCTCGTAACAAGAAACAATATGCTGTGAAGCTGTATGACGGGAAAGGGAATCCGCGGGATGTTTCTTTCTTTGGTCTGCGCTCGGATAATAACTGGATCCTGGATGGAATGGTGGTAGATAAGGCCAGGATGCGGAACAGGGTTGTGACGGATTTGTGGAACGATTATGCCCGTAAACCTTACTATATAGAAAAGGAACCGAAAGCGCTGACCGGAACACGTGGGCAATATGTAGAGTTGTTTCTCAACGGTAGTTATGCCGGTTTGTATTGTATGACAGAAAAAATAGACCGGAAGCAGATGAAACTAAAGAAATATGCTCCGCAAATGGAAGAACACAGTATTACTGGACTTCTGTATAAGGCTTCCGATTGGAGTTACAGTGTTTTTATGGGGCACAATTTCAACAGTCAGTCTTACCCGATGACCAGTCCGATGGCATATTCCAACCAGTCGGAGACGTGGGACGGCTATGAACTGAAATATCCCGATATGGATGACGGTGAAGCGGTGGACTGGGGGGACCTTTATGATGCGGTGAATTTTGTAAGTACGGTCAAGAACACGACCTTCAGAGCACAGGTGTGTGATTACTTTGATTATCCGGCCCTGATGGATTATTATATTCTGATGGAGACTATTTTAAGTGCGGATAACCACGGAAAGAATATGTATTGGGGGATTTATAACAGGAACATAGACAAACGTCTGACACCGGCACTGTGGGACCTGGATTCCACTTGCGGCCGGCGATGGGACGCCTCGCCTATTAATCCGGAGCAGAATTATACGAATTATATCACACACAACGAGCACGGGGACTTTAACCTGTTTCGTCGGCTGAAACTATGCAATGTGAATAACTTCAATGATTCGGTCCGTTACCGTTACAAGGAATTGAGAAAAGGTGCTTTGCATACGGACAGTATTCTGGCTCGTTTTCAGGCTTATAAAGAACGTTTTGACCGTTGCGGAGTTACGGAACGGGAGAAGTTGCGTTGGACGAATACGGATGTGGGGACCATTGACTTGGATGAGGAAATGGATTATTTGAACGGTTGGTTCACGAAACGCATGGCTTATGTGGATCAGCAGTGGAACATTGAGGCTTTGCCGGATTTGCTTCCGGATGGAATCGAAGAGTCGGGAATGGCTTCATCATTGCAGGTATATGCCGGTGCCCGTGGGGAGATGGTGCTGGTGGCCGGATATCCCCAGGAAGTGGTTGTCTGCGATGCCGGTGGGCGGATTGTCCGCCGTGAGTCCGTTGGTGTGGGTATGACCTGTCTGACCGGTTTCTCAAAAGGTATATATCTGGTGGGGAAACGTAAGGTGATGATACAATAGGCTATTAGTAAGAACAAAGTAAGTCGGGAAATGAACGAACTGCCGAAAGACCCGTTTATGTTGATGAGCGTCGTGAACCAGAAATTGAGGGATTTTTATCCTTCATTAGACAAGTTGTGCGAAGACCTGCAGATCGACCGCGGAGAACTGGAAAGAATATTGGCTGCAGCAGGATTTGAATACAACCCTTCTGCAAATAAGTTTTGGTAAAGGCGTGCGGTTTGGTCAATCAGCCGGTGTGTGGATTTTGTTTTTGTCTATGTCTATTTTACGGATGTAAAACTTCACTTTGGCTGCGACTTCGTCCAGATGTTGCTCCATGTAGAACACCTTGTTCTTCTGTTCGTAGTATTCATCCTGTTTTAAGGCGTCTTGCCGGCTTTTGATTATATTCAGTTTATCACGCTCCTCTTGCAGCAGGGCATCCAGTATCGTGAGAGAGTCTTTTGCTTCAGATAGTTCGATACTGTCCATTAGCAGGATCGCAGCCGTGCGGGACTGGAATGCGGTGGGGAAAGACGTTCTTAAACGTATGATACTGTCGCGTGCAGCCTGATAGTTCTTTTTTGTCATCTCTGTGCGTGCGGCATTTAAAAGAGGACGCGCCGCCTGTTCGGGATTATCTTTGCTTTGCCGGCAGGATGTGGCGAATAAGGTTAGTACAACACAAGTGATAATGTTTTTCATGTAATCGTTCATCGTTGTTCTATGAGCAAAAATACGTTTTTTTACTTTCATAAACGCGTTGTACGGGTAAAAAAATAGTAATTTTGCATCAAATACTGTTAAAGCATTGTTTATGAAACAACTTTCTCGTGCAGATTTTGAAAAACTGCTGGATAAGCCGGTATTTCATCTGATTGGTAAGGCTGCAGATGAACTGGGCGTGGAATGTTATGTCGTGGGCGGTTATGTGCGTGACCTGTTTCTGGAACGTCCGTCTAAAGATATAGATGTGGTGGTAGTGGGCAGCGGCATTGGTCTGGCGGAAGCCGTAGGCAGACGGTTGGGGCGTGGTGCCCATGTGAATGTGTATCGCAACTTCGGTACGGCCCAGTTGCATTATAAGAATACGGAGGTGGAGTTTGTCGGAGCACGGAAAGAAAGTTATAGCCATGATTCCAGGAAGCCTGTGGTGGAAGATGGAACACTGGAGGATGATCAGAACCGTCGTGATTTTACGATTAATGCTTTGGCCGTCTGTCTGAATGAAGCCCGTTTTGGAGAATTGGTAGATCCGTTTGACGGAGTGTGGGATATGGAAGACCGTATGATACGTACTCCTCTTGACCCGGATATTACTTTTAGTGATGATCCGCTGCGTATGATGCGATGCATACGCTTTGCCACCCAGTTGAATTTTTATATAGAGGAAGAAACCTTTGCGGCGTTGGAACGGAACAGGGAACGTATTCATATTATTTCCCGCGAACGTATTGCGGATGAACTGAACAAAATCATGATGACCGACACGCCGTCCAAGGGCTTTGTGGAGTTGTCCCGTTGCGGACTGTTACCCCTCATCTTTCCAGAACTGTCTGCTTTGGAAGGAGTGGAGCTTATGAAGGGGCGTGCCCATAAGGACAATTTCTATCATACCTTGGAAGTGCTGGACAATATATGCCGTGTGAGCGATAACCTGTGGTTGCGTTGGGCCGCGTTGTTGCACGATATCGGCAAGCCCCGGAGCAAGCGTTTCGAACCGAAGATAGGCTGGACCTTCCACAATCATAACTATTTGGGCGAAAAAATGGTGCCGGAGATCTTCCGGAAAATGAAATTGCCGATGAACGAAAAGATGAAGTATGTGCAGAAACTGGTAGGCTTGCACATGCGCCCTATCGTGATAGCGGACGAGGAAGTGACGGATTCGGCTGTGCGCAGATTGTTGTTCGAGGCTGGGGATGATATCGATGATCTGATGACATTGTGTGAGGCGGACATAACTTCGAAAAATGCACAACGTAAGCAACGTTTTCTGGATAATTTCAAGTTGGTGCGTCAGAAACTGATAGATTTGGAAATTCGTGACCATATACGTAACTTTCAGCCTCCGGTGGATGGCGCTGAGATAATGGAAACATTTGGTTTGCCGCCTTGTCGTGAAGTGGGAAGTTTGAAAAGTGCTTTGAAGGATGCGATATTGGACGGAGAAGTGCCGAATGAACATGATGCCGCATTTCGTTATATATTGGAACGTGCGGATAAGATGGGCTTGAAACCGGTGAAATAAGACCGTATTTTGTCGTTAGACAAAACAATAAAGTAAGTATTCAAAGCGTTTCTCTTAAGTATAGACTAGCACGATTGTTACTATGATTGAATATGTTAAAGGCACGCTTGCGGAGCTGACGCCGGCTTTGGCTGTCGTGGAGTGTTGCGGAGTGGGTTATGGACTTAATATTTCGTTGAACACTTATTCGGCCTTGCAGGAGCGGAAAGACGTGAAACTCTTTGTATATGAAAGCATCCGTGAGGATGCCCATATCCTTTACGGATTTTCTGAAAAAAGGGAGCGGGAACTGTTCCTGTTGCTTGTCAGTGTGTCGGGTATCGGGGGAAATACGGCGCGGATGATTTTGTCAGCCTTGACTCCGGCGGAATTGTGTGATGTCATAGGTTCTGGGAATGAAAAAGTGTTGAAAGCGGTGAAGGGAATCGGTCTGAAAACGGCTCAGCGTATCATCGTAGACCTGAAAGACAAAATAGGCGCGGTTATGGATGGAGACGGATCAGTTTCGGCAAGGTCTTCTGCCGCAGAAACTCCGGAGATTCTGGAAGAGGCTGTTGCAGCACTTACGATGCTGGGATTTCCGTCGGCTCCGTCTCATAAGGTGGTCGCTGCCATATTGAAAGAAGAACCGTCTGCATCGGTTGAGCGGGTTATAAAATTGGCTTTGAAATGTTTGTAAACAGATAGGCTCCATTCGGAAAAGATAAAGGCATGAAGCATCCCGTATATAGACTGATGGTTGTCTTGTTCACCGTAATAAGTGTGAATACATGGGCTGCCTTTGGAGGCGGTACGGCTGCCTTGTGGTCATCGGGAGTGTTGGAAACCGGAGAGACCGGATGGATGGTGAAGGATGCCATAGCGGCTTCCTTGCCTCCGGATTCCGTACGCAAGCCTCGTTATACCGTGAAGCGGACAGCTCCGCAGACGGAACGGGATCTGACAAAAAAGTCGGCGGACCTGAGAGACCCCGAAAATTTGCAGACGGAAGCGGTATATGATGAGAAAACGAATATGTATACCGTGGGTACGAAGTTCGGTGACGGTTATCTGAATGCTCCCATATTGATGACACCGGAAGAGTATCAGCAATGGACACTCCGGCAGTCTTTGCAGAACTATTATCGTCAAAGGAACGAGGAGGCTTTTGCTAATGCAGGCAAGAATAAGTTCGATTTTACGGACATGCAGTTTGACCTGGGACCCGCGGAGAAGATTTTCGGTCCGGGAGGCGTGCGTATCAAGACACAGGGGACGGCAGAGCTGAAGATTGGAGGTAATACAAAAAAAATTGATAATCCCAGTCTGGCCGTAAGCAAACGGAAAACGTTCGGATTCGACTTTGATGAAAAAATAAACCTGAGTATGAACGGTCAGGTAGGCGACAAAGTCAACATGAACCTGAACTATAATACGGATGCCACGTTTGACTTTGACACCCAGCAGTTAAAATTAAAATATGAAGGCAAGGAAGACGAGATCGTCAAACTGGTGGAAGCGGGTAATGTGTCGTTGCCGACCAACTCTTCCCTGATTAAGGGAGCTTCTTCCCTGTTTGGCTTCCGTACGGACTTGCAATTTGGTAAACTGAACTTGCAGACTGTTGTTTCTCAAAAGAAATCATCGTCCAAAACAGTTTCCTCCAAGGGAGGCACACAATTGAATTCCTATGAATTCTCTGCAACCAATTATGAGGAAAACCGCCACTTCTTTCTTGCTTACTATTTCCGTGACACTTATGACAACAATCTGCGTAATCTTCCCACAGTGGCTTCGGGTGTAACAATCAAACGCATCGAATTGTGGGTGACAAATAAAAATGGAAGCAACGAGAATAACAGAAACATTGTCGGATTTACGGATTTAGGCGAAGGTGAACATATCAGTCGTCCCGGATTGTGGGCTTCGACGGGACTAAAAGTTCCGGGAAACCGTTCAAATACGCTTTATGCGACTTTACAGGCGAACTATCTGGCAGCCCGGGATATCAGTCAGACGACATCGGTGTTGGATCAGATTCCCGGTTTTGAAGGAGGCACTGATTATGAAAAACTGCAGAGCGCCCGTAAACTTTCAACCAGTGAATATGTGGTCAATAATGCTTTGGGATATGTCTCGTTGAATTTTACCCTGCAGCCGGACGAGGTGTTGGCTGTTGCCTATGAGTACACGTATAACGGAGTGACATATCAGGTGGGAGAGTTCTCTTCGGATATAACTGACAATCAGCAGGCGCTTTTCTTGAAAACATTGAAAAGCACGTCTAATTCTCCCCAGTCCGGCACATGGCATCTGATGATGAAGAACGTGTATAGTCTGGGGGCTACCAGTACGCAAAGCGATAAATTCAAATTGACCATATCTTATCAGAGCGATTCTACCGGCGTGGCTCTCACTTATCTGCCTGTGACTCATCTGAAAGACAAACCATTGCTGCGTGTGATGAATCTGGACCGTCTGGATGCAAAAAACAGACCTAATCCCAACGGGCAATTCGATTACATAGAAGGGTATACGATTAGCAAGGGGCGTATTATATTCCCGGTGGTGGAACCGTTTGGCAGTCATCTGCGTAAGGTGATAGGCAATGACGCATTGGCGGATGAGTTCTGTTTTGATGAATTGTATGATTCGACCAAAACGGTGGCCAAGCAAATAGCGGAAAAAGACAAATTCTTGCTTAGCGGTGAGTATAAGGGGAACAATGGATCGGAGATTGATTTGGGAGCCATGAATATCCCGCAAGGCTCGGTGGTGGTGACAGCCGGCGGTGTGACACTGGTGGAAAACACGGACTATACCGTGGATTATTCCATGGGGCGCGTTACGATTATCAATCAGGGTATTCTGGATGCGGGAACCAAGGTAAACGTAAGCCTGGAGAGTAATGAAAACTATGGAATGCAGCGTAAGACGATGGTCGGATTGAACCTTCAGTATGATTTCTCGAAGAACTTTACGATGGGTGGCACGTTCATGTTCCTGAACGAACAACCCTTGACCAGTAAGGTAAATATGGGCGAGGAACCTTTGCGCAATACGCTGTGGGGACTGAACATGTCCTGGAAACGGGAAAGTCAATGGCTGACAAAGATGTTGGACAAGATACCATTTGTCAATTGTACGGCTCCTTCCCATATCAGTTTCACGGGAGAATTTGCCCAGTTGCTTGCCGGACAGAACAAGAAAGTACAGGGAGGAGCCTCTTATCTGGATGATTTTGAGAATACCAAGAACGGTATCAGTGTGATGCAACCTGTCAGTTGGATGATGTCAAGTGTACCGTCCGATTTTGAAGACAGCAAACGGATCGACGATGTCAGCGGAGGCTACCATCGGGCTTTGTTGAGCTGGTATTATGTGGATCCGATATTCACCCGCCGTAGTTCAACACTGACTCCGTCCCATATCAAGAGCGACCTCAACCAGCTTTCCAATCATTATGTGCGTGAGGTATATGAAGTGGAGTTATATCCTAACAAGGCTCAGAACAGCTATAATGCGACGGCTTCTCTCTCGATACTCAATCTGGCCTATTATCCGACGGAGCGCGGAGCTTACAACTTGAACCCAAATGTTACGTCGGCCGGACGTCTGATGCTCCCGGCGAATAATTGGGGAGGTATGATGCGTCGGTTGGATACCAATGATTTCGAAACGGCTAACATCGAGTATATCGAATTCTGGATGTTGGATCCTTTTATTTATACACGTGAGAAACCCGGCAATTACGGAGGCGATTTCTATATCAACCTGGGTGAAGTGAGCGAGGACATTCTGAGAGACGGCAAGAAATTCTATGAGAGCGGTATGCCCATAGACGGAAATCCGGCCTATTATTCCGAGACTGCCTGGGGACGGGTGCCGAACACAACGAGTGTGACGTATGCCTTCAACAATCAGAGTGGAGCGCGCGACCGTCAGGACGTGGGGCTAAACGGTCTGAGCAGTGCGGAGGAACGCACGTACGGTGCTTATCAGAAATATCTGGCGGAGATACAGGGTAAGGTGAATCCGGCCGTGTTTGATTCCATTTGGGCAGATCCGGCCGGTGACGACTATCATTATTACCGCGGTTCCGACTATGATGCAGTCCAATTGAGTATTTTGGACCGTTACAAACGCATTAATATGCCGGAGGGCAACTCCCGCTCTTCGGACAATTCGCCGGAAGCGTACGATACTTCATACAAGACCACGCCGGATGTGGAAGATATCAATCAGGATTATACGCTGAATGAGTATGAGAAGTATTTTCAGTACAAGGTGAGTATTCGTCCGGAGGACCTAAAAGTGGGCGAGAACTATATCGTGGACAAACGTACGGCAAGCGTGCCGTTGCGTAATGGAACAACGGAGGAAGTCAATTGGTATCAGTTTCGTATACCATTGGAAAACTACCAAAAACGGGTGGGAAACATCAACGATTTCACGAGCATCCGTTTCATGCGTATGTTCCTTACCAATTTTGAGGAACCGGTGATATTGCGTTTTGCCACGCTTGACCTGGTAAAAGGAGAATGGCGTCCCTACAAACAGTCTTTGTATGTGGGCGAGGCCCCTTCCGGAGGAACGTTGGAGGTTTCTGCTGTCAATATAGAAGAGAACAACGACAAGACGCCGGTAAACTATGTTCTGCCTCCCGGAATCAGTCGGGTGGTGGATCCGTCCCAGACCCAGCTGAGCGAAGCAAATGAGCAGGCACTGTCTCTTACGGCAAAGGATTTGGCTACAGGCGATGCGCGGGCGGTATATAAGAACTGCAACATCGATATGCGTCAGTATAAGCATTTGCAGATGTTTGTGCATGCCAACGCTTTGCCGGAGAATGTGACCGAGTTGGAAGACAATGAGATGAGCGTGTTCATCCGTCTGGGCTCTGACTATAAGAATAACTTCTATGAATACGAGATACCTTTGCGACTGACTCCCGAAGGGTTCTATGATACTTATTCGGCGGCCGGATGTCAGGCCGTGTGGCCGGAAGAGAACATGCTGGATGTGGATCTGTCTGTCTTTACGGACCTGAAGCGGAGGCGTAACCAGGCGAAGAGTCTGGGAAAGGTGACGTTCAATAGTCTTTTCTCCGAATACGATGTGAAGCGTCCCAATAATAAGATCAGTGTGATGGGTAACCCGACACTGGGCGAAGTGAAGACGATAATGATTGGTGTGCGTAACAACTCCCGGGCTGTTAAGTCGGCCGAAGTATGGGTGAACGAGTTGCGTTTGCAGGAATATAGCAACGACGGGGGCTGGGCGGCACAGGGAACACTCAATGTCCAGTTGTCCGATATCGGTAGTGTGAATCTGCAGGGGCACATGGAGACAGCCGGCTTTGGCGGGATAGAGCAGACTGTGATGGAACGTAACAACGAGGATACGTACGACTATAATATCACGACCAGCATGGAACTCGGCAAATTGCTGCCGGAGAAAGCCAAGTTGTCCATGCCTCTTTATTATTCTTATAGTAAGGAGGTGATAAAGCCTAAGTATAATCCGTTGGATACCGACTTGTTGCTAAAAGATGCTCTCGATGCTTGTACGACAGAACATGAACGTGACTCGCTGGAAACTCTGACCACAACCCGGACTGTCAATAAAAACCTGAGTTTAAGTAATGTCAAGGTGAATATCGCCACACCGAAGCATCCGATGCCTTATGATCCGGCAAACTTCTCTTTCAATTATTCGCATAGCCATTCACGCAAGTCAGGTGAGACGACCGTCTGGGAGTCGGAAGACGTGTGGAGGGGAGGTATGAATTACAATTATTCGCCTGTATACAAACCGTATGAGCCGCTGAAAAAGAAAATAAAGAGCAAAAGCAAATGGTTTAATATTCTGAAGGATGTGAATCTGAATTACCTGCCCCAGAATCTGGCGTTCAATACGGATATATCCCGCACGTATTATGAACTGCAGGAACGTGACATGGATAATCTGGACAATCCTAGTTCGCTGCCCCTTTCTTTTTCACAGGAGTTTCTGTGGAACCGGGAATTTACGCTTCGCTGGGATTTGACCAAAGCGTTGCACCTTTCTTTCAGTTCGGCCACGCATGCAGAAATCGTGGAACCGTATACTCCGGTGAACAAAGATCTGTATCCGGACAGTTACCATGCATGGAAAGATTCTGTGTGGCAGAGTATCAAGGGATGGGGGACCCCGCTGGATTACCAGCAGACATTCAATGCTTCCTATAAATTGCCTATCGACAAGATTCCCTGTTTTGACTGGATAACGGCCAATGGTACGTATACGGCTGATTATTCGTGGTTGCGCGGAACGAAACTCGAAGATGGGTCGACGATGGGAAATACCGTCAATACACAGCGTACGGTAAATGTCAACGGTCGGTTCAATATGGAAACATTGTACAATCACGCTCCGTTCCTAAAAGAAGCGAACCGGCGTTTTTCCGCCAGCGGACGAAAGAAAGAGGCGGATAAGAAAAAAGCCGAGAAGACGAAAAAAGAGAAAGCCAAGCAGGAGCAGGAAGCTAAACTGAAAGCCGCGCAGGAAAAAGCGTTGGCTGAAGGGCGAGTGGACAAGGACGGAAAGCCTGTTCTGGACGAGAAAGAGATTGCCGAACTGAGCAATGAACGTGGAGTGGCCAATGCCAAGCAGGCTCCTTCCAAGTTCAAGGGATTTGCGCAGGAGATTACTTTGAAACCGGATACTACACTGACGGTGAAGCACAATCAGAAGAGTAAGAAGATACGAGTGACGGCGCTTACGGCCGAAGGTAAGCACTATCCACTTAAATTTAAAAAGATAGATGCGAACCATATACGTATCCTGAATATGGACACGACGAAACTCCGTCTGAATGTGGTGGCTTTGCCCAAGGCTTCGGAAAAGAAGTGGTATCCTTATTTGCAAGGGGCGTCCCGGTTCCTGATGATGGTACGTAATGTCAGTGTCAGTTACCGGAATACATACGGCATGAACCTGCCGGGATTCCTGCCTGGTGTGGGAGATATGTTAGGACAAGGTACGGGCGGAGGATTGAAGCCTGGACTGGATTTTGCATTCGGCTTCATGGATGACGGTTATATAGACAAGGCCGCGGAGCGGGGGTGGCTATTGATGACAGACAGCATCAGCACGCCGGCTGCCACGAATCTTGTGGAAGACCTGCAGATCAAGGCGACGCTGGAGCCTATCGCTGATTTGAAAATAGACCTGAATGCCAGCCGTACGGTGAACAAGAGCAAGAGCATACAATATATGTATGCAGGCGCTCCGACAACGCAGACCGGTAGCTTTAATATGACAACGATATCCATCGGTTCCTCTTTCGAGAGCCGCGGGAATGCGGATAATGGTTACAGCAGCAAGACATTCGAGCGTTTCCGCAGTTATCTCCATACATTCCGCAATCGGGTCGAGGCACAATACGCTGGTGCGCCTTATCCGGTCGGCTCGGGGCTGAAAGGAGACTTTAACCCGGAAAACGGAACGGTGGATATGTATTCATCGGATGTGATGATACCGGCATTCCTGGCGGCTTATACCGGCGGTGATGAACGTTCTCCGTTAGACATATTCCCCTCGTTGGCCAAGATATTGCCCAACTGGTCTGTCTCTTATAAAGGCCTGGGGCAGTTGCCGTGGTTGCGCGACCATTTTAAGAGCGTGACTTTGACGCACGGTTACAAGAGTATTTATTCCGTGGGTGCGTACAATACATTCAGTAGCTGGATGCAGTATATGGGCGACCTGGGATTCGTGGAGAATACGGTGTCGGGCAATCTTGTACCCGGTACGATGTATGATGTCAGCACGGTGTCTGTCAACGAGGCGTTCTCTCCGCTTGTAGGATTGAATGTCACGCTTAACAACAATATGACCGTGAAAGCGGAGTACAAGCGTACCCGTGTGCTGACCCTGAGCATGACTTCCGTACAACTGAACGAAGCCAGCAGCAATGATTTCGTTATCGGCTGGGGATATAAAATCAATGATTTCAAGTTCTCCAATCTTTTTGGCGGACGCAAACGGAAAGAGCGCCAAAGCCGTTCGACAGCAGGTAAGGATGCGAAGACGGAAAAGAAAAGCAACAGGAGTACATTCAGTCACGACCTGAATATGCGCTTTGACCTGTCTTTCCGCAACCAGGATGCCATCAGCCGGAATATACAGACCGACTTGTCTGAAGCAACCAGCGGAAATAAGGCAATCAAGACTTCTTTCAGTGCGGACTATACGATGAGCCGTTACATGACGCTGAGTCTGTATTACGACCGACAACGCAACCAGCCTCTGTTGTCGGCAAATGCCTATCCCACCATTACACAGGATTTCGGCTTCAGCCTCCGTTTCTCTCTGACCCGGTAATTCAAGGCAACGGGCTGATTTTACTAACGATGTCGAACCGCGTTTCTTCCGGCGACAGATATTCGTATGCTTCTTTCATGTCCTGTAAGGAGATGGGAATATCCTTGTCCAATACTCTTGGTGTATCTTTCAGCGAATGCGAAAACAGCCAGTCGTATGTCTGTTTCAGGTAAAGAATACGCGCGAGGTCGCCGTGCGAGGCTCCTTTCAGCCAATCGAAACGCAACAGACTGTCATTGCCGGAGTCCTGCATGGTCTTTACAACCTTTTGAGAGGCGGATACCGGTACGGCACGATCGGCTGTTCCGTGGAGAATCCATAATGGGACCTTTCCCAGTCCCGATACGTCTTTCAGGGTACTCCCGCCGCATAAGGCCATGGCGGCGGCAATTCTTTCCGGATAAGTACCGGCGAAATCCAGCGTCCCGTAACCGCCGAGGCTCATGCCGATGACATATATCCGTGTGGAATCCACGTTGTGGTGGGTTTCCACCCAGTCCAGTATCTTCGCAATCTTTTTCGGATTCCATGCTCCTCCTGGATTCTGTGGGGCGACGACCATGGCCGGATAATAGCGTCCTTTCTCAATGGCGTGCAACAGACCGTAGCGGCGCACGCGTTGCAAGTTGTTTCCGCACAGACTTGCTCCGTGCAGGAATATGATGACAGGTACTTTCCGATGTTCGGCCACGTATTCCTTAGGCGCGTATAGCCAGAAGTTGTAACTGTCCTTCACCGTATTGCGCATGGCTGCCAGCTGACCATTCTGTGCCGGGACAGAAGAGAGCCGGATACCAGCCATATATATAAGGAATAGGAGACGCAGAAAAGTTTGTCCGTAGCGTTCGCGTAAAAACGGGTAGCGGGTGGTGTTCATGGTTTTGTATGGAATGTGGTTGCAAATTTATGGAAAAACGCCGGAACGGACGAATAAATGGGAGTAAGTTGTGCATTGTATTCGTCGAATACGGGTATAAAACGGGCTATATTAGGGAAAAGATTAATTTTCTTTTCCTTTTTTTTGGGTGCTTTTGTGGAATTCCTTATATTTGTTGATTACTGTAAAGTAAAACATGAAAAACAAAAACATATCTAAATCATAAGACAGTTAATGTTATGAGTTTAAAAATCATTGTACTTGCCAAGCAAGTTCCTGACACGCGAAACGTCGGACCGGATGCCATGACACCCGAAGGCACCGTCAACCGTTCCGCCCTGCCTGCTATATTTAATCCCGAAGATTTGAATGCTTTGGAGCAGGCCTTGAGACTGAAAGATCAGAATCCCGGTTCTACGGTGACCGTCGTAACGATGGGACCTCCGCGCGCTGCCGATGTAATCCGCGAGAGCCTTTACCGCGGTGCCGATAACGGTTATCTGTTGACAGACCGTGCTTTTGCCGGTGCTGATACGCTGGCAACCAGCTATGCTTTGGCGACGACAATCAGGAAAATAGGTGTGCCTGATGTGATTCTGGGCGGTCGTCAGGCCATTGACGGCGATACGGCGCAAGTAGGTCCCCAGGTGGCTCAGAAACTCGACCTGCCCCAGGTGACATACGTGGAGGAAATCTTGAAGTGCGCTGAGGGTAAGATTACCGTAAAGCGTCATATCGATGGCGGCGTGGAAACTGTGGAAGCCCCGTTGCCCGTGGTGTTGACCGTAAACGGAAGTGCGGCTCCCTGCCGTCCGCGCAATGCCAAACTGGTGATGAAATACAAGCGTGCGATGGTGCCCCTGGAAAAGCCGGCGGAAGGTCTGCCATACGCAGAGGAGTACGGGAAGAAGCCATATCTGACTTTGGGACAGTTGAACACGGTCGATGTGGAAGCCGATCTGCAGCAGTGCGGTCTGAGCGGTTCTCCCACCAAAGTGAAGGCAGTGCAGAATATCGTGTTCAAAGCGAAGGAAAACAAGGTGCTCACGTCTTCCGATGCAGATGTCGAGGGATTGATACAAGAATTATTGGCTAACCATACAATCGGATAGTTTTTATGAATAACGTATTTGTATATTGTGAGCTTGAAGGTACAGTCGTTGCCGAAGTAAGCCAGGAATTGTTGACAAAAGGCCGTAAGTTAGCCAATACGCTGGGTGTGCAGCTCGAGGCTGTGGCTGCCGGTAGCAGTATTACAGGAAACATAGAGAAGCAGATCCTTCCGTATGGAGTGGACAAACTGCATATATTCGACGCTCCAGGACTGGCTCCTTACACGTCGTTGCCCCACACGTCGGTGTTGGTGAATCTATTTAAGGAAGAACAGCCCCAGATTTGTCTGATGGGAGCAGATGTTGTCGGACGCGATTTGGGTCCGCGTGTGTCTTCGGCTCTCCATTCCGGTCTGACCGCAGACTGTACAGCGCTTGAAATTGGTCCTCACGAGGACAAGAAGGCCGGTAAGACATACGAAAGTCTGCTCTATCAGATTCGTCCTGCGTTCGGCGGTAATATCGTTGCCACTATCGTGAATCCCGAAAACCGTCCGCAGATGGCCACCGTCCGCAGCGGTGTGATGAAGGCGGAAGTGCTCGATCTCGATTATAAAGGAGAAGTCGTTGTACACGATGTGGCGAAATATGTTCCCGAAACCGATTATGTGGTGAAGGTTATCGACCGCCATGTAGAGAAGGCGAAGAACAACCTGAAAGGAGCTCCTATTGTGATAGCGGGAGGTTACGGTATGGGTAGCAAGGAAGGTTTCGACATGTTGTTCGAACTGGCAAAGGAAATCCATGGTGAAGTGGGTGGAAGCCGTGCAGCGGTCGATGCCGGTTTCTGCGACCATGACCTGCAGATCGGACAGACCGGTGTGACTGTGCGTCCGAAAGTATACATCGCCTGCGGTATTTCAGGTGCCATCCAGCACATTGCAGGTATGAAGGAAAGCGGTATCATTATCTCCATCAACAGCGATCCCAATGCGCCGATCAACACCATCGCCGACTATGTCATCAATGGTACGGTAGAGGAAGTGGTGCCGAAGCTCATTAAATATTACAAACAAAACAGCAAGTAAGGCCATGGCAAATTATTATTCAGATATAGAGGAACTCAAGTATCACTTGAATAATCCTATGATGAAGCGCATCGTTGAACTGAAAGAGCGCGACTTCAGAGACAAGGACGAATTCGATTATGCACCGGTGGATTATGCCGATGCAATGGATTCATACGACAAGGTGTTGGATATCGTAGGCGATATTACGGCAAATGTGATCGCACCGAATGCGGAAGGTGTGGATGCGGAAGGCCCTCATTGTGAGAACGGTCGTGTGACATACGCAAGCGGAACGAAAGAGAATCTCGAGACAATGATCAAAGCCGGTATGAACGGTATGACCATGCCCCGCAAGTACAATGGCTTGAATCTGCCGAATGTCGTATACACGATTGCCAATGAAATGGTATCTGCCGGCGATGCCGGTTTTGAAAACATTTGGTCGCTTCAGGACTGCATCGAGACGCTTTATGAGTTTGGTGACGAAGATCAGCACAAGCGTTTCATTCCCCGTGTCTGTGCAGGCGAGACCATGTCTATGGACCTGACGGAGCCAGATGCTGGTTCCGATCTTCAGAGCGTGATGCTGAAAGCCACCTTCGACGAAGAAAATAACTGCTGGCGTCTGAACGGCGTGAAGCGTTTCATTACGAACGGTGATTCGGATATCCATTTAGTGCTGGCCCGTTCGGAAGAAGGTACGAGAGACGGTCGCGGTCTGTCGATGTTCATCTATGACAAGCGCGACGGCGGTGTGGACGTGCGCCGTATTGAGAACAAGATGGGTATTCACGGTTCGCCTACCTGTGAGCTGGTATATAAGAATGCCAAGGCAGAGCTTTGCGGTAGCCGCAAGATGGGATTGATCAAATATGTCATGGCGTTGATGAACGGAGCCCGTCTGGGTATTGCCGCCCAGTCTGTCGGCATCAGTCAGGCTGCCTACAACGAGGCGCTGGCGTATGCGAAAGACCGTCAGCAGTTCGGTAAGGAAATCATTAACTTCCCGGCCGTTTACGATATGCTGGCAACGATAAAGGCAAAGCTCGACGCCGGTCGTGCCCTGTTGTATCAGACAGCCCGCTACGTAGACATCTACAAGGCACTCGACGACATAGCCCGTGAACGCAAGCTCACCCCGGAAGAACGTGCGGAACAGAAGAAGTTCGCGAAACTGGCGGATGCTTTCACACCTTTGGCAAAGGGTATGAACTCCGAGTACGCCAACCAGAATTCATACGACTGTATTCAGGTACATGGCGGTTCCGGTTTCATGCTCGAATATGCCTGCCAGCGTTTGTACCGCGATGCCCGTATTACTTCCATTTATGAGGGTACGACGCAGTTGCAGACTGTTGCAGCTATCCGTTATGTGACCAACGGTTCCTATATTGCCACAATCCGTGAGTTTGAATCCGTTCCTGTATTGCCCGAATACGAAGGCTACATGAACCGTATCAAGGAAATGGCGAACAAGTTTGATGCTTGTACGAACGCCGTGAAGGAAGCGAACGATCAGGAACTTCTGGACATTGTGGCTCGTCGCCTGATGGAGATGGCGGCCGATGTCATCATGTGCCATCTCCTGATTCAGGATGCCACGAACCGTCCCGATCTGTTCGGAAAGAGCCTGAACGTATTTGTCAATTATGCCGAGAGCGAAGTGGAGAAGCATTTCAACTTTATCCGTAAGTTCGACTCCGCTCAGCTTGACAGCTACCGTCAGTAAGATTCTTGCAATACTAAATACAAAAACCATCCATAGTCTGCGGATTGTGGATGGTTTTGTATTTGACGGAGTGATCCCCTTTGTCCCCGTCGTGGATGAACTTGCATACGGTGAGAAACTGTGGATAGGAAATTATTGATAAATTTAACATTATAGAACGATGAAAAACTGCCTGTTATAAAAACTTTATGACAGAATCCTAAAAGAACTTATCGCCAGTACGCGGCAATCTCTTTTTTCATACATTTGTAGCAGAAACTAAAACCCAATTGTTTAATCTAATGTTTTGGAAGTATGAAAAAGATTGTGATGACCTTGCTGGCCGTTTGTGCCATGAGTACAGCTGCACAGGCTCAGTTTCGCGTTGGCGGTAACGTAAGTTTTTGGTATGAGAATGGTGACGGACCGGATATAACGTCTTTCACGTTGGCACCCGAGTTGGCTTATGAGTTGAACGAGAAGTGGGAGGTCGGCGGTCAGTTGGGAATTGCTGTGGCTGGAGCCAATGAGAGCGGACGGGATAACGCTCTGGCGTTCTCCGTCACTCCCTACGGACGTTATACGTTCTATCGTACCGGCAAACTATCGCTCTATTGCGATGGACTGATGAATATTGCGGCCGGTAATGCCACGGAATCAGATTTGCAGGCCGGTAGCGGTTCCGATAACAGTGATGTCGCCTTTGCCGTTGGTTTGCGTCCTGGCGTGGCCTATCGGATCAGTCCTCATTGGGGCATGCAGGCTTCGCTTGGTTTCCTAGGCTTTTCAGCCAATGACAGTCGTGTGGCCGGAGGCTACAGGCCCGGGTTTGGAGTAAGTCTGTCCAATACGTTGTCCCTGGGAGTTTTCTATCATTTTTGATAGCCCTTGTTCCGAACCGTGAAGACAGGTCTTTCGCCGGAATGGTTGGCGAAAGACCTGCTTTTATTTTATATGCTGTGATTTGTTTTATGGTATGGCGAAAAGATGTATCTTTGCATGTGTGGAAACGGCAGAGAAACATAATTGTGAATGCTGTTGGAACCATTTTATGAGAAGCAGAAGAACAGGAAAATATGAAAACATCCATAGACAAGATATTTGATTTTTTGGCAGATGTGGCGACGCACAACAGTCGTGAATGGTTTGCCGACAACAAGACACGGTATGAAGAGGCGCGGAGTGCGTTTGAAGACCGTGTGCAACAGGTAATCAACCGCGTGACGCTGTTTGACCCCACCGTGGCCCATCTGACAGTAAAGGACTGTACCTACCGTTTCTACCGGGATACGCGCTTTTCGCCGGACAAGTCACCCTACAAGCGACACCTCGGCGCTTATATCAATGCCAAAGGGAAAAAGTCCTTCCACGGAGGATATTATTTTCATATCGAACCGGGAAACTGTATGCTGGCCGGAGGTTCATATTGTCTGTCTTCGCCGTTGCTGAAGGCTGTGCGCGGGATGGTAGAGGATCGTATTGAAGAATTCCGTTCCATCGTGGAGAATGTCGATTTCAAAGCACATTTCCCTGTTATCGGTGAGTCGAGACTGAAAACCGTTCCCAAAGGCTTTCCCAAGGCATTCCCTTATCCCGATTATCTGCGTCCGAAAGATTACAGTGTTGCTTACTATGTGGATGATGATTTTTTCCGCAGGGAAGATTGGCTTGACCAGACCGACCGTATATTCCGTCTGATGAAACCTTTTTTGGACTTCGTGAACACGGCGATAGACGACATGGAATAAAGGATATATATAATAAGAATATGAATGTAGGAGATAAAGCCCCGGAAGTGTTGGGCCTGAATGAGAATGGCGAGCAGGTGACATTGAGTGCCTATAAGGGTAAGAAAGTGGTGTTGTATTTCTATCCGAAAGATAATACGTCCGGTTGCACGGCCGAAGCCTGCAGTCTGCGCGACAATTATGCCGATTTACAGGCGGCGGGATGTGAGGTCGTCGGGGTGAGTGTCGACAATCAGGCTTCGCACCGCAAGTTCATTGAAAAGCAGTCGTTGCCATTCTCCCTCATCGCCGACACTGACAAGCAGTTGGTGCAGCAGATGGGCGTCTGGGGCGAGAAGAGCATGTACGGCCGCAAGTACATGGGTACGTTCCGCACCACGTTTGTCATTAATGAGGAGGGAATCATCGAAAAGATGTTCTTGCCTAAGGAAATCAAGACAAAAACGCATGGTGACCAGGTGTTGGCCGCCGTGTCGAAAGCCTGATGATGTCGGACGGTTGTTAGCCGGCGCGGCCATACGACTGTACACGTAAGCGTTCCCGGACCGTTATTGCCGTTTCGGGTGAAACGGCTGCCTCGACGGCCGTAGTATGACTGCCGGGGAACTTCTGAAAAAGGGGAGGAACCGTTCTGATACCACAGATAAAAGGTTCCTCCTATGTTTTTAGGCGTTTGCTTGCAGGAAGTGGCGGGCTGTATCCAGTGCCTCGTTGATGTTGCTGCAGATATTTTCCTTGCCTACAATCTCGTTGAATCCGCTCTTCTGAAGTGCGGCATGCACTTTGGGCTGTACACCCGACAATATGATGTGGATGCCCTCTTTCTGACTCATGCGGCACAAGCTCGTCAGGTTGTGTATGCCGGTGGAGTCGATAAACGGTACGCGGCGCATGCGGATGACGCGCACGAGCGGCTGTTTCTCCGTGGTTATCATTACTTCCTCGAATTTGTTGGCGATGCCGAAGAAATAAGGGCCGTTGATTTCATATACTTCCACGCCCTCCGGTATCACCAGATGCTCCTCGTGGAGCGCGATGTCGCTTTCCTTGTTGGGATCGATTTCGTCCGTGATGATGCTCACCTGCGTGGTCTCCGTCATGCGGCGCATGAAGAGCAGGCAGGCCAGGACGAGACCCACTTCGATGGCGACGGTCAGGTCGAAGATGACGGTGAGGAGGAACGTGATGAACAGTACCGTCACGTCAGACTTCGGATTGCTCATCAGTTCGCGGAACGTACGCCAGCCGCTCATGTTGTAGCTGACAATGACCAGCACGCCGGCCAGGCAGGCCATGGGGATGTACTGTGCCAGCGGCATGAGGAACAGGAAGATGAGCAGCAGGACAACGGCGTGGATGATACCGGCCACGGCTGTGCGTCCGCCGTTGTTGATGTTGGTCATCGTGCGGGCGATGGCGCCGGTGGCCGGGATTCCTCCGAAGAGGGGAGACAGGATGTTGGCGATGCCCTGGCCCACCAGTTCCTGGTTGGAGTCATGATGGTCGCCGATGACACCGTCGGCTACCGTTGCCGAAAGCAGGGATTCGATGGCTCCCAGTACGGCTATCGTAATGGCCGGAGAGATGAGGCTCTTTACTTGTTCCCATGTGATGGAAGGCATTGTCAGGTCCGGCAACTCCGAATTGATGCGAAAGCGGTCGCCGATGGTTTCGATGGTGGTCACACCTGCGTATTGTTTCAGGAGCCAGGCGGCTATGGTCATAAGAATGATGGCTATGAGGGAGCCGGGTATCACGCGCGAAAAGCGCGGAGAGACGGCGATGATGATGACGCTCAGGATGCCCACACTGGCCGACCAAGGTTCGATGGTGCCGAAATGCCGCACATAGACAATCCATTTCTCGATGAAGTCCGCCGGCACTTGTTCGATGGACAGGCCGAACAAGTCCTTTATCTGGGTTGTGAAGATGGTGACGGCGATACCGCTGGTGAAACCGACCACAATAGGATAGGGGATGTATTTGATGATAGTGCCCAGATGGAATATGCCCAGCAGCACAAGGAACACACCGGCCAGGATGGTAGCGATGAGGAGTCCCGTTTCGCCATATTCCTGAATGATGCCGTAGATGATGACGATGAAAGCACCCGTGGGGCCGCCTATCTGTACGCGGCTGCCACCGAACAGAGAGATGGCCAGGCCGGCCACGATGGCGGTGATGATACCCTTTTCCGGTGTCACACCGGAGGCGATACCGAAAGCGATGGCCAGCGGAAGCGCCACGATTCCGACGATGATACCGGCCATGACATCGGCGGCAAACGTCTGTTTGGAATAGCCTTTCAAGTCTGAGAAGAGCTTGGGCTTGAATGTAAACTGGTTCATGTGTGTATGATAAGTTGTTTTGATATACCTTATTTTCTAAGAGGTGCAAAGTTATAAAATTACCACATAAAAGCCTAATAAACATTAAAAAGAATGCGTGCAGGGTGGTGTTTTGCTGTGTCTTTTTGCCTGCCGGAACCCCTGCGAAGGTTTATGCGTGTGCCTTTTTATCGGTCTCTTTGCAACCTTTTGGCGGGTTTTTCGGGAAAAAGTTTGTATCTTTGCACACAAATATAAAAACATTTAATTCTAAAAACTTAAATCTATGTTCGAAGGACAACCTAAGGGGCTTTTTGCCCTGGCTTTGGCCAATACGGGCGAGCGTTTCGGGTACTATACGATGCTTGCCGTGTTTACTTATTTCTTGCTTGACAATTTCGGCTTGTCTGAGGGTACGGCCGGTTTGATTTATTCCGGTTTCCTGGCTTTTGTTTATCTGTTGCCGTTGCCGGGTGGTATCATAGCCGACCGTGTGGGTTACGGTAAGTGTGTCAAGTTGGGTATACTCATTATGTTTCTCGGTTATTTGCTGCTGGCAATGCCTCTCGGCGGCGACACCGTAGGTATGGTGTCTATGTTTGCGGCATTGGCGCTGGTGTGCATAGGTACCGGCCTCTTCAAGGGCAACCTGCAGGTGATGGTGGGCAATCTGTACGAAGATCCACAGTATGCAGCCAAACGCGATACAGGCTTCAGCGTCTTCTATATGTTTATCAATCTTGGCGCCATGGCTGCCGCTACGGCTGCTGTATGGGTTATGAACTGGTTGCAGCAGGAATACGGCGTGTCGAAAAATGACGCTTATCACGGAGCTTTTGCAGTGGCCTGTTTCTCCCTGATTGTTTCTATCGTCATCTATTATTGTACACTTTCTTGGTTTGCTCACACGGATTACAAGAACAAGCCGGCGGCCGGCGGAAAGACTGATTCCGTGGAGAAGATTTCGCCCGCGGAAACTAAGGAACGTCTTGTCGCTCTTGCATTGGTGTTCGCTGTATGTACATTCTTTTGGATGGCTTTTCATCAAAATGGCCTTACGCTGTCGCTTTTTGCCCGTGAATATACAGAACAGAGTGCGTCGGGTTTCCATGCCGCATTGTTCTATACCGAGGGATTTGCCAACTTGTTGCTTCTGATATCCGGCGTGATAGGTGTGTTCGCATTCTTTTCTACCGTACAGAGCAAGACTTTGGTGGGCAGGATTATATCGGCGTTCGTGCTGTGCGGTGCGGGTTACGCGGTATATTATCTCGTAAGCAATGCGCCGGAAGGATGTATCATCGATCCCGCTTTGTTCCAGCAGTTCAATGCTTTCTTCGTTGTATCCCTCACACCGTTCGTCATGGTACTTTGGACATGGCTGGCATCAAAGGGCAAGGAGCCTAAGGCACCGCTCAAGATAGCTCTCGGTATGATTGTGGCTGCGGCTTCATACGCTATTATGATGTTGTTCTCTGTAGGGTTGCCTTGTCCTGATGTGCAGAAAGCCACGGCAGATGCCGTACGTGTCACGCCCAATGTGCTCATCACGATTTATTTCACTCTGACCGTGGCGGAACTGCTGTTGTCGCCTGTGGGTATCTCGTTCGTCAGCAAGGTGGCACCGCCGCAGTACAAAGGCGCCATGATGGGGTGTTGGTTTGTCAGCACCTTCGCAGGAAACTTCCTTGTAGCTATTCCCGGATTTCTCTGGGGTAGTCTGCCTATCAATGTGGTGTGGGGCACGCTCATGGTTATCTGCCTGCTTTCGGCCGGTTTTATATTCTCAGTCATTAAGAAACTGAACAAGGTGGCCTGATACAAATCCGGATGAATCGATATAAAAGCGTCGTTATTACTTTATAGCGGCGCTTTTGTTGAATTTAAATCCCCTTTATACCTTATTATATATAATATATGGAAGAAAAGAAACTGCCGCCCGTGGTTCTGGCTTTCGTTCCGTTGCTTATTCTTGTGGCTCTGCTGGTCTGTGTCATTTCCGCTTTCGGCAGCGATGCTCTGTCCGGAGCCAGTCAGATAGCCCTGTTGGCGACTTCCGCCTGTTGCATATTGCTCGGTATGGCGATGAAGACCATGCACTGGGAAGATTTTGAACAGGCAGTGAACAGGAATGTGAGCGGCGTTTCTCAGGCGATACTTATCCTGTTGCTGATCGGAGCTGTGGGCGGTTCGTGGATGGTGAGCGGCATCGTTCCCACTATGATTTACTATGGCATGCAGATTATCGATCCCCGTTGGTTCTTGGTTTCTTCCTGTTTGATCTGCGCCGTTGTCTCCGTCATTACGGGCAGTTCCTGGACAACGATTGCCACCATCGGCATCGCCTTGCTGGGAATCGGTAAGGCGCAAGGGTTCGGAGAAGGCTGGATAGCCGGAGCTATTATTTCCGGAGCCTATTTCGGCGATAAGATATCTCCGATGAGCGAAACCACGGTACTGGCTTCCTCTGTGACGGGGACTGCGCTGTTCACTCACATCCGTTATATGACTTACACCACGATTCCCGCTTTTGTCACGGGGCTGGTCGTTTTCACCGTGGTCGGTCTGACGGCTCCTGCCGCTTCGGCACAGACCGTGGAGGTATTTTCCGAAGGACTGGAGCGTGTATTCGTTATGTCTCCCTGGCTGATGACGGTGCCTTTGGTTACAGGGATTATGATAGCCCGTCGCCTGCCGGCTGTAGTCATTCTGTTCTGTGCCACCTTGCTGGCCTGTGCGGCGGCGGTATTGGTGCAGACAGACCTGATAGACCATATATCCGGAGGAGAATACGGGATGTGGCTGAACCGTTTTCGCGGAGTGATGATACTTGTTTACAGCAGTACGAGTCTGGAGACAGGGGTGCCGGCGCTGAACGACCTGGTGGCCACGCACGGTATGGCCGGGATGATGAGCACGGTGTGGCTGATCTTCTGTGCCATGATATTCGGTGCGTCGATGAGCGCGTCCGGCATGATAGAAAGCATCATGCGGATGTTCATCCGCCGTGCCCGCAGTACGTTCTCTTTGGTCGGT
Organism: uncultured Paraprevotella sp.; assembly: GCA_964540455.1. Taxonomy (GTDB): domain Bacteria; phylum Bacteroidota; class Bacteroidia; order Bacteroidales; family Bacteroidaceae; genus Paraprevotella. The sequence continues at coordinate 24,902 of CAZIMK010000009.1, forward strand.
TCCACCGTAGGCGTGGGACTGTTCATGAATATAGTATGTGCCGATCAGTATCTGTCGCTGATACTGACCGGCAACATGTTTAAGGATGTATATCGGCGGATGGGGTATGAAAGCCGGTTGTTGAGCCGCACGTCGGAAGATGCCGTGACAGTGACTTCGGTGCTGATACCCTGGAATTCGTGCGGTATGACGCAGTCCATGGTGCTGGGCGTGTCCACCTTGGTGTATCTGCCCTTTTGTTTCTTCAATTACCTCAGTCCCGTCATGACCCTGATTGTAGCGGCCGCGGGATACAAGATAAAACGGAAGCCGGCTGTACAATCCGCTTCGGACGGAAGTGCGGATACATCTGCCATGTAAGAAGTTTCTGTTTGTTGGGGTTAGTCTTCCGTCCAGATTTCCTCCATCGGTTTCCGGTTCTTGGGAGCCGGTTCCGTCGTTTCCGGAAAACCGATAGGGATGATGACGCACGGTTCGATGCCCTCCGGCAGTTCCATCAGTTCCTTGCACAGTTGCACGCGGAAGTTGCATACCCAGCAGGTGCCCAGTCCCTGCTCGGTGGCGGCCAGGCACAGGTGTTCCACTGCGATAGCGATGTCTATGTCCGCATGATTCTTGTTGTCATACCGCCGGGTCCATGCTTCCGCCTCGTTTTTGCATACTAAGATATAGGCCGGCGCTTCGGCAAACCATTCCCGGTCGTAGCAGGCCTGTAGTTTCTTGCGGTTCTCCTCCGACGTAATCAGCCGGAACAGCCAGGGTTGCTTGTTGACGGCAGACGGTGCGTTGCGCACGCAGTCTTTTATATACTCCAGTTTGTCGGCCGGGATACTGTCCGGCCTGTAGGCACGCACGGAATAGCGTGCTTCGCAAAGTTCTTTGAAATTCATGAATCTGTTCAGTTTAAAAACTCGTTAATGAATTACAAAGTTAACGATTGTCGTGTTGAATTTGATTAAGTTTAATCTAAAAAATAAGCATGAGTTTTAAATAAAAACAATATCGGGAATTTTGTGCAATCGGCTGCTTGCGGATTCATACCGGTCATGTATATTTGCAGTGTCGAAAACAAAATATCAACTCTTTAAAAACATACGGTTATGACATTGACACCTTTAATAATTACGACTATGACAGGATTGTTTTCTATGCCTAATCTGCCTTACGCGACGGATGCCCTTGCCCCGGTCATCAGCAAGGAGACCGTAGAACTTCATTACGGTAAACATCTGCAGGCTTATGTGACCCAGTTGAACACCCTGATACAGGGTACCGAGTATGAAGGAATGAATCTGGAAGAACTGGTTGAGAAAGCACCGGAAGGACCGATCTTCAACAATGCGGGCCAAGTGCTGAACCACACGTTGTATTTCCGTCAGTTCCATCCGTCCGCTTCCAATGCGGCGCAGCAGCCGGATGGGAAACTGGCCATGGCCATCAATGATGCTTTTGGCAGTTTCGATGAATTCAAGAAACAGATGAATACCGCCTCCACCTCGTTGTTCGGTGCTGGTTGGGCCTGGTTGGCTCAGCAGAAGGATGGTAAACTGGTGATACTGAAATGCCCGAATGCGGACAATCCCGTACGCCACGGCATGGTTCCGCTGTTGTGCTTCGATGTATGGGAGCATGCCTACTATGTGGATTACCGGAACCGCCGTGCCGACCACGTGAATGCCTTGTGGAATCTCATCGACTGGTCGGTTGTGGCTTCCCGTCTGAAATAAGGGAATAATTCTTCAATGTAAATAAGAGAGGCTGTCTGACAAGTTGAAGTGGCCCCCCAAAGCTGGATGGGTTAAACATTATCCAGTCATAGAAAGAGTTCGGTATTGTACCGAGCTCTTTCTTTTTTAGGTTGCGTACCATCGGTACGACAGGCATTGTATACTTCGTACAACAGTTGGTGTATATTTCGTACAACAGTTGGTGTATACTTCGTACAACAGTTGGTGTATACTTCGTACAACAGTTGGTGTACACTCTGTACAACAGTTGGTGTACACTCTGTACAACAGTTGGTGTACAAAGTGTCCATATAAGAGTGGATGGAAGAAAACGAACTGTACAGCTGATTTTGATTTGTGCTGGATTTTTATAAGATGTTTACTATAAGTTGATTGTTGTGTACAGTGTTGGATTAATTTTCAAGCATGTGTAATCAATAATTTTGAATTTGTAAAGCTGGACCGAAATTTCAAATGGAAGTCTATAATAGCCTTATAAGAATATGGTATATATAAAAGAATATTATCGACCGTTATAATGCCGGAGGCAGCGAGAATGAAGACTATTACGAGAAGCTGCTTCAACTTATAGAAGAGTTGAAACGCGAACAGAATCGTGCCACCGAGATGGACCTGGAGGAGGAAGAACTTGAAATCTTCGACCTGCTTATCAAAGACCGTAAACTGACTCAGAAAGAAGAACAGAAGGTTAAGTTAGCCGCTCTGTTGCCGCACGTATTGCAGCAACCGGCGATAGAACGGTTGACGTCCCAGCGTATGGCTGTCTCCCAGTATGATAAGTTTCATGCGGGCGCGGGTGATGGCCACGTTCATGCGGCGCAGATCGGAAAGGAAACCGATGCGCCCTTCGCTGTTGCTCCGTACCATGCTGATAAGAATGATGTCCCGTTCCTGCCCCTGGAAGCCGTCGACGGTGTTGACGGTGATAAATGGGCGGAAGGGTTTGAAGAAAGCATCCTGTTTCAACAGATGGCGCAATAACTGAACCTGCCCTTTGTAAGGCGAAATAATGCCGGTGTCGATGCGCTCTTCCAATATCCTTGTTTTTCCTATCTTGGTAAAATATTGTTTCAGGACATTCAGGGTGAGCTGAGCTTCCTGACGGTTGAACCGGCTTGTTCCGTCCTCATGACTTTCTTCTCCGAAATTCAGTGCGGCGTGTTCCTCGGCCGGCAGATAAGTCTGTATATCGGTTTCGTCCGCGGTGTCTATCCATTCCATCGGATTGTCCCAGTCCAGTATACCGCGGTAGCGGATTTCGGGGGCGCTCTTCAGCCGGCCGTCATAAAACCATTCGCTGGAAAACTGCATGATACGGTCGTTCATGCGGTATTGTATTTCCAGCAGACTGACACAATGCGGTTTGTTTTCCACGATACTCTGCATCAGCGTCCGTTCCAGACCTCCGTGTTGCGCCTCCGGACATTTCAGCGTGGGCGGCAGCTGCTGGTGATCTCCGGCCAGGATGACACGGCCGGCTTTCCGGATAGCTATCCAGCAGGCCGCTTCCAACGCCTGTGCAGCTTCGTCGATGAACAGTGTGGAGAACCTCATGCCCTCCAGTACCCGGCTGGCCGAGCCCGTAAGCGTGCAGGCAATGACCCTTGCTTCGGCAAACAAGTCCTGTTGGATGGCTATTTCAATCTCAGTGGCCCGGTCACGCAGCCTCGCCACCTTCTGGTGAAATGTTTCGCGGTTCTGATGGCCGTTGGAGCGGGCTGCATACAAGTCGCGGATGGCTTTACGGATGGCCCACAGCTGGGTATATTGCGGATGACTCTCGAAGCGCCTTTCGTAAGTGAAGGACAGCATTTTGTCGGTGATGCGGGTCGGGTTCCCTATACGCAATACGGCCACGCCCCGGTCGGTCAGTTTTTCTGCAATCCAATCCACGGCCATGTTGCTCTGTGCGCACACCATCACTTGGTTCTCCCGTCTCAGGGTTTCATAGATGGATTCAACCAAGGTCGTGGTCTTGCCGGTTCCCGGCGGACCGTGTACCACGGCTACATCTTTAGCACGGAGAACTTCGTTGACGGCGTCCTGCTGTGTGGTGTTCAACCATGGAAAACGGACGGGAGCGAATGTGAGCTTCCCGGGGACGGCGGTTCCGTGAAAGATGTCTCTCAGTTCTGCCAGCCGTCCCGTCCGGGCCTGTATCGCTTGGTCAAGAGCTTCGAACATCAGTCGGTAGGTTGTCTCATCCAGATATAACTGGACGCCCAAACGTTCCGTTCCAGTCAGCCATGCCTGCGCTTCGGAAGAGGGCAAGGCCACAACCATCCGGTTCCCATCCACATAACTGACCGAAGCCGTGAACGGCAGGTAATGCAGAAATCCTTCTCTGCCCCGCCGGATGTCGCCGGAAGCATCCTGGGTGAAGAAGCATACCGGTTTTCCCGGTTCGAAAGAGTGTTCTGTGTCCAGGCTTTCCGTCCGTTCCACTTCAATGACCAACTGGTTGAGCGAATTGTAGTAACTGCGTTCCGTGTGCAGCGGATACCAGCACACGCCGCGTTTTACCTTGCGCGCCACCCCGGTGGTTTCCGTTTGCTGCTGGAACAGCTCTTTTTCGTAGGCGTATTCCCGTTGCAGCAGTTCCTTTTGTTTTTGCAGGATGAGGATAGGAGACTGAATCATGGTTTCAAGGGGTTGTTATTTCGGCTACCTGACGTTTCTTCTTAGCATCGGCCTGTTAAGGTTTGCAAAGTTACGGTTTTTTGTGAAAAGATTCGGTCTGTCGGGTTGCTTTGTTGAGCGGGATAGTTTATCTTTGTTGACAGGCAAAACCTTAAAACGAACATCATGGGAAAACAAGGTGAATACATCCGGCGTATTGAGATTGCTTCTTTGTGGAGCGGACGCAAGCATGTTATATGGGATTTGCGGCGCGACGTGAACGTGCTGAGCGGTGTGAACGGGGTGGGCAAGAGTACCATTCTAAACAAGGCCATCCACAGGCTGGTGCAGTGGTCGTCCAAACTGGAGCGTAATCTGCCCGGAGTGAAACTGACGTTCTATCCCGAAGATGCCACGTCGGTTCGTTATGATGTGATACGGAGTATTGACCGTCCGCTGATACACGGAGGCCTGCTGGAGAAACTGGCTGATGCACGTGTGGCAACGGAGCTTGACTGGCAACTTTACCAGTTGCAGCGCCGTTATCTGGATTATCAGGTGAATATAGGCAACCGGATGATAGAGATGCTGACCGGAGGCGCTCCCGACGCGCATTTGCGGGCGCAGGAAGAGGCACGGGCGAAAACGGTTTTCCAAGACCGTATAGACGAACTGTTTAGCGAAACCGGTAAGAAGATTGTGAGGGGAAGCAATGAGATATTCTTTACCCAGTCCGGTGATACGCTTTCGCCTTACCAGCTTTCGTCGGGCGAAAAACAGATGCTTGTCATTCTGCTCACGGTGCTGGTGGAGGACAAGCAACCGTATGTGCTTTTCATGGATGAACCGGAGATAAGTCTGCATATCGAATGGCAGCAGCGTCTGATCACTCTGATCCGCGAACTGAATCCCAATGTGCAGATTATCCTGACTACGCATTCGCCGGCTGTGATTATGGACGGATGGATGGACGTGGTGACGGAGGTATCCGATATTGTTCAGTAGTTCATGAACTGTTGCAGGAGAGTTGGTTTATGGCTAAGCGTCTGACAGAAAATCTTACCTCTCATTATATAGGGGCGGCCAATCGGATGAAGCCGAAGGTGGCCCGTCATCGTATCGTGGCGTATGTGGAGAGTTATGATGATATCTTTTTCTGGCGGACGTTCTTTGATGAGTATGAAGACGGACAGTATTATTTTGAAGTGATGCTGCCTTCCCGTACCAATCTGGGAAAGGGAAAAAAGATTGCCTTGTCCAATCGGCTCGGTGAACAGCTGGGAGCCAATATGGTGGCCTGTGTGGATGCCGATTACGATTATCTGTTGCAGGATACGACCCCGACATCCCGGTTTCTCAACAGGAGTCCCTATGTGCTCCATACGTATGCCTACGCCATAGAGAACTATCAGTGTTATGCTCCGGCTCTGCACGGGGTCTGTGTGATGGCCACTCTTAACGACCGCAGGCTGATAGACATGGAAGGGTTTCTGAGGGAGTATTCCGAAATCGTATGGCCTTTGTTCGTATGGTCTGTCTGGGTGTACCGGCATGAGCGTTACCGCGAGTTTACCATGACGGAGTTCGGTCAGGTGGTGAGCATCGGCGAGGTGAACATATTTCATCCGGAAGAAACCCTGGCGGCGGTGCGCCGCAGGGTAAACCGCAAGATGTCAGCCTTGCAGCATCGTTTTCCTCAGGCAAAGAAAGATTATGAGTCCCTGAAAAAAGAAATGCTGACGTTAGGGCTGACGCCCGATACGACGTATCTTTATATACAGGGGCATACACTGTTTGACAATGTCGTGTTGCCGTTGGTGGGGCCGGTGTGTACCTTTCTGCGGAAAGAGCGTGAAAAGGAAATCCGTCGTCTGGCGGGACACGAGATGCAACGGCAGAACGAACTGTCCGGTTATCAGCATAGTCAGAATCCGGTGGATTGCATGTTGCGGAAGAATACGAATTTCAAGTCGGCTCCTCCTTACCAGCGCATGCGGGCGGATATACGGAAACTGCTGGCGCGTATCCGGGAAAAAGCTGTAGCTGCGGCAGAAGAGCCTGTCAGTTGAAATATTTGTCCAGTCGTTTGATTAGCATTCCTTTGCAGAACACGACAACACTGTCGCCCGCCTGAATGCGGGTCATACCGTTTACGCGCTGTCCCTCTCCGTTGCGTACCAAACCGCCGATTGTGACTCCGGGCGGCATGCCCAGGTCTTTCACCGCTTTGCGCGTAACGCGTGCGTTGGGCTTGACGACAAATTCCGCTACGTCCGCATTGGCCAGTGTGAGACATTTCACATTCGTGACATCGGCTTTCAGCATCATCTGGTAGATGTGGCTGGCGGCTATGGCTTTTTTATTGATGATGGTACCGATATCCAGCCGTTCGGCCATCGATACATATTCGAAGTTATCCACTAATGCCACGGTTTTGCGCACTCCCATCCGTTTGGCGGCCAGACAGGCCAGGATATTGGTTTCCGTGTGGCCGGTCAGGGCGGCAAAAGCCTCCGTGTGGTGGATTCCCTCGTCGATGAGCAGGTTGGTGTCGCGGCCGTCACCATGGATAATCATGACATCTTTTTCCGCCAGTATCTCGTTCAGGCGCAGACAGCGTTTCTCGTCCTGTTCGATGATTTTGACTTCCATGTAGGCCGGCAGTTTGAGCGCGGCCTGTGCCGCTGTCCGTCCTCCACCCATGATCATGACGTTTTTCACATCCGGATAGTGTTCCTTACCCACGATCTCTCGGATGTAGGGAATGTATTTCTTGATGGACATGAAATAGGCAATGTCGCCCAGTTTCAAACAGTCGTTGCCGTTCGGAATGATGGTTTCATCGTTTCTCTTGATAGCCACGATATGGTAGGTGGATTCCGGGCCGCAAAGGTCTTTGAGGGGGATATCCAGTATTTTTGCCGTATCGCGCAGTTTGATTCCCAGCATGACAAGTGCTCCGTTGTGCACCTCCCACCACTGGCGCACCCAACTGCGCTTGATGCCTTCCGCAATGTCCTCCGCAGCCAGCATTTCCGGATAAACCAGTGAGTCCACTCCCATTTTCTTGAAAAACTCCTTGTTCTGCGGATTCAGGTATTCCGAGTTGTCGATGCGGGCAACCGTCTTCTTGGCTCCCATCGCGCTGGCCAACATGCAACAGGTCATGTTGGTGGTTTCGTAGGGAGTGACAGCTATAAACAAATCCGCTTTGGCTGTGCCTGCTTCTTTTAGTCCGCCGATGGAGGTGGGGGAGACGTTCAACGTCATCAGGTCATAGTTTCCCGCCATTTTCATCAATTTCTCTTCATTGGCGTCGAGCAGGACAATATCCTGATCCTCTTTGGATAAAAGTTCGGCCACATGTGTGCCTACGGCACCGGCACCGGCAATAATGATTTTCATGATGCTTCGGATGTGACGGTTTGAATGATAGACCGGGCGATGCTGTCGGTATCAAGCCCTGTCAGTTTGTGCAGTTCACCCACGGGACCGTGTTCCACAAATGAGTCGGGCAGTCCCAGCCGTTTTATGTACGGTCTGTAACCGTGGTCGGCCATGAATTCCAGGACGGCGGAACCTAATCCTCCCTTTATAACTCCGTCTTCCACGGTGATGATGTGACTGAATGTGCGTCCGATCTCGTTCAGCAGGTTTTCGTCGACAGGTTTGAGGAAACGCATGTCGTAATGGGCTACATGTAAGGAAATGCCCGATTGTCCGGCTTGTGTCTCGGCCATACATATAGCTTGTTCTACGGTATGTCCCACCGGACCGATGCTGAGGACGGCGACCTTCTCCCCGTCTTTCAGTTTACGCCCTGTCCCCACTTTCACCGGTTCCAGCGCGCATCTCCAGTTGTTGTTCATTCCACGTCCTCTTGGGTAGCGGATGACGAACGGTCCTTGGTCCGGCAGTTGCGCTGTATACATGAGGCGTCGCAGTTCCCGTTCGTCCATAGGTGACGAGATTGTGAGGTTGGGGATGGGACGCAAGGCAGCCAGATCGAATGCGCCATGATGGGTCGGACCGTCTTCTCCGACCAGTCCGGCGCGGTCCAGGCAAAGCACGACGTTGAGGCCCTGGATGGCCACGTCATGTATCAGATTGTCGTATGCCCGTTGGGCGAACGATGAATAAATATTGCAGAATGGAAGCAGCCCATCCCGTGCCATGCCTCCGGAGAACGTGACGGCATGCCCTTCGGCTATGCCCACATCGAACGCCCGACCGGGCATTTCTTTCATCAGGATGTTCATGGAGCAACCGGAGGCCATGGCTGGAGTGACGCCGATGATTCTGGAATTCTGTTGCGCCAGTTCCAATAAGGTATGTCCGAATACTTCCTGATAGAGGGGCGGCAGTCCGGTCGTATCGTTCTGCAGACGCTGGCCTGTTTCCTTGTCAAATTTGCCGGGAGCGTGCCACAAGGTTGCCTCTTCTTCGGCCGGTTCGAACCCTTTACCTTTTATCGTATTGATGTGTAGCAACTTGGGCCCTTTCATGTCCTTGATGCGTTGCAAGGTCTGCACCAGTTCGATGACGTTGTGCCCGTCGCTCGGTCCGAAATAGCGGATGTTCAATCCCTCGAATATATTCTGCTGGTTACCGATAAGCGACTTGACGGAATTGTTGAACCGGATGATGCTCTTGCGTCGCTGTTCGTTCAGGAGCCCCCAGTCGAACAGTTTCTGCGAAGCCTTGAATCTCCATCGGTTATACCATCGGCTGGTGTGCAACTGATGCAGATATTGTTTCATTCCGCCCACGCTCCGGTCTATGCTCATGTTGTTGTCGTTGAGTATGATGAGGATGTCGTTGGGAGTGGAGGCTGCGTTGTTGAGACCTTCGAAAGCCAGTCCGCCGCTCATGGAACCGTCACCGATGACGGCGATGATATGGCGCTGTTTCCGGTCAAGCTGCCGGGTGGCGACGGCCATACCGAGGGCGGCCGATATGGAGTTGGACGCATGTCCGCAAGTGAATGTGTCGTATTCGCTTTCTGCCGGCGAGGGGAACGGACGCAGGCCGTTCAGTTTGCGGTTGGTGGAGAACGCTTCCCGTCTTCCGGTCAGGATTTTGTGTCCGTAGGCCTGATGTCCCACATCCCAGACGATGCGGTCGTAAGGCGTGTCGTATACGTAGTGCAGTGCCACGGTCAGTTCCACTACGCCCAGACTGGATGCGAAGTGGCCGGGATTGTCCGCCAATTCGTCGATGATGTCCTGCCGGAGTTCGTTGCAGACTTCCGGTAACTTGTCTACGGGCAGTTTGCGCAAATCCGACGGATATTCCAAACTGCGTAGCAGACGGTAGGTACATTTCTTGTTCATTCTTCTGAGATATTACTGCAAATGTACGACAAAATCGTATAAGTTCTTTAAATTTGCAGGGAATTTTGCGTACTGCGACCGAAAGGAGGGAATATGGACTTTAGAACGCGTGTGGCTCTGCCTGAGCCTTTGTTTCACCTGTCGCCGGCGGACGAGACATTGTTTGCCGGTTCTTGTTTTGCAGAGAATGTGGGACGTTTTCTGGCCGATAGTCGTTTCCGTTGCAAAGTCAATCCTTTCGGAGTACTTTATAATCCGGTGAGTATAGCTGCGGTGTTATATCTGTCTGTCTGTGAAGAAAAGCCTGCGGAACATGACTTTTTTGAAGCAGGCGGGCATTGGCACAGCTGGCTAAATGACAGTTCTTTTGATGCGGGCAGTTTGGCCGACTGCCGGGACGGACTGGAAACGGTACTGGAGGAAGTACGGAATGGATGGCGCAAGCGGAAGGCTTTGTTTCTGACTTTGGGAACAAACCGTCTGTATGTTCATAAGGAGACCGGTCGGGCTGTGGGAAACTGCCACAAGCAGCCGGCTCGGTTGTTTGAAGAACGCGTGCTGACTGTGGAGGAAACGGTGCGTGTGCTCGGGGATGCTTTGACAGCAATATGGCAGGTGGCACCGCAGCTGAAAGTCGTGTTTACGGTCAGTCCCTACCGGTATGCCAAATACGGGTTTCATGAGAGTCAGCTCGGCAAGTCCGTTCTTCTGCTGGCTGTGGATGCCTTGTGCCGGGAATATCCGGAACGTTGCATGTATTTCCCTGCTTACGAGCTTCTTCTTGACGAACTGCGGGACTATCGTTTCTATGCCGATGATATGTTGCATCCTTCAGTTCTGGCAGTGCGGTATATACGGGAATGCTTCTCGCAAGTGTTCTTTACGGAGGAGGCACGGATGTTTCAGAAAGACTGGGAAACCGTGACACGCGCATTGGCACACAGACCTTTGCATCCAGGTTCGGAAGAGCATAGGACCTTTGTACTGCGTACGATGGAAAAACTGGATTTATTGAAAAAGAAATACCCCGGAACTGTCGTGTCGGACGAGATGCGGCAGTTGTCCGCTATGTTATAATATATAATAGGTAAAAAATATTATGGCTTACACATTGGAAAAAATTGCGGCCCTTACGGGAGCGCGTAAGATAGGAGAGGGAGAAGTTTGTATCGACTGGCTGTTGACGGACAGCCGTTCGCTTTGCTTCCCCGAGGAAACATTGTTTTTTGCATTGAAAAGCCGGAGGAACGACGGACACAGGTATCTGTCCGACCTGTATAGGCGAGGGGTAAGAGCCTTTGTCGTGGAAGAAGGGACAGAGCGTCCGGCGGAATGTCCGGAGGCTGTCTTCCTGTTTGTGCAGAATCCTCTGAAAGCCTTGCAGCGGCTGGCTGAGCGTCACCGTGAGGAATTCTCACTGCCGGTGGTCGGTATCACGGGGAGCAACGGGAAGACAGTGGTCAAGGAATGGCTCTATCAGTTGCTGGCTGCCGACCGTGCCGTGGCGCGCTCTCCCCGCAGTTACAATTCGCAGATAGGTGTTCCGCTTTCGGTATGGTCGCTGACGGAACGTGACGAAGTAGCCTTGTTCGAGGCCGGAATCTCGCAACCGGGAGAAATGGACGCCTTGCAGGCTATTATTCAACCCACGGTCGGGGTGCTGACCAATATAGGTGCGGCACACCAGGAACATTTTGTGTCGTCGGAACAGAAATGCCGGGAAAAACTGAAACTGTTCCGCGAATGCGAGGCACTGGTGTATTGCGCGGACGACGACTGTGTGACCGCCTGTCTGCCGGAAAGCGCATTTTCCGGCAGACATCTGGCATGGAGCCGGAAGCGTGCGGATGTTCCTTTGCAGGTCCTTTCCGTGGAGAAGACGGAGACGGATTCGCTGGTTACTTATCGCTGGCAGGGGCGGGACGGCCGGTATACTCTTCCGTTTATTGACGCGGCTTCGGTGGAAAATTCCATCCATTGCCTGACCGTGGCTCTTTGGTTAGGAGTGGAACAACGGGTGCTCGAGCGGCGCATGGCGGGACTGGAACCCGTGGCGATGCGCCTGGAAGTGAAAGAGGGACGCAACGGTTGCACCCTGATTAACGACAGTTACAACTCCGACTTCAATTCGCTGGACATCGCGCTTGATTTCATGAGCCGTCGTCCCGACTGTTCCGGCAAGCGGCGCACGCTGATATTGAGCGATATTTATCAGTATGGAGAGGAACCGGATGTGTTTTATGCCAAAGTGTCGCAGCTGATAAACAGCCGCGGGGTGGATAAATTTGTCGGTGTGGGAACAGAAGTGGCCCGGATGCGTGACTGTTTGCACATGGAGTCCCATTTCTTTGTTTCCTGTACGGAACTGTTGCAGAGTCCCGAGATGGCGCGGTTGAGGAATGAGGTTATATTGATTAAAGGAGCCCGGACATTCCGTTTTGAGGAACTGACGGAGCAGCTGGAGCTGAAAGTACACGAAACGATACTGGAGGTGAACTTGAATGCCGTGGTGGACAACCTGAACTACTACCGGAGCTTTATGAAGCCGGAGACCAAAATGGTTTGTATGGTGAAGGCTTCGGCGTACGGGGCTGGTTCGGTGGAGATAGCCAAGACGTTGCAGGACCACCGGGTGGATTATCTGGCCGTGGCTGTGGCCGACGAGGGCATGGAACTGCGGAAGGCAGGCATCACCTCGAACATCATGATTATGAACCCCGAGATGAGTAGTTTCAAGACGCTGTTCGAATACGACCTGGAACCGGAGGTGTATAGTTTCCGTCTGCTCGACGCACTGATACGCGCGGCTGAGAAAGAAGGCATCACTCATTTCCCCATACACGTGAAACTGGACACCGGCATGCACCGGCTGGGTTTCGATCCGGTGAAAGATATGCCTGCACTCGTAAAGCGGCTACGACATCAGACGGCTTTGATTCCCCGTTCCGTATTCTCGCATTTCGTAGGGAGCGACAGTGACGATTTTGATGCGTTCTCGGCCCGTCAGTATGAGGCGTTCCTGTATGGTAGCAGTCGGTTGCAGGAGGCATATTCCCACAAGATAATCCGCCATATTTGCAACAGTGCGGGCATAGAACACTTTCCCGAACGCCATCTGGATATGGTGCGTCTGGGGCTTGGACTGTATGGTATCAATTCGCGTAACAATGAGGTGTTGCACAATGTGGGTACGTTGAAGACCACGATACTCCAGATACACGACGTGCCGAAGGAAGATACCGTAGGCTACAGCCGCCGGGGACATCTCATCCGTGACAGCCGTATCGCCGCCCTTCCCATCGGTTATGCCGACGGGTTGGACCGCAAATTGGGCAACGGACACGCCTATTGTCTGGTCAACGGGCGGAAAGCTCCCTATGTGGGTAATATTTGCATGGATGTATGTATGATAGATGTGACGGACATCGATTGCCGGGAAGGGGATACGGTCGTCATCTTCGGCGATGGTCTGCCCGTAACGGTGCTGAGTGATGCCGTCGGTACGATACCCTATGAGATACTGACCGGTGTCAGCACCCGCGTGAAGCGTGTGTATTATCAGGATTGAAGGTGCCGACGGGAACGACTTTCTCTGAAAGTGTAAATGCAAGGAAATGAGGGCTGAAAGTCGGAATCTTCATCAAGGAGAATGATACAACTTGCATTATACGGATTGGCGCCTGTTTCTTCATAGGTAGTCCGGTAATAATCATCAGAAAGATAGAGTTATAGAATTTAAAAGAAGATCTTACAATGAAAAGACTTATATTTACGCAGTTGTTTTTGATATTGACAATAAATAGTATGGCACAGCAAAAAGTAGTTCAGACAGCCGGGCGCGATGCTCTCGGAGAGTTCGCACCCGAATTCGCACACCTTAATGATGACATTCTCTTTGGGGAAGTATGGAGCCGCAACGATCTGTTGTCGCTGCGCGACCGTAGTCTTGTCACAATTACATCGCTCATCTCACAGGGCATTACCGACAGTTCGCTTACCTATCATCTTCAGGAAGCAAGAAAGAACGGTATCACCCGCACGGAGGTCGCGGAGATAATCACCCATATCGCTTTTTATGCCGGATGGCCCAAGGCCTGGGGCGCTTTCCGTCTCGCCAAAGAGGTGTGGAACGATGACATTAAAGGCGATGATGCCAAGGCTCGTTTCCAGCGTGAGATGATATTCCCAATCGGTGAACCGAACACGGCTTATGCGAAATATTTTATCGGAAACAGTTATCTGGCACAGATTTCAACCGAGCAGATACCCTTTGCCAACGTGACATTCGAGCCGGGTTGCCGCAACAATTGGCATGTCCATAAGGCGGATAAGGGCGGCGGGCAGTTGCTTGTCGGGGTTGCCGGACGCGGTTGGTATCAGGAAGAAGGAAAGCCGGCTGTTGAAATTCTCCCCGGTACGGTCATTCACATACCGGCAAACGTAAAGCATTGGCACGGTGCAGCTCGCGACTCGTGGTTTGCCCATCTTGCATTTTCCGTACCCGGCGAGAAGACGGACAACGTATGGCTCGAACCCGTGGGCGACGAAGAATACTTCAGCGTAGGTAGATGACGTAGGCAAAGTGACAGGAACATAAAAAACCGCTATGGAATACCTGCCGGAGAGCAGAATTTCCATAGCGGCTTTTTATGTCGTGGAATATTCTTTTATCCTAAGAACGAAATCAGTACGCCGGCAGCCACGGCAGAGCCGATTACGCCGGAGATGTTGGAAGCCATGCAGTAGTTCAGCACATGGTTCTTCGGATCGTACTTGGTGGCTATTTCGTTGCATACGCGGCTGGCCATCGGCACGGCACTCAGTCCAGTGGCGCCGATCAGCGGATTGATTTTCTTTTGGGTGAACAGGTTGAACAGCTTCACCATGAACACGCCGGAAGCGATGGACAGGGCAAAGGCGAGGAAGCCTCCGATGACGATACCGATGGTAGTCAGGTTGAGGAATGCCTCGGCTGTCATGGTGCCGCCCACGCAAAGTCCCAGAAAGATAGTGGCCGCGTTCATGATGGAGTTGGACGCCGCATCGAACAGACGGGACGTGTCAGAACCGATTTCCTTGATGAGGTTACCGAACATGAGCATGCCGACCAAGGGGACAGCCGTGGGCACGAACAGAGCCACGACGGTGGTCACGGCGATGGGGAAGATAATCTTCAGTACGCGCAGGTTCTTGATTTCCGTGTTGGACGGATGCAGTTTTTCCTGTTCTTTCATGTTAATCTTCAGTTCCTTCTTCGTGCAGGTGAGCCGTACCACCAACGGGATGATGACCGGAACCAGTGCCATGTAGGAATAGGCCGCGATAGCGATGGGACCCAGCAGATGGGGAGCCAGCTTGATGGTAGTGAAGATGGCCGTGGGACCGTCGGCACCGCCGATGATGCCCAATGAAGCCGCTTCCTTGGGCGTGAATCCCATCAGGATGGCCACCAGCAGAACTGTGAAGATACCCATTTGGGCGGCGGCTCCGAAGATAGACAGACGCAGGTTGCGCAACATCGGACCGAAGTCCGTCAATGCACCCACACCCATGAAGATGACAGGGGGCAGGAAGCCCGTCTTGATGAGCATATAATAAAGGAAGTTCATCAGACCCAGTTCATGTGCGATGTCATGCAGAGGCATGTCCCAGATAACTTTCTTCGTCCCATTGGCCAGTGTCACATATCCTTCCGAGTCGGCCTGTATGACTCCCATCTCGCCTCCGGGGAAGTTGGCCAGCAACACACCGAAAGCGATGGGGATGAGCAGCAGCGGCTCATATTTTTTCACGATGCCGAGATAAAGCAATACGAACGCCAGGGCATACATGATCAGGAATGACGGGTCGGCAATGATATTGCTGAAAGCCGTCATCTGATACAACTTGTTCAAAATCTCCATTAACTGTTCCATGGCTCTTATTTCGCTATTTTCATGATTACGTCATCTTCTTCCACAGCATCGCCCGAGTTTACCAAAATAGCGGTGAGGGTACCGTCGAATTCGGCACGGATGGCGTTGTAGGTCTTCATTGCCTCGATATAGCCCAGAATGTCTCCGGCTTTCACCGTGTCGCCCACGTTCTTGGCCGTTTCCTGTGCGTTCTTCACACGGAAGAACTTGCCCTCCAGCGGAGCGAGTATGTCTTCGCCCTCGCCGGCTGCCGCCGTTTGTGTTACCGTAGCGGCAGAAGTCTGTGTTGCGTGAGCTTCGCCATAAGCGATATCTACTTTGTATTGCTGCCCGTTCACGGTGACGGTCACGGTAGAGGGCTGCGCGGGAGCTGCACCGGCGGCTGGTGCCTGAGTTTCGGCACGGCGCTTTTCCACATCGGCCAGGAAGTCGCTCTTCGCCTTGCCGCTCTTGTATGCTTCATACTGCGACGGGTGCATGGCATATTCGAACAGTTCTTCGTCGTCCTGTCCGGTTTCCCAACCTTTTTCGGTCATGAGTTTGCGGTATTTGTCCAGTTCGTCGGGATAGTTGGACTGCGGGTCCGTATCGGAGAACTTGCGGCCCTGTTCGGCGGCCAGTTTCTTGAGTTCCGGAGCCACTTCGCCCGGCAGACGGCCGGCCTTGCCCAGAATCATATCCCAGATGTCGTCGGCAATCATGCTCCAGCGCTCCTTGCCCTTCTCCATCTGTATGACATTCATCAGAGCCAGATTCTTCACATATTGGCTGAACGGAGTCACAAGGCAGGGATAGCCCACCTTGGGCCAGATATAGGCAACTTCATCAAACAGCTTCACGAGCAGGTCGTCTTCCGACAGTTCCTTCTCTCCGCGTTTCTTCTTCCATTTGTTGAGGGATTCCAGATTATTCTCCAGGTCGGCCATCAAGGAACCCATCATGCCGCCGGGCAGTCCGGGAGCGATGAGCAGGGAATTGTTGACGCGGTTCAACGGATTGCAATACAAGCCGAGGAAATCGTCCAGCATCTCCTGTATCTGTGTACGCACTTCCATATAAGCGGCCATGTTGATTTCCTTCACCTTGAATCCGGCGTCTTTCAGCATAGCCTGTACGGCCAGTATGTCGGCATGTCCCGTTCCCCATGAGAGCGGAGCCATACCCGTGTCCACATAGTCGCATCCGTTTTTGCAGACCTCTAAGATGGAAGCCATGTTGAAGCCGGGACCGGCGTGGGAGTGATACTGTATGATGATGTCTTGCTTGTATGCCTTGATGCCGGCGCAGATCTTGCCGAGCGTTTCGGGACGGCCGATACCCGCCATGTCTTTGAGGCAGATTTCATCGGCACCCAGATCGATGAGTTGCTTGGCCAGGTTCACGTAATACTCTACCGTGTGGATGGGAGAGTGGGTGATGCAGAGGCTGCATTGGGAAATCATGCCGGCTTCCTTGGCGTATGTGATGCTGGGGGCGATATTGCGAATGTCGTTCAGTCCGCAGAATGTGCGGGTGATGTCCGTACCCTGTGCCTTTTTCACTTTGTAGAACAGACGGCGTACGTCTGCCGGAACAGGACTCATGCGCAGGCCGTTGAGAGCACGGTCCAGCATGTGTGTCTGAATGCCGGCTTCATGAAACGGTTGGGTCCATTGGCGTACGGCGTTGTTGGGATTCTCGCCGAACAGCAGGTTCACCTGTTCAAAACCTCCACCGTTGGTTTCCACACGGTCGAAACATCCCATCCGGATGATGGCGGGGGCTACTTTGACCAGCTGGTCTACGCGCGGGACGTACTTTCCTGCGCTTTGCCACATATCACGAAATACCAGACTGAATTTTACTTCTTTTCTTTCCATTGTATCTTTTTACTTTAAATTTCAAATTGTGTTCATGTTATACTCTTTCCACGTTCTTCACGGTACCCTTGCCGCCCGTGATTTGTCCTACGGCCGCTTGTATCACGGCCATCGTCTGGGCATCTACGGCCACCGGTGTTGCGGCTTTGGTTGACCGTGCAGGGGCCTGCGCCTCTTCCGGAGCCACTTTGTTCACGATACCGATCAGTAGCTTGCCCAACTGGATAACGATCATCAGTATAATGAAAACCGTAACCATACCTACAACCATGAGTTGTAGTGCAATTCCTATATTCTCCATTCCTTTACTTGGTTTTTATATAATAGTTTCTTTTACCTTAAATCATGTCGTGGCTTATTTTGCCCGTGCGAAGTTACGTATTTTCTTCCTTTTTTGAAAGTATCATTCTAAAAGTCTTATAAAAAAGGGGAAAATAATACAATCCTGAGTACATCAGGAATACTATCCTTAGGGGGTAAGGAATACTATCTTTGGAGAGTAAGGAATACTATCTTTAGGGGATAAGGAATACTATCGTGAGGAGCTAAGGATAGTATTTCACTACCCATAGTGAACAGCGCTCCACTACCTATAGTAAACCGTGCTCCACTACCCATAGTGAACAGCGCTTCACTGCCTATAGTGAACCGCACTCCACTCGGCAAGTGAACAGCCTATGGCTTGTCAAGTGCCTTGCCTGTGGCTTGACGTCGGAACTGCCTGCGGAACGGCAGTCAGGGACCCGTCACCGCCAACATCTGTGTAGGGAGGACTGATTTTATCCTCACTGATTTTCTACTGAGCCAATGTTTCCTTGCTTCCGGTTCTTTCCTTTCGGTTTCGTGCGGCTGATATAAAAAAGCCATGCCTTGCAATTAGTGGTTGCAAGGCATGGCTGACAGGTGGTTCCGGAGAAGACTGTTTTTATCGTTCTGCTTCTATTTCGATTCCAGCCTGATGACAATCAGCTCCCATGGGCGGATTCTCCTTTGTCAGGCGCAGGTGCAGACGGGTTATGTCCGGGAAGTCCTGAAAGATGCGTCCGAGGATTCGACCTGCTACATGTTCCAGTAGTAGCGAGGGAATTTCCATTTCCTCTTTGACGCGCCGGAAAAGATCGGCATAACTAACCGTATCCGCAAGCCGGTCGTCCCGCATGGCCGAACTGAAATCGGCGTCGGCTTCCAGCGTGACATAGAAGTACGAACCTGTCAAACGTTCCTGAGGTTCCACTCCGTGGCGCGCATGGATCTTCACGCTGTCCAGAAGGATGCGGCTTGATTTGATTTTCATCGGCTATCCGCATCTTGAAGCACCGCAGTGCTTGCAAATCAGACATCCTTCCTGGTAAATCAGAGTCTCGTGGCCGCAGTTGGGGCATTTCTGTCCTTTAGCTTCCGTTCCGTCTGTGATATATTTCTTCAGGGCACGTTCCACACCGATTTTCCAAGTATTGATACTTTCGCTTTCCAACTGCAGGGAGCCGACTAGGCGGATGACGTGTTCTAATGGCATACGGTAGCGCAGTACCCCTGATATCAGTTTGGCGTAGTTCCAATATTCCTTGTTGAACTTTTCGGAAAGTCCTTCCACGGTTGTTTTGTAGCCGCGTTTGTTCTCAAACTGGAAGTCGTAGCGTTTGGTCCCGTCTTCGTTGACGTTCTTGATGATGCGTCCTTTGGTGACGCTTTTCGGGAGAACGATACCTTCGTCGTCATCCTGCAGACCGGTGAAGATTTCATAGGGATGGCCGTTCAGTAAGCCGACAAATGCGACCCATTTCTCTTTGTTGTTCTGGAAACGTACGACATCGCATTCCAACGATTGCGGGCGGGTTTCCGTTACTTCCGGATGTTTGCAGGGCGGTTGCTCATTCTGCTTCTGTTCTTTTTTAACGGAAATCATGACTCCCGAGCGTGAACCGTCGCGGTAGATGGTGCAGCCTTTGCAGCCGGACCGCCAGGCCTCCACATACAGGCGGTTGACGAGTTCTTCGTCTACGTTGTTGGGCAGGTTTACGGTAACGCTTATGCTGTGGTCCACCCATTTCTGTATGGCGCCCTGCATTTTTACTTTCATCAGCCAGTCCACATCGTTGGCCGTAGCCTTGTAGTAGGGAGACTTGGCAACCAACTCGTCTATTTCTTCCTGCGTGTACCGTTTGGCCGTATCGTAGCCGTTCACTTCCATCCATGTGAGGAACTTGTGGTGGTAGACAATGTATTCCTCGAAGGCATCTCCTGTTTCGTCCGTAAAGTCGACGTGTGCTTCGGGGTCGTTGGGATTTACTTTGCGGCGGCGTTTGTACACGGGCAGGAAGACCGGTTCGATGCCCGAGGTTGTCTGGGTCATCAGACTGGTGGTGCCCGTCGGGGCTATCGTGAGGCAGGCGATGTTGCGCCGGCCGTATCGTTTCATCTCCTCGTACAGTTCCGGGTCGGCTTCCTTGATGCGGTTGACGAAGGGGTTGTTCTTTTCCCGCTCGCTGTCATAGATTTCAAACGCACCGCGTTCCTTGGCCATGATGATGGAAGAACGGTATGCTTCGATGGCCACAGTCTTGTGTACTTCCACGGAAAAGTCTGTCGCTTCTTGCGTGCCGTAACGCAGTCCGAGAGCCGCCAGCATGTCGCCTTCGGCCGTGATGCCCACGCCTGTGCGCCGGCCTTGTCCGCTCTTCTTATAAATTTTTTCCCAGAGATGTTTTTCTGTCTCTTTAACTTCGGATGTTTCCGGGTCTGAACCGATTTTGTTCATGATCTGGATAATTTTCTCCAGTTCCAGATCTATGATGTCGTCCATCATCCGTTGTGCCAGTTGCACGTGCTTCTTGAATAAATCGAAATCGAAGTAGGCCTGTGGCGTAAACGGATTCACTACGTAGGAGTAGAGGTTAATGGCCAGCAACCGGCAACTGTCGTAGGGGCAGAGAGGAATTTCGCCGCAAGGGTTCGTGCTGACAGTCCGGAAGCCCAGGTCGGCATAACAATCGGGTACGGATTCGCGGAGAATGGTGTCCCAGAACAGAACTCCCGGTTCTGCTGACTTCCAGGCATTGTGTACAATCTTTCTCCACAATTCACCGGCATTGATGTCTTTGCTGGTGAGGGGATCCGTGCTGTCAATCGGATATTGCTGTGTGTATGGCCGGTTTTCGATGGCGGCCTGCATGAAAGCATCGTCCAGTTTGACTGAGACATTGGCTCCCGTGACTTTGCCTTCCGTCATTTTGGCGTCGATGAAGGCTTCCGCATCCGGATGCTTGATGCTGACAGACAGCATGAGAGCACCGCGGCGGCCGTCCTGTGCCACTTCGCGTGTGGAATTGCTGTAGCGCTCCATAAACGGAACCAGACCGGTGGATGTCAGAGCCGAGTTCTTGACCGGCGACCCCTTAGGGCGGATGTGCGACAAGTCGTGTCCCACGCCGCCGCGGCGTTTCATCAGCTGCACTTGTTCTTCGTCTATGCGGATGATGCCGCCGTAAGAATCGGCATTCCCGTCCAGGCCGATGACGAAGCAGTTGGAGAGAGAGGCCACCTGAAATTCGTTGCCGATACCTGTCATGGGGCTTCCGGCCGGAATGATGTAGCGGAACTTGTCGAGAAGTTCGAATATGTCTTCTGCCTTCAGCGGGTTGGCATATTTGTCTTCGATACGTTTGATTTCATTGGCGATGCGCCAATGCATGTCTGCGGGTGATTGTTCGTAGATGTTTCCGAACGAATCTTTCATGGCATACTTGTTTACCCATACCCGGGCCGCCAGTTCGTCGCCATTGAAATATCTGAGAGAGGCTTCAAAGGCTTCGTTGTAAGTGTACGTCTTCATTGTTGTATATAAGGTCTGTTGTTTTATAATATGATACTTTTTGTTTGATTTGTAGAAGTCAAAGCAGTAGAATTATAAAACATCGGCAAAGCTACGGATGTTTCTCGATAAAACAAAATAAAACAAGATTAAATTTTCAACAAAAGTGAAAGTTTTCCATTTCCGTTTGATAAGTTATTGAACCTTATTGGTTTGTGTATTCGCGGGCGTGGAAAAGTTTTCCAAAAGGGAGATTGCCTGTTCAGGATCAGTCGCTTTGTGTGTTGTACAATTGTAGCGTTTTGCGTATCTTTGCTTCTGTAAAATGGATTTCTATATGAAGACAATAGAGAATAGAAGAACCATACGCAAGTATTCCGGGCAGCCGGTGACGGACAGCTTGCTGCATGCATTGTTGGAAAAGGCAGGGCGTACCCAGACGATGGGAAATCTGCAGTTGTATAGTGTTGTGGTGACGCGTGACGAGGCCGTGAAACAGCGGTTGGCACCGGCGCATTTCAATCAACCGATGGTGACACAGGCACCGGTGGTACTTACTGTGTGTGCGGACTTCAACCGTACGTCCCGGTGGTGTGAGGAGAGGCAGGCAGTGCCCGGCTATGCTAATTTCCTGTCCTTCGTAAATGCGGCGTCGGATGCGTTGCTGTACACCCAGACTTTTTGCAACCTGGCCGAAGAGGCGGGGCTGGGCATTTGCTATCTGGGTACAACTGTGTATTCGCCGGAGACTATTATCGACGTGCTGAAACTGCCTCGTCTGGTGATGCCGATAGCAACGCTTACCGTAGGTTTTCCGGCCGAGGAACCTCCTTTGAGCGACCGTCTGCCTTTGGCGGCATATATTCATGACGAAAGTTACCGCGACTACACAGCGGGGGATATAGATACCTATTATATATATAAGGAGAGTCTGCCTGAAAACAAGCATTTTGTCGAGATTAACGGTAAGGAGACGCTGGCGCAGGTTTTTGCGGATATCCGTTACACCTGTAAGGACAACGAGGCATTAAGCGCCACATTTCTGGCCGCTCTTCGCCGACAAGGTTTCTTGGAGTGATTTTCGGGATTCTCTCGCATGAACGGGGTATCGAGAACGTAGGAATGGTGCGGGGGATCAGCGCTTTTTGAGCAGTGCTTCGATTTCCTCCACTTTGCTGCGGAATACCTTGTCCACGTGGATGGCATCTTCCACAACCTTGCAGGCATAAAGTACCGTGGCATGGTTGCGCTTTCCGATCAGGGCACCGATACGCGCGGAAGAAAGGTCCGTGTGTTTCTGTGCCAAGTACATGGAAATCTGTCTTACTTGTACGACGTTCTGTTTCCGGCTGCTTGTGAAGATGTCTTCCTGCTTGATGTTGAAATACCCGCATGCCTTTTCCAAGATGAGGTCTACCGTAATAGGTTTGTTCTCCACACGGACCGCACGCTTTACAATCTGTTCGGCCAAGGAGAGATCCACATCCCTGTTGTATACTACGGAATAAGCCATTAGAGAATTTACGATACCTTCCAGATCACGCACGCTTTCGTTCACGTTTTCGGAAATATAGTCGATAACATCCTTGGGGATTTTCAGTCCGTCGTGGTGTATCTTGCTGTTCAAGATAGCACGCCGCAGTTCTTCGTTCGGCTTTTCCAGTTCAGCCAGCAGCCCCCATTTGAAGCGGGTCAGTAGGCGGTCTTCCATCCCCTGCAGAGCCACGGGAGGACGGTCTGATGTCAGTATCAGCTGTTTACCGTTCTGATGCAGATGGTTGAATATGTGGAAGAATGTATTCTGAGTCTGAGTCATGCTGGCGAATTCCTGCACGTCATCAATGATAAGGACATCGATTGTCTGGTAGAAATTGATGAAATCATTGGTCGTGTTCTTGCGTACGGAATCTGTGTACTGTACCTTGAACAGATGGGCGGATACATACAGTACCCGTTTGTTGGGGTAAAGCTCTTTGATTTTGGCTCCGATGGCATTCACCAGATGCGTCTTTCCCACACCGGACGCTCCGTAAATGAACAAGGGGTTGAACGTGCTCTGTTTGGGATGCTCGGCTATGGCCTGTCCCACGGAACGGGGCAGTTTGTTGCTGATGCCTTCGATGAAGTTCTCGAAGTTGTAGTTCGGGTTCAGTTGCGAATCCAAGTCCTGTGGACGCGGAGCCTGCAGGGGATTCGGGGCTTTATTGGCCAGGGGGGCCGGATGGGGCGGCGTGAGATGCACGGACCGTGTCGTTGCTTCCAGATTGACGGTGATGTCGTTCGTCTTGTCTGCCACCACACTGTATTGCAACTTGGTGCCTTCGCCAAAGACTTTGCACAATACTTTGCGAAGAAGACCCACGTAGTGCTCTTCCAGATACTCGTATACAAACAGGCTGGGCACTTTTACAGTAAGTGTCCCGCCGGCATACGACTCATATTGGATGGGCGTAAACCAAGTTTTGTATTGCTGCTCGGTAACGTTGTTACGGATAATTTCCAGACAACGTTCCCACAACAGTTGAGGTGAACTCTCCATTAAACTCTGTGGTTTTTATTCTACGTGTTTTAAGCTTCTACGATGCAAATGTCGTAATAATCTTTGAGAAAAGCAAGTCGCTTTGGGGCTCCGATTTGAGTCTTTTTCTTCTAAAGGGCTTGTTTACAGCTTGTATTTATGAAAAAAAGAGACTGTGTTCTAAAACCTCTTGCAAAAGTCTAATTACTTGTTAAGAGGATGCTTATCCATTAAAGGCGGCCGGCTTTTCTTTTCGAAAGAATACCGGCGGCCGTTCCTGTAATCCCTTTTATTATAGAATGCTATATTGGGAGAGTATTTTGCGGGGAAACGGCTGCCGGTATTTAGAATGAATATAGATTAAAATAGCTTTTCTTATTTATCTTTCCTCCCGAACAGAGAAAAGTGTACGTAACGTTTGGGGTGCTCTTTTAGATCCTCCAGCAGATTGTTGGCGCTTCCTAACGTCAGGTTCAGGTTGGTGTACAGGCCGTCATCGTTGAGCAACAGGCCCAGGCTGTTGTCCTTGCTGTTCAGTTTGGCCGTTGTTCTCTTTACGTCGTTCAGTGTCTGGTCCACTTTGTTCAGGGTATTGGCCAAGTCCAGTTTGTTCAGATTCTCGGTCAGCAGAATTACGTTGTCGCCTATTTTGTTGAACTTGGCGGTCATCTGCGGCACGTCCTTGTTCATCAGTCGGTCCAGCTGCACGGAAGTCCGGTTTAGATTCTCTGTGATTTGCTGTGCGTTGTTTAGGATGATTGGCAGGTTGGGGTCTGCAGCCAATCGGTTGAGAGACGTGAGCAACGTGTCCACCTTGCCGATTACTTCCTCTATTTGCGGAATCATGGCACCGGCCTTTTCCATCAGCCCGGTTGAGTCGTTGCCCCGGATGGTGTCCCCCGGTTCGTAGCGTTCGCGTGGATTGTTGGCCAGCAACAGGTTTAGTGTGCAGCCTCCCAACATCTGTGCGGACAGTTCGGCCGTACTGCCCTTGGGGATGCGCAGGTCGTTGTCCACCTGTATTTCCACCAGCACGTTGCCCGGTTGGGTATAGTCGTAGATGATGCTGCGCACGATGCCAATGTTGTAACCGTCCGCATATACCGGACTGGACTGAGCCAGTTCCTTGACGTTTTTGAATGCCACGTAATAGTAGTTGCTGGCCTTGAACAGATTGATGCCTTTCAGGAAATTGATGCCGATGAAGAGCAGAGTAAGGGCGGCGATGCCTGCCATACCTATTTTTACTTCGCGGGTTAAGAATTTCATAGTTATATGTTATTTGTTGTTGTTTGCTTGCCGGATGGCTTCGGAAATATTCATTTTCACACCGTTGCGCACGGCTATGACGAACGCGTCGGGAAACAGGGCGGCGACTTTCTTCTTGGCCGCCAGAATCTCCCGGTAGTTTTTCGTCGAACCGTATGTATATTTATAGGTGCCGTTTTCCACGTAGAATTCCACGTTTTTCAGTCCCTTGAACTGTTTGCTCCCTTCCGCCAGTTTGCGGTGGTACGTGTAGAACTGGACCTTGAACAGAATGTCGCTTTCGGGCGTCTCCGGTTCCGCCTCCGCCGCGCTTTCCGTGACGGCAGACCGTCCGGATGCATCGTTGTTTTCCGGAGCGACGACCGGTTGTTTCTGTTCCTTCGTGCCGCTGGCCGCCGTCGAAGCAGCAGGTGAGGGCTGCGGAACTTCGGCAACCGGTTCGCTACCCTTTTCAGGTTGGGCTGGCTTCCGGGCGGGCTGTGACTTCGGTTCGTGATGTTTTTTCTTATAGTTCGTGAAAGCGTTGTAGATGCTTCGTCCCATCTTGCTGACGCCTTCCGCGGAGTTGAGATACCGCTCTTCGTCCGGTGTGGAAATGTAGCCCACTTCTATCAGGGCGCTGGGCATGGAAGTGGCGCGCAGCACCAGGAAACCGGCCTGATGCACGCCCTTGTCCGGCCGTCCGGCCGTCGTGCGGAACTCTTTTTGAATCAGTGTGGCCAGATTGACGCTCCGCTCCATGTATTTGTCCTGCATGAATTCAAACATGATGTAGCTTTCCGAGGAACGCGGGTTGAAACCCTGATACCGCTCCTCGTAGTTGTTTTCCACCAGGATAACGGCGTTCTCGCGTTTGGCCACGTCCAGATTGGCCTCGGCGCGCGCCATACCCAGCGTGTAGGTCTCGGCGCCGCGCACCGGTTTCTTGCCGGCCAGCGCGTTGGTATGTATCGAGATGAAGAGATCCGCCTTGGCCTTGTTGGCTATTTCCGCCCGTCGGTCCAGCGGGACGAACACGTCCGTCTTCCGCGTGTAGATGACCTTTACGTCCGCGCAGTTCTGCTCGACGAGTTTGCCGAAGGCGAGGGCGATAGCCAGGTTGATGCTCTTTTCGCAGGAAATCTTGCCGATGGCTCCGGGGTCTTTGCCGCCGTGTCCGGCATCGATGACTAAAGTGAAGGTACGGGAATCGCCGGCCGGCGTGCCGGCCCGGCTTCCTTCAGGCATGCACAAGGCCGTCATCAGAAGAAGCAAAGTCCAAAGGGAAAAGCGTTTGGAATGGCTCATTATACGGATTTGTGTGCAAAAATACGCTTTTTTCCTGAAAGCCCTTTCTTTTGCAGGGCTTTTCTTCGTGCGCGGACGTAAAATATAGAAACGGCGGAAGTCTCTTCCACGTATTGGGCGGGCTCGCAGGAGCGAAAAAATACGATGGGAAATGGTGGGTCGAAGCCGAATTTTCTCTATTTTTGTCGGCGTAGAACGCGACAGACACTATTTACCTTATATATAATATATGTATACCATGAAGAAAGGATGGAAGAAATCATTGTTGATTTTATGCTGGCTGGCCGCTTCGGCACCGCTGTTTTCCGCCGCGGGCGGAGGGGTAGGGAATGCGCCGGCCTGTGAGGCCCGGCCGGCGGAGGAAGCCGGGACGGCGAATCCCGTGAGGACGGTGGAAAGTCCGTCCGGACGCACGTTCCTGATCGTGTTCATGCGGGACGGACGACTGCTCTACCGGGCCGGATATTACCGGGCCGGCCGTACGGAGGTCGTGCTGGTGGAGGATTCCCCGCTGGGACTGTCGACGAACATCGGCGATTTCACGGCCGGCATGCAGTGGAAGGGGGCGGCGGAGGACAGCCTCGCTACGTCGTACGAACTGACGCGCAGCAAGGTGAGTCGCGTGGACTACCGTGCCCGCGTGCTGACCGTGACGCTCCATAACGCCGAGGGGAAACCCCTACAGGTGGAGTTCCGGGTGAGCGACGACAACATAGCCTTCCGCTACCGGATGCCGCAGCAGGGCGAGACGACCTGCATGGTGGTGGACAGCGAGGCCAGCGGATTCCGTTTCCCTGCCCGCACGACGACCTTTATTTGTCCCCAGTCGACGGAGATGGTCGGATGGAAGCGCACCAAACCGAGCTACGAGGAAGAATACGTGCCGGACGAGCCTGTGGGCACGCCGTCGAAGTACGGCCGCGGCTACACGTTCCCCTGCCTGTTCCGCGTGGGCGACGACGGCTGGGTGCTGGTGAGCGAGACGGGCGTGGGCGGCAACTACTGCGGTTCCCGTCTGAGCGACGCCGCGGACGGCGGCCTCTACACGGTGGCTTATCCCATGCCGGGCGAGAACAACGGCTTCGGCAGCACGGGCGCGCAGGTGGGACTGCCGTGCGCCACGCCGTGGCGCACGCTGACGCTGGGCGCCACGCTGAAACCCGTGGTGGAGACCACGGTGCCGTTCGACGTCGTGGAGCCCCTCTACGAACCGTCGCAGGCGTACAAGCCCGGCCGCTCTACGTGGTCGTGGATTCTCTGGCAGGACAACAGTCTGAATTTCGAGGACCAGCGCACCTACATACGCTTGGCCGCCGACCTGGGTTGGGAGTATTGCCTGGTGGACGGCGGATGGCAGAAGAACATCGGCCGGAAACGGATGGAGGAACTCTTCCGCTTTGCCCGGGAGGCGGGCGTGGAACTCTTCGTGTGGTACAACTCCAACGGAGGGTGGAACGACGCGCCGCAGGACCCCAAGAATTGCATGGCCAGCCCCATCGCCCGCAAGGCGGAGATGAAATGGCTGAAGGAGAACGGCGCGAAAGGTATCAAGGTGGACTTCTTCGCGGGCGACAAGCAGGAGACGCTGCGCCTCTATGAAGCCATCCTGAGCGACGCCAACGACTACGGCATACAGGTAATCTTCCACGGTTGTACGCTGCCGCGCGGCTGGGAGCGCATGTACCCCAACTACTGCGCGAGCGAGGCCGTGCTGGCCAGCGAGAACCTCGTCTTCCAGCAGCACTTCTGTGACAACGAAGCCTTCAACGCCTGCCTGCACCCGTTCATACGTAACGCCGTGGGCAGCATGGACTTCGGCGGTACTGTCCTCAACAGCCGCCTCAACCGCGGCAACGACGGGGGCACCGTGCGCCGCACGACGGACATCTTCCAGCTGGCCACGGCCATCGTCTTCCAGAGCAGCGTGCACAACTTCGCCCTGGCGCCCAACAACCTGACGGAGCAGCCCGCGTTCGAGATAGACTTCATGAAGACCGTGCCCACGGCCTGGGACGAGGTGCGCTTCCTCGACGGCTATCCCGGCCGCTACGTGGCGCTGGCGCGGCGGGCAGGCGACCGCTGGTATGTGGCCGTGCTCAACGCCGGTCCCGAGGCGCGCACGCTGACGCTGGAGCTGCCCATGCTGGCCGGACGAGAGGTGCGCTACTACCGCGACGGCAAGGACGGGCGCACGCCGGAGTGCGGCACGGCGAAGGTGGCCCGCAACGGCCGCTTCAAACTCACCGTGCCGGTGAACGGCGGCGCCGTGCTCGAGTGTGCGGCGCACGTAGAATAGCGCGCGGATAAAAAACGGGCGGGCGCGGATTTATTCTATGAACTTACAGAATAAATCCGCGCCCGCTTGCATGCCGGTATGCTGCGCGGTCAGCGGCCGGCGGCGCCGGCCTCGATGCGCAGCAGCCGCTCCTTCACGTCCAGTCCGCCCGCGTAGCCGGTCAGTCTGCCGCTGCTGCCCACCACCCGGTGGCAAGGTACCACGATGGCCACGGGGTTGCAGTGGCAGGCCGCCCCCACGGCCCGTGCCGCCCGCGGACGGCCCACGGCCCGCGCCACGTCGGCGTAGGTACGCGTCTCGCCGTAAGGGATGTCGCACAGCGCCCGCCACACCGCGCGCCGGAAGTCCGTGCCCCCTTCCGGCCGGACGGGCAGGCGGAACACGTCCCGCCTGCCCGTCATATACTCGTCGATCTGCCGCTTCGCCTCGCGCAGCAGGGCGCTGTCCCCCTCCGTCGCGTACTCCGTGCGCTGCCAGTCCACCCCCGTGATAAATCCGCCGCGTTCCCGTGCCGTGATCCATCCCGCCGGTGTCAGCCAGCAACAGCAGTGCTCCTCCTCGTGCGTCGCCATGCGCGTCAGCCGTCAGATGAGCATGATGCCAGCCTCCCGGCACTCCCGGCGCATGTCCTCGGGCCAGATGCTCGACTGCGTCTCGCCCACGTGCGCCTTGTGGAGCAACACCATGCAGAGGCGGCTCTGCCCGATGCCCCCGCCGATGGTCAGCGGCAGCGACCCCTCGAGCAGGCGCCGGTGGAAATACAGTTCTTTCCGCTCCTCCTTGCCGCTGAGGCGCAGCTGCCGCAGCAGCGCCTCGCGGTCCACGCGGATGCCCATGCTGGACAGCTCCACGGCGCGCTCCAGCGTGGGATACCACACCAGCAGGTCGCCGTTGAGCCCCTCCAGCCCGTCGTCGGCAGGCGTCGAGTAGTCGTCGTAGTCCGGCGCGCGCATGTCGTGCACCTTGCCGTCGCCCAGCGGTCCGCCGATGCCGATGATGAACACGGCGCCGTGCTCGCGGCACACGGCGTTCTCCCGCTCCTTGGGCGTCAGGTGCGGATAGCGCCGGCGCAGCTCCTCGGCGTGGATGAAAAACACGTCCTCGGGCAGGAACGGCTGCAGCTGCGGATACGTCTCGCAGATGTAGAACTCCGTGCGCAGGATGGCCGAATAGATGCGCCGCACGATTTTCCTCAGATACTCCGTCGTGCGCTGTTCCTTCGTGACCACGCGCTCCCAGTCCCACTGGTCCACGTAGAGCGAGTGCAGGTTGCCCATCTCCTCGTCCGCCCGTATGGCGTTCATGTCCGTGATGATGCCGTAGCCCGGCGGCACGCGGTATTCGGCGAGCGTCACGCGCTTCCACTTGGCCAGCGAGTGGACCACCTCGGCGCTGGCTTCGCCCATGTCCCGGATGGGGAATGTCACGGGGCGCTCCACTCCGTTGAGGTCGTCGTTCATTCCCAGTCCCTTGAGGACGAAGAGCGGCGCCGTGACGCGGCGGAGCCTCAGTTCCGTGGAAATGCTGCTCAGGAAGAAGTCCTTTATCTTTTTGATGGCAAGTTCCGTCTGTTGCAGGTCGAGCGACGGCTGATAATTTTCAGGCTTTATCAGATAACTCATTTTGAACGTTTTTTTTAGTGATTGCTTTCTTTTCGACTGCAAAGATACGATACTTTTCAGAAAAATGTAACGTCCGGCATCGAATATTTGACGCTGCGGCGGCGGCCGTGCCGAAGAAATTTTCTTCCCGTCCTTTGCATAATACGGAAAAAGTTGTAACTTTGCGCCGCTGTAAGGCTCCGTAGCTTAGTTGTATAGAGCGTCAGATTCCGGTTCTGAAGGTCCTGGGTTAGAGTCCCAGCGGGGTCACCAAAGGGGGAGAGTCCTCGGTTTGTCCGTAAGGACGCCGGGGATTTTTTTTGCGCCGCCGGCCGTCTCCCTCGCGCGCGGGCGCAGGCGCGTTCTATAATTTCCGGCCGGCGGCGCTTGATTTTCAGATGTATTTTCCTTATATTTGTTGCCTCTACAAAACTATTGTGCACACGCAAACATTCATTTTAAATAGAGACAGGACATGAAAAAGACTCTTTTCACGCTCTTTCTGCTGCTTGCCGCCTTGACTGCGGGAGCCGGCGCGCGCGCGGCGGAGACGAACGAGGTGCGCCCGGGCGGCGATTACTACCTCTACCACGCCCGTTACGGGAGACTTTTGGGCGAGAACGCCGACGGGGCGCCCGCCCTCTCGGCCGACGGCACCCGCGCCGACGGCTACGTGTTCACGGCCGAGGCCTCCGGCGCGACCGGCTACTGGCTGCTGCGCCAGAAGAGCAGCGGACGCTATCTGGCCGCCAGCACTTCCAATTCCTACAGCGTCATTTTCCGCACGGCGTCCGGCACGGCGCCCGACAACTTCCGCTGGATCCTGCGCGCCGGCGACCGCGGCAGCCTCTCCAGCCGCCGCTCGCCGGCACTCCGGCTCGGCTGCGACGCGGACAAGGACGACGAGGCGTACACCGGCGTCTACTACGACAAGGCGGCGTCCGACCTGAGCGAATGGCTCATCGTGCCTGCCGAGGGAGCGTTCGACGCCTCCTTCCGCCGGTTCTGCCTGCGGGAGCTCGACGCCGCACTGGCCGAGGGGGCCGTCATGAACGGGCAGGAGAACTACACCGCGCTGGCGAAGCGGCAGGTGAAGAACGCCGTGAACAAGGCGCAGGCCGTGCGTGACGCGGCCGACGAGCACGACGCCCGTCAGCTGCTCGACGCCGCGCGCACGCTGCGCGGCGTGCTCACGGGCGTCCGCACGGGCGAGTCCGTCAGTTTCCTCGCCGGGGCGCAGTTCGACATGGACGACGCTTACACGCTCCGCCTCTGCGGCGTGAAGTTCGCTGCGGAGGGCGATTCGGTGACCGTGCTCGTGCGCGACAAGACCGGCCTCGGCTTTGTGGCCGAGCTCTCCGACCGGCGGATAACCCTGGGCGGACAGGCCTTTGCCACCGACGGCGCGCCCGCTGCCGCCGGCGCCGGCGCCGACTTCCGCTTCGCCGTCAGCGGCGGCAGCGTGACGGTCTACCGCGACGGCATCGAGGCCGCCACGGTGCCGCTCGGTCCCGTGGCGGCGCTGACCGACGGGGGCGACGCCTGCGAGTGGACGCTCCTGCGCTCCCGCGCCCTCTCGGGCTACATGGCCGAGGTGGTCAGCCCCTCGCGCGTCGTGGCGCCCGGCGAGAAACCTGCCGACGGGAACGGCAACCCCGTGCGCTACATCGTGTGCATGGCCGGACAGAACCTGACGCTCGACGAGCCCGTGGACTTCCACATCATGCAGGAGAAGGCGCCTCTCGCGGCCTCGACCCTCAATCTGGCGCACGAGCGCGCGTGGGTCATCTTCGACAACACGCTGCCTTCGGACGTCAGCGCCACGATGATTACCTCGCTCCGCGTGGGCGGCGCGCAGGCCGTGCGCGGCGTCAACGCCCGCATCGACGTCTATCTCAACGGCGCCCTCTTCGCCCCCTTCTCGGCCGACGTGCGCCCCTTCGCCGGATACACGGGCGAAGCCTACAGCGGCGAGGCCGTGACCGTGGGGCTGGGCGCCCACGACCTGGGGCCCGACTGCAACCGCCTGCGCAGCTTCATCCTGCGTCGCGGCTACATGGCCACCGTGGCCAGCGGAGCGGGCGGCTCGGGCT
Source organism: uncultured Paraprevotella sp. (assembly GCA_964540455.1). Classification (GTDB taxonomy): domain Bacteria; phylum Bacteroidota; class Bacteroidia; order Bacteroidales; family Bacteroidaceae; genus Paraprevotella. The sequence continues at coordinate 57,251 of CAZIMK010000009.1, forward strand.
ACAGCCGCGTCTACGTGGCCGACCACGGCGACCTGCTCGTGCCCGTGCTGCCCCAGGCGCTCAACCGCCGCATCTCGTCCGTCCACGTGCGCAAGTGGAACTACGTGTCGAAGAAAGGCTGGTGCAGCACGAACGGCAGCTCGGCCATCGCCTCGGAGTGTAAGAAAGTGCGCGCCACGTGGTTCTACACCTGGAGCGCCGACCGCTCCACCACGCAGGACGCCGAGTATATCCCCATCCGCCAGCACCTCTACTGGCCTTCGCTGGCGCAGATAAACGCTCATGAGAACAGCACCCACGTGCTCAGTTTCAACGAGCCCGAGCACGCCGAGCAGCACACCGCGGACAAGTGCGGATGCGGCGGCGTCATCAACGAATGGACCGCCTGCACCAAGACACCCGACCTTCAGGCCTCGGGCATGCGCATCGGATCGCCCGCGCCCACCGACGCCGGCTGGCTCTACAACTACATCGGTCACTGCAACGACATGTCCTACCGCTGCGACTTCGTCGTCATGCACTGCTACTGGGGAACGAACGAGGCGCCCAACGCCGCCTCGTGGTACAACCAGCTGCGCACGATATACAACAAGACGCGGCGCCCCATCTGGATAACGGAGTGGAACAACGGGGCTTCGTGGACCAAAGAGTGGTGGCCCTCGGACTACGGCGAGAAGCTCGAGAAAAACCGCAAGGCCATCAAGGAGATACTCAACGTGCTCGACACGTGCAGCTTCGTCGAGCGATACGCCTTCTACAACTGGGACAGCTACTACCGCGCCGCCATCAACACCGACGACGGCAGCCTGCTGCCCGCCGGCGTCGTCTACCGCGACAACAAGTCGACCTTCGCCTACAACGCCGCCGTGCAGTACGTGCCCGTCTGGTGGGCCCCCTCGCTCAAGGACGTCACCCTCAGGACGAGTCTCGACGCCGCCCGCGGCCGCTTCCGCTTCGTGGTCACCAACCCTAACGGCGACGTCACCGACCGCATGGTCATCCAGCGCCGCCGCGCCGGCGGAGAGTTCGAGGACTTCCACGAGGTGGACGACCGCGCCCTGCTCGACTCCACGACCTACGAACTCCCCCTCGAGCTCGCCCTCGCCGAGGCCGAGGCCGACGAGTTCCGCCTCGTGGTGACCACCACTTCGGGCGGCACCGCCCGAAGCGCCGCCACGACGGCCGGCTACCTCGTCAACCCCAACGTGCAGACCCCGTCGAAGGACGCCGTCGAGGGATGGGACTGCCGCCGCTCGGCCGCCAACGGCTACACCAAGGCCACGGGCGACACGTACTTCGAGGTGTGGGACGCCTCGCCCGCCGGCGAGCACTTCGACTACCGGCAGGACGTGACCGGCCTCCCCGAGGGCGTCTATGAGCTCTCGGCCGCCTGCTTCAACACGACCGACGGCGTCGCCGGCGCCGCCGTCAACGGGCACGTGGGCCTCTACGCCCGCAGCGGAGGCTACGAATACTTCGCCCCCGTGACCGACGACGGAGAGCTCGACCTGCAGCGCCGCCAGACCATCCCCCGCATCGCCGTCACCGACGGCTGCCTGCGCGTGGGCGTGCGCAACATCGGACCCATGTCGGCCCGCTGGGCCGGCGCCGACGAGTTCCGCCTGCGCTACGCCGGCACCCTCGACGAAGTCCTGCCCGAGGGGCGCGAAGCCTTCCTGCGCGACGTGCGCCGCGCCTCCGACGCCCGCTACGCGGCCCTCTTCCTCCCCCCCTCGGCCGACGGCACGGCCGACGCCTCCGGCGTCCTCGTCAATCCCGACTGCGAGCGCCGCGACAGCTACGGATGGACCGTGCAGGGTGCCGTGGGCTACTCCGCGGGCGAGGGCTGGGACGGCAGCGTGACCAATCCCTACTGGAACCACTGGGCCGCCGGGGCCTACTCCGGCGGCCTGTCGCAGCAGCTCGACCACCTGCCCGCGGGCTATTACACCGTGAGCGCCCTCCTGCGCGGCTCGACGGGCGTGGCGATGACGCTGCGCGCCACTGTGGCCGACGCCTCCGGCCGGACGCTCGACACGCAGTACGTGCCCTTCACCGGCACGGGGCTCGAACTGCCCGCCGGCGCCGACTACGTCAAGGGCTGGCACAGCGTCCGCCTGCCCGAGGTGCGGCTCACGCCCGGCGCCTCGCTGCGCATCGACTTCTCGGCCGTGAACGCCTCGGGGTCCAACTGGTGGAGCGCCGATCACTTCGGCCTCGCCTTCCGCCCCGACCCTCTGACGGACATCTCCGCCGCGCCCTCCGCCGCCCCGTCCGCCGCGCCCGTCGTCACGGGCGGCGACGGGTGCCTCGTGGTGACGGCCTCCGCCCCGTCCACGCTCGCGGTCTACTCGCCCTCGGGCGTCCTCGTGGCCCGTCGCCGCGTCGCGCCCGGAACGACGCGCCTGCCCCTGCCCGCCGGACTCTACGTCGTGGGCCGGCAGAAGGTGGCCGTGCGCTGATGCGTCTGCCCGCCTCGGCAGAAATCGTCCCCCGCCCCTTGGCAGGAACCTCCCCGCCCCTTGGCAGGAATCGCCCCGCCCCTCGGCAGGAATCGCCCCGCCCCTCGGCAGGAATCGCCCCGCCCCTCGGCAGGAATACATAGTAGAACGCGGACGTTATTCTATCCATGTCATAGAATAACGTCCGCGTTCTGTCGTCCGTCGGCGCCTGTCCCAGAGAAGTTCTGCTGGCCCCGCGGGCGCTGTCCTGATGCCCCTGCCGGCCGGCGCCCACGTCCGCGCGCCCGTCGGGCGGGTCATCCGCGCTCCTCGGGCGCCGCGTCCGCGGCGGCTGTCAGCTCCTTGCGCCGCGCCTCTATCATGGCGCGCGCCTCGGTGCTCCATCCGAACTCTGCGCTTCGGCTGATGCGTTTGCTGGCGAAGTCGCCCGTGGCCACGGCCAGCAGTCGGGCTGCCTTGACGGCCGAGCCCACCCGTGCCTGCGCTCCCACGCGCCCCGTTCCGGGGTCGATGCCGCCCACTTCGTCGTAGCTGCGGCTCTGCACCGACATTTTGAAGATGGCCAGATTGTCTATCTTCACGGCGTTGCCGCTGAGCAGCTGTTCGCGCATGCAGTCCACGAAGTCCGTCAGCAGTCCTTCGATGGTGCCTGCCGAGAAGGGGGTGTTGTGCTGCGCCATGTGCAGCGCCATCTCGCGCAGTCCCAGCGTCTGCTGCGTCACGGGCCGCACGTACCATTTCTTTCCCTCTCTCTTTTCCAAATCATTGTTTTGATACCACATGAGGTCGATCATATCCGTAAGCGTTAGTTTTGTGAAACCTTGGTTTGTTTTTCCTCGTGGCTTCCTTGCCACGCTGTAAAGGTATGCAATTTTTTTGGGAACAGCCACCGTTTTTCGGAAAACGGTGGGAGATTTTTAGAAAACGGTGGAAGATTTTCGGAAAACAGTGGGAAATTTTCGGAAAACAGTGGGAGATTTTCGGAAAAAGGCGGGGGATTTTCTTTCCGGACGGTGGGGAGGGGCGACGGCGGGATTGCTGCGGGATGTCTGTATACCTATAATATATACGCACGCGCGCGCGTACCTATTATATAAGGGGCGGCGGGCGATGGCGCGGGGCGGGAGTCAGCGGTAGCGGTCCTCGTCCTTGTCGTCGAGCATGCCGAGGTAGGAGGCGTAGCGGCTCCGGCTGATGTAGTGCTGCTCCACGGCCTGGCGGACGGCGCAGGCGGGTTCGTGGGTGTGGGTGCAGTCGCCGTAGCGGCACTGGGCGGACCAGCGGAAGATTTCGCGGAAGTAGTGGGCCACTTCGGTGCGCTCCATGTCGAACGTGCCGAAGCCCTTGATGCCGGGCGTGTCGATGATGTAGCCGCCGGGGCCGGAGGCTGCGGGCAGGGGGTACATCTCGCTGAACGTGGTGGTGTGCATGCCCATGTCGTGGGCCGACGAGAGGTCGGCCGTGCGCGCGCCGGCGTCGGGCAGGAGGGCGTTGAGCAGGGTGGACTTGCCCACGCCGGAGTTGCCGGCGAAGAGGGTGGTGCGCCCGTCGAGGGCGTGGCGCAGGGGGGCGAGGCCTGTGCCGCGGAGGGCGGAGACGCGGAGGCAGGGGTAGCCGATGGAGGTGTAGAGGCGGGTGAGGCCGTCGAGCAGGCGCAGCTCGCCGGCGTCGTAGGCGTCCGTCTTGTTGAAGACGAGGGTCACGGGCACGCGGTAGGCTTCGGCCGAGGCCAGGAAGCGGTCGACGAAGGTGGTCGACGTCTCGGGGTGGCTCACGGTGACGAGGAGGAAGGCCTGGTCGACGTTGGCCGCCAGTATGTGGCTCTGCTTCGAGAGGTTGGAGGCCTTGCGGACGACGTAGTTGCGGCGCTCCTCGATGCGGGTGATGAAGGCGGTGTCGCCGGCGCCGGGCTCTATGTCCACGAAGTCGCCCACAGCCACGGGGTTGGTGCTGCGGATGCCGCGCAGGCGGAAGTTGCCTTTCACCTTGCACTGAAAAAGCCGGCCGCCGTCCGTGCGGACGACGTACCAGCTTCCGGTGTTGCGTATGACGAGCCCCCTCATCGCGGCGCGCCTACACGGTCATGATTTCCTTTTCCTTGGCGGCGAGCAGCGTGTCGGCCTGGCGGATGAAGCGGTCGTGCGCCTTCTGCAGCTCGCCCTCGGCGTCCTTCTCCACGTCCTCGCTCAGCCCGTCCTTGAGTCCTTTTTTCAGGCGGTCGATGCCGTCGCGGCGCGCGTTGCGGATGCTCACTTTGGCCTGCTCGGCTTCCTTGCCGCACTGCTTGGCCAGCGAGCGGCGGCGCTCCTCGGTCAGGGGCGGGATGCCCAGGCGGATGATTTCGCCGTTGTTCTCCGGCATGATGCCCAGGTCGGAGTCTATGATGGCTTTCTCGATGATGCGGAACATGGATTTGTCCCAGGGCTTGATGGCGATGGTGCGGGCGTCGGGCGTGGTGACGGCGGCCACGTTGTTGAGCGGCACCATCGAACCGTAGGAGTCGACGCGTATGCCGTCCAGTATGCGCACGCTGGCTTTGCCGGCGCGTATGCGCGCCAGCGATTCCTCAAGGTACATCACGGCTTCTTCCATCTTCTCTTCCGCTTCGTTCAAGCATTGTTTTACGTCAGTCATACTCTGTTGTTAATTTGGTTGGACGATATGTTTTTTTGTCTTTCTTTAGCGCAAAAGTAGATTTTTTTTTCCTTTTTTGCAAAAGAAGGCTCTCATTTAAGTTACTTTTTCTATATTTGCAGTGCCGTCGGCCCCGCCTCCGCGTGCGGCGGGCCGGCGGCGCGAAACCTTTGAACGGATTTTTTGACCTTGGCTGATTCTGCTTTACTTGATATGGAGATACGCGAGCTGCTGGGCCGGCTGGAGCCTATCACGCTGGAACAGATGTCGTCCATCCGCCTGATGAACCGCACCGACACGAAGTTCGTCACCAACCGGAGGACGCTCGTCGGGCTGTTGCGCCGGGCGCAGGGCAAGTATTACGCCCAGGAAATCGACGGGCGGCGCGTGGCCGACTACCGCACGATTTACTGGGATACGGAGGAACACTTCTTCTATATGGAGCACCACAACGGGCGCGCGCCGCGCCAGAAGGTGAGGGTGCGCACGTATATGGACTCGGACGAGACGTATCTGGAAATAAAGACGAAGAACAACCATTCGCGCACGAAGAAGAAGCGCATACCCGTGGCCGCGCCCGACCGCCTGGACGGCGCCGCCGGCGAGTTCGTGAGGGGGCTCGTGCGCCGCGGGCTGGACGAGCTGCACCCCGCAGTGCAGAACCGCTTCCAGCGCATCACGCTGGTCAACCGCGCCCGGACGGAGCGCCTGACCATCGACTTCAACGTGCGCTTCCGCAACTTCGAGACGGGGCGGGAGGCGGGCACCGGCGAGCTCGTCATCATCGAGCTCAAGCGCGACGGCAACTGTCCCTCGCCCGTGCTGGAAATCCTGCGCGGGCTGCGGGTGAAGCCCTCGGGCTTCAGCAAGTACTGCATCGGTTCGCTGCTCACGAATGCGGGCCTGAAGCGGAACATGTTCAAGGAAAAGCTCGTGAATATAAACCGGTTGGTAAATAAAATCAATTAATAGAAAAACAACACACGTATGGACGCAATGAATGAAAGCGCACTCTCGGTAGTGACGTTTATGAACATGCCGCTGATAGATGTGCAGGGCATACTGGAACTCATCACGAGGTTCCTCATCAACATGGTGGTGATAGGAGCCATCGTGCGGTGCTTCTACTATCCGAAGAGCCGCCGCCGCGACTATCTGTTCGCCTTCATGCTTCTGTCGGTGAGCATCTTCCTGCTCATCTACCTCATGGAGGGCTCGAAGATGAAGATAGGCGCTGCCCTCGGACTGTTCGCCATCTTCGGCATCATCCGCTACCGCACGGAGGCCATCCCCATCCGCGAGATGACGTATCTCTTCTACCTCGTCTCGCTGTCCGTCATCAACGGCATGGCCACGAAGCTGAGCCTCGCCGAGCTGCTCCTGTCCAACGGACTGTTCATCGCCGTGGCCTGGATGTTCGAGAGCAACCGCCTGGTGCACCACGTCTGCAGCAAGTACATCCGCTACGACAACGTCAGCCTCATCCTGCCCGAGAAGCGCGCCGAGCTCATCGCCGACCTGGAGCGCCGCACGGGCCTGAAGATCATCCGTCTGGACGTAGGCTCGGTGGATTTCCTCAAGGACAGCGTCCTGATACGCATCTACTACGACGAACCGGGCATCGCGGCCAACACGATGGAGGAGGTGACGAAACTGCCCAAGACGTATGAGTAGGCCCAAATTCGCCCGGGCGCTGCTCGCCCTGCTGCTCGTCCTGCCGGCTGCCGTGCGCGCCGGAGGCGACGACTTCGGGGTGTGGACGGAGCTGGAGGCCGTGAAGATGCTGCCCTACGGGCTGTCCGTGTCCGCCGAAGCCGAGTTCCGCACGATGAACCTCTCGCGCAACGTCGACCGCTGGAGCGGGGGGCTGGCCGTCGGATACAAGCCGCTCTCCTTCCTGAAGTTCGGCGCCGCCTATACCTATATATATGAGTTCAACCCCGGCAAGCGGAAGGAACACTACAAGGGCGACTCGGGGCTGGAGAAGGACTGGAACGGCTACAACTGGACGGAGCATTATTGGACGCCCAAACACCGTTTCGCGGCCGACATGACGCTGGGCACGAAGATAGACGGCGTGCTGAAAGTGTCGCTCCGCGAACGTTACCAGTACACTCGCCGTGCCGCGCAGGAGGTGCCCCGTACGAAATACCGCTTCAAGAAGGACAAGCAGACGCCCAAGGTAGGGTATCCCCGCCACGATATGAAGGAGCGCGCCGAGAAGCGCACGCAGTATCTGCGCTCCCGCCTGAAACTGGAGCTGGCTCGGAAGAAATGGAAGCTGTCGCCCTACGTGGCCATGGAACTGTACAACGACCTGGAGGACGAGTGGAAGCTTTGCAAGACGAAGTTCGCCGCCGGAGCTTCCTACAAGGTGACGCGGCGGCACGAGGTGTCGCTCGGCTACCTTTTCAACAACGACATAGACGAAGACCCGTACGAGGGGGCGCATGTCCTGAGCGTCGGGTATTCATTCAAATTCTGATAAACAAAAAAAGGAGTAAAACAGCATGAAAGGGAGAAAAATGATGGCCACGGCTCTGATGCTTGCCCTCTCGGGCGCGGGTCACACGCTGATGGCCCAGCAGGGGTACGACTATCTGACGTTTCAGACCGCTCAGGCCGAGCGCAGCGTGGCGCTGGCGAAGCTGAAGAAAATCACGTTCGGCGGCGGACAACTGACGGCCGTGACGACGACGGGCGACCTGTCGTTCGAACTGGCGGACATGAAGAAACTTTATTTCACCGACCTGCCCTCCGCCATCGGACGCACGGCGGCCGATGCGGATGCGCGCGTGACGTACGACCGCGGCGCCGGGTGTCTGCGTGTCGAAGGCAACACCTCTGCCGTCCGGCTCGCGGTCTACACCGTCGACGGCATGCAGCGCGTGTCCCTCGTGGTGAGTCCCGGAGGCGGCACCGTCGGCGTCGGCTCGTGGCCCAAAGGCATCTATATAGTCAAAACGGGTGGTCAAACCATTAAATTCAGCAAGCGATGAGAAAGTTCTTTTTTACGCTGTGCCTGCTGGCGGCCTTCGGGCTGCAGCTGTCCGCACAGCAGAATGTATATATCTGGCGGGGAGGCGATTTTGACAAGGCCGTCCTCGCGCCGACCGACGACATGCCGTTCACGAACGCCGGCGGCACCATCACCATCGGCGGCAAGGCGTACGACGTGAACCGTATCGACAGTCTGACGTTCGCCACGCCCGTGCTCGACAAGTCGGGCAAGGTGGTCGTGCGCTACGAGGGCGCCAAGGCCACCGTCACGATACCCGACGAGGTGGAAGGCCTGATGGCCGAGGTGGATGGCGCGCACGTCAAGCTGATGTGCGTCAACACGGTGGACGAGTTTGAATACGTGCTGGAGGGCGCTTCCTCCAACGGTTCGCTCACCTACACGGGGTCCTACAAATGCAAGTTCTACCTCAACGGCCTGAATCTGACCTCCGCCCGCGGCGCGGCTCTCGACATACAGTGCGGCAAGCGTATCGACCTGATTCTCTTCGAAGGGACGGACAACGTGCTGACCGACTGCGCCGGCGGCACGCAGAAAGCAGCCCTCTACTGCAAGGGACACATGGAGGTGAAGGGCGGCGGCACGCTGACCGTCACCGGCCGGACGAAGCACGGCATCGCCTCCAAGGAGTACCTGCTCGTGAAGAAATCCGTGGGCCGGATAACCGTGGCCGGAGCCGTGAGCGACGGTATCCACTGCGGACAGTATTTCCAGATGAACGGCGGCGAGGTGGAGATCCGGAACGTCCTGGGCGACGGCATACAGGCCGAGGAACTGCTCGACCCCACCAAGGAACTGGACGGACAGATGATTATCCAGGGCGGCGTGCTCGCGATAGGGGTGCCGGGCGACGACGTGAAGGGACTGAAGTGCGACATGGACCTGACCATAACGGGCGGCAGGATAGATATCGACGTGACCGGTAACGGTTCGAAGGGTATCAGCACGAACGCCAGCATGACGGTGAGCGAGGAGTCCGAGTCTACCGACATCACGGTGTTGGCGCGGGGTACGTCGCTGCCCGATCCCGCCGGCGGCACGACGAAGTGCGTCGGCATCAAGGTGGACTACAACCTGACGGTTTCCGGCGGCCGCATCACCGTGAAGCCTACGGGCCAGGATGCCCGCGGTATCAAGGTGGACGGCACTTACTACTACCGCGGCGGCACCGTGACGCCGGAGCCGGACGCCGTGGCGAAAGGCTGACGCGCGCCAAACGCGCGGTGCGTGCGGAAAACATACGGGAACGGGGCAATCCGAAGGGATTGTCCCGTTCTTTCGTGTCGGCTGTACGTCTTCTTCTTTTACCTGTTGTGCCGCTTCTTTCTTCCCTCTGCCTTCCCGTATTTTTGTCTGCTGCTTCGTATTAACATAATTTAGCAATCGGGGGGGGTAAAAACGGGATTTGTTTATATCTTTGCACCGGAATTAAGTAGATTTAATAGAATAACAGTTTCTTTTAAACGGGAACGCTTGCCGGTCAAGGTATAGGACTCTGCTTGATTGTGCAACGATGTAAATGAAAAATAGAGTCGTATGTTTAAAATTTAATCAAAATGAAAAAAGTTGTGATGTTGGTAGCTGTTGTAGCTACGTTGTGTTCTGGCAATGCTATGGCACAGAAGGTTAATCTTCCCGAAAAGGGTGATTTCAGTATGGAAGTCCAGTTCAAGCCGTTCAAGAGCGACGGCAATACGTTCTCTATGGAAGGTCTGAAGCTCCGTTACTTCATGTCCGGCAAGGACGCTTTGCGCCTGAAGTTGGGGTTCGGTGTGGATGCTGACAAGAGCAGTTCCGAGACGGGAGAAGGCGATTACAAGGTGGAAAACGAAAGTACGAAGAAGACCGGCAACTTTAATATAGCTTTGGGTTACGAACGTCATTTCGTTACCAAAGGCCGTTTGGACTTCTATGGTGGCGCGCAAATAGGTTTCTCCAAGGATTTCCGTTCTGAAGAGGAAATCAGTTCTTTCGATAAGAAAAAGGAAACGAACACATGGACAAACATGACGAAGGACAACGAAAGAGCAAAGTTCGGCGTGGACTTTAGTTTGTTCACCGGATTGGATTTCTATGTCTATAAAGGTTTGTTCTTAGGAACGGAACTGGGCTTGAACGTTTCGTCCAAGAAGACTTGCGATGGTGAGGCTACTATTGGCGGCACGACGACGAAGTTCGAAGATGAAAAAACGCTGGTACATGCCGATATTTCCGTTGTACCCGCTATCCGTCTGGGTTGGACATTCTAATGGTGAGTGGATTATAATATGAACAGGCCGGTTTCGTCTTGTCCGCAGTTGGATGCGTGGCGCGGGACCGGCTTTTAATTCAAAAAATATATGATGAAATATATGAAAGCAGGCACTTCCTTCCTGATGCTTTTGCTGATGTCGGTCTGTCTGGGTACGCTGGTTTCCTGTGGCGAGGATGACAATGCGGGCAATGCCGCCAGCGGTGCTGGCGGAAGTACGTCGAAGTTAGTGGGTACGTGGTATCATAAATCAGATGGGACGGAGTATTCTTATGTCTTTAAGGCCGACGGGACAGGGTATTTTGAAGATGATGACCCGAGAGAGAATTTCGATTATAAATACAATGAAAGCACTGCGGTACTGAAACTCTATTTCGAAGGTGAAACGAAAGCGGAGGTTTATACCGTTGTTTCTCTTACTGACTCCCGTTTGGTATGGGAAGATGAATACGGCAATGTGGAAACATTCACGAAAGGGAATGCTGGAGGCGGCGGTGAAGATAAGCCGAATGTCTCTGTCTCCAAACTGATAGGAGTATGGGAATGTTTTGAAGGGGATGAGATCTTTAGTTATCAGTTTAATGCAGATGGTACAGGAGTGATGGAAGAAAATTCCTGCACATACGGATTTACGTATGACTATGATGGACAAAAGAGTAGAATCTATATTTATTACGACGACGGCGATGCTGATATACTGGTAGTGGTGAGGTTGACCGACACCGTACTTGTCCTTCGTGAAGGAGACAGTGAGTATACCTATACGAAGAAGAGCGGAAATGTGAATCCGACACCGGAGACTTTTTCTCTCATCGGTACATGGAAGTGTACTTATGATACAGGGTATACCGTCATTACATTCAAAGCGGACGGAACCGGAACTGTACGTGACGTGAGCTATGATTATGGCACTGATACGGAGTCTTTTACTTATGTGTATAACTCCCAGAGCGGTGTCATACGTATGACGTTCGGAGATGAGACCGAGGATTATACTGTCGTTAAATCGGAGTCGACCTCGACGAAATTGGTCGTATACGACGGTGATGAGTACATGACTTTCATAAAGACAAGCTAAATTGCAAAACTCTCCTCCGGGAGAGAACATCATAGTCAGCGAAAGCTTACTATTTTTTCATTAACTTGACTTGGGCCTGCTTCTCCGTGACGGAGAGACAGGCCTTTTTGCAAGGACGTATCGTCGAGGGAGCGAAAAGCGGGGAAAATGTGGGGAATCTTGCATTTATTCCTTATCTTTGCGCCGGTGACCTTTATTATACCTTATTATATATACGCGCGTATGAGAAACAGATGGACTGCATGGACGGTGGCCATGGCCGCGCTCTGGCTGGCGGCGGGAATAAATGCCCAGATTCTTTTTGAAAAAGGAAAGCTTTATACGATTGCCTCGCAGACGGGCAAGGGGAAAGTGTGGAACGGAGAGAAGCGGGGGGCGGATGTGACGCTGGCCGGACCTGCGGACGGAAAGGCGGCGCAGCAGTGGACAGTGACGGAACTGTCCGGCAGCTACCGGCTGATAAATCCTTTTACGGACCTGGCGGCCCGCGCTACGGCCGACGGAAGGGTGGAGATGACGGAGAACAACGGCTCCGACGAGTCGCAGCTCTGGCTGCTGGAGCCGGTGGACGGCGCTTATCTGTTCGTTCCAGCCAACCGACAGACTTTGGCCGCCTGCAGCCGGACGGATGGCAGGCTTGTGCTTGTGGACAGGGAAAAGGCCCGTCGCGACAAGGCGGCGCGTTTCACCGTGGGCAGGAGCTCCGTGGCCGGATTCGACCCGGAGGCCGCTTATCACATCGTGGCGCTGGGAGCCGGCGGGCGCGTGCTCGGAAACGGTGACAGCGGGGACAACAACGCGGCCATCCGTGCCGAGGAACCGGATGCGGCCAACCGCGGGCAGTACTGGACTGTGAAGATGGTTGACGTGGACCAGCGTGTGGTGGGCGGCGCTTTCTACGACCAGAACTTCGACGACGGAGGAGGCAACCCGGCGGTGGATTACCTGTTGCAGTGGCCGGCGGCGGACGGGGTGTGGAACAACGCACGCTTCCGTTTCCTGCCTGTGGAAGGGCGCCCGGACACGTGGCAGATTGCTTCGGCGGCCAAGGCCGGCCGCGTCTATGCCGTGAAGGGCGACCGCCTGAAACCTGTTCCGGCAGCGGAGGCGGGAGAGGATACGTGGTTCACCTTCCGTCGGGTGGAGAAGCCGAAGATAGAGACGCCTTACTGGGAGGATGAAACGCGCTTCGAGGAAAACAAGGAACCGGGGCATGCCACATACATGCCTTACGCCGACGAGGCTTCCATGCAGGCCGACGCGGAGTATTACCGCACGCCGTGGGTGCCGACGCGCAGCGACCGGGTGCAGAGCCTGAACGGGACGTGGCGTTTCCATTTCGTACCCGAACCGTCGCAGCGTCCGGTAGATTTCTATAAGGACGGTTACGATACATCGTCGTGGGACACCCTGCCCGTGCCCTCCAACTGGGAAATGTACGGCTACGACCGCCCCATCTATTGCAACGTGGAATATCCCCACGGCAACACGCCGCCCTACATCAAGGCCCGTCCCGGCTACAATGACGGCGGAAGGAACTATGGCATCAATCCCGTAGGCTCGTATGTGCGCGAGTTTACCCTGCCCGCCGGGTGGGAGGAGCGGCGCACGTTCGTCCATTTCGGCGGCATCTATTCCGCTGCTCTCGTTTACCTCAACGGCCGCTATGTGGGCTATTCGCAGGGCGCCAACAACGTGGCGGAGTTCGATCTGACCGGTTATCTCCGTCCGGGCACGAACCGGTTGGCGGTGCAGGTGTTCCGCTGGAGCGACGGTTCATATCTGGAGTGTCAGGACATGTTCCGCATGTCGGGTATCTTCCGCGATGTCTACCTGTATAACGTGCCCCGGGTTTCCGTGTGCGACCATTATATCACCAGCACTTTGAGCGACGACCTGCGGACGGCGCGCCTGAACGTGCGCCTGACAGTGGACAACCGCGACGGGCTCACCGGCAGCCGGAACTACCGTGTGCGCCTTTACGACCCTGCGGGGCGCAAGGTGAATGAGTGTACGTTCGAGAGATACCGGTTCGACGCTTCGCCCGCGGGACGCAGAAACTATCTCGGCGTGGTGATGGACGTGGAGGACGTGCGCCTTTGGACGGCCGAGACGCCGGAACTGTACACCGTGAGCATCGCACAGCTCGACGAAGAAGGCCGGGAGGAGATGGCCTTCAGCACGAAGTATGGTTTCCGCTCCATCGAGGTGCGCGGATCGCTGGTCTATATCAACGGGAAGCGGGTCTTCTTCAAGGGCGTAAACCGGCACGACACCGATCCGCTGCACGGGCGCGCCGTGACCACGGAATCCATGTTGCGCGATGTAACCCTGATGAAACAGAACAACGTGAACACCATACGCACGTCGCACTATCCCAACGCTGCCCGCATGTATGCGATGTTCGACCATTTCGGTCTGTATTGCATGGACGAGGCGGATCTGGAGGACCATGCCAACCAGTCCATCAGCGACCGTCCGTCGTGGATTCCCGCTTTCGTGGACCGTATAGACCGCATGGTGCTGCGCGACCGTAACCATCCCTCCGTTATCTTCTGGAGTCTGGGCAACGAAGCCGGTGGCGGCAGTAATTTCAAGTATTGTTACGACGCGGCCCGCAGGCTGGACACGCGCCCCATACACTATGAAGGCACGCGCGACGGAAAACCGTACGGCGGCAACCGCTTCAGCGACCTTTACAGCAAGATGTATCCGGGCATGAACTGGATGAACCAGTATGTCAACTCGTTCGACAGACCCATGTTCATCTGCGAATACGCCCACTCGATGGGTAATGCCCTCGGCAACCTGCCGGAATACTGGCAGAGCATGGAGCGGAGCACGTCCGTCATCGGGGGCGCTGTCTGGGACTGGGTGGATCAGTCCATTTACGAGCCGCGGGAGATTCGGGACGGCACTTGGCACGGACGAATCCGCACCGGCTACGACTTCCCCGGTCCCCATCAGGGAAACTTCTGCTCCAACGGTATTCTGCCGTCGTCCCGCAACGAGAGTCCGAAACTGAAGGAGGTGAAGGCGGCCCAGCAGTATGTGAAGATGGAGCTTGACACGGCCTCGGTTCTGCCTGAGGCTGTCGTGCGGCTGACGAACGCCTACGACTTCCTGTCGCTGGACGCATTCAGTCTGCAATGGCAGCTGGTGACGGACGGTCGTCCGGGCAAGCTGAAGACGATGAAGCTCCCGTCCGTCCGCCCCGGCAAGACGGAAGCCCTGCGGCTCGCGTTCCCCCGTTCGGAATGGAAGGGGGCTGTGAAGAACGAACGGGAGGTGATGCTCAATCTCTATGTGGTGATGAACGAAGCCACCGCCTGGGCCGAGGCCGGCCATGTCGTAGCGCAGCAGCAGTTTGAAGTGCGGCAGCGTCCGGCACTGCCTGTTCTGTCGCCCGCCGGAGGAAAGTCCTTGACTGTTATCCGCAGCGGGAACCGCGTGACGGTGGAGAACGAGCGTCTTCGTGCCGCTTTCGATGCGTCGGTCGGCGTGTTGTCGGCCCTGTCGCTGGACGGAAAGGATATTCTGGCTCCCGACGGAGGCTTTTCTTATACCAACCATCGGTGGATAGAGAACGACCGCTTCGGCAATACGTCCGACGGGCTGGATCCGCAGGGACGCTGCGAAGTGACGGAGGAACCGGACGGCAGCGTGCGTGTGGTGACTTCGCGCGGCGGTTCGCTCTGTTCTACGGACGTGACTTATAGACTCATGCCGCAGGGCGTGGTGGACATGGACGTGACGTTCACGCCCCATACCCCCGGTTTGCGCCGTGCTGCCCTGACGGCACGTATCGACTCCACGCTCAGCCGGGTGGACTACTATGCCTATGGTCCGTGGGAGAACCACGTGGATCGTAAGGCCGGTGTGACGGTAGGCCGCTACCGGACAACGGTGGCAGACATGGCCGAGGAGTATGCCAAGCCTCAGTCCATGGGCAACCGCGAGGGGTTGCGTTCCCTTTCACTGACCGACGGGGAGGGCCGTGGCGTGCGCATCGATGCGGAAGGCGACGTGTCCTTCTCCGTGCAACCTTATACGGATGCCGACCTGATGAATGCTTCCCATCTGTGGGAACTCTCTCCGCGTCCGTATCTGGTGCTTCATCTGAATGCCTGGCTGCGGGGTGTGGGCAATGCCAGCTGCGGGCATGACGTGGGGACGCTGCCCGAGTATTGTGTGCCCGACCGTCCTTTGCACTACAGGCTCCGCCTGTCTGCCGAGAAAGGGCAATAATAATAAAATAAATTCCTCGAATCGGATGAAATAACTCTATGGGTCGCGTTAGTTCATATCGGCGTGGGGTTCTGCGTTGCTAATTCTATTATGCCGGGCATGCGAGAGCCCCTGAATGTGGGATTGGTAACGGGTACAGATTCCCACGCTTGAACTGAATACCATTCTTTAACAGAATGGTATTCAGCGTTTATTTAGGTAGCGGCAGACTGTTTTGTTCCCAAATAGTTCCCACTTTTTGAAATGTCGATATTTCTCTCTATATGTCGATTTCAGATTCAAGCTTCTGGAAATTGCATAGGAAGTTTTCATAAAAAAGGACACGGACGCGAAAGCCGACTCTCGAGAAGGCTCTGGCGTTTGTGTCCTGTCGGCTTTGCCGATGTAGCTTCTTGTCGGCT
>CAZIMK010000010.1:0-73068 GCA_964540455.1 uncultured Paraprevotella sp.
GACCCCCTGATTAACAGTCAGGTGCTCTAACCAACTGAGCTACTGAAGCAGTTTTATAGGCTGTTTTTCAGAATTGCGTTGCAAAAGTAGCAGTTTTTTTTGAAATATGCAATATCTTTGCAAAAAAAACGCAGAGATGGGGAAAATAATAGGCATAGGAAATGCTTTGGTGGATGTCCTGGTGGCTGTTACGGAAAGCGAACTGGCAGCTCTGGGCATGGAGCGCGGAAGCATGCAGCTGATAGACCGGGCAAAATATGAGGAGTTGAGCCGCTGTATAGAGACGGTGAAAGCGGGTTGTGCGACGGGAGGCTCTGCCGCGAACACCATTCTGGCTCTGTCGGGCTTGGGGGAGGACACCGGGTTTATCGGAAAGATAGGCAAGGATGAATACGGACGTTTCTTTGCCGAAACTTTCAGACGACAGGGAGCCGACCTGCATCTGGCCGAGTGTGAACTTCATACGGGGGTGGCCTCGACGTTCATCACGGACGACAGGGAGCGTACGTTTGCCACGTATCTGGGGGCGGCGGCCACGTTGGAAGTTGCAGATGTCCGCCCGTCCTGCATGCAGGGCTACGATTATCTGTATGTGGAAGGTTATCTGGTGCAGAACCATGAACTGATAGAATGTGTGATGGATATGGCTTGCAGGGCTGGCATGAAAGTGGCGCTGGACATGGCGAGCTACAATGTGGTGGAGGCCGACCGTGATTTCTTTGCCTATCTGCTGACGCGCTACGTGGATATCGTGCTGGCCAATGAGGAGGAGGCGCGTGCTTTCACGGGGAAATCTCCCGAAGAGTCGTTGAAGGAACTGGCGGAAATCTGCGACACGGCTGTCGTGAAGTTGGGAGCCCGGGGAGCCATGGCCTGCTGCGGTGGCTGTTGTGTGACGGCCCGGGCGGAGAAGGTGGCGCAGGTGGTGGATACTACGGCTGCCGGTGATTTCTTTGCGGGAGGTTTTCTGTATGGCAAGATGCAGGGATATCCGCTGGAATGTTGTGTCCGGGCAGGCAATCTGATGGGCGGTCGTGCCGTATGTGTCCTGGGGACGTCGCTGACTCCGGAAGATTGGGATGAAATAAGGTTAAATATGAGCCGTATCATAGGTGATTAACCGTGTAATTGTTTATTTTTGCAACATATGAAGAAACTATTATTGATGTTTGCGGCGGTCTGGATGTGTGCCGGGCAGGCTGTCGCCCAAAGGGGGAATAATCATAACTTTGAAATCTCCAAGAATCTGGAGGTCTTTAATGACATCTACAAGCAACTGGACCGCTTCTATGTGGATACGCTGAATGCGGATACGGTCATCGGATGGGCGATTGACGCGATGCTGAATAAGGTGGATCCTTTCACGGTTCATTTTTCGGAGACGAATATGGAAGACTTGCGGACAATGACCACCGGGAAGTATGCCGGCATAGGTTCAATTATCCGCTACAAGAAATCCGAAGAACGTGTCGTCATCGGGGAACCGTATGAGGGGAGCCCCTCGGATCAGGCCGGTGTGAAAGCCGGTGATGTGATTCTTACTGTGGACGGGACGGATGTCAAGGGAATGCCTGTGGAAGAAGTCACCAAGTTGCTGCGTGGCGACGCCGGTACCCGTTTCGTGCTGACTGTGCGCCGCCCGGGGGAAGAGAAAGAGATTTCTTTTAAGATTACGCGCGAAAACATCCAGTTGCCTACTGTGCCTTATTACGGGATGGTGGCGGACGGTGTCGGTTATCTGTTGCTGAACAGCTTTACGGAAGATTGTTCGAGAGAGGTGCGCCGGGCTATCGTGTCGTTGAAGGAACAGGGCGCCCGATCGCTGGTTCTCGACTTGCGGGGAAATCCCGGAGGTTCGCTCAGCGAGGCCGTGGAGGTGGTGAATCTGTTTGTGCCTAAAGGTCAGAAGGTCGTTTATACAAAAGGTAAACTGGCTTCTTCGAATATGGAATACTTTACGCAGAAGCCGCCCTTGGATGTGGACATGCCGGTGGTAGTGCTCGTGGACGGGGGGACGGCCTCGGCTGCGGAGATCGTGAGCGGCGCCTTGCAGGATCTGGACAGGGCGGTGGTTGTCGGCATGCGCACCTACGGGAAGGGACTGGTGCAGACGCTCCGGGAAACTCCTTACCACGGAAACCTGAAAGTGACGACAAGCCGTTATTATATTCCCAGTGGTCGCTGTATACAGGCGTATGACTACCGTCATCTGAAGGCGGACGGTTCGGTCGGTACGGTGCCGGACAGTCTGACGAAAGTGTTCCATACGGCGTCCGGAAGAGAAGTGCGCGACGGCGGCGGCATCAAGCCGGATGTGGTGATGAAACCGGACAGCCTGGCCGACATCGTATATGAGGTGGCGACCAGTGACGAATTGTTTGATTTCGCGACCCGCTATGCGATTGCCCACAAGGAAATTGCGCCGCCCGGCGATTTCGAGATTTCGGATGAGGAATACGACATGTTCGTGAAAGAGATGGTTGCCGGCAATTTTTCCCATAAGTACAGGAGCGGCAGCGTGCTGGAAATTCTGGAAAAGACGGCACGCAGGGATGGATGCTATGACAGAGCGAAAGAGAGGATAGAGGAACTGAAAGCCATATTTACGCCGGATTTGGAGGCAGACCTGCGGAAAAACAAAAAAGACATCAAAAAGTTGCTGGTAGATGAGATAATCCCCCGTTATTATTATCAGAAAGGGGCTGTCGTGCAGCAGCTGAGCGGCGACGTGGATTTGCAGGAGGCGCTGAAAATATTGGCCGATCCGGAAACGTATGCCCGGATATTGGGTAAACGGAAATAGAGGAAAATGCGGAATAAGAAGCTGAATTACAACCGTCAGATTATGATGGGTGTCATGGCGCTGGCTGTGGCGGTGTTTGTCGTCGTGGTCGCTTTCTGGGTCTGGTGTTTCCCGAACGGGGCGGCGGTTCCTTCGCCGGTTGCCGCCCGCTACACGGTGGCATTTTCGGAAAGTTTCGGTACGGACAGCATACAAGTTTATCTGAACGACAGCCTGGTGTTCGAAGGCCGTCCCTCCGGTTTTTCTCTGCCGTTGTCGGTCGGGAACGGAGAAGACGATGTGCTGATGGTAGCCGATGTTGTTTCGGATGTCCTGTATGCGTTCCCTCTGGAACCGGGGAAACCGCAAGTCTGTCTGGCGAGAGAAGGGAATGAGGTGAAAATGCGGCAGGAAGAAACGAAAAAAAACGCTTCGGATGAAAAAAAACAATGAAATATTGTTCCTAAATCCCGAAAAAACTGTATATTTGCACTTGTAAGATGAAGTGAGGGGCTGGACGGTCCCTCACTTTGCATTTAATACGAACCAGATGATAGAAAAGAGTATTGTTAAGCAATTGGTTGAAGAATGGCTGGAGGGAAAGGAGTATTTCCTTGTAGACATTGTGGTGACACCGGACGACCGTATCGCCGTGGAGATTGATCATGCCGAGGGAGTCTGGATAGAGGACTGCGTGGATTTGAGCCGGTTTATCGAAGACCGGCTGAGCCGCGATGAGGAGGACTACGAACTGGAAGTGGGCAGTGCCGGCATCGGACAGCCTTTCAAAGTGCACCGTCAGTATGTGAACCATGTCGGCAAGGATGTGGAAGTGCTGACTGCTGACGGAAAGAAAGTGAAGGGCGTGTTGAAGGAAGTGGGCGAGGATGACTTTGTCGTATCAGTCCGTACCAAGGTGAAAGAGGATGGTGCCAAACGTCCCAAATGGGTGGACGAAGAGCATCGTTTTTCATTTAAGGAAGTCAAATATACAAAATACTTAATTAGCTTTAAATAAAGAATTATGGCAAAGAAAGACGCATCGGTCAATCTGATTGACACATTTGCAGAATTTAAGGAAACAAAGAATATAGACCGCGCTACATTGGTGAGCGTGCTGGAAGAGAGTTTTCGCAGCGTGATTGCTAAAATGTTCGGGAGCGACGAAAACTACGATGTGATTGTCAATCCGGACAAGGGAGACTTCGAGATATACCGCAACCGTACGGTCGTGGAGGATGCCGAAGTGACGAATCCCAACATCCAGATTCCTTTGTCGGAAGCGTGCAAGATAGACGAGGATTATGAAGTGGGCGAGGAAGTGAGCGAAAGCGTAAACTTCGAGGATTTCGGACGCCGCGCCATCCTTACGTTGCGCCAGACGCTGGCAAGCAAGATACTGGAGCTGGAACACGACAGCTTGTATAACAAGTACAAGGACAGAGTGGGCATGGTGGTCAGTGCCGAGGTGTATCAGATGTGGAAAAAGGAAATGTTGCTGGTGGATGATGAGGGCAATGAACTCCTGCTGCCTAAGTCGGAACAGATACAGGGCGACTTTTACCGCAAGGGAGAAACTGCTCGTGCGGTAGTGTTGCGTGTGGACAACACGAACAACAACCCGAAGATTATCCTCAGTCGTACATCTCCGGTCTTCCTGCAGCGTTTGCTGGAGGCGGAAGTTCCTGAAATAAACGACGGACTGATCACTATCAAGAAGATTGCCCGTATTCCGGGCGAACGTGCCAAGGTGGCGGTTGAAAGCTATGATGACCGTATTGATCCGGTAGGAGCCTGCGTCGGAGTGAAAGGAAGCCGTGTGCATGGCATCGTCCGGGAGTTGCGCAATGAGAATATAGACGTGATTCCGTATACAGCCAATACCTCGCTGTTCATTACTCGTGCGTTGAGTCCGGCCCGTGTGAACAGCATCCATCTGAATGAAGAAGAACGCAAGGCGGAGGTTTATCTGGATCCGGACCAGGTGTCGCTGGCCATCGGTAAGAGCGGATTGAATATCAAACTGGCCAGTATGCTGACGGAATATACCATTGACGTATTCCGTGAAGTGGAAAACAATGAGGAGGAAGACGACGATGTTTATCTGGACGAGTTTGCCAATGCCATTGAGCCTTGGGTCATCGAAGAGCTGAAGAAGATAGGCATGGTTACGGCCAAGGACGTTCTAAAGGCTCCCCGTGAGATGTTGGTTTCCCGAGCCGATCTGGAAGAAGAGACCGTAGACGACGTATTAAGAATATTAAGAGAAGAATTTGAGGAGTAATGTATGAGTATCAGATTAAACAAAGTTATTAAGGAATGTAATGTGGGGCTTCAGACTGCTGTTGAGTTTCTGCAGAAGAAAGGATTCGGCGATGTGGAGGCAAATCCCGCTACAAAGATTACCGACGAACAATATGCTTTGTTGGTTGCCGAGTTTAAGACCGATAAGGGATTGCGCAAGGATGCTACTATCCTGAGTAAGCAACGGCAAAATAAAGAGAAGAAAGAAACGATTACTCTTCGGGAACCTCAGACGGTGGATTTCACAACGAAAGCTACCATCGAACGTCGTCCTAAGGTAGTGGGGCACATTGATCTGAACCATTTGAATGGCGAAAAGCCGGAGACAAAACCGGTGAAGGAAGTGGCTCAGACTCCGGTGTCCGAGCCGGCTGTCGCTTCTCAGAAACCGACTCCCGCTGTTGCGGAGCCTGTAGCCGCCGAGCCGGAAGCGAAAGCGGTGGCGGAAGAAACGGTAAAGCCGCAGGTTGTGGAGAAGAATGCTATCGGAACGGAAGAAAACGGTGTGTTCCGTCTGAACAAGACAGGGCAGACCGGTCCGCAGCTGGTTGTAAAAGGGCGCATTGATCTGGACAGTCTGAACCAGTCCACACGTCCGAAGAAAAAGAGTAAGGAAGAACGCAGGAAAGAGCGCGAAGACAAGCGCAACCAGCAGGAACCGCACCGCCAGGGAGATGCGAACAAGGCTGCGGCCGGCAACGGTGAGAGAAAGAAGCGTGTCCGTATCGGAAAAGAACGGGTCGATGTCGCGTCTGTTGGTTCGCAGGGACAGAACGGCGGGACGCCGTCCGGCAAGAAGAACAATAACAATAATGCCGGCAACCACGCTCTGAACGGAACCCCCAAGCATAGCAAAAAGAAGGTACAGCAGGCTCCGAAAGCGGAGGTTACTGAAGAAGACGTAGCAAAACAGGTGAGGGAGACGCTGGCCCGTCTGACCAACAAGAGCAAGGCCGGCAAGGGCGCCAAGTACCGCAAGGAGAAGCGCGACAATGCCCGCGCCAATATGGAGGAACAGCTTGAGGAACGGGCAGCGGAAAGCAAGGTGCTGAAGTTGACGGAATTCGTGACAGCCAATGAACTTGCTTCGATGATGGATGTGCCGGTGACACAGGTTATAGGTACGTGCATGAGTATCGGCATCATGGTGTCCATCAACCAACGTCTGGATGCCGAGACGATAAATATTGTGGCGGAAGAATTCGGATTCAAGACGGAATACGTGAGTGCCGAAGTTTCCGAAGCCGTAACGGAAGAAGAGGACGATGTCGAAGACCTGGTGCCGCGTGCGCCTATTGTGACGGTGATGGGACATGTCGACCACGGTAAGACTTCGTTGCTCGACTATATTCGCAAGACGAACGTGATTGCCGGTGAGGCCGGTGGTATCACTCAGCATATCGGCGCCTACAATGTGCGTCTGGAGGACGGCCGTCACATTACGTTCCTCGATACGCCTGGACACGAGGCTTTTACGGCGATGCGTGCCCGCGGTGCTCAGGTAACGGACATTGCAATTATCATCATCGCGGCCGATGACGATATAATGCCCCAGACTAAGGAGGCGATCAATCATGCTGTGGCCGCCAATGTGCCTATCGTATTCGCCATAAACAAGGTGGACAAGCCGGCGGCCAATCCCGATAAGATAAAGGAAGGACTGGCTGCTATGAACTTCCTGGTTGAAGACTGGGGCGGCAAGTATCAGAGTCAGGATATTTCGGCCAAGAAAGGCGATGGCGTGGAAGAACTGATGGAGAAAGTGTTGCTTGAGGCCGAGATGCTGGATCTGAAGGCAAACCCGAACCGGAAAGCGACGGGTTCCGTAATCGAATCATCCCTGGATAAGGGACGCGGTTATGTGGCCACGGTATTGGTGTCCAACGGAACATTGCGTATCGGTGACATCGTGCTGGCCGGAACAAATTACGGACGTGTCAAGGCGATGTTCAACGAGCGTAATCAGCGTGTGAAGGAAATCGGTCCGGCACAGGCCGCCACCATTCTGGGTCTGAACGGCGCACCGACAGCCGGTGACACATTCCATGTGATGGAGACGGAACAGGAAGCCCGCGAAATCGCAAGCAAGCGCGAACAGTTGCAGCGTGAACAGGGCCTGCGCACGCAGAAGATGCTTACGCTGGACGAAGTGGGCCGTCGCATAGCGTTGGGTGGTTTCCAGGAACTGAATGTTATCGTCAAGGGAGATGTGGACGGTTCTATCGAGGCTTTGAGCGACTCTCTGATAAAACTTTCCACGGAAAAGATTGCTGTCAATGTCATTCACAAGGCTGTCGGTCAGATTTCGGAAAGCGACGTGGCTTTGGCTGCGGCCTCGGAAGCCATCATCATCGGTTTCCAGGTGCGGCCGTCGGCGACGGCGCGCAAGGCTGCCGAGGCGCAGGGTGTGGACA
This sequence comes from uncultured Paraprevotella sp., assembly GCA_964540455.1. GTDB lineage: Bacteria > Bacteroidota > Bacteroidia > Bacteroidales > Bacteroidaceae > Paraprevotella. Next base: position 7,501 of record CAZIMK010000010.1, read on the forward strand.
TCCGTCTGTATTCCATCATTTACGACGCCATCGAGGAGGTGAAGTCGGCCATGGAAGGCATGTTGGCTCCGGAGCTGAAAGAAGAGGTTACGGCACAGTTGGATGTGCGTCAGGTATACCATATCAGCAAGGTGGGAACCGTGGCCGGTGCATTCGTATCGGACGGTAAGGTACACCGCTCGGACAAGGCACGTCTGATTCGCGACGGTATCGTGGTTCATACCGGACAGATCAATGCGCTGAAGCGTTTCAAGGACGATGTGAAGGAAGTGGGTCTGAACTTCGAGTGCGGTATCAGTCTGGTGAACTACAACGACATCCGCGAGGGCGATATAATTGAAACTTATCAGGAAGTAGAAGTCAAGGCCAAGTTGTAAGAGAGACGGATGGCAGCGGTTGACATTGCTTTTGCCATTGTGCTGGCCTATGGGTTCTGGCAGGGATGGAGCAAAGGATTTTTCTGTCGTCTGGCTGTTTGGGCGGGCGTCTGTCTGGGGTTTTGTGCGGCCTGCATGTATTGTCGGCAGGGAGCTGATTTTCTTGCCGGTAGGACGGGATGGCCCGGAGGTGTCAGTTATCTGGCCGCTTTTCTGCTGATATGGGTGGCGGTTGCCGTTGCGGCTCGCCTGCTGGGGAAATTGCTGACGTGGCTGGCTGAATGTGCGGGAGTGAATGGCTTCAACCGCCTGACAGGCGCACTTTGCGGGCTGCTGGTGTATGCCATGGGAGTGAGCTGTTTGATACATGCGGCCGAATGGGGCGGACTCAGGCGCCGGACGTTCTGTGAACGTTCCGTGCTGTATGTGCCGTTGCGAAGTCTGGTCGTCTACACCTATAGCGGGTGTGAGGAGATGATACGGCAGGCAGTCCGGGATGGAATGAAGGATATCGGACATACTCTGGAGGTGCAGGCTGCATCGGAGGAAGAACCGTAAGACGCTCTCTTTTCAGGTAATAAATAGGAAGAGCAGGAATGCCAGGTCGAATCTACGGCGGTGCCTTCCTCTCTTTGGCTTATGAATATTAGGAGTAATAACAGATAAATGGAAGAGAAAAACAAGTTTGTCCGGGAGGTAGCCGAGAAGAAATATGAATATGGCTTCACCACCGACGTTCAAACTGAAATCATAGATAAAGGGCTCAGCGAGGAAGTCGTACGTATCATTTCCGCGAAGAAAGGGGAGCCGGAGTGGTTGCTCGACTTCCGGCTCAAGGCCTATCGCTATTGGCTCATGCAGCGGCAGCCCGATTGGGCGCACCTCACACTGCCTGAGATAGACTATCAGTCCATTTCCTATTATGCCGACCCGACGCAGGGCCGGAAAAAGGACGGGCCGAAAACATTGGACGAAGTGGATCCCGAACTGATGAAGACGTTCGACAAACTGGGCATACCGCTCGAGGAGCGTCTGGCACTGAGCGGTACGGCGGTGGATGCCGTCATGGATTCCGTGTCGGTGAAGACCACTTTCAAGGAAAAGCTTTCTGAAAAAGGCATTATATTTTGTTCCATCAGCGAGGCTGTCCGCGAATATCCCGACCTCGTGCGCCGCTATCTGGGTACGGTCGTGCCTTACCGGGACAACTACTTCGCAGCGCTCAACTCGGCCGTGTTCAGCGACGGTTCCTTCGTTTATATTCCCAAGGGAGTCCGTTGCCCGATGGAACTTTCCACTTATTTCCGCATCAACGCCCGCAACACGGGACAGTTCGAGCGCACGCTTATCGTATGCGACGACGGCGGTTACGTTTCCTATCTTGAGGGGTGTACGGCTCCGATGCGTGATGAGAATCAGTTGCATGCGGCTATCGTGGAAATCGTGGTAAACGATAATGCGGAAGTAAAGTACAGCACGGTGCAGAACTGGTACCCCGGTGATGCCGAAGGACGGGGCGGCGTGCTCAATCTGGTGACGAAGCGTGGGCATCTGCGGGGAGCGAACAGCAAACTCTCCTGGACGCAGGTGGAGACCGGTTCGGCCATCACGTGGAAATATCCCAGCTGTGTGTTGAGTGGCGACAACTCCCAGGCCGAGTTCTACAGCGTCGCCGTTACTAATAACTATCAGCAGGCCGACACCGGCACCAAAATGATTCATCTGGGACGGAACACGCGGAGCACCATCATCAGCAAGGGTATCTCTGCCGGCAAAAGCCAGAACTCCTACCGGGGACTGGTGCGCGTGGCACCCGGCGCCGATGGTGCCCGCAACTACAGTTCCTGCGATTCTCTGTTGCTGGGTAGCGAGTGCGGGGCCCACACGTTCCCCTATATGGACGTGCAGAACGATACGGCGGTAGTGGAGCACGAGGCCACTACCTCCAAGATATCCGAGGAACAGCTTTTCTACTGCAACCAGCGCGGAATACCCACGGAGGAGGCGGTAGGACTGATAGTCAATGGCTATGCCAAGGAAGTCATCAACAAGTTACCCATGGAGTTTGCCGTCGAGGCGCAGAAGTTGTTGAGCGTGTCTCTGGAAGGGACGGTAGGATAAAATATACAAAGAATTATGTTAGAAATAAAGGATTTGCATGCCGCTATCAACGGCAAAGAGATATTGAAAGGTATCGACCTGACGGTCCGGCCGGGTGAGATACATGCCCTGATGGGGCTGAACGGAGCCGGGAAGAGTACGCTGAGCAACGTTCTCGTGGGTCATCCCGCTTACGAGGTGACACGCGGAAGCGTTACGTTCAACGGGAAGGATCTGCTTACCCTTTCGCCCGAGGAGCGTTCGCACGAGGGACTTTTCCTCTCGTTCCAACAACCGGTGGAGATACCAGGCGTTTCAATGGTGAACTTTATGCGTGCGGCGCTTAATGCCAAACGCAAGTATCAGGGACTTGAGCCGATGAGCGCCGGCGACTTCCTCAAGCTGATGCGCGAGAAACGCCGGATAGTGGAACTGGACAGCAAGCTGGCCAACCGCTCGGTGAACGAAGGGTTCAGTGGTGGGGAGAAGAAGCGCAACGAGATATTCCAGATGGCCGTGCTCGAACCTCTGTTCAGTATCCTCGACGAGACCGACTCCGGCCTCGACGTGGACGCCTTGCGCATCGTGGCCGAGGGCTTCAACAAACTGCGCACGCCCGAGACCAGCGCCCTCGTTATAACTCACTACCAGCGTCTGCTGGACTACCTGCGGCCGGACTTCGTCCACGTCCTTATCGGCGGACGCATCGTCAGGTCCGGCGGTCCGGAACTGGCTACGGAAATAGAGAGCCGAGGATTTGACTGGATTAAGGCCGGGATTCCGGAGGAATAAAAATACGGATAACCATGAACAGCGAACAGCAATATATAGACTTGTACGACCGGTACGGCGAGGTGATAGCTTCCCATAGTCCGGCTTTGCTGAACAGACCGCGCCGGCAGGCGTACGAAGACTTCTGCCGGTTGAAGTTCCCGACCCGGAAGTCGGAGCGCTACAGATATTCCGATGTGCCGGCGGCTTTCGCGCCGGACTACGGGCTGAATCTGAAGCGGCTGGATATCCCCGTGAATCCTTACGACGTGTTCACCTGTGACGTGCCCAACCTCAGCACCTCCCTTTATTTCGTTGTCAACGATGCTTTCTATGACAAGGCCCGTCCGGTGGCTCCGCTGCCGCAGGGCGTGATGGTATGCTCTCTGCGCGAGGCCGCGGAGAAGTGCCCCGACCTGCTACAGGCTCACTACGGCTGTCTTGCCCCGACGGGCGAGGACGCGCTGACGGCTCTAAACACGATGCTTGTGCAGGATGGCCTGTTCATCTATGTGCCCAAGAATACGGTGCTTGAACGCGCCGTTCAGGTGGTCAACATACTGCGCTCTGATGTCGACTTGATGGTTAACCGTCGGGTGCTTGTCGTCGTGGAGGAAGGGGCGCAGGCCCGCGTCCTCTTCTGTGACCATGCGGCGGACGACCGCGCCTTCCTGACCACGCAGGTGGTGGAGGCCTTCGTTGGCGAAAATGCCCGGCTGGAGCTTTACGAATTGGAGGAGACGCACGTGAAGAACCATCGTTTCAGTAATCTCTACGCCCGTCAGGAGGCTTATAGTACGGCAGTCTTCGCCGGTTTTACACTCCATAACGGTTTCACTCGCAACCGTACGGACATCGTGCTCGCGGGGCGCGGAGCCGAGACCAATCTCTACGGCTGCGTCATCGCCGACCAGGAACAGCATGTGGACAACAACACGCTGATAGATCATCAGGCTCCCGACAGCCACAGCACCGAACTGTACAAATACGTCCTCGACGACCGTGCCACGGGCGCTTTCGCCGGTCGCGTGCTCGTGCGCCCCGGTGCACAGGGTGTCACGTCGCAGGAGTCGAACGCCAATCTGTGCGCCACGAAGGAAACCCGCATGTACACCCAGCCGATGCTGGAGATATACGCTGACGACGTGAAGTGCAGCCACGGTTCCACCGTGGGGCAGCTCGACACGCAGGCGCTCTTCTACATGCGCCAGCGGGGCATCAGTCTGGAGGAGGCCCGCACGCTACTCAAGTTCGCTTTCGTCGCCCAGGTGCTCAATGTGCTGAAGCTTGACGCCCTGCGCGACCGTCTGCATTATCTGGTGGAAAAGCGCTTCCGTGGCGAACTGGGGAAGTGTGAAGGCTGTAAATTCCGTAAGTAACATACGACCATGTACGACATAGAGAAAATACGGGAAGACTTTCCCATTCTCGGGCGCGAAGTCTACGGCAGGCCGCTGGTCTACCTCGATAACGGAGCCACGACGCAGAAACCCCGCCAGGTGGTGGATGCTCTGGTGAACGAATACTACTCCGTCAATGCCAACGTCCACCGCGGCGTGCACTTCCTTTCTCAGCAGGCCACGGAGTTGCACGAGGCCTCGCGTGAGACCGTGCGCCGCTTCCTCAACGCCCGCAGCACCTCCGAGATTGTCTTCACGCGTGGCACGACGGAGAGCATCAACCTTGTGGCATCCTGCTTCGGCGAAGCCATCTTGAAGCCTGGTGACGAAGTGATAGTCAGCGAGATGGAACATCACTCCAACATTGTTCCCTGGCAACTGCTGGAGCAGCGCCGCGGTATCCGTCTGCGTGTCATTCCCATTACCGATGCCGGCGAGTTGCGTCTCGACGAGTACGCACGCCTTTTCAGCGACCGTACGCGTCTGGTGAGCGTAACGCATGTGAGTAACGTGCTCGGTACCGTCAACCCCGTCCGCGAGATTACGGCCACGGCCCACGCCCACGGCGTGCCTGTGCTGATTGATGGTGCGCAGAGCGCCCCGCATCTTGCTGTTGACGTGCGGGACATCGGCTGCGATTTCTTCGCCTTCAGCGGCCACAAGGTGTACGGCCCCACGGGCATCGGCGTCCTCTACGGCCGTGAGGAATGGCTCGACCGCCTGCCCCCCTACATGGGCGGCGGCGAGATGATACGCAGCGTGAGCTTTGAAAAGACCACTTTCAACGACCTGCCTTTCAAGTTCGAGGCCGGCACGCCCGATTATGTGGCCTCCACCGGACTGGCCTGCGCGCTCGACTACGTGACAGCCCTCGGTATGGACGCCATTCACGCTTACGAGCAGGAGCTGACGCGCTATGCTACCGAGTGCCTGCGCGCCATTCCCGGCATGCGCCTCATTGGCGAGGCACCCTGCAAGGACGCCGTCATCTCGTTTCTCGTGGGCGATATCCATCCCCTCGACATGGGCACGCTGCTCGACCGTCTGGGCATTGCCGTACGCACGGGGCACCACTGTGCCGAGCCTCTGATGCACCGCATGGGCGTGGAAGGAACGGTGCGCGCTTCCTTCGGATTGTACAACACGCGTGAAGAGGTTGACGCCTTGGTGGCCGGCATCGAGCGGGTGCGCAGGATGTTCTGACGTTCCCGCTTATATATATACGTAAAGTACGCGCGCGACCTTATTATATATAGGCATTGCCCTCCGCCTACTTCTGCACCACCAGATACCTGTTCCCCCCGCCGTGTGCACCTTCTTCACACCGGCGCAACCAAACGGGCGGTTCCTATACACATATGTTGGCGGGAATAGGCTTCAATGGTTCAGACTCGCTGAGTATCAATGAGTAATGATTCACAAATGGTTCATAAAAGGTTCAGGATGGTTCATAGTCGCTGATTATCAGTGCGTAATGGTTCAGAATTTAGCGATAGCTACACCCCGCTGCGGAAAAAGCTGAAGGATAGATGAAGGAAAGCTGAAGGATAAATGAACCTTTTGTCGCTGGCAATCAAATAGTTTGAACCATTGAAGCATATTTCCGCCAACATATGTGTAGGGAGGAGGGCGACAAGTTCCGGCCGACTATCCCGCAGGCAGTTCCGGTGTCAAGCCGCAGGCTGTTTACTTGCCGGTTGGAGTGCGGTTCACTATAGGTAGTGAAGCGCTGTTCACTGTGGGTAGTGAAGCACGGTTTACTATAGGTAGCGGAGCGCTGTTCACTATGGGTAGTGAAATACTGTCCTTAGCTGCTCACGATAGTATTTCTTATCTCCTAAGGATTGTATTCCTAAGGTGTTTATGATAGTATTCCTGATGTTCCTGTTTAAGTTTAAATGAACCTGTCACTTAAGCTTGAATGAATACATTATCGCAGTTGGAATGATGATCTTACGATAACTATAATAACAGACTCCGGATAGCCAACCATCATGAATGATGATTCACGGACGGATTGTTGCGAAGCTCCACTAATTTGCTACTGAGCCACAATGTCCCGAAAATCTTACCAGCCCTTTGTAGTCCGGTAGCTCTCCATCGCTTCGAGCGGCCGTGGATAAGTGTCTCACCCATAGTAGAAAGACCTTTGGGCCGGTTCTAAGATAAGGATTCCTTGTCATAAATGCAACTATGCTCCCCCTCTATTTTGCGGAGAATAAATGGAAATTTCCGCTAAGTGGCACTTTTCAGCGACTGTGGGTGAATTTGGAGACCGAAAGTCTTTGTCCTTAATAAATATTCCTTTACATTTATGTTGTCCAGTTGCTTCGGTCAGTGCGTTTTCACTTCGCTCCACGCAGGCGGGGTAACGCCCAGGAGATGGCGTACGAAGAAGTCGTAGCGTTTGTGCTCGCCGTAGTTTTCGCCCATTGTGTGGCGAGCGCCGGGGATGACGACGAGCTCGAAATCCTTGTTGGCGCGGATGAGCGCGTCGGCCACCTGCATGGTGGAGGCGGGATCCACGTTGTCGTCCATCTCACCTACGACGAGCATCAGAGGGCGTTGCAACTTGTGGGCCATCTCGACGTTGGAGCAGGCGGCGTAGGACTCGTCAACGGGATAGCCCATCCAGAGCTCGTTCCACCAGATTTTATCCATGCGATTGTCGTGGCAGCCGCAGGCGGAATAGGCCGCTTTGTAGAACTCGGGGTGGAGCAGGACGGCGGCGGTGGATTCCTGTCCGCCGGCCGAACAGCCGAAGATGCCCACACGGTCGAGGTTCATGTAGGGGTAGCGCGCGGCGGCGGCACGGAGCCAGGCGATGTGGTCGGGCAGACCGGCGTCGCTGAGGTTCTTGTAGCAGACTTCCTCGAAGGCTTTGGAGCGGAAAGATGTGGTCATGCCGTCGACCTGAACGACGATGAAACCGAGTTCGGCCAGCGAGGTCATCCACCAATTGTAGGGGGTGAATTCCTTGGGAACGTAGTGGCTACCGGGACCGGAATAGATATATTCAATGATGGGGTAACGGCGCGCGGGGTCGAAGTTCGTGGGGCGGTAGATGAGGCCCCACATGGGGGTGACGCCGTCGCGGCCGGGAGCGCTGAACACTTCGGGCGCGCGCCAGCCGTCGGCCGTGAGGGCGGAGATGTCGGCCTGCTCGAGGGTGAGGCGGATGCGCCCGTCGGCGGCATCACGCAGGACGGCGACGGGGGGACACTCGACGGTGGAGTAGACATCGACCATGTAGCGCATGTCGGGGGAATACCAGGCACGGTGCATGCCTTCCTCGGGCGTGAGGGCGGTGAAGCCGCTGCCGTCGAAGTTGACGCGGTAGTAGTGGATGAGGTAGGGGTCTTCATCGGGGTTGACGCCGTTGGCGGAGAAGTAGATCTGGCCGCGTTCTTCGTCGACATGCTGTATCTCGCGTACGTACCAGGAGCCGCGGGTCACTTGCACGGGGCTGTCGGGGCGGGTGCGGTCGTAGAGGTATAGGTGATTGTGGTTGTCGCGCTCGCTGGTCCAGAGGATGTGGCGCCCGTCGCCGAGGTGGTGGCGGTAGAGGAGTGGATAGTTGACGTATTTTTCCTGTTTCTCCTCGATGAGGGTGCGCACGGTACCGTCCTCGGCCGAAAGTTCAAGCAGACGGTAGGTCTTGTGGCCGCGCTCGTTGTATTCAAAAGTGACGGCGCGGCTGTCGGTGTCCCAGCGCAACCATTCGATGGCGTACTGGCGGTCGAAGAGGCGGGTGGAGGGGATGATGCGGCGTCCATTGTCGACACGGAAGATACAGGGCACCTTGAAGGGGAGCTCGTCGCCGGGCTTGGCGTATTCCTGTTTGTGGAGCCGGGGTTGCAGCTGATCGCGCGGCGACGACTCGACGTAGTAGACGTAGCGCTTCTCGCTGGGGCGGATGCGGCTGGAGAGGACGTAGCGCGAGTCGGGCGACCATTGGAGGCGTGCGGAGTAGTAGTTGCCGGGCGTGCCGTCGTTGCTCAGTGCCTGTTCGCGACCCGTGGCCTGCTCGCGGACGTACACGTTGTCGTTTTTGATGTAGGCCGTGTAGCGTCGATCGGGCGACTCCACGGGGTTGCCCTCGCGCTCGTCGTCGCGTTCCATCCAGTGGCGGCCGGGGGCAGGCCGGCGTATGCGCTCCTTCTCTTGCAGGCGGTGGTGGCTGATGTCGTATTCCCACCGCCGTCCGTCGAATTCAAAGCGGAGGATTGCGCCTTTCTCTCCGGCCTGTACGTTCCGTATGGGCAGACGGTCGGCTTTGGCTTCGCGTCCGCTCTGCTTCGTCAGGGCCTCCGCCAGGCGGCGGGTGTCGAAGAGCGGAGCGACGCGGTTGCGTCCGGCCTCAACGCGGACATACTCGTCTTGTTCTGCTGTGTGGCGTATGTACCAGAAGCAATCTGTTTCGGGGATCCATTGCGGCTGCACGTCGCTGTGTGTCACGCGTGCGGCGCTATATTTCGTTCGTAGGGAATAGGCGCGGTTGTAGTCTTCGGCCGTGCCTTGCGCCCGTGTGCCGGCGGCGCAGAGCAGGCATGTGGCCATGGCTATGAATGTCTTTTTCATGATACGATGATGATTTTGTTGTGTTTGTCGCTGCAAAGGTCGTTTTTTTTTGCCGAACCCCCAATAAATCTTCCTATCTTTGTGCCTATGTTACTTCCCTTTTTACTTGAGAATGCCGTGGAGGCCGGTTGCGACGAGGCCGGCCGCGGCTGTCTGGCCGGTGCGGTGTATGCGGCGGCGGTCATCCTGCCGCCCGGTTACAAGAACGAGATGCTCAATGACTCGAAGCAGCTCACCGAGAAGCGGCGCTATCTGCTGCGCGAACAGATAGAGCGCGATGCCGTGGCGTGGGCCGTAGGCGTGGTATCGCCGCAGGAGATTGACGAAATCAATATCCTGAACGCGTCTTTCCTGGCCATGCACCGTGCCGTGGACGCGCTGGCTGTGCGGCCGGAGCATCTGATTGTCGACGGCAACCGTTTCAGACCTTATGCCGGCATCCCGCACACGACGGTGGTCAAGGGCGACGGCAAGTATATGAGCATCGCCGCCGCTTCCATTTTGGCCAAGACGTACCGCGACGACTATATGCGGTGCCTGCACACGGAGTATCCTGTCTACCGGTGGGACTCGAACAAGGGCTATCCCTCGCGGGCACACCGTGAGGCTATCCGGCAGTACGGGACGACGCCTTACCACCGGATGACGTTCAACTTGCTGGGCAGTGACGGACAGCTGGAACTTTTCACAGAGGACTGACGGTGTATGGAACTGGGAAAGTTTGAACGTCAGCTGCGACTGATGGTGTTACTCACGCAGAACCGCACGTATAGCATCGAACAGCTTTGTGAGAAGCTCGATATGAGCCGTCGGACGGTGTACCGCTATATCGAGTTGTTTCGCGACCTGGGGTTCGAGGTCGTGAAGCAGGGCGGCAACGTTTATCGGCTGGACAAATCCTCGCCTTTCTTCCGCGAGATTTCCAGTATGGTGCACTTCACCGACGACGAGGCCATCACGCTGCGTTACGTGCTGGATACGCTGGCCGACACGAATATACAGGCGCGCACGTTGCGGCGCAAGATGGAACGGCTGTACGATTTCGGCATCGTAAACGAAACGGAGGCGGACAGGCGTCTGGCCGACAATCTGCAGGCGCTCTACGATGCCATCCGTGAACGGAGGCAGGTGGTGTTGCGGGGTTATAGTTCATCCAACAGTCGGCAGTCGGGCGACCGCGTCGTGGAGCCTTACCTGTTTCTGAGCAACAACAACGAAGTACGTTGTTACGAGCCTGTCAGCCGGATGAACAAGACGTTCAAGGTGACGCGCATCGGACGGGTGGAGTTGCTCGACTTGCTCTGGAACCACGAAGAGGAGCACCGCCCCGTGTACACTGATTTGTTTCGTTTCAGCGGCGAGGAACGTTGTTCTGTCATATTGCGCCTCGGAAGGTTGGCCGTCAATCTGTTGCGCGAAGAGTATCCTGTCAGCGGGGAGCAGCTCCGGCCCGACGGGCCGGAACATTGGCTGTTACAGACGGAGGTGTGCAGTTTTACGGGGGTAGGGCGTTTCATTCTCGGGGTTTTCGAGGACGTGGAGGTCGTGGCGCCGGAGGACCTCTGTCGCTACCTGCGTGAAAAGTCTGCACTTTTAACAAAAAAGTTTGGTTAGTGTCGTATTCTGACACGGAGCATCCGCATCTTTGCATCGTCAGACAAATCTTAAATACTATATGACGATGAAAAAAGAAATAACTCTTCCCGTAATGATGACGCTGGTCGGCAAGACCGTAAGTTTTCGTTCCTCTGTTTGCGACTCCCTGAAGGTGGCGCTCTGCCGCAACCGCCTGCTTGTCGGTTTGTCCCGTTGTTACTCCCGTCTGTTGGCCGAGCATGTCGGTCCCTTGCGCACGTTGCGTCTGATCCATGCCCAGCTGGCTTTCTTTGCCCTTACTTTCCCGGTTGTTTTTTCCCTGCCGATGCGCCTGCTTGTGTTGGGATGGTTTGCAGCGGCAGTGCTACAGTGCCGCCGTGCGTAAGAGAAATGAATCTGGGCGGGGTGGCAAGCTGGAATGATTTAAAAAGTCCGGACTTTCACAAGCCCGGGCTTCCCGAAAAAAGTTGAATATTTAGTATTGACAATACTATTGCCTGATTTTCTTGATGTTTATAAGGTACCGGTCGTTTTCCAGCCCTGGCTCGTCGTAGAGTTGTACAACTTTGATGGCTCCGATAGCTTTGTTACCTCTGCCCACCAGAATTATGTCGTCTCTTTCTATCTGACTGATGCGCGGGTTGGCAACGGCATTGCCGAATGCTTCCGTTACGGAGCGGTTGGTGGCGTTTGCGTAGTCGAACTGGTTGGCGCGTGCAAAATAGATGTCGGTGTTGCTACGCCATTCCCGGGTCAGAATCTCCGGTGTCTCCTTGTCTACGTGTGTGTAGATGTCGATTGCCGCGGAGTCAGCCAATGAGACGATGAGCGGGCGCATGTTCTCAAGGCATATCCCGTTGGGGTGATCGTTAATCTCATTTGTATACAACGTGATGCCGGAGACCTCTTCCAGTTTATAGTCTTTGGCGATAACGAGCAGTCTGCGCGACATAGCCTGCGTATATCCGTTGCGGTCTGTCGCAGTGAATTTCAGAGTTACAGTGACGGAATCATTTGCCAGCATGGGCACGTTGTACAGAAATTCACAGGATAGTTTTCTGCCACTGATGGCGGAATCCAATAAACCGATGTTACCCCGCAGTTCGTCGTATGAACTGATGCCCATTCGTGCCAGTTCGATATCGGAACTGTTGATTTCTATTTTTATTTTTTTATAAGTGTTGCTGTATACGTTGGTGAGCCCCATGATGTCCGTGGCTATAAATACGGGGTTGCCCGGTTCGTCTTCCTCGTCGCAAGCCTGCAGCAACGGACACAGCGCGATGAGAAACACGGATAGTATAGGGAAATAATGTTTCATGTTCGCTTGGTAGGGTGGTGGATAGGGATAAACGGGGACTTCTCGCCCCGTTTATCCTGTGTTTGAATATTAGTTTTTGTACGTATATACACGGACAAGCGCTTTCACTTGCGTTTCGGCTCCCAGGAAAAGGCGCTCTTTGGTTGTTGTACGGCGTACCACTTTAAAGTATCTTCCCTCCGGGAATTGTTCCAGCACTTTGTAAGTAGCTTTGTTCAGACCATAGGTTTTGAGTCCCTCTCCTAAATAAACGTGCTTTTTCTGAGAGGAGTCGTATTCCTGACCGTTTACGGTATGAATCTTCTTGAACAAGCCAAGGTATGAACTGTAGCTGACTTCAATCTCTGTTTCACCCAGAAAAACAAGGTCGCTCATATAGAACCTATTGACCTCCGGACCATATGTGTAATCGTTCTTTACCGTTCCGCAGCCGGCAAGCAACAGGATACCGGCCAACAGATATAAATGCTTTATGTATTTCATGTCTTGATTATTTAAAGAAGTAGGTCAATGTGATAGCGAATTTGCTGCCGATGGTTCCTCGTGTGGCTGTCATATTCTCAAATACTTTTCCGTTTACCGTCTCTCCCAATTTGGGAAGTTCGTTGGCATTGGTGGTATAGATGATTTGTTCGTCGCCGTCAGCGTCTACAGAGGTTTGCTTATAGCGCAGGCGGGATTCCCACAGGGTGGAAAGCCCGTATTCCACGCCGACAGCCAAAGGCAGATTGCCGATGTAGGCCTGCAAACCGATGAATGCACCTGCACCGAACTGGCATGATGCCTTTCTCGTGCTGAATTCATCATCGTCGATGATGGTGTAGTTAGAGTTTCTCTTCCATCCCAGCAGACCTTCCGCGCCAGCATACACGTCGATAATGTTGTGCTTGCTGAAGTGGTAGGCAATACCCGGAGTGATGCGGTTGTCCGCTTCTACAACCTTGTATTTGGCTTCGGTACTCTTTCTGTTACCCTCTTTGTCTGTCTCACCCATGTATTCATCCCCTTTCATAGTTTCGCGGGTCTTTGAGAATTCCAGACCGACGCGGGCTTCCCAATTGTCGGTGAGCATGTATTTCAGGTTGATCAAAGGCATCGGGTTGTCGAACTTGATATTTTCGTCTTTTAGATTTTTGAACATGTTGCTGCTCATTCCTAAATAGATACCGAAGTCCCCGCTCTGTGCGCGGTTGCCTGTTTTGAAATGCTTGGCAGAAGGAGTGCCTGTTGTGATTTGGGCCGTAGCCGACATGCCTGCGCAAAATGCGAGCAGTGCAGTAAGGAAAACTTTTTTCATACGTTGATGTTTTAAAATGATACTTTTTATACTGTCTCTTACTATCTCTTATTTAGAGATGTTGAAGGAGGTATTATATCTATATAAATAAGGTGTTTATATTTCTTGCAGGATGGGAGTTGTTTGCGGTTTGAACAGATTGTTGTTTTTTTATTTTATAAGTTTTTCTCTTATTTTTGTTTATGTTCAGTTTAATATGTATCTTTGCCCTGTAATAATCCGTCTCTAAATAAGAGATGTATCGTTTTTTATATTATATATTCCGGATTCTGCTCTGTAGCGTTTCAACAGTGTTCTTGTCAGAAAAAAGAGCGAGGCGCCGTCCCTTTTCCTGTTATAGTTCTGATTTTTTTGGCAGATGGAAAATCATATTCTCGATTTATATTTTTAAATTTGCAGACAGAAAGAATGATAATTATTAAAACATAAAGAATTATGGCAAAGAAAGCTCTTTTGATGATCCTCGACGGTTGGGGAATCGGCAGTCATGGCAAGGGAGATGTAATCTTCAATACGCCGACTCCTTATATGGATTATTTGGCACAAAACTATCCGGTTTCTCAGTTGCAGGCTTCCGGCGAGAATGTGGGTCTGCCCGACGGGCAGATGGGTAACTCGGAAGTGGGGCACCTAAATATAGGTGCGGGGCGCATCGTGTATCAGGATCTGGTGAAGATCAACCGTGCCTGTGCCGACGGTAGTATCCTGAAGAATCCCGAGATTGTTTCGGCATACGAATATGCGAAGAACAATGGCAAGAGCGTGCATCTGATGGGGTTGACCTCTAACGGTGGCGTACACTCTTCGCTCGACCATCTGTTCACTCTCTGCGGTATCGCCAAGATATATGGTATCGCCAATACGTATGTACACTGTTTTATGGACGGCCGCGATACCGACCCGAAGAGCGGAAAGGGTTTTATCGAACAGCTTCAGGCCGAGTGCGACAAGACGGGATGCAAGATAGCGTCCATCGTCGGGCGTTTCTACGCTATGGATCGCGATAAGCGCTGGGAACGTGTGAAAGAAGCATACGACCTGCTCGTGAAGGGCGAGGGCAAGCAGGCCGCAGACATGGTGGCAGCCATGCAGGAGTCGTATGATGAAGGTGTGACCGACGAGTTTATCAAGCCCATTAATAACTCCACCGTAGACGGAACCATCAAAGAGGGAGATGTGGTGATATTCTTCAATTACCGCAATGACCGTGCCAAGGAACTTACTATCGTACTGACGCAGCAGGATATGCCGGAGCAGGGCATGATGACGGTTCCCGGTTTGCAGTATTATTGCATGACTCCGTATGACGCCAGCTTTACGGGCGTGCACATCTTGTTCCCGAAAGAGAACGTGGAGAATACGCTGGGCGAATACATCAGTGCCAAGGGACTGAAGCAGCTGCATACGGCCGAGACGGAGAAGTATGCCCACGTGACATTCTTCTTCAACGGCGGGCGCGAGACTCCTTACGAAGGTGAGGAACGCATTCTGGTAGCTTCCCCCAAGGTGGCTACCTATGACTTGCAGCCCGAGATGAGCGCTTACGAGGTAAAGGACAAACTGGTGGCTGCCATCAAGGAAGACAAGTACGACTTTATCGTCGTGAACTTCGCCAACGGAGACATGGTGGGACACACGGGTATCTATGGTGCGATAGAGAAAGCCGTGAAAGCCGTGGACGAATGTGTGAAGGAAGTTGTGGAGACGGCCAAGGCCACCGGCTACGAGACTATCATCATCGCCGACCACGGTAACGCCGACAATGCCATCAACGAGGACGGCACGCCCAATACGGCCCACTCGCTGAATCCCGTACCGTTTATCTATGTGACGGCCAACAAGGTTGCTAAGGTGGAGGACGGTATACTGGCCGACGTAGCTCCCTCCATCCTCCATATCATGGGACTCGAACAGCCGGCCGACATGACAGGCAAAAATCTGATTCAGGATTGATACTTATTATATTATATAATATAGCCGTGTCGGATTGTTCCGGCACGGCTTTTTTCGGTATCTTTGCCGCACACGCATATAACCCCGTTCGATTATGAAACATGCGCTGTGCTTCCTGCTTTCATCTGTTTCCGTCAGGCGGCATGACCTTCTGTGAATGCCGTATGTTTGCAATATTCTTTGCCGGACGCTCCTTTATGCCGATTTATATCGTATCTTTGTGCGGAAGAAAAACATAAGAGACCTATGAACGTACAGATAGAGCCGAGCTGGAAACAGCATCTGGCAGACGAGTTTGAGAAACCTTATTTCGTGAGGCTTACCGATTTTGTGCGCACTGAATACGGTAGCACGACTTGTTATCCTCCGGGCAAACTCATATTCAATGCTTTCAATCTTTGTCCGTTCGACCGGGTGAAAGTCGTGATTATCGGGCAGGATCCCTATCACGGCCCCGGTCAGGCGCATGGCCTCTGCTTTTCCGTGAATGACGGAGTCGCCTTTCCACCTTCCCTACAAAATATTTTCAAGGAGATTCAGAGCGATCTGGGCGTGCCGGTTCCGGTTACGGGCAATCTGACCCGATGGGCCGAACAAGGTGTTCTGCTGCTCAATGCCACGCTGACCGTGCGGGCGCATCAGGCCGGCTCGCACCAACGGCAAGGGTGGGAAGAATTTACCGATGCGGCCATCAAGGTGTTGGCTGAGAACCGTGAAAACCTGGTGTTTATCCTATGGGGCTCATACGCTCAGAAGAAAGGTGCCTTTATCGACCGTAACCGTCATCTGGTGCTCGCTTCGGCCCATCCGTCGCCCCTGTCCGCTTTTCATGGCTTTTTCGGAAACAAGCACTTCAGCCGGGCGAACGCCTATCTGGAACAGCATGGTGAAGCTCCTATAAATTGGTAAAGAAATGAGTGACAATCGTATACCGATGATTCAGATAGACGACACGATAATTTCTGTCGACTGTCTAACTGAAAAGTTCTGTTGCGACCTGGGTGCATGCAAGGGAGAGTGTTGTATTGAGGGCGATGCCGGAGCACCGGTGGAATTGGAAGAAGTGGCCGAACTGGAAGAGGCATTACCTGTGGTATGGTCCATGTTGTCGGCTTCGGCCCAGGCTGTCATCGACCGCCAGGGAGTGGTCTACACTGACGAAGAGGGCGACCTGGTAACCAGCATTGTCAACGGAAAGGATTGCGTGTTCACGTGTTATGGCGAGGACGGTTCCTGCTATTGTGCGCTGGAAAAAGCCTTCCGCGAAGGCAAGAGTCGTTTCTATAAGCCCATATCCTGTCATCTTTATCCTATCCGGCTGAAAAAGATAGGCGATTGTGTGGCGTTGAATTACAACCGTTGGGATGTTTGCAAGATGGCTGTAGTGAAAGGGCGTCAGCTGGATCTTCCGGTCTATCGGTTTCTGAAAGCTCCGCTGATACGCCGTTTCGGCGAAGTCTGGTACGACGAACTGGAGAACGCCGTGGAAGAACTGAAACAGCAGGGAATGATCTGAGAGACCGTGTCCCTCTCCGGCGGGAAAACAAGAATCTGTTGTAGCAATAAAGTATCATATCATGAAAAACATCAAGACCGTATTACTCGTTTCGTTGTTGGGAATCAGTCTGTGTTCCGGTGCACAGGTATCTGAACCTCAGTCTATGGAGGAAAGCCGGAGCGAGTTTTCCGATGCCAAGTTCGGAATCTTTCTGCATTGGGGCATCTACTCCATGTTTGGACAGGGTGAATGGTATATGCAGAACGCCGGTATAGACCGGCTGGAATATGCCAAGGCAGCGAATGCCTTTTATCCCCACGACTTTGATGCCTGTGCCTGGGTGTCGGCTTTCAAGGACGCCGGTGCACGGTACGTCTGTTTCACCTCCCGCCACCACGACGGTTTCTCCATGTGGGATACGGCGGAGAGCGACTTCAACATCATGCACACGCCGTTCAGGCGCGATGTGGTGAAGGAACTGGCGGACGCATGTCATGCCCAGAATATGAGGCTACATCTTTATTACTCCCACATAGACTGGATGCGTGAGGATTATCCGATGGGTCGGACAGGGACGCGGACTGGGAAAGATCCGGCCCGGGCGGACTGGACATCCTATTACGCTTTTATGAACCGCCAGCTGACGGAGCTCCTTACCAAGTACGGCCGTATCGGAGCTATCTGGTTCGACGGGCATTGGGACCACGACCAGGATTCGGTACCCTTCGACTGGCAACTGGCCTCCCAATATGAAATGATTCACGAGTTGCAGCCCGCCTGTCTCGTTGGGAACAACCACCACCGTACGCCTTATTCGGGTGAAGACATACAGTTGTTCGAACGTGACGTGCCGGGCGAGAACCGTGCCGGTTTGTCGGGACAGTCCGTAAGCCGTCTGCCGCTTGAAACCTGTCAGACGATGAACGGAATGTGGGGTTATAAAGTCAGTGACCAGAACTATAAATCTGCCGCCGAACTGATCCGGTTGCTTGTACGTACGGCCGGTAAGGGAGCCAATCTCCTGTTGAACATTGGTCCGCAGCCCGACGGCAATCTGCCTGCAATAGCTTTGGGGCGGTTGAAAGAGATGGGTAAATGGTTGCGCGAGAACGGCGAATCTATTTATGGGACCACCGCCGGACTGGTCGGCGACGGTGAAAATGTCGTATCTACCAGAAAGGGCACGCATCTGTATGTACATCTGCTCAACGACACCCTGTCGGGGTATCTCAGTCTGCCTGTAACCGAAAAGATAAAAGCCGTGAGAACCTTTCCCGGTGGAGAAAAGATAAAGCATACAGTCAGGAGCGGCGTCCTGACGCTGGATGTTCCCGTGCCGGCGTCCGAAGGTATTACGGACCGTATCATCGAGGTCGAATTGCGCACTCGCTGACTTTGTTGTCGTGACAATCAATAGAAGTAATGGGAACATTAGACTGACTCCAATCCTTTATGTATTCAAACAGGTGGTGTACACTTTGTACAACAATCTCTGTACAGGTTGTACAGCAACTTCTGTACACTCCGTACAACAGGCTCTGTACAGGTCGTACAACAGCTTCTGTACACTCTGTACAACAGGTTCTGTACAGGGTGTACACATGGTTGCGAATAGAGCTGGACTTGTTGTCCACGTAATTCTAACAAAAGAAAAACTGACTGTCCAAATGCTTTATTCTTTATCTGGACTGAGTGTAATCTGTTGTTTAATAGATAAGACAGCTGAATACATAGGATTAAAATGGTAATCTGTGGTAATCTGATTTATTTATTTTATGGGTAGAATACGACACGGCAAACGAGGGGACTATTTCCATCGTTGTGTCTCATCCAAGCAGAAGTGAAATGCCGGTTTTGCTATATTTTCAGTGTATGTCCTGCAGGAAGCGTTCAACCAGGCTGTTGGACAGGACCCGCTGCTGAGGGTTGAAGCCGTGCCCGGCGCCGGGGATAATCTCCAGTCGGGCATGCCTATAGGTATCCTTTGCTTTTTCCGAGTAGCCTGCCGGCACAATGGGATCCCGGTCGCCGTGGATGATGAGTACGGGGCCTTTGTAGGCATCGATGATGTTGAATGGATTCATGTCGTGTATCTCAAGAAAGAACCTCCGGCTCAGCGGAACGTTCCATACGTGGGTGGTGTCGGGGATGGCCTCGACGGTCGGGTACCGTCCATTCCAGTTATCTGGAATGCAAAAGGCCGGATAGATAAGTACCAGCGCACTGATCTGTTTTTTCAGGTCGGCTGCAGCCAGTGCCGAGACAAGGCCTCCCTGGCTCTCGCCTATCAGTACGATGTTGTTCTTGTCCGTGCTCTTTTGTTTCCGGAAATATCTGACGATGGCTTTAAGGCATTCCTTTTCATCGAGTACCGACATGTTCATGGTGTTGCTGTCCGTGTTGCTATGGATGGATCCGCAGGGGAAGTCGAACGTATATACCTCGTAACCGAGCCTGTTGAGTGTCTGGAAGTAATCTCTCCCGAACTGGTGACTGCCGTTGAATCCGTGGCTGATGATGGCCACTTTGTGTTTGGATGTGCCGGAGGAAGGGGTAGGGCGGCTTATGATGCCGTAGACGGTCTTGTTGCTGTAAGGGATTCTCAGTTCCTGCTGTGCGGCGGCTATCGTGACTGACAGCAACATCAGGAAGATAATGGAAGTTTTTTTCATGTCGGTACTCATTGAGGGAGGAAAGATAAACCGCGAGGCCACCTCTTGCGTCAGTGGGCGGCCTCTTGTCTGCGGAACGGTATTGTTGTTACGGAACCATTACCTTGCGGTTGTTGACAATGTAGATGCCTTGGGGAACGGGTATCTCCTGACGGCTGTTTACAACACCCTTGAATAAGGCTTGTCCGGCGAGGGTGCTTGCGCAGACGGGAACGGGAGCCGTCGTGGTAATCGTGATGGCGCGGTTGCCGACATGGATGTCGAGCGTGTCGTTATCCCGAATATCTTTGATGGCAGTTTCGTCGTTCTTTGTCTGATATACGCGCACCCAGTCGAAGCGGGTTTCATACGTGTGTGTGATGTCGGCGTTGGCGGCCCAGGAGTTGTTGCCTACGGACTGGTTCAGGATGATGTAGAACGTCTTGTCGAATGGCCATGAAGAGGGGTTGGAGTTAGAGGCTTTCCGGTAGCGGCCCACTTCCTTGCCGTCGAGATACCAGATCATCTTTTCAGCATCCCATTCGAATCCGAACGTATGGTAGCGGTCGGTGGCGCAGTATTCGCTGGCGGAATACATGGATGTCTTATAACCGGTGTGGAGGGTATGGTAGGCCGTGTTCTGGTTGTCTATCTGTTCCCAGATATCGATTTCGCCGCAGGCAGGCCATCCGCCGGTCTGGTCGTCGGGCATCATCCAGAATGCCGGGAAGTTGCCGGTGTGCGGATTGGTAAGGATGCGTGCTTCTATCTTGCCGTATTGGAAGCCGAAACGTCCGCCGCTGCTTTGTATGGCACCGGTAATCATGTCACCCTGGTACTTCGTCGGATCCGGGTTGGGGATGGCGCGTGTCACGAGTTGTCCGCCTTGCAGGAAGGCCACACGCTCGTCGTCGGCAATCCAGCGGTTCCAAGTCGAGCTTCGCCGTGGACTGCATATCCATTTTTCCGGATCAGGGCGTGTGCCGTCGGGAGCGTTGAACTCGTCGCTGAATACCAGTTGGTAGGTGGCATCTTCTCCGGCCTTGAAGTCAACAGTGAGAGTTACATCGCCGTTTACACTGTCGGCCGGAAGGGTGTAGTTGCTGGCTTCCACTTCATATTCGCTCCATTGGCGGTTGCCGCGGACATATTGAGGACCATCGAAGTTGTGGCCGTGCCTGACGATCATCTTGTCAGCCACGTAGCCTTTGGCGGCAGGTGTGGGGACAACACTGAGAGACTGGAAGACGGGCAACGTGAGCGGCAGGGCTGTGTTGCCGGTGCCGTGGATGCTGCCGTTGGTGGTAAGCAGTTCGAGTTTGTGTTTCGTGTTGTGTACGTTGAGCAGAAAATCTACTACATAGCCGCCGTTTTCGTCGATTTTGTTTCCTTCCGCTTCGTTCCAGTGGCCGGCCGGGTCGATGTTGTTCCAGTCCACTTTCAGACGGGCGCGATAGATGCCGGTGGGCAGGATGGAAGGAATCGTGAAGGAGGGCAGGGATTCCACGGATACGCTGCCGGGGGCGGAGATGCTTTCGCCCAGGCTGTTTTTTTGGTTATAGCAGGTGTAGGACACCAGCTCGCTGGTAAACGCGGGTATTCCATTTGCATCCAGCTGGCTGGTGAACTGGCCGTCGTTGTTTAGGTCGATGTATAAATAATGGTGCATGGCGCGTCCTGTATAGTTAACGGCTGTCGTCACGACGTCGCCGGGAACGACCGACACTTGTTTGTCGGTCAGGTTCCGGTAGACGTAATTGGTGCCCTCGGGCAGGGTGATGGTAGAAGTCCCTCCCTGGGTGGCAGTAAAAGTAAAGCTATTGAGTTTGCGGTCGGTACGCGTTACAGTCAGGCCGTCGGGAAAATTGCGGGCGTAATCCTCTCCTGGTTCTTCTCCTGTCCCCGGATCTACGAAGTAAGGCTCTATTTCCACATCTCCGTCTATGTATTCGCCGGGAATGGTGTATTTGTTGTCTTTGAACAGGAAAGCCGGGAAGATGATATCGGTATATTGCGGCGTGCCGTGAACGAGGCTGTCACCCGTGAGGTTGTAGCCATGGCGCACCTTGATATAAGATATCCGGAAGTTGTCGGAAGCCGGTTTGGCGACAATGGTGACAGGCTCGCCGAACTTGACGGTTTTCGTAACGAGTTCCGTGCCATCTTCGTTCATGATGTCGCCGTTGAGACCGCCGGAGCGCCTTATCGTCACTTCGTCTCCGTGTACGTTCATGCGGACATCGACAATCATGCCCCCGTTCTGCACGATGCTGTTGGTTGCCGTATTGCGGCCGGCGGGATCCACGCAGCCCCAGTCGACTTTGAAACGCATGCGGTAGAAACCGTTGGGTAGGTCAGCCGGAAGGCGGAAAGCCGGCGGGTTCATGAAGTTGCGGGCGCTTCCGCTGATTTTTGTTCCGTCGCTTTTATACCCTTCCGTGTTTTCTACCGTTTCCACGTAAGAGTAGGTCATGATGTCGCTGCCTGCCGGAATTGTATAATCCTCGTTCAATTCGGCTGAGAATTTGCCATCGTTTCCGCGGTCCAGATATACATAGCCGTTCATCCAGTTGCCCGTGAATGAGAACACGGGAGTCAGTGTCTCGCCAGCCTTGGCCGTGAATGTGTTTTCAAGCTGGTTGCGGTAGATGATTTGCGGGGATTTGCTGCCCACGTTGATTGTCTGGTTGCCGTCGGCGGAACCGTTCAGTGCGATGGAGTTAAGATAGTATCCTGATTTATCGGATGCTTGCGTCTCCTCGTAGTTCAGCGGGTAGTCGCTGTAGATGACACGGGGAGTGGGTGTTCCCATGATGGCGATTTCGTCGATGTAGGCTGCAAAATCTGATGAAAGATTATGCGGGGATTCACATTCGGGTACGACAACGAGGCTGTGTATCTTGATGCCTCCTGCGCCTTTGATGGAAAAGACGGCGTCGCTCCACTTGTTGGCCGTAATCTTGCTGTTGGATACCTCCCAGAATTGTTCCGTCTCTTTCGATTGGCCGGCGCGGTCCATGCGTTTGCCTAATCCGATGAGCATGACGCGTCCCGTGGTCGGTTTGTTGACGAAGACGTGCACGTACTTGGCTGTTGTGTTCAGTTCGAATGGTTCGGGCAGGTCGATGCGGGCGCCGAACGTGTTGCTGCCGAAGCGGGAGCACTGGACGGCCAGCATCTTTCCCGTATTGTTGGGAACTTTGCCGAGGATTTCATCTTCCTGAGTCAGTTCGTTGGTGATGACCCGAATGTTGCCTTGCAGCAGTCCCGTTCTGAAAGGAGATTCTTCCCAGGCATCGTAAACGCCGATATTTGTATATGTATCCGCTGTTTCAAAGCCGATGTTCAGCTGGGCTGCCGCAGTGAGCGGGAGTGCCGTTGCGGCCAGTCCGATATATTTCTTTATATTCATAAGTCCGTTGTGTTTTTGATGGGGTTAGTAAATGGATACCGTGTGAAGCAGGGGGCAGGCCTTGCTGTCTTCGATGGTGAGGCGGAGATATTTGGCTTTTACGCCGTTTCCGTAACTGGCCGATGTGGACCCGTTTACAGGGATGATGCGTTTGTATCCGATGGTCGTGGTCTGGATGTTGCCTCCCTGGAGGGTCCAGTTGTTGCCGTCCGTACTTGTTTCTATCTTGAAACTCTTGACGCGCTGGCCTTTGCGGATATATTCCATCATGCTGACATAGCGGACGGTTTGCGGAGTCTCCCACTCGAATGTAAGGGTGGCCGAGGTGATTCCGTCATTTGTAGCCCAATATGTATCCTTTTCTCCGTCAATGACATTGGATGCCGCATACGTGCGTGCGGCTCCCGCCGCGCGTTCTTCGCTGGCTGTGACAGTGGCTTTGACCGCCAGGTCATTGCCCAGCCTGTTTTTCAGCATGTCGCCCAGTTCCTTGCAGCGGCTGACTGTTGCGGCAGGCAGGCTTCCCGATCGGTCGGGCGGGAGATTCAGGATGAGTGTGGCGTTGCGGCCTACCGTTTCGAGATACATTTGGAATAGGCGTTCGGCAGTGAGGACCGATTCGCCGTCGTGCCAAAACCATCCGCGGTTGGTGGCTTTGGCGTCGCTTTCTCCGGGATTCCATTTCCATTCATTTGCGTTTCCGGACGTTCCGGTTCCCATGCTCCAGCAGGTTTCACCGGCCCAGCCGGCTTCATTGCCGATCCATCGTGCCTCGCCTCCTACGCCCCACATCACGCAGTCGGGGCATACTTTATGTACGGAATCACGAAGGTTGGGAATGTCATAGTACGTGCTGGCGTCGATGGAGCGTGTGCCGCCCTCGCCGCCATAATATCCGCTGCCTCCGTTGGCACCGTCGAACCACATCTCGAATTGGTCAGTTCCGTATTGTGCCAGTTCGGCGCATTGGCGGAGAAATACTTCTTTGACGTATGTATCTTTGCCGTAGTGGGCGGAGTTGCGGTCCCAGGGTGAAACATAGAATCCGTATTTCATGTTCAGGTCGCGGGCCGCTTCTGCGAAATCGCGGGGGATGTTTGTATTCCTTGCAAAGTCATTTCCACCGTTGGTGACGTTGTGCGAGGTACTTGCCGTGGGCCAGAGACAGAAACCGTCATGGTGTTTCACAACGGCTATGCCTCCCTTCATGCCGGCCGACCGGGCTGCTTCAAGCCATTGTCTGGGGTTGGGGGCAGCTGTCGGGGCGAATCCGCTTTCGGGTTCGTCGCCGTTGCCCCATTCCAGTCCGGTGTACGTATTCATACCGTAGTGGTAGAATGCGTAAAACTCCGTTTCATTCCATTTCAGCTGGCGCTCATGCGGAACGGGATGGACCGGTGCCGGTTCGTTGTCTGGATTTGCAAGCGTTTGTGCTTCAAGTTTGAATTCGCTTTGGGCTGTCATGGCCACAGGGATGCCAAGGACACCGAAAGCCAATAATGTTCGTAGCTTTGTTTTCATAAGGGTTAATTGTGCTTTTATGGTGAATACCGTTGTAAAGATACTGTTTTTTGTATAAAAAGGGATAATATCCGGGAAAAAGAAAACTCATGGTGTGAGTTTTTGATAAATACGGTGATAGAAAAAGAATTGTGAAAGAGTGGGAATGTTGCGGCTGTGAGAAAAGGTGTTTTTGTAACTGGAGCGGGAGATATGCGTGGCTTTCGTTATAGGATATAGCTTGTTTTGTGGCCTGCGTAAATCATTAAAAGACCCGTAAAGAAACTGAGTGCGGTGTAGATAACAGCAATCGGTACGTCTTTTTCACTACTGAAAAGCAGATAATTTTCGTGTGAAAATGTAGAAAAGGTGGTGAAGCCGCCGCAAAAGCCCGTTATCATGAACAAGCGTGTCTCGGCGCTGATATATTCCCCTCGGGCAATCCAGCCGTTGAGTAATCCGATTACAAAACATCCAATTACATTTACTGCGAAAGTGCTTAAAGGAAACGGGCCGCAGGAGACCTTATTCATCAACAGGGTTACGCCATATCGTCCTATGCCTCCGACTGCACTTCCCAATGCTACGTATAGTATATTCATGTCGTGTTGAGAAATTGTCTGGTTATAGGGGCTTTAAAGGCGGTAAAAAGAAAAGTGTGCCAACTCTCAGGATATTTCCGGAGCTGGCACACCGGTATGTGAAAACAGAAAGTATCTGCTTTATGCGTCGATATTGGCGTACGTGGCATTCTGTTCGATGAATTCGCGGCGTGGGCCTACATCTTCTCCCATTAGCATGGAGAATACATAATCAGCGCTTGCGGCATCTTCGATGGTCACTTGTTTCAGCAGGCGGGTTTCAGGATTCATGGTAGTTTCCCATAACTGTTCGGGGTTCATTTCACCCAAACCTTTGTATCGCTGAGTGGTAACACCTTGTTCTGATCCGTCGTTATATGTCTGCATGAACCGCAGACGGTCGGCTTCGGTGTAGCAGTATTCTTCTATTTTACCCTTTTTGCACCGATAGAGAGGCGGAGTGGCGATAAACAGGTGGCCGTTCTGGATCAGTTCAGGCATGTAGCGGTAGAAGAGAGTCATCAGCAGGGTGTCGATGTGTGAGCCGTCAACGTCGGCATCGGTCATGATGATTACCTTGTAGTAGCGCAATTTTTCATAGTTTGCTTCTTTGCTGTCTTCGTTCAGTCCGTAGCGGACACCCAGAGCCTGTATAATGTTGTTTACTTCCTCGTGTTCGAATGCTTTGTGCCACATGACGCGTTCCACGTTGAATATCTTTCCTCGGATGGGCAGAATGGCCTGGAACTGGCGTTTACGTCCTTGTTTGGCTGAACCGCCAGCGGAGTCTCCCTCCACGATGAACAGTTCGCAGTTGGCGGCGTCCTTGTCCGAACAGTCTGCCAGTTTGCCAGGCAGACCTCCTCCCGTCATGGGGCTCTTGCGCTGTACGCTTTCTCTGGCCTTGCGGGCTGCAACGCGGGCGGTGGCCGCCAGTATGACTTTGTCAACAATCAGTTTGGCTTCTTTAGGATGTTCTTCCAGATAGTTGGTCAGGGCTTCGCCTACGGCCTGCTGAACGGCGCCGGCCACTTCGCTGTTGCCCAGTTTTGTCTTGGTCTGCCCTTCGAACTGCGGTTCTGCGACTTTAATGGAAATGACTGCTGTCAGTCCTTCGCGGAAGTCTTCACCGGAAATTTCCACTTTGTTCTTTTCCAGTTTTTCCAGTTCTTTCGTACATTGTTCCTCGGCGTATTTCTTTAGGGTGCGTGTGAGTGCCGTCCGGAAACCGGCCAGATGCGTTCCGCCCTCTATGGTGTTGATATTGTTTACATAAGAGTGGATGTTCTCGCTGTAGCCGGTGTTATACATAACCGCCACTTCGATAGGTACGCCTTGTTTTTCCGTATTCAGATAGATAACATCGTTGAACAGATGGATGCGGCTGGAATCTATGTAGCGTACGAATTCCTGCAAACCGTCTTTGGAGTGGAATGTTTCCTGGCGGGGTTTGCCCTCTTCGTTGAGTTCGCGCATGTCGGTCAGCGTGATGGTGATGCCGGCGTTCAGAAATGCCAGTTCGCGCATACGGTTGGCCAGAATATCATATTTGTATGTTGTCGTGATAAAAATGCTTCCGTCGGGCCAGAACTGCTGACGGGTGCCTCTTAATTCTGTCTCTCCGACGATCTTGACCGGATAGAGAGGCTTTCCGCAGTTGTACTCCTGCTGATAGATTTTTCCGTCACGGAACACTTGTGACAACATCTGGGTGGACAAAGCGTTTACGCAGGATACACCTACACCGTGCAGACCTCCGGAAACTTTGTATGAGCCTTTGTCGAATTTTCCTCCGGCATGAAGAACCGTCATGACAACTTCCAGGGCGGACTTATGCTCTTTCTCGTGCATGTCTACGGGGATACCGCGGCCGTTGTCCTGCACCGTGATGGAATTGTCTTCATTGATAGTAACCTCAATATGGGTACAATAGCCGGCCAATGCTTCGTCGATGGAGTTGTCTACGGTTTCGTACACCAGATGGTGCAGGCCCTTTTCGCTGACATCGCCGATGTACATGGCCGGGCGTTTGCGTACGGCTTCCAGGCCTTCCAAAACCTGGATACTGCTTGCTGAATAATTTGCACCGTTTATCTGTTCTTCTGCTGACATTTTTCTTGTTTTTTAATCCTGTACAAATATACGCATATTCTTTGAAAACAGGAAAAATAAGGGCCTAAAAACTTGTACGGTTATAATACAAAAAAAACCGTCCTCTAAAGGACGGTCTGTATATTTCAGTTTGTCAATTATGCTAATTTAGCAGCAAACTTGGCCAATTTTGATTTGATATTGGCTGCCTTATTCTTGTGGATGATGTTTGTTTTGGCCAATTTATCCACAGCCTTCTGTATACTCGGCATCATAGCCACAGCGGCTTCTTTGTCTGTCAGCGCGCGGAACTTGCGTACCATGTTACGCATCGTCTTTGCGTAATATCTGTTGTGGAGGCGTCTTTTCTCCTCTTGGCGGATACGTTTTAATGATGATTTATGATTTGCCATCTCAATTCTTTCTCTAATATCGTTTAACTTAGTAGTCCCTAGGAGAGTCGAACTCCTCTTTAGAGAATGAAAATCTCTCGTCCTAACCGATAGACGAAGGGACCGGCCTACGAGCTTTCGCTCGGTGCGGAATGAGGTTTGTTTCTCATTTGCGGTGCAAAGGTAGGTTTTTTTTTATAACCTCCAAAGGTTTTTGAGAAAAAAATGTGTCTGGGCATAGAAAAAAGTGCAATATGGGTTATCGGGTTATTCTTTTCCGTACTTTTGTCGGGAAGAAAAAGCGGTAAGCACATGAATTTGGAGAGAACGCGTGGTCTGGTGTTGCGTACGGTAAAGTACGGGGATTCGTCGCTGATAACGGATGTCTTTACGGAAACGGGAGGGGTGCGGTCGTTTATGGTGCGGCTGCCGCGTACTAGACGGGGAAGCGTGAAAGGAAGCCTGTTTCGTCCTTTGTGCTGGATAGAATTCGACTATGAGTACCGTCCGAAAGTGTCTTTACAGAAAATGCGTGACGTACACCTTTGTGTTTCTTACACATCTTTGCCATACGACCCTTTTAAATCGGCCATTGCTTTGTTTCTTGCGGACTTTCTGTATTGGGCACTTCGCAACGAAGCATGTAATCCTCCGCTTTTTACCTATATATATAACTCTCTGCAATGGCTGGATCGCTGCGAGAGCGGATTTGCCAATTTCCACATGGTGTTTATAACGAGGTTAACTCGTTTTCTTGGTTTTTATCCGAATGCGGAGGGGTATAGCCGGGGATACTTTTTCGATATGCAGAACGCCTGTTTTACAGGCAGTCGTCCTTTCCATTCCGCCTATCTTGAAGCGGAGGAGGCCTCATTGGTTCCGTTGATGATGCGCATGAGGTATGAGACGATGCGGCGGTTTGTTTTTAACAGAGGACAACGGAACCGTTATCTGACGGTCATAAATGATTATTACCGTCTTCATATACCGGATTTCCCGGAACTGAAATCCTGGGAAATCCTGAAAGAAGTGTTTGACTAAAATGCGGACAGGGCGGTCGAAAGGATAGTCCGTGCTGTTAATGTTGTTTAATACAAAGCCCATGGATTTCCGCGAGCTTTGTATTGCCGGACTTCTTTCTGCGAAGTACTGTATTGCGTCGGTGGCAATAGCCGATTATGCCAGCAACTGTTTGACCAGTGTGCTGATGGCTTTGCCTTCGGCCTTTCCTGCCAGCTGTTTGGTGGCGATGCCCATGACTTTGCCCATGTCTTTGGCTGAAGTGGCGCCGGTCTGAGCTATAATCTCTCGTACGGCAGTTTCCAGTTCTTCGGCTGTGAGCTGTTTGGGCAGATAAGATTCAAATACGGCTACCTGACCCATTTCTTCTTCGGCCAGGTCCGGACGTTGCTGTTCCGTATAAAGATTGGCTGTATCTTTGCCTTGTTTGGCCAGTTTTGCCAAAATCTTCAATGCGGCATCATCGGACAATTCGTCGTTGGCGCCAGGAGCGGTCTTTGCCTCTAGAAAATATTTCTTCACGTTGCGCAGCGCTTCCAGACGAACTTTGTCCTTGGCTTTCATGGCTGCGATGATGTCTTTGCTGATTTGTTCGAATAGTGTCATATTATTAAGTGATGTTGGTTTTATCCGGTCAGAATGTGATAGTCATTCTTTCATTGTCGGAAGGAGAAGACGCTGTGTTAGATTTGTCTTCAAAGTCCTGTTCGTTGGTTTCTGCTTTGTTGCGTATGCGCTCCAGCATCTCCTTGCTCCGTTTGTAGGTAGGAAGCGTATCCACCATCGAGATGACATCGTCGTTGTCGAAGTCTTCTGGGCTGAAGATGAAGATGTGGTGGCGGCGTTTGGTGAAGCGTTTGACTTCTGCATCTTTGTAGAATTTGCTGCGTCTTTTGCTTCTTTGTTCTTCCAATTCTTCCAGCTCGGCGATTTTGTCGGCATCGGCTGCCGTATGTTTGGCCATGACGGAATCCATGCCCGGAACGTTCTCCAGACCGAAACCGGTGGCCAGTACAGTAATCTTAATTTTCTTTTCCAGTGAATTGTCAATAGCCAGACCGAATTTGGTTTCCACATCGGGACCGAATTTTATCATGAAGTCGTTTACTTCCTCCATTTCCTGCATGGTGAAATCGCAGTCCGGTGCTTCGCTGAAGGAAATGTTGAACAAAACCTTCTTGGAATTGAAGATGTCGTTGTTGTTCAGCAGGGGCGAGTGCAACGCTTCTTCAATAGCGCGGCTTACGCGGTTTTCGCCTTCGCCGTAACCTGTACTCATGATGGCGACTCCTCCGTCTTTCAGCACTGTGGTGACGTCCTGGAAATCAAGGTTGATACGTCCGGTGATGGTGATGATTTCGGCTATACTTTTGGCTGCGACGGACAGGGTATCGTCGGCTTTGGCGAACGCGTTCAGTACGGTCAATTCTGGGTAAATTTCGCGCAAGCGTTCATTGTTGATGACCAGCAGGGCATCAACATGTTTGGAAATCTCTTCCACTCCGTCCAAGGCTTGGTCTATTTTCTTGTTGCCTTCAAAACGGAAAGGGATAGTCACAATACCTACGGTTAGAATGCCCATTTCTTTGGCGCATTTGGCGATGACCGGAGCTGCGCCTGTGCCCGTGCCGCCTCCCATTCCGGCTGTGATGAAGACCATGCGCGTTCCATCGTTCAGCATTTTCTGGATGTCTTCAATGCTTTCTATGGCGGCTTCCCGTGCGCGTTCCGGTCGGTTGCCGGCTCCCAGTCCTTCTTTGCCCAATTGCAGGCGGGTGGGGATAGGGGAGTTTACAAGAGCCTGGTTGTCTGTATTGCAGAGTACGAATGTTACGTCATGGATGCCTTCACGATACATGTGGTTGACTGCATTTCCGCCGCCGCCGCCCACGCCAATGACCTTGATAATGCCGGAACTGTTTGTGGTGAAGTTAAAATGTATACCGTTATCTTCCTGCATAGCTGTCTGTTTTATGGAATAATGACGAATATCTGTTCGTCGCAGTTTGTTGATATGTTTTTGGAGCCAATGGTTATTCTTCGGTGAGACTCTTTGACCAGTCGCTGAGTCGGCCGAACATGCGGTTCATCCACGACTCTTTCGGAGTTTTCTTGGGAGCCTTTTCTTTTGTGTTAGTGGAAACAGTCAATGGCTTTTGTTTATTGTCATTTTTTTCTTCGTGCGACAGGGTATCCGTTTGGTCGGTAATGTCGGTATTTGTTTCGAATGCGGCATTCTCTTCTGACGGACCGGTACAATTGGCCTCCCCTTTGGTTAATAAGGACAGCAAGGTATTCAGGGAGCCGTTCTTACTTATCTTTTCCGGGTGCTGGGTCTGCAAGGTTGTTCTCAGAATCTTTGCTGTTTTCAATTTGTCGAATCCCATGCGGTGCAGGAAAGCCTTGTCCAAATTCTTTATGTTGGAGCCTCCGCCGGTTACGATGATACCCGCCAATAATTGATCACGGTAGCCGCTGACACAAATTTGTTTCCATACGTTGTCGATGATTTCTTCCATACGGGCTTCCACGATTTCTTGTAACAACCGCTCCTCTACGGTACGGCCGTTGTTGATGCTCAGCAGACGGCTGCTTTCCTCTTCTCTTGGTTCCGTGTAGGCTGAGCCGTATTGCAATTTCAGTTCCTCTGCTTCCTCTTCTTCTATTTGCAGACTGCAGATGTCCTGTGTGATATTGCTGCTTCCTAAAGGAATGACAACCAGATGTCGGAGGATCTTGTTTTTGAATATGGCTAAAGTAGTGGTATCTGCTCCGAAATCGACTAAGGCGCAACCGGAACGTTTCTCCGTATCCGTCAGTACGTTATCGGCTAATGCTATAGGAGATATGAAGTAATCGACTATGTCCAGATCGGCTGCCTGAAAGCATTTCTGGAGATTCTCCCTTACCTGTGTCCGTGCGATGATGTTCAGGAACCGTCCTTCGATATGACTGCTTTGAACTCCGACCGGTTCTATCGTATATTGGTTGCCGACCCGGTATTCTTGTGGAATAACATCCAGTATTTCCTGATCCGGATAAGTTGCGTTCAGGTTTGTATCCAATAGCATGTCCACCAGCTCATTGGTTATAAGTTCTTTACTGTCCAGTTGGCGTGAGACGGAATTCTTGACGGTACGGAGAGATTGTCCGCTGACTCCTACATATACTTTATTAATATGTACGTGTTGGCTGTCTTCCAACTGTTGTATGATATTCCGGATGTTTTGTACGGTCTTGTCGATGTTGTACACGACGCCTTTCCGGCTACAGTCTTGAGCCGGTTCCTGGGCGATATCCAGCACCTGTATGCTTCCGTCCGCGTTCTTTCTTCCGGCAATACCCCGGATTGTAGACGAGCCTAATTCTATTGCAACGATTAAATCCTTTTCTCCTGCCATATTATTTCTTGTTTTTTTTGCAAATAATTTGGTTGTCATACTCAAGACTGATGGTTGAGTATTTATTCCAGCCTACTTTGTTGAGCCCTTCGGTATAGAATGTTCTCATCCGGCTCAGTTTCTCTTTGTATTTTCGGGGTTGCCCTAAAAATATCGTATGTTCCCCTACTTTGGGGATTAATTCTATGTTACCGTCGGGTAGCACGTGTATCTGCTGGATCTGGTTATTCCAGAAAGCATCATGTTGTATCAGTCGTCCTAACGCGGTTAAAGATTTGCGGGCATATTCTTTGGTTATATGGCCGGTGGCAACAACCAGATCCGCATAATATCCTTTGCTGGGCATGGAGCGGCCGCTGTTGTCCAGATAATAATTCTCGCCGTTGTCGCTTATGACATGAAGTACCGGCTGATGCGGAAGCACCTGAATGCAAATCTTTCCGGTTGCCGTTTTGTAACAGCGGACACTCTGTACGAAAGGAGCCTGGCCCAATGTCTGTTCGATGTCCAGTAAGTCGATGTCTTTTATCTTCCTTCCTTCCGGGAACTTCTTAGCTTTGGTCAATATCTCCCGTATGTCGTTTTCGTTGATGAAATTGGTTTGCATGGAATCAGTTACCGAGATAGATACATCGTCGCAGACAAGCTCGTCTTTGGGCTTGTTCAATATTGTGATGGCAAATATGAAATATATGGCCAGTCCCAGCAATGCTGTTATTATGAGCAATCGTTTAACCATTTTGTTCCAGGTATTCGGCTATTTGAGGTGCATAATCTTCCAGATCTCCCGCCCCCAAGGTGATAAGCACATCGAAGTCACTGCATTTTATTATGTCAAGCACTTCGTTCTTGTTACACATCCGTTTTGTGACTTCCGGTGCCAGATGGTCGTATATCAGTTTGCTGCTAACACCGGGTATTGGCAATTCACGGGCCGGATAGATATCGGTCAGTATGACATCGTCCAGTAAGGAAAGGCTTTTTGCAAATTCTTTGTAAAAATCGCGTGTGCGGCTGTAAAGGTGCGGTTGGAATACTCCCGTGATTTTTTTGTCTTTATACAATTCACGTATGGATTGGATACTGTGGCGTATTTCTTCCGGGTGGTGAGCATAGTCGCTCAGGTATACGACCTTGTCGTTCTTGACGCGGAAATCAAAACGTCGATCCACGCCACGGAAACTCTCCATACCGGTTTTTATTTCCTCTGCAGTGACGCCGGCCAACTGGGCCAGTGCCATGGCGGCGATACCGTTTTCGATGTTTATGGTAACAGGGACTCCCAACCGGATACCCTTGATGGAGCCTAAAGGCGAGATATAATCGAATGTGATTTCTCCGTTTTCAATCAGTATGTTTTCTGCGTGGAAATCACCGCGTGCCCGGCTATAGGTATATAGCGTGACGCCAGTCTGTATGTCTGGTTGCATTTCCAGACCGTCATGGAGAATCAGGTAGCCGCTCGGTCTGATAAGGGAACTATATTTGCGGAAACTTTCTATGTATGCTTCTTTACTGCCGTAAATGTCCAAATGGTCGGCATCGGTGGATGTGATGACACTGGCGTATGGAGTCAGCCAATGGAACGAACGGTCGAATTCGTCCGCTTCGATTACCACATACTCGCTTTGATCCGACAAGATATAGTTGGTTCCGTAGTTCTTGGTAATACCTCCCAGAAATGCAGTACAATCCACTTTGCTTTGATGAAGCAGGTGGGCAGTCATGGAGGAAGTCGTAGTCTTGCCGTGTGTGCCGGCCACGCACAAAGCCTTGGCCGAGCGGGTGATGGTGCCTAATACCTGTGCACGTTTTTCCGTTTCGAAACCATTCTCACGGAAATAAGTCAGTTCCTTGTGTGTGGCGGGAATGGCCGGTGTATAAACCACCAGACAGGTTGCTTTGTCTTTGCAGGCGGATGGAATAGCGTCGATATCCTCTGTATAATGGATAAGGGCTCCTTCTTCGCACAGTTTCTCAGTCAGTTCGGTGGACGTTTTGTCATATCCTGCCACCACAATTCCCCGACGGAGGAAATAACGGGCGATGGCACTCATGCCGATACCGCCTATCCCTACAAAATATACTGCTTTGATGGTGCTGGTTTCCATGGATCTTATGATTGTTTGTCTCTGTATTCAACGGCTAATTTGTAAACTTCTCCGGCTATGGTGTCGGCCGCATGTTCGTAGGCCATGGCGCGGCAGTTTTTACTCAGTTGTGCCAAGAGGGCCGGTTGTGTGATGGTTTCGATAGCCAGGGGAATTAATTGTGTTCCGGCATCAGCATCTTTCACATGTAGGGCGGCCTGTTTGTCGGCGAGAGCCATTGCATTCTTTGTCTGATGATCTTCCGCTACGTTTGGCGAAGGCACGAGTATGGCCGGTTTGCCCAGAAGGCACAATTCCGAGATGCTGCTGGCACCGGCGCGTGAAACAACCAGATCGGCAGCGGCGTATGCCTGTTCCATGCTGGCGATAAAATCAGTTACGAACAGATTGTCCGGTGTTCCGGTCTCTTTCAGTCGCTTCCGGATGGACTGGATGTAAAATCCTCCGGTCTGCCATATGACTTGTATTCCGCTGTCAGCAATGAGATTCAGATGGGATAATACGCTTTCGTTCAATGTGCCTGCTCCCAGACTGCCTCCGATAATCAGCAGGGTCTTTTTGTCGGGCGAGAAGCCGAATGCTTTCAATGCTTCTTCGCGGGTGATGGAAGAATCCAGCAGACCTTGTCGTACAGGATTACCTGTCAGGAGCAGTTTCTCCTTCGGGAAAAAACGTTCCATTCCCTCATAAGCTACACATATCTTATGAGCTTTTTGGGCCAAAAGTTTGTTTGTCACTCCTGCATACGAATTTTGTTCCTGTATCAGAGTGGGAATCCCCATGGAACCGGCCATATCCAGTGTTGGACCGCTGGCGTAGCCGCCCACTCCGACAGCCGCCATCGGGCGGAAGTCGCGGATAATCTTTTTGGCCAGCCGACGGCTTTTGAGGATTTTGAACATAACCTGTATGTTCTTCCACGGCTGTTTGCGGTTGAATCCGCAGATAGGTAGTCCTTTTATCTCATACCCAGCCGCCGGAACCCGTTGCATCTCCATGCGGTTCTCTGCTCCTACAAACAGGATTTCAGCCTCAGGGTGTTGTGCCTTGAGAGCATTGGCAATGGAAACAGCCGGGAAAATATGTCCGCCGGTGCCGCCTCCGCTGATGATGACCCGCAATTCTTTTTTCATGTTTTTCCGTGTTTAAAGGGCAAATTTAGTAATAAATCCGTTATGTTATCGGTCTGGCTGTATTTTTTATTTAATATCTTGATGATTTGTGCCCCGTTGTCAGGCGTTTACTGCTCCTGTAATCTCAGGTTCGGTATTTCGTTTCTTGGCCGATCGGCTTACACTGAGGATAACTCCCAGATATGCGCAGTTGATGATGGTGGATGTACCTCCTTTGCTGATAAGCGGCAGGGGTTGACCGGTTACGGGAAAAACTCCTACGGCTACGGCCATGTTAATAAGCGCCTGTGTGACGAGCATCAGCGCCAGTCCCATGATGAGGAAAGCCGGGAAATTCCGCTCGCACCTTCCTGCGATACGTGCAGTCCGGAAGAGCAGGACGATATAGAGGAACAGAACGAAAAATCCTCCTTCCAAGCCCAGTTCTTCGATAACAATAGCATAGATGAAGTCTGAGAAAGACTGCGGCAGGAAATCCCGTTCCACAGAGTTTCCGGGACCTTTTCCGAAGCCGTTGCAGGTGGCGATGGCAATCTTGGCATGGGTCACCTGCGGGTTCTTCTTTATGTCGTATAATTTGGCGTCCGCGGGTGTCTCCGTGTGGTTACGGATACGTCCGGTCCATGTAGGCAGACGGTGCAGCCCGGGTATTTCGCTGATTTTCTGAATAGTGCTTTCCGGAGTGTATCTCAAGAAAGAATAAGCGGCAAACAAACCTATTGCCATGATTCCTAACAGGGAACCCAATTGCTTCCATGGAATGCCTCCGATAAACATCATGAGAATGATGACCAGGAAAGTCATGGCGGCGGTGGAGAAATTCTCCGGAACAATCAGTCCGCATATAACAATCACCAGTCCCATAATCCATTTGAACGCACGAGGTTGAGCTCCTTGTTCATCGCGCATACTAGACAGGATTATAGCTGTGGAAGCGATGAGCGTGCCTTTGGCCAGTTCGGACGGTTGGAAACTGACGCCTCCGTATGCCACCCAACGCGATGCCTCGTTTACTTTGTCCGTGAACATGGCGATAACCAGCGTAATCACAGAAAGAGGGATGAATACGATGGGGATCAGTTTAAAGTACCGGCAATGGATTTTGTGTACGCAGACTGTTGTGAAAAGTCCGATGAGCAGATAGCTGGCATGCTGGAGAATAGGTCTCCAGTAATGCCCGGTTTTATAGCTCATGTTGCTGGATGCGCTGTATACCTCGGTTATTGAGATGATGCACAGAAAGAAAAGCACCATCCAGATAACTTTATCCCCTTCGAAAAGTGAGACTTTTTTTAATGATTGAGCCGATATAACCATATGTTTTTGTTGCTTGTGGGGTTGTTGTTTTCGTTTTTACAGGGCGCGTACGAGCGATTTGAATTGTTCGCCTCGGTCTTCCATATTTTTGAACAGGTCAAAACTGGCGCAACAGGGGCTCAGCAGTACGGTATCTCCGGGTTCTGCCATCCGGTAACAGGCGTCTATGCATTCTTTCATACTGTGGGTGTCTGCGACAGGCAGACCGAAACCGTCGAAGAAGGCGTGCAGCTTGTTGTTGTCCGCTCCCAGGAAAACCAGTGCCTTGCACTTCTCTTTTACCAGCCCTGCGATGGCGCTGTAGTCATTGCCTTTGTCTTTTCCGCCGATGATGAGAATGGTGGGAGATGTCATGCTTTCCAAGGCATACCAGCAGGCGTCCACGTTGGTCGCTTTTGAATCGTTGATATATTCCACTCCTCTTACGCGGCCCGCCTTTTCAAGTCGGTGTTCTACGCCTTCAAAGTCTGCCAGCCCTTGGCGGAGGACATCGTTCCGGATGCCGGCCAGTTTGGCCGAAATGCCGGCGGCCAGTGAATTGTACATATTGTGACGTCCGTGTAGCGACAGATTTTCCTGTTCCATGTTGAACGGTGTCGGAGTCTCCAACGTATAATGTCCGTCGGCGATGTAGCCGATCATTCCCTCTTTGCTGACGAGCGAAAACGGACATGCATGTGCCTTGATGCCGTATTTCTTGAGCTCCTCTTTGATGATGGGGTCGTCGGCCCAGTAGATGAAAGCATCTTCCTCGGTCTGGTTTTGCAGAATCCTCATTTTGGCATCGATATAGTTTTGCATCTTGTTGTCGTAACGGTCCAGATGGTCCGGCGTTATATTAAGCAGGACAGCGATATTGGCGCGGAACCGGTACATGTTGTCGAGCTGGAAACTGCTCAGCTCGATAACGTAATAGTCATAGTTTTGTTCGGCAACCTGTAGAGCCAGGCTTTGCCCGATGTTTCCGGCCAGCCCTACGTTATATCCGGCTTCTTTGAGGATATGGTAGATAAGGGAAGTCGTGGTCGTTTTACCGTTGCTTCCGGTGATACAGATCATCTTGGCGTTGGTGTAACGCCCGGCAAATTCTATCTCGGAAATCACCGGGATGTTTTTGTTCCGCAGTTTGACTACAATGGGTGAATCTTCCGGGATGCCGGGGCTTTTGATAATTTCGTCGGCATTCAGGATGAGCGTTTCGGTGTGCTGCTGTTCCTCCCAGGGAAGACCTTTTTCGTTAAGCATTTGCTTATAGCGCTCTTTGATGGTTCCTTTGTCCGAGACGAATACATCGAAACCTTCTTTCTGTGCCAGTATAGCGGCTCCTACACCGCTTTCGGCGGCTCCCAATATAACGATTCTTTTTGCCATAACCCGATTTTTAGTTTATCTTATCTTCAATGTAATGATGGCCAATGCAGCCAGAATGATTGTAGTGATCCAGAAGCGGACGGTGATTTTAGATTCTAACCAGCAACCTCGGGGCCAATTGAGTAATACTTGTATGTCAGGCCCCAGTTGGCCGGGTTTTACCCGGAAGGCATCGTGAATGGGTGCCCGTTTGAACACACGCAACTTCTTACCTCGTTTGTTTCCCCATCTGGCGTAGTTCATTTGCAGCATGACGCTGAGACTTTCCATAAAGAATACGAAACACAGTATCGGAATGAGCAACTCTTTGTGTATGATGATGGCCGTTACGGCTATAATGCCTCCGATGGCCAGACTGCCAGTGTCTCCCATGAATATTTGTGCGGGATAAGCGTTGTACCATAGAAAACCGATCAGTGCTCCGATAAAGGCGCAGATGAAGATAACAAGTTCCTGCGATTCCGGAATGTACATGATATTCAGATAGCTGGCATATTCAATGTGGCTCGATACGTATGCCAGTATGCCTAACGCGACCCCGATAATCGCGGAATTTCCTGCAGTCATTCCGTCCATTCCGTCATTAAGGTTTGAACCGTTGGATACGGCAACGACAACAACGGTGGTCATAACAACGAACAACGCCCATCCTGCGGCATATTTGTATTTCCCGCAGAAACTCATGATTTCCGTGTAGCTCAGATTGTTGTTTTTCACAAAAGGTATGGTTGTTATGGTGGACTTTGTCTTTTCGCTTTTGTGTATGACAACTTCCGAGTTGCCTTTTTTTTGCATTGTGATGTTCTCGCGGATGACGGCATCCGGGCTGAGCCATAGCGTAAGGCCAACAGCCAGTCCCAGCAACGTCTGTCCGATGAGTTTGTATAGCGGCTTCAGTCCGTCTTTTGATATTTTCATCTTTATATAGTCGTCGATGAATCCCAATGCGCCCAACCACATCGTAGTGATAAGCATCAGTATCATATAAATGTTGCGCAACCGGCCGAAAAGCAGGCAGGGAACGAGGATGGAGACAAGTATGATAATACCTCCCATCGTAGGTACGTTTTTTTTCTCCACGCCGTAAGGGTCGATGCTTGCGTCCCGTTGCGCTTCGCTGACATGGTGCCGTTTCATCCACCGGATGAAATATTCGCCGAACCAGATGGATATGATAAGCGAAAGGATAAGGGCCAGTAATGAACGAAACGAAATGTAAGTCCACATGTGGGCACCCGGTATGTCGTATTGTTCCAAATATCTGAATAAGTAGTAAAGCATGTGATTCGCTTTTTTAAGTTGATTGAATTAGGAAAGGAAAGCTTCCCGGATGATTTCATGATCGTCGAAGTGGTGTTTCACTCCTTTTATGTCCTGATAGTCTTCATGCCCTTTCCCGGCTACGAGAATCACGTCGCCCGGTGAGGCCAGCATGCAAGCCGTTCGGATGGCTTCTTTGCGGTCGGTGATTGACAGGACCTTGCTCATTTGTCCTGTGTCCAGACCGGCCAGCATGTCGTTGATGATGTCCTGAGGCTCTTCGAAGCGTGGATTGTCGCTTGTGATGATTACTCGATCGCTCTGTTTCACGGCTTCTTGTGCCATGAGCGGTCGTTTGCCCTTATCCCGGTTACCGCCGGCGCCGCATACGGTAATGACATTACCCCGATGGCGCAATATCCCGTTGATGGTCTCCAGAACGTTGGCTAATGCGTCGGGAGTATGGGCATAATCGACAATGGCAGTTACGTTGTTGGCGGACCTGATAGTCTCGAATCGGCCGTTTACCGGCTGCAGGGTGCTCATTACCACCAGTACGTCCTCGGGTGATTTGCCCAGGCTGACGGCAGCGCCGTATACGGCCAGCAGATTGGATACATTAAACCGGCCGATGAATGGGACACTTACTTCCTGCCCATTAATGCTCAGGTACATGCCTTCGAAAGAGTCTTCCAAAATACTGGCGGTGAAATCTGCCATCCCGTGCAGGGAATATGTAAGGATACGGGCGCGGGTATTTTGTGTCATGATCCGGCCGTTCTTGTCATCGGCGTTGGTGATGGCAAACGCGCTTTCAGGCAGCAGGTCGAAGAATGCTTTCTTTGCGTCGCGATAACCGGCGAATGTTTTGTGGTAATCCAGATGGTCGCGTGTCAGATTGGTGAAGATGCCTCCGGAAAATTTCAGTCCTCCGATACGTTTCTGAGCCACGGAGTGTGAACTGACCTCCATGAAGGCATATTTGCATCCCTCGTCGGCCATTCGTCCCAACAACCGGTTCAAGGTTATCGGGTCGGGGGTCGTATGTTCGGTGGGCAATGCCTCGCCGTCTATGTAATTGCAGACCGTTGAGCACAGACCGCATTTGTAGCCGAACTTGCGGAACATATTATATAATAAAGTAGCGATGGTCGTTTTACCATTTGTGCCGGTCACGCCTATCAGTTCGAGTTTCGATGTCGGGTCTCCGAAAAAACGGGTGGCGACAAGTCCGGTGACATCTTCCGTGTTGGCTACCCGGATATAGGTGACCCCTTCTTTTCGATCTTCAGGAAATGTTTCGCACAGAATGGCCGTGGCGCCCTGTTCGATGGCTTTGGATATGTAGGAGTGTCCGTCGGCCTGTGTACCCCGGACAGCGATGAACAAATCGCCGGGAATGACCGACCGTGAGTCGATGTTGACGCCTGTAATGTCTATGGAGACCTGACCGGAGGTTTCTATGATGCTGATCGGTATCAGTAACTCGTCTAACTTCATATATATGTGTTGTTTTTAGGTTCTTTATCTGAGTTCGATATTAATCTGTTTGCCTTTCTCCACTTGTGTGTCGGGGGCGATGCTTTGTCTGACAACTTTGCCGGCACCTTTCAGGTTTACACGCAGTCCGCGTTGTTCCAGCGCGTAAACCGCATCCCGGGCTCCCATGCCGTTTACATCCGGAACCAAGGACAGGGGAGTGTTGTTGCGGTTCAGGGAAACTGCATTCCCGTTGTTGCGCGTCTGTCCCCATACGGGAGAAGTCACGTTGGCGTCCTGCCAGTCCTGTTTTTGTGTGATACCTAAGGATTGCAGGACGGCTCGCGCTGCAGTCAGATTGCCGTTCAGTACGTCCGGGACGAAAACGGAAACCGAGTCTGCACCTTCGTCCGCATCCCTGTAGACTCCTTTTATCATGACAGCCTGTGCGATCTCGCTGAATACCGGGCCGCATTGTCCGCCGCCGGAAGCCGGCAAACCGGATTTCTGGATGGCAACGATGCAGCTGTAACGCGGTTTGTCCGACGGGAAGTAACCGCAGAAGCTGACCAAATATCTCATGGAGCCGGAATGATAGCCTCCGGCTTGGGCT
Source organism: uncultured Paraprevotella sp. (assembly GCA_964540455.1). Lineage (GTDB taxonomy): Bacteria > Bacteroidota > Bacteroidia > Bacteroidales > Bacteroidaceae > Paraprevotella. Next base: position 48,727 of record CAZIMK010000010.1, read on the forward strand.
ACTTGGGCGGTACCCGTCTTGCCCGATACCTTGAACTGTTTGCAGCCGGCTTTTTTACCCAGGCCTTTGCTGACCACCAGTTCCAGTATCTCCTGAATGTCTTTGAGTGTCGAGGGCGAGCAGATGCGTTCCTTGATGACTTCTACCGGGAATTCGCGCACGACTTCGCCATCTTTCATTTCTGCCTTTACAAAACGTGGTTTCACCATTTTTCCGCCATTGGCAATGGCGTTGTAGAATGTTACGGTGTAGATAGGCGGAATTTGGGTCTCATAACCGATACTCATCCAGGGTAAAGCCGTTTTAGACCAGTTACTTCCGTCTTTTTTCGGTCGGCGCACGTTGGGTTTTCCGCTACCGGGCAGATCCAGATCCATCGGTATGCCCACTCCTTCACGGTAGAGGCCGTCCACGAACTGTTCCGGATTGTCCTTGTAGTGATCGTCGATGATACGGCTAACACCGATATTGGACGAATACATCAGCACCTCCGGTATGCTTATCCGGCCATAGCCGCCCTTGCGCCAGTTATGGTCTTTCATTACTCGGCCGTGCATGCTCCATTGTCCGTTGCCGGTTTCAATGAAATCATCCTTCGTTATCTTCTTGTCTTCCAGAGCTACCATGATAGAGGCGGTCTTGAATGTGGAACCGGGTTCCATCATGTCCGAAACGGCGTTGTTCTTTATTTCCCGGTATTGTCCGTCGCTGCATTTGGACATATTGACGATGGCTTTCACGTCGCCGGTCGCCACTTCCATGAGAACAACGACCCCCACGTCGCCGTTGATTTCTTTCAGTTTTTTTATCAAGGCTTTTTCTGCAGCGTCTTGCATGGATATGTCTATGGTCGTCATGATGTCGTTGCCGTCCACCGGAGGCTGGTCCACCAAGCTCAGCCATTTGTTGCGCACTTTGGCCCGGTGGGAAATACCTTCCTTTCCTCTCAGGATAGAGTCGTAGGCCAGTTCCAGCCCGTTGCGTGCCGAGTCCTTGCTGGCGTAGAGGGCTCCCAGCGTGCGGGTAGCCAGTGAGCCGAAGGGCTTCTTCCGCTGGTTGAACTCTTCCGTATAGAAGCCGCCCTTGAACGGTTTTTCCCGGAACAGGGGAAGTTTTTTACATTCCTTATATTGTATATAGGAGATGCGTTTCTTGTACACCAGCCAGTTGCGTCGTTTTAATTTACGTCCTTTTTCCAGCCGTTGGCGGAACTCTTTGGCTGTCACGTCCGGAAATATTTGGTGCAGTCCCTCGCAGATAGAATCCATTTTTTCGGTCAGCACGGAATCACGCCAGCATTGCAGTTTGGCTGCTGCGGCGGAATCCTTATCGCTGGCGATAAAATCCATATAAATCTTATATTCCGGCAGGGAACTGGTCATCAGTTGTCCGTCGGAAGAGAGTATGTTGCCACGGTTGGCCTGAATGGGTACATTCTCTTTTACCAACTGTTTGCTGACTTCCTCCCAGTAGGATCGTTCGACCAACACTAAGTAACAGGCGTTACAGAAGATGAAAAGCCCTCCCAAGCTCATCAGTACGATAACGACGAAGTAGCGTGGCATTATTTTTTTGCTGTTGAATTTCATTCTTCTTTTCTTTTTATGCGGTATGGCGGTTCTTTAGGTATAGTCAGTGTACTGTCATTTGTCTTTTTCAGGTATTCCTCTATCTGGCTCTGACGGCTCCTTACGGTCAGTTCGCTCGAACGTGTCAGGGCGCGGTATTTGATTTCCTGTAGTTCCACTTTCAGACGCTCGATTTCGATAATCTCCTGTTCAGCCGAATAGCGGTTGGTGATGTAGATAATTACAAACACGCAACACAGGACGATGAGTCCCATCTGCCTTTTCAGCCAGTCGCCGGTGAGAATATCTCCACCCAGGATCTGCCGCAACGACAGGTTGGTATGTTGCTCGGCCTCTTCGTTTCGGGTGAATTCGCCTACGGTGGCGGGAGTTCGCACCGTTTCCTCTTCCGTCGTCTCTTCCTCGGATGGATTCGTCTCATCTGTAGTCGTTTCCGGGGCTCCGGTCAACTCCTTGGTCACCAGCTCCGGACCCTGTAATATGTCAGTCTGTTCTTCTTTCATTGTCTCTTCCGGCTTTTATAAGGTCTCTCTCTTCTCGGCTATACGCAGTTTGGCGCTTCGACTTCTTGGATTTCGTTCCTGTTCGTCTGCGTCAGGAACGATAACCTTGTTGTTCATGGCTTTCAACGGTGCTTCCACCCGTCCGAAGAAGTCTTGGACTATTTTACCCTCCACATTCCCGCTTTTTATCAGGTTTTTCACCATTCGGTCTTCTAACGAGTGATAAGTGAGCACGGACAAGCGTCCTCCCGGTTTCAGTAGTTCGGTTGCGGCGGAGAGCATCTCTTTCAGGGCTTCCATCTCATGATTCACTTCGATTCGCAGGGCCTGAAACACTTTCGCCAGTTCTTTCTTTTCACGTTCTCTCCCGAATATGGGTCTTAATATGTCCAGAAAATCACTCGTCTGTTCTATGGGGCGCTGGCGTCGGCTTTTTACTATGGCGTCTGCGATGCGTCGGCTGTTTTTAAGTTCTCCGTATAGGTAGAACACATCGGCCAGCCGTTCCTCCTCGTAAGTGTTCAGCAGGTCGGCGGCGTTTTGTCCGGCCCGTTTGTTCATGCGCATGTCCAGTGGTCCGTCAAACCGGAATGAAAATCCCCGCTCCTCTGCATCGAAATGATGGCTTGACACGCCTAAGTCGGCCAATATGCCGTCCAGTTGCTCCACACCGTAGTAGCGCATCCAGTTCTTAAGATACCGGAAGTTGCTACGCACGAATGTCAGACGAGGGTCATCCACGATATTCTGTTCGGTATCTTCGTCCTGGTCGAAGCTGTATAGGTGTCCCTCCGGAGCCAGTCGCGACAGAATTTCGCGGCTGTGTCCTCCGCCTCCGAACGTCATGTCGGCATAGATTCCGTCCGCCTTTACGTTCAGTCCGTCTACGGCCTCTTTCCGTAATACGGGTACGTGATAAACTCCTTTTTCCATCTGTCGTTATTGTTCGTGGGATGTATCCGGTTGCCCGGTGGTGATGCTCATCATAGCCTCCAGCCCGTTGCCCAGTTCGCCGTTGTCTTCGAGTAATTTCTCCGCTTCTTCCCGGCTCCAGATTTCTATTGTGTCATCCATGCCGATGAAACGGACATCCGTCGTGATACCGGCGGACAGCAGGTATCGCTTGGATAGTAGCAGACGTCCGTTGCCGTCCGGGACGATACGTTCGGCGTCGGCCACGAAGCGTCTCAGCAGTTCGCGCCCTTTTCGGTCGAAAGGATGTGTGCGTGCGGTCAAATCATCAATAAGGCGGTTCCATGTACTTTCCGGGTAGAGTACCAGACAATGTTGGAACACATCCCTGCGCAGGATGAGCCCTTCCTCTCCGCTTCCCTGCAGTACTTTGCGGAAAGCGGCCGGCAGAAAAACTCTGCCTTTGGCGTCTGTCTTGGCGTCTGTATTTCCGGTGAAACGCATCGTTGTATACCTTATATATTATATCTGGCTCCAAAGATAGTGAAATTCCCCACATTTCCCCACACAAAAGAAGAAATTTATTTTTCAACACCTTGTTAATAACTAAGTGGATTTATAGATAGTTGAAAATGAGGTATTTTAAAAACTATAGTTAAAGTGGGGTAAAATGATAACTGAACACCCAAGACGGGAGTGTCGTGGGGGTAATTGCCGGCACGGAATTGTGACGGTAATAAGTGACGCACGGCCGGTCATGATAATCGGGATGACGAACCGTTTTACGCTTAGTGCATGTCTGTGCAACCGCTTTTGCCGTACTCCTGCAGAGTGCTATTTGACATGATGCAGGATCGTGTATTGATGACTTCCCCCTTTCGGAATGGGAAAGATTCAATTGTTGATTTAAAGTCATGTTTCGGATGTGGAAGCAGCAGGCTTTGGAGGGTGTTTCTCGATAGAGGGCTCTGCGGGGTGATGCGTTTCCGGATGTGAACTTGTATGGAAGGGAAGGGTATTTGTGAGAGAAGAATTGAAGAGTGGTGCGATTTGTTTTGGGTCCCTTCTTTATGCTTTATAACATGGAAATACCGGTATTTTCTCTTTAAATATCGGTATTTGGAGGAGTTTTTACCGAAAAGTCGGCTCCTTTTGAACTTTTTTTGGCAACTTTGCATACAATTTAAAACATGTTTTATTAGTTTTTCGACAGATGAGAAAACAAACCTTTTTTCTGCTTTCTTTGGGATTTTTATCATTTACGTCCTGTATTCAGGAAGAGGCTCCCAATGCGGAATGCGATATAGTGGCTTGTCGTGTAATAGATTCGGAGAGTTACTCCATGTTCTACAGCCGTCATGATGCGGTGAAGGAAGTAGCTTCGATGGATAGTGTCATCACGTTCCCGGTGCGGGATGGTGCGGACGTGTCGGCCGTAGCGCTGGAGCTGGATATCACGCCGGGGGCTACGGTGACACCGGCCAGCGGAAGCGTACAGGACTTCTCGCAGGACGGTGTGTTGTACAAGGTGGTTTCCGAGGACCGGAACTGGAGCCGTACTTATCGGGTGCGTTTTATTCCGATGATGGTGTTGCCTACCGAATATAAGTTTGAATACTACGAGCTCGAACCAAATTCCCGGAAATACTACAATTGGTATGGGATGAACGAGGAAGAAACTCGGATTGATTTCTGGGCAACCGGAAACTCAGGCTTTCGTCTGAGCCGTTCTTCCGCTAAGCCCGATGAATATCCCACTGTGCCGGTGGAGGACGGATTGTCCGGTTCGGCTGTTAAACTGGAAACACGCAGCACGGGGGCTTTCGGCAATATGGTGAACATGCGTATCGCAGCCGGCAATCTGTTTATCGGTACATTTGATACGCAGAATGCTTTGAAAGACGCCATGAAGGCCACATGTTTCGGCTTGCCGTTCAGTCAGAAGCCTTTGCGTTTTTCCGGCGACTACAAGTTCGTGCCGGGAAAAGATTTTCAGGACCGTTCGGGAACTGTGATACCGGGACGTGTAGACCAGCCCGACTTGTATGCCGTTTTTTATCGCAACACGGACGACGAGGGTAACGATGTGATGTTGCACGGCGATGATGTGCTCACCAATCCGAATATCGTGGCGCTGGCGCGGCTGGAAAATCCGCTGACTACCACGGAATGGCAGCATTTCGACATCGAGTTTGACTACCGGGGGACGGTGGATGCCGGCCGGTTGCATAACTTCGGCTATAATCTGGCGGTTGTGTTTACGTCCAGTATCGAGGGAGCCAGTTTCTGCGGAGCCGTGGGCAGTACATTGTGGGTCGACGAGGTAAAGGTCGCATGCGAGTAAAAACGACGGTGGAATAATTTAAGAAGAATGATAGCAATGAAAAATAGTATGAAATATATTATATGTATGGTGTTGGCCGGCGTGTTCTCTGTATCAGTGTCGGCGCAGGATACGGACAAGTATGCCCAGTGGGGGCCGCGTTGTGAAAAAGGTTACGGCTATCTTGTGCGGGCCGGTTATATTTTGGGAGGCACTTCGCCGCTGCCTCTTCCCAAGGAAGTGCGTAGCATCAATCTGTTCCGTCCCGACGGAGGCTTGGGGTTCTATGTGGACGGTTATAAGATGTTTTCACGCCGCTGGGGATTGATGGCTGGTGCCCACTTCTTTTTAGAGGGCATGCACACGGGTGCCGACGTGAAGAACTATCACATGGGTATCGCGCAGGGCGAGGATTATCTGGAAGGGTATTTCACCGGTACGGACGTTACCGAAACATTCATGGCGGGCTTTACCATTCCCGTGATGGCGACATTCCGTCTCAGTCCCCGCTGGAATATGAACCTTGGTCCGTATGTAAGTTTCATCTTGGGAGCGGATTTCAAAGGGTCTGTCTACGACGGTTATCTGCGCGAGGGGACACCCACAGGGCCGAAGGTGGAGATTGCCAGTGACAATCCAGCCACGTATGACTTTGCGGACGATATGCGCAGTGTGCTCTACGGTGTGGAATTGGGTTTCGACTACAAGATACGTCGCGGCCTGACCGCCTTTGCCAGTGTGGACTGGGGATTGAATGGTGTTTTCCACAGTGATTTCAAGACGGTGGACTTCCCCATGTATCCCCTGTATGCCACGTTTGGCATCGCGTGTCATTATTAATAAAGGTATAGAATAAAAACAGAATATTTATTTAAAACTATTAGCTTATGAAGAAGACTTTACTTCTGATGTTTGCTTTCCTGGGCGGCATGGTGGCTCAGGCACAGAACACCGTTACTTATACGGACGACTTGGTAGTGTCGATAAACGAGGAAAGTACGGAGCCTCAGAAGACTGAAATCAAGGTGACGACGAATGCGGACGGCACTTATACCTTGGCTTTGGATAACTTTATGCTGGGTGCCGGCGAAGATGCACTCGCCGTGGGCAACATCGTGCTGGATAACCTGGTAGGTGAGGAAAAGGACGGCAGAATCTATCTGACTGAGAACCGTATCATCAACATACAGCCCGGTACGATGGAGGGTGTGTCCGAAGATGCTTGGCTGGGTCCATTGTTGGGTGATGTCCCTGTGGCATTGGTAGCCGAGATGACGCCCGACAAGTTGTATTGCCTGATAGACATAGACATGATGGAGACCTTGGAACAGGTGATAAAGGTTTGCTTCGGTACTCCGTTCGGCGAATCGGAAGATCTGGGAGTAACCGTTACTTATACGGACGACTTGGTAGTGTCGATAAACGAGGAAAGTACGGAGCCTCAGAAGACTGAAATCAAGGTGACGACGAATGCGGACGGCACTTATACCTTGGCTTTGGATAACTTTATGCTGGGTGCCGGCGAAGATGCACTCGCCGTGGGCAACATCGTGCTGGATAACCTGGTAGGTGAGGAAAAGGACGGCAGAATCTATCTGACTGAGAACCGTATCATCAACATACAGCCCGGTACGATGGAGGGTGTGTCCGAAGATGCTTGGCTGGGTCCATTGTTGGGTGATGTCCCTGTGGCATTGGTAGCCGAGATGACGCCCGACAAGTTGTATTGCCTGATAGACATAGACATGATGGAGACCTTGGAACAGGTGATAAAGGTAACCTTTGGTACTCCGTTTAATGGAACCGGAATACAGAATATTGTATCTTCAGAGAAAGTAGCTGCAAACTATTATTCTTTGGATGGTGTCTTGGTGGGAACAGACTGGAACCAATTGTCCAAAGGCATTTATATTATAAATGGTAAGAAAGTAATTAAATAAATATTGCAAGATGAGAAAGATTTTATTGACAGTGATAGGCCTGACTGTATGTGGAATTATGGCTCAAGCTCAACAGTTGCCTAATGTCGGATTTGAAAATTGGAAAGGTAGTGCCGGTTCCTCATATCAGTCATCAAAATCAAATAGAAATGGTGGTGCAGACGGAATGCGTCAGCGTCCCGGAGACGAACCCGCAGAATGGAATGGTTCAAGTGTTAATCAAAAAGTATGGGCTGGAATATTTCCTCAGGAGAAGAAAGAAATTTTGATTACAAAAGGTACAGGCTTAGATGGCTCTCCTTCTGTTGTTTTAACTAACAAGTTTGTTGGAGTTTTGGGTATAGGATCTAATGCTCCTGCATTTATCACATTTGCAACACCTTGGGTTTATGCAGTAACAACTCTTACAGACTGTGATGGTGGCGCATACGGTGGTATTAATTTTACTCATCGGCCGGATGCTATTAAAGGACTGTATAAGCGCACAAAAGGTGACGCGGAAGAAGAAGCTCGTATAATAGCTTATCTTTGGAAAGGAACATTTAAGTCTACTATTAAGTCTAATACTTCAAATGATGTAAAAGAAGATGTGGATCGTGTAGTTATGGGATATGCGGACGCTACGGAGTCAGGGACATTGATTGCTTCCTGTGATTATGGGTTCTCCTCTACTAAAAATGATGATTGGGAAGAAATTGTAGTTCCGTTGGAATATAAAGCCGGACAGGAGAATGAAATTCCAGAAAAGATGAATGTAATTATCTCGAGTGCGGATTATTGGACGCGTGATAATATTCAAAAGAATAGTGTATTGGAAGTTGATGATGTTGAGTTTGTATATTATTCCCAATTGTCCAGTCTGTCATACGATGGTAAAGCGGTAACCGGATTCGACAAGGATGTTTATACTTATGCTGTAGACGAACCTTACGATGCGACGAAATTGCAGGCAGTGGCTGATGGTAAGGGTGCTACGGTTACAACCAGTTACGATGCCGCTACGGGCAAGTGCGTGGTTCGTGTGGAAGGAAACGATATTTCTGTTAATACTGCTAATTACCACGAATATACAATACAGTTCCCGATAGTTACTTCGTTTACCAATGTACTGACTGTCGGTATTAACGGTAGCACTTCTGAGCCGCAGACAACGGCAATCCAACTTGTGAAAGAAATAGACGGTACTTATTCGTTCGTATTGAAGAATTTTATATTGGGTAGCGATGATTCTGTCATATTGGTAGGTAATATTCGTTTGACAAATCTGACGGTAAATGGAAATGTCTTTACGGCAGACCAAAGGATTCAGATATTGCCCGGAGATTTGGAGGAATTTACCGAGGATGATTGGTATGGTCCAATGTTGGGTGATGTGCCGGTGAAACTGAGAGCCACAAAATTGAGCAAAACGGAAATGGTGGCCGATATAGACATTGATATGACGGCGTCATTGGAACAGATGATAAAGGTGGTGTTCGCCCCGTTGGTGGAAATCAACGAAACGGAAGACATGCCCGCTTTGAACGGATTGTATAATGTAAAGCTGAACCGTAAGTTTGTGGCCGGTTGGAATACCGTCTGCTTGCCGTTCGATTATCAGGCCGAAGCGTTCTGGGAAGTCCCCGATGTAAAAGCGCAGTCCTTTGAATCAGTTACGGAAGAAGGCTTGAATTTCAAGTCGGTGGAAGAAGGCGGCGTCCTGGCTGCGAATACTCCGTACCTGATTTATTTCCAAGATGCTGCTACGGAACCGGTATACTTCGGAGTAAACATCGAAAGTACGACACCGAAGTCCGTAACGCACGGCGACTTTACATTTACCGGTACATATGCGGCCTTGACAGACATGGCCGGCAAATACGGTGTGGCCACTATCGATGGGGAGGACAAGATAACATTGGGCGCTGCCGGTTCCTTCATGAAAGGTACGCGTGCTTACTTCACGACAAGCGGTGCAGCCGTACAGTCTGTGAAACTGAATTTCTTCGACGGCGAGGCAACAGGTATCGAGGCCATTGGCAGTGCTGACGCAGAGGCATTCGACGTGTACACGCTTTCCGGCGTACAGGTGCGTCGCGCAGCCAAGACGCTGGACGGTCTGCAGAAAGGCATCTATATCGTGAACGGTAAGAAACAGGTTGTTAAATAACAAAATACAGGAAGCGAAATGAAAAAGATGATATATACGGCACCTGCATGTGAGGTGACAATGGTGAGAGTGGAAGGAATGCTGGCGTCTTCGATTCTGACGCCGGGCGGAAACAATTCCGGTATCCAACCGGGTGACAGTGGTTACGACGGCGAATTCAACTCCGGAGGAAACTGGGGCGAAATCTGGGATAAATAAGGGACTCCCCCTCTAATTGAAGACCACCGGCCTTGCGACGAGAGTCGTAGGGCCGGTGGCATATAAAGAGGAATATTCAGGATATTAGGATCAGTGGAATTTTAATGGGGATGCGCATATCTGTTTGCAGGGCGAAACACCGGCAGGAATAAAGCTGAAGTCACGATGTGGCTGTCGCTTAACGGTAATGCCTGTCTGTTAGATATAATTGTCAAATATTACTTCGATTCTTTGTTTGTTTTCAACGCCTCGTTATACCGTATTTTTGCGGATCTTCATTCTGTACTGGGTTGCACCTTCATCCAGTACTGAATCAGGGGTTCATTCAGTGCTTCGTTAATCCTTCATTCAGTACTGTATTAAGGTCTCATTCAGTACTGCATCACACCCTCATTCAGTACTGAATGAAGGTGCAATAAAACAAGATTGAAAACATCGGCAGTCTTCGACGCTTTTCGACACTTGGCACTCCCTTTGTTTTGTATCTTGCAAAAACAGGTGGCACAAAAAGCTGTGTTTTTTCCTGAAAATCCACTGTATCACGACAAGTGGCATCGGAAGAAATAATATCTATTGTAAAAAATAGATACTTGCTTTTCCTCCTGACACGTTGACGAAGTCAGGAGAAGACGGACGAGTTGTCAGTAGCGTAGCCGCCACTCTTTCACTCTTGCGGGCAGAAAAGCTTTCAGTACTATTGAGTCGCCCGGGCGGATTTGTTTCAACTCGTCTAAAGGGATGCTGGCATAGACGGTCGTGGTGTAAGAAGATGGGTCGTTATTAGCATTGTGGTGGAGCGACAGGTACAGACAACGGCGGTTGTCGCCGACGATATGCAGTGAGTCGGTGCGGTAGCCCCAGTATTGCGTGCCTCCTTGGGTGCGGGGATTGAGCGTCAGGTTGATATAGTTTCCACCCCTCCATACGCTGGTAACCGGAGTCGGGTCGGCGGCTTGAGGCCGTTCGGTGGAATCGCGCAGTACGCGGACGGGCGTTAGGGAATAAATACGGATTGTGGGCGGGGTACTGCCTACGGATTCGTAGCTGCACACCTGTCGGTAGACCGTGTTGGGTTGGTTTCCAGTGAGTGGTGTTTCCAGCCGGTAGTCCGTACCGTTGTCGCAGCGGAACGTGTGCACGATGCCGGCTTCGTCGGACGGGAAATCCCCCAGTTCCGTGATGAGCGAAGGATAAGGCGTTTCATCCTCTTTATTGCCGTCGCACGCAACAAAGCCGCACAGGATGCCCGACAACAGACCGTAGCGGACAACCCGTGAAGCGAGGTTGCAGATACCGTCCCGTATCATGCTTCAAGAGCTTTTTGGTGGTTGAAAACAGGGTTGGCGTACATGGTCAGTATGCGTTCGCGCAGGAAAGGGAAATCTGGTTGCGGCAGGGTTATCTTGTTGAGTCTGCTTTGCAGGTACTGTTCGAAACGCTCTTTCTCTTCGTCGGTATACCGGTCGGCAAAGGCTTTGGTGCCGTGCAACAGGTCTGCAGCCACGAAGTTGCCCGGGTAGATCCGGTAGTTCCGGTGAATCTCCCTGTCGATGTGTGCGGCGATACGGGGGTAAAGTTCCGTTTTGGGCAGGTCGGCAGGCTGGTTGTCGAGCCATTCGTCGATGCAGGTTCCTGTCTGGAAATGAATGCGTCCTTTGTAGCCGTAAATACCCGTGTACATGTTGTCCAGGTCGTCCTGCTGGCTTTTTTTGAAGCCGGGTATATCCCGCTTTTGCTGGAACTCCTGTGCTTTCAGGTAGTCGCACGGGTCGTATTCGTAGGAAAGGGCCGTGGGGACGATGTGCAGAGCCTTGAGACGTTCCGTCACACTGCCTTCTCCCCCCATGCACATCATTTTCAGAATGGACTCCTGCGTGCGGTCGTCAGAGTCTTTTGCCCGGCCTTCCCGTTGTGCTATCCATACGTTCTGCTGCTTTTCGCTGACGGCGAAATGGATGTATCGTCCCAGCCGTGCGCTGGACAACAGCATCTGGCGCATGGGAAGTGACCGCTGCACGATGAATGACTTGTTGACACGAACGAACATCCTGATCCACGGCAAGATGAGCAGGTTGTCGCCGATGGCGATTTCCGGAGTTGAGCGAAATCCGTTCTTAACCATCATGATACTCAGGAAAGCGGAGTCGAGCACAATGTCGCGGTGGTTGGTCACGAAGGTGTAAGCCCGGTTGTGGTCCGGCAGCGATGTGCTGTCCATGTCCAGCCCGTCGCTACACCGGTCGGCCACCTGGTACAGGAGCGGATAACAGAATTTTTCCTGTACCTCGTCTACCGTGCGGCAGGAGCGTAGTCCGGCAGCAAATGTGTCGAAAGGCATGTCCGGCAGGACTTTGGCTATAACGGCACGGAAAGTCTCGTCTTTCAGAATCTCTTCAAAAACGCCCGGCAGTTCTTCCGGTGTATATGGACGGATTTCGTCGAATTCGGCAGGTATTATCATGGTATGTCGTTTAATCGGTTTTCTATTATATCGGTAAGCACCTCCTTTATGTCCAGTCCGGCGGCACGCACCTGCTGTGGAATGAAACTGGTGGCGGTCATACCAGGGGTCGTGTTTATCTCCAGCATGTTGATCCGTTCCTTTTCATTTCCCTCGCTGTCGGTAGTCCGGGTGATGATATAGTCGATGCGGACGATGCCGGAGCATCCCAGTATGTCGTAGATGGTAGATGTGATGAGACGCACGCGTTCCGCCGTGTCCTCCTTCAGGCGTGCCGGGGTAATCTCCCGTACCTGGCCGTTGTATTTGGCATCGTAGTCGAAGAATTCGTTGTCGGTCACAACCTCCGTGATGGGGAAGACCACATCGTTGCGACGTGTCTTGTAGCATCCGCAGGTGATTTCCGTGCCTTGCATGAATGCTTCGATCATCACCTCGTCGCTTTCGTTCATGGCTTTCCGGATAGCCTCCCGGAGCTGTCCGGCTTCTTTAACTTTGGTTACACCGAAACTGGATCCCCCGGCATTGGGTTTGACAAAACAGGGAAGTCCGATTTTCTCAATCACCTCGTCATCCGTAACCAGATGCTCGAAGCCCCGTCTCACCACCATGCTTTCGCTAACGCTCACACCGAAACTTTTCAAATACTGATTGAGTGTAAATTTGTTGAAAGTCATGGCTTCCACCAATACGCTGCTGGTGGAGTAGGGCATGTGAATCAAGTCGAAATACCCCTGGAGCAGACCGTTCTCACCCGGTGTGCCGTGTATCGTTATATAAGCGAAGTCAGGGCGTATGCGCCGCTCGCCGTGGAGAAACGAAAAGTCGTTGCGGTCTACGGCGGCTTTTGTCCCGTCATCCAGACTGGCTTCCCAAACGAGACCGCTGATTTCTATGATGTAGATATTGTATTTTTCTTTATCGAGAAAAGAATAAATGCCCTGAGCGCTGCGCAGGGAAACATCGTGTTCGGAGGAGTCGCCTCCGGCAATGATTGCAATTGTTTTTTTCATTTTTTCTGTCTGATTATTTCTGATTAGTCGGTTGCTCGGTTGGAAATATAGATGCGCCACCGGTTCAGGAGTGCCTGCATGTCTTCCGGCAGTTCGGACGTGAAGAACATTTCCTTTCCCGTACGGGGATGTGTGAAGCCCAGAGTGCGGGCATGGAGTGCCTGGCGCGGACATGTGTCGAAGCAGTTGTGGATAAACTGTTTGTATTTGCTGAACTGTGTTCCTCGTAGAATCTCGTTTCCTCCGTAGCGCTCGTCGTTGAACAGCGGATGGCCGATATGCTTCATGTGTACCCGTATCTGGTGTGTGCGTCCTGTTTCCAGTATGCACTCCACAAACGTGACGTAGCCGAAACGTTCCAGGACATGGTAGTGGGTGACGGCGGTCTTGCCGATTTCCCCTCCGGCCGGATAGACCGCCATCTGCATCCGGTCGCGCGGGTGGCGGGCAATATTGCCCTCTATGCGTCCTTCATCGGCTTCCGGGTTGCCCCATACCAGAGCATTGTAACAGCGTTTGGTGGTCTTGTCGAAAAACTGTTTGCACAGGTGGGTCTTGGCTTCCGGTGTCTTGGCTATGACCAGCAGGCCGGACGTGTCTTTATCGATGCGGTGGACAAGCCCCACTTCCGGGTCGTTGGGGTTATAGGCGGGATTGTCCTTCAGGTGCCATGCCACGGCGTTCACCAGTGTACCCGTATAGTTGCCGCACCCGGGATGTACCACCAGACCGGCCGGTTTGTTGACCACCATCAGGTCGGCATCCTCGTAAACGATATTCAGGGGGATGTCCTCGGGAATGATCTCATTGTTATATTTCGGACGGTCCAGCATGAGTGTCACCACATCGCCCGGTTTAATCTTGTAATTGCTTTTGGCAGGCCGGTCGTTCACGAGGATAAAACCGGCATCGGCTGCTTTTTGCAGCCGGTTGCGCGAGGTGTTGAACAGATGCTCCATCAGGAACTTGTCTATGCGCATCGGGGTCTGTCCCTTGTCGGCTACGACACGATGGTGTTCATAAAGCGTTGCCGGCTGTTCCGTTTCGTCAAGTCCGTCGTCCGTTTCATTGATGAAATCGTCAGATAGAGGAGAAGGGAGTTCGATGGGATTGTTCATCTGATTAATTAGGGGAATTTGTGGGGTTACAGCTCAAATCCTTCTATGCTTTCGTCTGTCAGTGCCGGTATCTCTGTTCCGAGTGAATCTGTATATGATTCGCTGAAGTCGTTTTCATACCCTTTGCCCACTTGCAGGACTACGGGAATATCCGTTGAAATCCGTTCGCCGGCATCGATGGTTCGGCCTTCGCACTTCACTCCGTATACCCAGTCGGCCTCTCCGTCGACGTATTCATAAGGAGCTAATTTAATACCCAGGGCTTTGAGCCGCGCCTCCGCTTCGCGTAGAGAGCAGTTGTCCGCTATGTCGGGAAAGGCAATGGTGGGGCTGTGTTGCGAATTCAGAGTCAGGTATATGTCCCGTCCCAGTTTTACATTCGTGCCTCCAGTCGGGGTCTGTTCCAATATGGTGCCGGGCAGCTGATTGCGGTTGTAGCTGGAGTCGACGACAATTGCGTTCAGGCCGGCCTGATTCAGCGCATAGCGGGCGTCGTTCAGCGGCATTCCCTTGATATCGGGTACACGGACGCTTTCCCCGTGGTGGGTGTATATATCCAGTCCTTTCCACACGCCGAATGCCAGTAGGACAATGAACAGCATCATTCCAAGCAGGTTACCCCACAGGAGCGGGGTGGTTATCTTTGATTTGAATTCGCTAAATTTCATGGTTGTTTCCGTTAGAAGGTTTCCTTTGTCAAAGGTAGTAATAAAAAACGAAGAAGTAAAGTTTCCCTTACTTCTTCTTCGTTTTTGCTATTTGGTACGGCAAAAATTATTTGCCGTGCTTCTCGTCGGACACGGTCAACTTCTTGCGGCCTTTGGCGCGACGTGCAGCCAATACCTTACGTCCGTTTGCTGTAGCCATTCTTTCGCGGAACCCGTGTTTGTTCTTTCTCTTTCTGTTGTGAGGTTGGAATGTTCTTTTCATGTCTATATGCTTTTTATTTATTGTACTTCACGATTCGGGTTGCAAAAGTAGATACTTTTTTTTAATTAAGCAAGAGATAATTCATTTTTACTCATAACTTTTGCGTTTTTTTCTAAATTCAATTACCTTTGTGGCTCTAAAGATGACAGAGTGAATATCATTAGTATAAATCAAAGATAATAGACAATTTATGATTAACTCACAAGACATTAAAAAAGGCACTTGCATCCGTCTGGACGGCAAGTTGTATTTTTGTATCGACTTCCTGCACGTGAAACCGGGTAAGGGAAACACGATTATGCGTACCACATTGAAGGATGTCGTTTCCGGCAACGTGCTGGAGCGTCGTTTCAACATCGGGGAAAAACTGGAAGACGTACGTGTGGAGCGCCGTCCTTATCAGTTCCTTTACAAAGAAGGCGAGGACTTTATTTTCATGAACCAGGAAACGTACGACCAACTTCCTATCGACCGCGACCTGATTACCGGTGTGGACTTTATGAAAGAAGGTGAAATCGTGGAAGTTGTATCGGATGCATCGACAGAAACGATTCTGTATGCGGAAGTGCCGGTGAAAGTGAAACTGGTGATCACTTATACGGAACCGGGATTGAAAGGTGATACAGCCACCAATACGACCAAGCCGGCCAAGGTGGAGACCGGTGCCGAAATCCGTGTGCCTCTGTTCATAAACGAAGGTGAGACGGTGGAAGTGGACACGCGCGACGGTTCTTATCTGGGTCGTGTGAAAGTAGACTGATTCGTCCGCTGTATTCTGTTTACGGGAGGCTTTCCGGCGTTTTGTCGGGGAGCCTCTCGTTCCTTTTGTCTAAAATAGTAGGCCATATTTCCTGTTTCTTGATTATTTTGTTACCTTTGTTTTTTGATAGGCTATCATGTCAGGTAGCGTAAAAACAGACGAAAATATGAGATTCTCGCTGATTGTTCCGGTATATAACCGTCCGGATGAAGTGGCCGAATTGCTGGAGTCGCTTGCCGGACAGGCATATGATGACTTTGAGGTGCTTGTGGTGGAAGACGGTTCCGAAATTCCCTGCAGGCAGGTGGTGGAAGCATGGAGCGGGCGGCTGGACATACGTTATTACGAGAAACCGAATTCGGGACCGGGGCAGACGAGAAATTACGGAGCGGAACGGGCGCGGGGCGAGTATCTGATTGTGCTGGACTCTGATTGCGTGTTGCCGGAAGGATATTTGCAAGCAGTGGACGACGAGTTGAGGCGAAACCCGTGCGATGCCTTCGGAGGACCGGATTGCGCGCATGAGTCGTTTACCTCGGTGCAGAAGGCCATCAACTATTCCATGACTTCCTTCTTTACGACAGGAGGCATTCGGGGCGGTCGTAAGAAACTGGATAAATTTTATCCCCGCTCTTTCAACATGGGCATCCGGCGGGAGGTGTATCTCCGGTTGGGCGGCTTTTCGCCCATGCGTTTTGGCGAAGACATAGATTTCAGCATACGTATTTTTGCCGCAGGGTGTTCATGTCGCCTTTTTCCGGAGGCGTGGGTCTGGCATAAGCGTCGCACGGACTTGCGGAAGTTTTTCAGGCAGGTGTACAATTCCGGTATCGCGCGTATCAATCTGTACAAGCGCCATCCCGGTTCCCTGAAGATTGTGCATCTGCTTCCGGCTGTGTTCACATTGGGATGCGGAGTGTTAGTGCTGGGTGCATTAGCCGGTACCTTGGCCGTGGCGGCCGGCGCGCCGGCACGGTTGCTGTGTGGAAGCCTGTTGCCGTTGTTGCTGTTTGCTTTGCTGGTAGGCGCGGATGCTTCGCAGCAGAACAAAAGTCTGCGCATCGGCTTGTTGTCCGTGGCGGCCTCGTATGTGCAACTGATAGGATACGGAACGGGTTTTCTGCGGGCCTGGTGGCAACGGTGTGTGAGAGGAAAGGATGAGTTTTCCGCTTTTGAGAAGAATTTCTATAAGTGAGCGCGATATGTCGTCCGGGAAGAAGCTGAGCATTAACCGTTGGGCCGTTGAAGACCGTCCTCGGGAGAAGTTCGTGGCGAAAGGGCCTGCGGCTTTAAGCAACGCGGAACTGCTGGCCATTCTGATAGGGTCGGGCAGTACGGATGAGTCGGCGGTGGAACTGATGCGGCGGGTGTTGGCGGATTTCGGTAACAGTCTGAAGGCTCTGGGGCGCTTATCGTTGCACGATCTTGCCCCGGACGGGAAACATCCGAATCCCCCGCATCGTTATAAAGGGCTGGGACCGGCCAAAGCGGTGACGTTGCTGGCGGCCTGTGAACTGGGACGCCGCCGGATGGCAGAGGAAACAGCTGTGCAGGTACAGATCCGTAGTAGCGTGGACGTTTATAATTATTATTTGCCGCTGATGCAGGATTGCCGTCATGAGGAATTTCATGCTTTATTGATGAATCAGGCCAACCGGGTGATGTCCGATGTGCTGGTGAGCCGGGGAGGATTGACGGAGACCGTAGTGGACATTCGTCTGCTTATGCGTGAGGTGCTACTGCAGGGGGCTACGACGCTGGCCATTTGCCACAACCATCCTTCGGGCAACCTCCGGCCCAGCAGGCAGGATGACAGTCTGACCGAGAAAATCGCGCAGGCCTGCCGGATGATGAATATCCGGTTGCTCGACCACGTGATACTGACGGACGGCGGATTCTACAGCTATTGCGAGGAAGGGCGCCTGAATGTGTGATATACCTTATTATATATAGATAAACATTAACGAAAGACATGTCAACGAAACTGGAAATAGAAGAAAAAGTGGTCGAAATGTTGAAGACGGTATACGACCCGGAGATACCGGTCAATATCTATGACTTGGGACTGATATATAAAGTGGACCTCTCCGATGAAGGGGAGCTGGCCGTGGATATGACCCTCACGGCACCCAACTGTCCGGCGGCGGACTTCATTATGGAGGACGTGCGGATGAAGCTGGAGTCGGTGGAAGGCGTGAAGCATGCTGTGGTCAACCTGGTGTTCGAACCGGAATGGGACAAGGATATGATGACTGAGGAAGCCAAGATGGAATTAGGATTTTTATAGCGGATGAAGAACGTTTATTTTATTTCCGACGCCCACCTGGGGAGTCGCGCCATACCGCACGGGCGGATGCAGGAGCGTCGTCTGGTGCGTTTCCTCGATGCCATCAAGCATAAGGCATCGGCAGTCTACATGCTGGGGGATATGTTCGACTTTTGGTATGAGTACCGGATGGTGGTGCCGAAAGGATACACCCGTTTTCTGGGAAAGGTGAGCGAACTGACGGATTTGGGAGTGGAAGTTCATTTTTTTACCGGGAACCACGATATATGGTGTGGCGACTATCTGGAGAAGGAGTGCGGTGTGGTGCTTCACCGGCAACCTCAGACCGTGGAAATCGGTGACAAGGTATTCCTGCTGGCGCACGGTGACGGTCTAGGCGATCCCGACCGGAAGTTCAAATTCCTCCGTGTGGTGTTTCATAACAGAATCTGCCAGTGCCTGTTCTCTTGCATTCATCCCCGTTGGGCCATGGATTTCGGTCTGACATGGGCCAGACACAGCCGGTTGAAGCACGGCTTGGGAGGAGACCCCGGCTATTTGGGCGAGGATAAGGAACACCTTGTGCTGTATGCCAAAGAATATCAGAAAGCCCATCCGGATGTCAATTATTACATTTTCGGCCACCGGCATATCGAGTTGGATCTGATGCTCAGCCGCACCAGCCGCGTGCTCATTCTTGGCGACTGGATATCTCAGTTTACATACGCTGTGTTCGACGGCATGAACCTGTATCTGGAATCTTATGTGGAAGGGGATACGCAGCCGTAACGCTCATAGGATCCGGTACGAATATTTCTTGCATTCGATTCCTTTACTCGGCATTTTGTCGTATATTTACCCGTGGAACTATTTGATTAACCTTCTAAAAATATGATTATGAGAAAGCACATCCTGTTGTTATTCTGCACGTTGCTGTGTGGAACCTTGTGCCGTATACAGGCGCAGACCTTTCCCGCTGTAAGTAGCGGGACGAATGAATACTGGTATTATATCGTTTTCAATACTGCGGATGATGTGGTGGCGGCGCAGGGTGAAGGGGAAATCGCCGTTGTAGCCGTTCCCACCGGCCGGGCTTCCCAGCTTTGGAAAATAGAGGGCAATTCCGCTATCGGTTACATCCTTACGTCGAAAACCGGACAACGGCTGTATGTGGATCCTCCCTCATATAGTACGAATCTGCGTACGGCGGCCGTACCGAGAACCGGAGTTCGTTTCAATATCACTCCCCGCGGCGAAGGGTATGAAATCATACCGACCGGGGCGACTTCCCTTTCGATGAATCCGTGGGGCGGAAATTCCGTCGGAGCGCTACTGGCGCTTTATTACAAGAACGATCCGAATGCCGTGGTGCATTTTGTGCCAGAAGCGGAACTGGCGGGCGGACCGGTAGTTCCGATTATTCCTTATCCGGCATCGGTGACACCGGCGGAAGGATGCTTTGATATGAAGACGCTGGCTTCGGTTGCCTATTGCGATGAGGAAACCCGGACACTGGCCGAGAAACTGGTTGCCGACCTGCAGGGGGCGGCCGGCATCAGTGCTGCTGTGACGGATAATGCCGGAACGGATGCAAGTATCCGTATGACGAAAGACGAAAGCCTGAAGACCGAGGCTTATAAACTGAACGTGACCCCCGAAGGGGTGGACATTGTGGCTGCCGGTCGTGCAGGTTTCTTCTATGCCTTGCAGAGTCTGCGGCAGATGATGCCGGTTGCAGTCTTTGGCGGTGAGGCCTCACCGGACGCCGACTGGACTTTGCCTTGTGTGTCTGTCGAAGACGAGCCGCTTTTGGAGCATCGCGGATTCCATCTGGATATTTCGCGTCATTTCTTTGATAAGGAGGAGGTGAAAAAACTGCTTGATGTGGTATCTGTGTATAAACTGAACCGTTTCCACTGGCATTTGACAGACGATCAGGGCTGGCGGATCGAGATACCGGAATATCCGAAACTAACAACGGTGGGAGCCGTCCGCAGTCGCTCTCTGACTATCAACGACCCAACGGGCGGTGTAGAGTTTTATGATGACACGGAATATGGCCGTGGCTGTTTCTATACGCTTGACGACCTGCGCGAGGTGGTGGCTTATGCCAAGGAGCGGAATATTGAAATCATTCCCGAAGTAGACATGCCGGGACACATGGTGGCGGCCATCGCCGCATATCCCGAATTGAGTTGTGACCCGACCAAGACATACGAAGTACGGGTGGCCAAAGGTATCTCTACGGACATACTGAATATCGGCGACGATCGTGTCATCGATTTCCTGAAATGCGTGCTCGACCATGTGTGCGAGGTATTTCCTTTTGGTTTCATCCATCTGGGTGGAGACGAATGTCCCACGGGGCAGTGGAAGTCGAATGCCGATTGCCAGCGCCGTATCCGGACGGAAGGACTGGCTGGCGTGGAGGAACTGCAACCCTGGCTGCTTGAAACGCTCGGAACGTACCTGCAGGAGAAATACGGCAAGGAGATTATTGCCTGGAATGAACTGCAGGAACATTGGCGGAGCGACTATAAACTGAATCCCGTCATGATGGACTGGCTCTGCACACCTGCGGTGTCGGCGGCCAAAGGATTCCGTAGCATAGCCGTCCCGACAGGCCCCATGTATTTTGACTTGTTACAGGCTCCGGCGGACCGGATGGAAATAGACGCGCCCTATATGGGAGGTTATGGCGACAACTCGGTGAATTCCATCGAACGTGTGTATGCTTACAATCCCTTGGGCTCCTTGTCGCCCGACCAGTATCACTATTGTCTGGGGACGCAGGCCAATATGTGGACTGAAAGTTGTTGTTCCGATGAGGAAGTTGAATACTGTTATTTCCCCCGTTTGCTGGCGTTGAGCGAGACTGCCTGGCTGCCGGCCGCCAAGAAGAGTTATACGGATTTCTACAAGCGTCTGCAGAAGCATGCGGACATACTTGACATTAAGCAGGTGCGCTATGCCGGTTATGCCTTTGAGCCGAAAGAGCGGACGGATACAGAGGCGGCCGAAGCCGAGGCCGTAGAACTGCTGGAGGCTTCTCAGCCGGGAACTGTGGGCTATCCGTCCCAGGCTGCTTATGATGCGCTGGCCAAAGCCTTGGCCGACTTGCGCCTGCAACCGGAAAGCGCCGATGCGCTCGCCGCCCTGCAGGCTCAGACGGTCGCCTATAAGACTTCCGAACCGACACAGCCGGAGGAGGGCAAGTTCTATCAGATAATATCAGCTTCTACCTATTATAAGAATCGCTTTAACGGATCTTCCGTGTATGAAAAGAATGGCAAACTCTTTTTCCATTACACGCCGCAGCTCGAGCCCGAGGAAATATGGACTTTTGTACCGCAGCCGAACGGTTGTTGGCTGTTGCGTCAGGCCATCAGTGGAAATTATGTCGATATGCCGGCCTACAATTCGGGCGTGACGCTTTCTGAGGCTCCGGGATGTGCGTTGCGCATTGAGAGTCCGGTTACAGCTACAGGCAGGTTTACCTATATTCCGGGAGTAGTGACTGTTTCGGAAGCAGCTGCCGGTACGGCCGGTGTAAAACGTTTCTACGGCAATATGTCCGGACAGGTGATAGCTTACGACAATACAGCTCTTTGCCATCCGGGCACCTGGCGTATTGTCGAGGTGACGGATTTCCGTGCGTTTCTGCAAGGGTTAGTGAACAAATGCGAACGGTTGCTTGCGACTGTCAAGGCGGGTGAGACGGGCGAGCCCTCGCAGGAGGCCGTTGACTTCCTGCTTCGGTTTGTGATAACTCCTGCCAAAGAAGCGCTTGAAGGCGACGTGACGAAAGAAGTTTATGAGCAATATGCAGCCCTCTATCAGCAGTATCTCGACATGCCCCGTTCCTCTTATGCCGACAACCTGCGTGAGGACTGTTATTATTATATCTCCAATGCTTACCATACAACCAAATATGCGAAAGCCGATGCACAGCAGGTAGTTCCGGCGGGTCTTTCAACTGCCAATGCTGATGCTTTTCGTTGGCGATTCAGGAAGAATAAGAACGGCACGGTGGCCATCATAAACAAGTCGACCGGCACATGTGCGTATATCGAAAGCGATGTAGCGGACCAGACGGTGAGGTTAGGTCGGGAGTATGCGTGGACATTGCAGGAAGTCACTACCGATCTTGGTGCGACTGCCATTGCCATCATGGACGGAAGCGGAGCTTTCAGTTGGTATACCAATCCCGCCGCATGGAGCTACCTGCTGACGAAACCTTACGACTGGGGAGCTTCCATCTGGACATTGACAGCTATAGAGAACGATCCTACGGGTATCACGGAGGTGGAAGATGAAACCAGAGGTTCAACGGAGCTTTACGATTTGAGCGGCCGCCGCGTGTTGCACCCCCGTCATGGCATTTATGTGACAAAAGACGGTGGAAAGGTAGTGAAATAATACTCTATCGGTTATACAAGAATGAGATTGCGCCTATTTTGAACTGCCCCTAAAGGTTTTTGTCTAACTTTTAGGGGCGTTCATTGTTCGTTAACCTGTCAATATTCACATAATTGTCTCAAATAAATTGTATTTTTGCGACAAATTAAATACAAAGTCAAGTATAGGACCCAATATTTTGACAGCTATTCGAGCCCAAAGAAAAGGACATTATTCTTTCCGTCTGATTTCCGCGGTGCTGGATTTGTTGTTAAAATACTTCTGAAAGGGATTTTGCAGCGATCAATCTTTTGTAGCTTGTATATCGAGGTGCCTGTGGTGCTAATCCTTTTTTATTTTTATCTAATCCGATATGTTTTATCTCTTTTGCCGGTTCTTTGAAATAGAGTATATATTTATTAGTGTCTTTGTATTTTTCAATTTTTTGCACCTCGGCAACATGCGTAATTGCCGATATGGGTGCAGTTCGATAGGCGGCAATGTATTTGATTTTATCAAGCATCGATACCGAAATGCGAATCTGCCACCAAGCTTTGTTTTCGATGAATGCGTTCTGAAAACCTTCCTCTTTTGCAGGTACGACGATGGTATCTATATCCTCTACAGCAATGCTTGTTGTGCCGGTATTCGTTGTAACAAACTCTTTAATCTCATTATTGAAAGGAATAAATTTGTATAACTTTTTATTCGTATGGCTTTCAAATGCTTTAAACTCAATAATGTCAGTATTCATTGTGAGTTGCCCTAACACATTCTCAAGTTCCGCAGAATTGTTATCAATGATTACGATTGCAGCCACAGATTGTTCAAATATCAAAGATTCCAATAGCGCATCTATGTTGCGAAAATCCATCTGGGAAATTTTCGATTCAATAAGATGCAGATGTTCAGGTGAGTTGGCAAGATAATCAAGAATAACTTTTTTGATTTTTCTGCCACTTTGTTTATATGAAACTGCAAATTTTAATAACTGCGAACCGATATGCTTATAAGCATCGTGGATGCTCAATTCATTTTCAATGATATAGAGCCGAGGATTGTTCAAAAAGGTAAAATCCAGTAAATATCCATCAGGAATAGTTGCAATGCTATCGCCAATTTTCTTTTTGATGTCAATGTAAACCGTTTCACTACCAAAAATGTGTCGGTAGTTGGCAACTACATCTTGCTCAAAATCCTTTTCGAGTTGATAATGTTTCAAATAAAAAATCTCATCTTCACTAATAATCCGATCCATATTCATTATCGTTTTGGTTGTTGCAAATATACAAAATAAATGTGGATTTGCGCCCCCCAATAAAGGCACAGTAGAAAAACAGTGGGGATTCGGAGCAATTCGTTAATGAATCAGCATTTAGATAGACAACTATCCGGAGTTTGTTATTACAGTTTTCGTAAGGTCGTCATTCGAACTAAGATGAAGTATTCATTCAAGCTTAAGTGACATGCTCATTCTAACTATCATAAGACTATCAGGAATACTATCATAAACACCTTAGGAATACAATCCTTAGGGGATAAGGAATACTATCGTGAGCATCTAAGGATAGTATTTCACTACCCACAGTGAACAGCGCTCCACTACCTATAGTAAACCGTGCTTCACTACCCACAGTGAACAGCGCTTCACTACCTATAGTGAACCGCACTCCACTCGGCAAATGAATAGCCTACGGTTTGACCTTGGAATAGCCTACGGTTCGACCTTGGAATAGCCTACGGTTTGACCTTGGAATAGCCTACGGTTCGACCTCGGAATAG
>CAZIMK010000011.1:0-72293 GCA_964540455.1 uncultured Paraprevotella sp.
GCTACATCGAAATGATATTTGGAATAATAGACTTTCGATCCTTCTTTCTTTTTGGGAATACCGAGTTTTGACACAAGGCAATAGATAGCAGACAGTGTCATTCCGTATATGGATTGAATATCTTCCACCGAATACCATTCTGTGATTTCCGGATTTTCCTTTCTCGCAGAGAAAAGACGGTCAATATGTGATTTGCTGAAATATGCCTTGCCTCGTATGATAGTCTTAGGCACATTGTTCTCCGCAACCACCTTGTAGATCCATGAATCTTTAACGCCATATTTCTCCCGAATATCGGCACGGGTATAAAGTTCTGTTATTACCGTCTGCTCCTTGGGTTGTCTTTTTGTGTAAGGTGAATCGTTTAGCATTGCCTCTATACTTATTCTTTTAATTAAAGTAAGACGAGAGCTAAGTTTCGACGCGACAAGGGATCCTCGGTGTATCAGTTTGTACACCCCTTGTCGAGTCATGCCAAGAATCTTTCCGACTTCGGCTACTGTTAGATATTCTTTCTCTTTTAGTTCGGAATGCTTAGGTGATGGTATAGCCTTAGCCATTTGAATTTTCTGTTGCCTCAGCCTTTCCTTATAAGCGTGTTCTGAACATCGCTTTGAACAGAAGCGTGTGACGGTGGTCTGGGCGATAAATTGTTTTCCACACCACTCACAAATTTTTTCAATTCTAATGTTGCTACTCATTTCTTTTGTGGAGATTTCTCCGTTGTTTGTAAATGTTCGTAAACCATTGACAACTATTGTCAACTTTCTCCACCACCTTGCTGACGCTTGGGGTGAAATGAGTCGCTGTCGTACAGAATCCGTACAAAATGGTGCATAAAAACGCCTAACACTGACAGTTATCAGCATTAGGCGTTCTTGAATGTATTAAGTTTTATCGCTCAGTTATAGTCAATTACTATCAATGTAAATCATTGACAACCAACTAATTACTTGCCGATGCAGAAATTTCTGAATATATTTCCTAAAACCTCGTCGGTGGTTACTTCTCCAATGATGTCGGATATATGGAAAAGGCATTGGCGGAGGTCTTCACTAATTAGGTCGCCGGATAGGTTGGCCTGCAGATTTCGAAGGACATTACGGATGGCATTGCGGGCGTGAATAAGAGCCTCGTAATGACGGACGTTCGTAACGATGATATCTTCTTGAGAGATATTTGGAAGGGAAGAGGAATGCAGTAACAAGGACTGCAATTCTGCGATATTTTCTTGATTCTTTGCCGAAATAAGGATATGAGGGTAGGGAAGGTGGGAGAAGAACGCTTTTAGTTGCTCCTGTTGGGGGGAAGGTAATAAGTCTGCTTTGTTCAGAACTATTATTAAACGCTTGTTTGCACAGTGGGGGAGAATGTCGTCTGCCATCTCTGTCCATCTGGTTGGAGCCGTGGTGATGTCCAGCATCCACAATACGATGTTTGCCTGTTCCAGTTTTCGGAACGTACGCTCTATGCCAATGTGCTCGATGGTGTCTTCTGTTTCACGGATTCCTGCCGTATCAATGAAGCGGAACGTTACTCCTTGTATATTCACCGTATCTTCTATGACGTCGCGTGTCGTACCGTGAATGTCACTTACGATAGCTTTTTCTTCATGGAGCAACGTATTCAGAAGGGTGGATTTTCCAGCATTCGTTTCTCCGATGATTGTCACGGGGATTCCGTTTTTGATGGCATTGCCTATGCTGAAAGATTCTGCCAGCCGGCTGATGATTTGTTCTATCTGTCCGGCGGTTTGACTCAGTTCGTCGCGGTCGGCAAATTCCAGTTCTTCGTGGTCGCTGAAGTCCAGTTCCAGTTCTAACAGGGATGTGAGATGGAGCAGGCGGGCGCGCAATACCGACAATTCCTTGCA
This sequence comes from uncultured Paraprevotella sp., assembly GCA_964540455.1. GTDB lineage: Bacteria > Bacteroidota > Bacteroidia > Bacteroidales > Bacteroidaceae > Paraprevotella. The sequence goes on from CAZIMK010000011.1 coordinate 1,874, forward strand.
GAATCCGCCTCGCATCTGGTTCATCGCCATGCGGTGGGATGCCGCGTTGGAGGAACTTATCAAGTCTGCCACGGCTTCGGCCTGGCTTAGATCCATCTTGCCGTTCAGGAAAGCGCGTTGCGTAAATTCACCGGGGCCGGCCGCACGGCAGCCTTGCCGGATGAGCAGTTGCATCACCTGCTGTAATATATAGGATGAACCGTGGCATGAGATTTCCGTACTATCTTCGCCGGTGTAAGAATGAGGGGCGCGGAACAGACTGACAAGTACCTCGTCGATGATTTCCCCCATGTCGTTCCTGATTTGTCCGAAGGTCAAGGTGTACGCTTGCCGTTGCGAGAGGGGGACAGATGGATGGGATACCGGGAAGAATATACTCTCCGTGATGGCAACGGCTTCCGGACCGGAAACCCTGACAATGCCTATGGCGCCTCCTTGGGCGGTGCCTATGGCGCAAATGGTATCTGTGGTATTCATACCCGCAAAGTTACGACTTTTAATGGAAATGCGATGACGGACGGGAATCATCTTGCCGGCTTTTCTCCCTGTCGGAGCTGTTTCTGAATATTTTTCCGTGCAGTCCGGAGTCCAGGAGACAGCTCGCTTCCGTCAAGCATGTCCATAACGGAAACCAATTCGTCAAGCAATTCCGGAAAATGGCGACACTGGGCGAAAGCTTGTTTCATGCATAAGGCACGGATTCCGTAAGGCTCTGTGCTAAGAATGTTAGAAAGGCAGAAGTCGAGATAGTCCGTCCGTACGCATTCTTTGCCGACGGGTTGTCTTTCCAGCAGCGCCAGCAACAGCCGCTTCTTACCCGTATGCGTTTCTTTCAGCAGGATATCCGTCAGATTATCCCTTTTGGCATATAGCCATTTGTTGTCTGCGAGGGCGAAATGAGTGAATACCCATAGCGCGTTGTATGCAATCCGTTCGTCCGAGTCTGTGATGAGGGCGTAGAGCTGTTCTTTCCGGCGATTGTTTCGCACTCCCTGTGTCAGGAAAGCCAGTTCGTGGATGTCGTCCGGAGTCAGCCGCCTGTTGAGCTTTTTTCTGAAGTTCATATCGGAAAGATTTCTTTTATATAGGTACGCGCGCACGCGCGCGCACCTATATAATGGGAGAAAGTTTGTTCGGTAAGTCCGGCGTCATACTCTTTCCAGCACCAGACGTATCAGATCGTCAATCTGGTTTTTGTATCCCGTGTTGGCCTGCTTGGCCACGCGGTTGGCTATGACCATGCAGCAGGTAGTCGCCTTGTGCCCCATCAGTCGGGCCAGTCCGGCCAGCGCGGAACTTTCCATCTCGAAATTCGTTATCTTCAGTCCGTTGTGTTCAAACGTCTCCACCTTCTCGTTCTGATGCGGATCGGCGAGGGGGACACGCAACTGGCGGCCCTGAGGACCGAAAAAGCCGCCGCAGGCGATGGTCACGCCGCGCACCATGTCCGTGCCGGCCACGCGCTCCACAAGTTCCGCGTCGGTGTCGATTACGTAGGGAGCCGGGGCACACATGTTGCCGCTCCAGCCCAGATGATTGAGCAGCGCGCGCTCCATCGGCAGGTCGCACACCGCATTGCGGCCTTCGTAGAAGTTCAGCAGCCCGTCGAAGCCTACGGACTTCACGGAGCAGATGAACGTGCCCACCGGGGTATTGGGCTGCAAACCTCCGCAAGTACCGATTCGGACAATTTCGAGCGAGCGCAACCGTTCGTTCTCCTCGCGGGTGTGGAAATCGATGTTTACCAGTGCGTCCAGTTCGTTCATCACGATGTCGATGTTGTCGCATCCGATGCCGGTGGACACCACCGTGATTCGTTTTCCCTTGTACGTTCCGGTAATGGTGCGGAACTCCCGGCTCTCGATGTCGCATTCCTGCGTGTCGAAGTGCGCGGCGACGGTGGGGACGCGCCCCGGGTCGCCCACGAGGATTACTTTGTCGGCCACCTGTTCAGGTCTGACGTGCAGGTGGAATACGCTCCCGTCCGGGTTTATGATGAGTTCTGATTCTGCAAAATACTTTTTCATGGGATTTCGTTTTTTCGGGTGTTAGCGATTCGGTTGGCTTAGAAACGCGTTTTCTTTGTTTCTGATGTCCTTTTCCATTTGTTTCAGTTCGGTGTCCAGTTTCTCCTGCGAGGCCTCCATCCTTTTGATTTGCGTGGCCAGTTGCGCCTTGCGCTTCTTGTCGGCGGCGGCATAGATGTCCCGGAGGGTCTGCAGCTGCTCGTGGCCCCGTTGCCGGTTCTCCGCTTTCTCCCTCCATGTCCCGATAAGTTTGCGGGCGGCGGGCGATTTGAAATCCTCCGCCAGGGTGTACGTCAGGCGGTCGTTGACGACAAACTCGAAGTCCTTCCGCCGGGCAGAGGACGCCTGCCGCTCGTTGCGTGCTTCGTCCAGGCGTGCCCGGGCTGCCGTCCGTGCGTCCGTGTCGGTCCATGTCTCCGCGATGCTGGTCACGCGCGCCAGTCGCCGCAGCTTCGCCTCGCCCGTATCGTCCGTGTCGTAAACCTCGCGTACCTCGTTGGGGATGAATACATAGATGCAGACCTTGCCCTCCGGCTGGAATCTGTCGGAGACGAACCAGCCCAGGTTGTTCACCTCGTCGATGGCGTACATGTAGTCGTTGGCCGCGGAGTTGAAGGGCATGCCGATGTTCTCCGGCCGCAGAAACGTCTTTTCGTCCGTGTCGTAGCGGCTCACGAAGATGTCGTATCCTCCGAAACTTTCCTCCCCGCGGGCGGCGTAGTAGAGCGTGACGCCGTCCGAGAGCATGAACGGATAGTTCTGCGCGTCGTCCCCGTCCAGTCCTTCCAGCGGCTGCGGCGAGGTCCATGCCTTGTCTATCAGGTCGCTGGTGTAGAGCCGGAGCGTGCCGTTGCGGTCGGGCTGCGAGAAGTAGATTTTGTTGCCCAGTTCGGAGCGGTAGACCGTGCAGCCGTTTTTGTCCTCTCGGTTGAAAAACGCGCCGTAAGCGAACAGCTGTCCGCTTTCCGGGCTGATGCGCAGAGCGTCGAGGAACGCGCCTTTGTCCGTGACCACGCTGTCGATGAACGTCACCTTCTCCGTGGCGTTCATCATGTGCGCCCCTTTCCGGGCCACGGCCAACAGCTGTTCCTCGCGGGCTGTGGGCTGCCGCTTTTTCCTGAGTGTGGTAATCTGTTTATCCAGCAGTTCTTCCGCCTCGTCGAAGCGGTATTGTGCGATGTATTGTTCGGCGGTGGCCGTGTTGTCGGCGGCGTTTCCTCTCCTCTGTGCCGCGAGGGAAACGCTCAGGGCCAGTGTTGCCAGCAGGCAAATGGTTTTTCTTTTCATCCTGTTTGTTTCTGTGTGTTCCTTGCCGCGCGTCCTGCGGCTATGTCCAAAGATACTTATTTTAAATCAATCTCCGCGGTGTTTTTTGAAAAAAGTTAAGAAATTCCTGCCACCTTCCTTGCGGCGGTCGGATTATTCCGGGGATATTTTCTATCTTTGCCCCCGTGAAAAACAGAGACAGCCATGGACATAAAGGAACGTATCGTGCAACTGCGGACCGAGTTGCACCGCCACAATCATAATTACTACGTATTGAACGCCCCCGAAATCTCCGACCGGGAATTCGACGAGCTCATGCACGAGTTGCAACGCCTCGAGGAGGAGCATCCCGAGTGGGCCGACCCCAACTCGCCCACCTGCCGCGTGGGCAGCGACCTGAACAACGAGTTCGTCCAGGTGGCCCACAGATATCCCATGCTCTCGCTCGCCAACACGTACAACCGCGGTGAGGTGGTCGACTTCTACGAGCGTGTCCGCACCGGACTGGAAGGCGAGGAGTTCGACATCTGCTGCGAGATGAAATACGACGGGCTCTCCATCTCGCTCACTTACGAGGAGGGGCGCCTCGTGCGCGCCGTCACGCGCGGCGACGGCGTGCAGGGCGATGACGTGACGGAGAACGTGCGCACCATACGCAGCATCCCCCTGCAGCTGGCGGGCGGGGGATGGCCCGCGGCATTCGAGATACGCGGCGAGGTGCTCATGCCCTGGGAGAGTTTCGAGGCGCTCAACCGCGAGCGCGAGGCGCGCGAGGAACCCCTCTTCGCCAACCCGCGCAACGCCGCCTCGGGCACGCTCAAGAGCAAGAACTCCGCCGTCGTGGCGCAGCGCCGGCTGGACGCCTGCCTCTACTATCTGCTGGGCGACACCCTGCCCGCGGAGAGCCACTATGACAACCTTGCCGCCGCCCGCAGCTGGGGCTTCAAGGTGCCCGACACCGTGCGCCGCGTGCGCACGCTCGAGGAAGTCTATGCGTACATCGACTACTGGGACAGCGAGCGCCGCCGCCTGCCCGTGGCCACCGACGGCATCGTCCTCAAGGTGGACAGCCTGCGCCAGCAGCGCGCCCTCGGTTACACGGCCAAGTGCCCCCGCTGGGCCATCGCCTATAAGTTTCAGGCCGAGCGGGCGCGGACGCTCCTGCGCGAGGTGACCTTCCAGGTGGGCCGCACGGGTGCTGTCACACCCGTGGCCAATATGGAGCCCGTGTTGCTGGCCGGTACCGTGGTGCGGCGCGCCTCGCTCCACAACGCCGACGTCATGGAGCAGCTCGACCTGCACGAGGGCGACTACGTATATGTGGAGAAGGGCGGCGAGATAATCCCCAAAATCGTGGGCGTGGACACCGCGGCGCGCGGCGCCGGCCTCGGGCCCCGCGTCCGGTTTGCCGACCGCTGTCCCGAGTGCGGCGCCACGCTCGTGCGCGTCGAGGGCGAGGCCGCCCATTACTGCCCCAACCAGTCGGCCTGCCCGCCCCAGCTCAAGGGCGCCGTGGAGCACTACATCAGCCGCCGGGCGATGAATATCGATAGTCTGGGGCCGGAGACGGTCGACGAATACTTCCGCCGCGGGCTGGTGCGCGACGTGGCCGACCTGTATGAGCTTCGCGTGGAGCAGCTCAGCGGCGTCTACGGCACCCGCGAGAAATCCGCCCGCAAGATAGTGCAGTCCATCGCCGCCTCGGCGGACGTGCCCTTCGAGCGCGTCGTCTTCGCCCTCGGCATCCGCTTCGTGGGCGAGACGGCCGCCCGCGCGCTGGCCCGCCACTTCCGCACGATGGATGCCCTGGCCGCCGCCACGGCCGACCAGCTGACGGCCGTGAACGGAGTGGGAGAGGCCATCGCCCGCAGCGTCACGGATTACTTCGCCGACGAGGCCAACCGCACGCTCATCGCCCGCCTGCGCGCCCACGGCGTGCAGATGCAGCTCTCGGCCGACGAGCTGGCGGGCCGCACCGACCGGCTGGCGGGGCGCACCGTCGTGGTCAGCGGCGTCTTCTCGCGCCACTCGCGCGACGAGTACAAAGCGCTTATCGAGCAGCACGGCGGCAAGAACACCGGCAGCATTTCGGCCCGCACCTCCTTCGTGCTGGCCGGCGAGAGCATGGGGCCGGCCAAACTCGAGAAGGCCCGCCGGCTGGGCGTCCCCATCGTGGGCGAAGAAGAGTTTCTCGCGCTAATTGGCGAAGCCTGATGTTGGCTTTTTAAATAAAAGTTCGTATTTTTGTCAACCGAATGCTAAAATACGCTTGATTTATGATACAAAACAAGTTCCGCGGACTTGGCGTCGCGCTTGTCACACCTTTCGGCCCTGACGGAGCCGTAGATTACGAAGCCCTGCTCCGGCTGGTGGAATACCAGATACGGAACGGGGCCGATTTCCTCTGCATCATGGGGACGACCGCCGAGACGCCCTGCCTCTCGGCCGAGGAGAAACAGCGCATCCGCTCGCTCATCGTCGAGCGCGTGGCCGGGCGCGTGCCCCTGCTCATGGGCTGCGGGGGCAACAACACGGCCGCCGTCGTCGGCGAGCTGCGCACCGCCGACTGGACGGGTATCGACGGCATCCTCTCCGTGTGCCCCTACTACAACAAGCCCTCGCAGGAAGGGCTCTACCAGCACTTCCGCGCCGTGGCCCAGGCGTCGCCCCTGCCCGTGGTGCTCTACAACGTGCCCGGCCGCACGGGCGTCAACATGAGCGCTGACACGACGCTGCGCCTGGCCCGCGAGTTTGAAAACATCGTGGCCATCAAGGAGGCCAGCGGCAACGTCACCCAGATGGACGACATCATCAAGAACAAGCCCGCCCACTTCGACGTTATCTCCGGCGACGACGGAATCACCTTCCCCCTCATCACGCTCGGCGCCGTGGGCGTCATCTCGGTCATCGGCAACGCCCTGCCCGCCGAGTTCAGCCGCATGGTGAGGCTGGCCCTGAAAGGCGACTACGACAGCGCCCGCACGATACACCACAAGTTTGCCGAGCTCTTCAAGCTCCTCTTCGTCGACGGCAACCCCGCCGGCGTCAAGGCCATGCTCCACGCCATGGGCATGATAGAAAACCAGTTGCGCCTGCCCCTCGTGCCCACGCGCCTGACGACGATGGAGAAAATCACGGCCATACTGAAGGAACTCGGCATCAAATATTGAGAAGAGACGCGCGGACAGCCGTCCGGCGCGCTTCTTTTCCGGACAGCAGACAGGGCGGGGCGGGGACATCCGTTCCCCCCCGTCCGTATTATATAAGGAACGCGCGACCGGCCGGAGGCTACCGCAGGAGGGAGGCCTGAGGCCGGCGCCGATAAACACACAAAACCGAACGACAACATGAAAAAGACAATTCTATGGACATTGGGGACGATGCTCGTGCTCGGCGGCGGAACGGCCGCCGCTCAGGGAGCGTTCGTCCATCCCGGACTGATGCACACCGAACAGGACTTCGAGCGCATACGCCGCGGACTGGCCGCGGAGGACCCGCAGGTGGCGGCCGCCTATCAGGTGCTGCGCGACTGCTGGGTGGCCAACAAGGCCGTGAACGACTGCTGGGCGATAGACGCCTGGATAAAACGCGGCGTCGCGGGCGACGAGAACTACATGAACTGCTACCGCAACGCGGCCAAGGCCTACCAGTGCGCCCTGCTCTGGCGCATCACGGGCGAGCGCCAGTGGGCCGACCGCGCCCTGTACGTGCTCAACACGTATGCCCGCGTCACGGTGGGGCTGACCGGAAACACCAACCAGTCGCTCATCCCCGCCTTCATCGGTTACCAGCTGGCCAACGCCGCCGAGCTGATGCGCGGTTGCGAATACTGGGACGCGAAGGACTTCGAAGACTTCAAGCAGTGGATGATAGACGTGTGGTTCGTCACGGCGCAGGATTTCCTCGAGCGGCGCCACGACACGGTGGAGCGTGAGGGAAACTGGTACCACTACCACAGCAACTGGGGCGTGGGCAACGCCCTCTTCTGCGTCTCGCTGGGCGTGCTCTGCGACCTGCCCGACATCTACAACTACGGTATGTACTGGCTCAAGGAAGGCCCCGGCAACGAATCCCTCCTCGCCGGGCAGGACATGTGCGGCGACGGGTGGGGGCTCGTGCCCTGGTGTCACGAAGACCCCCGCGGCCCCTTGGGTACCCTCAACCAGATGCAGGAGAGCGGCCGCGACCAGGGCCACGCCATGGCCGCCCTGGGGCAGGTGTCCTACTGGATGCAGACGGCCTACAACCAGGGCGACAACGCCTTCTGCAACATCGGCTCCGCCGTCATGGCCGGAGCCGCCGAGTACGTCGCCATGTTCAACAGTCTGGACAACAGCATACCCGCCGAGGCCGAAGAAATAGCCACCATTCCCTTCCGTCAGAACTGGTGGATGACCGAGCTGGGATGGACCGGACAGGGGCAGCACCGCCCCATCTGGCAACTCTTCATCAACCACTACGAAAACCGCTGGGGCATCCCCATGCCCTACTGTCGCCGCATGAAGGCCAAGCTGGGCATAGAGTCCGGCGGTAACAACGCCTACGGCACCAACAGCGGAGGCTACGACCACACGGGCTACGGCGACCTGATGCACTGCGACGCGCCGGTGACGGCCGACGCCCGTCCCACCGTGTTGCGCCCGCAGGTGACCGCCGCCGGCGTCGTGCGCCCCTATGCCGAGATGCGCGGCGTGGAGCCCGGCACCGTGCTCGAGCTGCGCGCCCTCCTGCCCGACGGCGAGGCGGACACCGGCCTCTGGCTGTGGGAAGACGGTGCCGAGGGGCAGAGCCGTACCGTCACGGCCGGGCGCTCGGGACTCTGGCGCGTCACCTACACCAACGCCCGCGGCGCGAAGAGCACCCAGATGTTCTGCATCTCCGTCCGCGGCGAAGGCCTGCGCGCTACGCTGCGCCCCGTCATCATCTACGACGGAGCCACCATCAACGACACCGTCGTCCACGCCGTCTACGGCCGGAGCGTCACCCTCGGCCAGAGCTACGCCGCCTGGAACTACGTCGAGCGCGTCGAGTGGTTCGACGAGTCGGGCCGCCGCGTGGCCACGGGCGCCGAATACACCTTCACCCAGGGCACGAAGGACGCCCGCTACCGCTGCCGGCTGACCAACCGGTCGGGCGTCGTGCAGGAGATCGGATACATGGTGAAAAACTCCGTCCTCCGTCCCCGCCTCACCGTCGACGGCGAGGAGCAGCCCTCCACCTCCGTCATCATCCCCGCGGGCTGCGACGTGGAGATGAGCGCCGAAGTCACCTCCGTCCGCTACCGCAACGGCCAGTTCCGCTGGGACAGCGGCGAGACCGCCGAATCGATCGCCTTCGCCGGACTGAGCCACAGCGTGGAGCGCACACTCTCGTGGGAAAAGACGTCCGGCGCCACGGTGTACGACGCCACGTGCCGCTTCAGCGTCCGCGTCTACGACAGCGGCCGCGCCTTCCCCGACGGGCTGTACACCCTCGTCGACCGAGCCACGGGGCGCAGCCTCGACAACCGCACCCTCCGCTTCGCCACGCCCGCCGACGGCGACGATGCCGAAGCCTTCCTCTGGCGCCTGACGTGGGAGGAGCGCGCGGGACGCTATAAGATAGCCACCCCCGACGGCACGAAGTTTCTCGACTCGAACGGCACCTGCGACACGCCCGGATACGTCTACCGCAACAGCACCTACGCCGTCTGCCGCCACGTCGGCACCGACGACTGCCTCCTGCGCAACCCCGACACCAAGGGCGGCGCCTACTGGACGGTCGACGGCGACCGCCTCGACTGCCACGCGCAGGCCGCCATGCCCGCCGACTTCCCCTTCACCCTCCGCCCCGCCACCGGCGGACAGACGAGGCTCTCCGCCCCCGCCACGGCGCCCGAAGGCCGCATCGCCGTCGGGCGACGCGGCGACACGGTGGTCGTGACAGTGCCCTCCGCCGCCCGCGCCACGCTCTTCACCGCCTCGGGCCGCCAGTGTCTCGTGCAGACGATGCCCGGCGGCACCGCCCCGCTGTCGCTCGCCGGCCTCCCCCGCGGCCTCTACGTGCTCCGCGTGGACTGCGGCGGTCAGACCCGCACGTGCAAGCTCGTCATATAAAGCCGCGTGCGCCGGAGGTCTCCCCCGGCGCACGCGCCAGCCTACACTGCGCGAGAGAGGCGGAACGAACCGTTCGTCCCGCCTCTCTCGCGTACTGCAACGCTTCCCGCGCGGCGGACGGAGTCCGTCCCCGCGCGGTTGCGCCGTCATTCCTGTGCCGGTGCTTCGGCCGCCGTTTCCCCAGCCTCGCCCGCCTCTCCGGTGGCCGGTGCCTTGCCGCCCGCCAGGGCGCTGAGCACCTCCTTGCGCTTCGCCTCCATCTGTGCGCGCGCCTCGGTACACCAGTCAAACCGCACGTCACGGTTCAGCACCGGCCGCATGTTGTCGCCCGTGGCCACGGACAGCAGTTTCACCGTCTTCACGGCCGAGTCCACGCGCGCCTGAGCCGCAAACTTTCCGGTCTTCGTGTCGATGCCGCCGATTTCCTCGTACCCGCGGCTCTGCACCGACAGTTTGAAGATAGCCAAGTTGTCGATTTTCACCGAGTTTCCGTTGAGCAACTGTTCGCGGATGCACTTCACGAAATCCGTCAGGATGCCCTCGATGGTTCCCGCCGAGAACGGCGTGTTGTGCTCCTCCATGTGCTGCGCCATCTCGTGGATACCGAGCATCTGTTTTGCTACCGGGCGTACATACCATTTCAACTCTCTCTTCGCAGGATTCAGGTTCTGGTACCAGTTAAGTTCAATCATACTTCAAATTTTTTAAGGTTGACGTTTTGTTCTTGTGACCTCCTTGTCACGATGTAAAGGTAGGCAATCTTTTCCATCCCGAATTATAAATCATGCATTATTTTCAGGGCGTTATGTTTCTTTTCACTCCGTTGGAAAAATTTATTTACCGCATCGCCGAAAAAGGCTCCGAACGGTGAAAAAACATTCTGTTGTGTATCTTTTTCAAAATTTCGCGCAGCCTGCGAAAAGAAAAACGGTATGGAGGTTTTCTGCTAACCCCATGCTTTACGAAAGAAACGGTATACCTCCGGCCGAAGAACGGTATACCGTTAGAAAAAAAACGGTATACCGCCAGCCGAAAAACGGTATACCGTTAGAATGGAAACGGTATACCGCCAGCGGGAAAACGGTATACCGTTAGAATGGAAACGGTATACTTCTGTGGGAAGGCGCGGCCGGGAAGCCGCCTGCGCGCCGCTCCGCCGGCAGGAGGGACGGGCGCCGCGCGCGGATGCCGGCCGCCTTGCATGCCTCCCGCCCGCGTCCGTCCCCGTCGGCGCCCGCGCCCGTTTCTCCTCCTTCGCCCGCCCCTATATATAATAAAGAACGCGCGCGCGCGCGATCCTATTATATATAAGCGTCGGCAGCGGGAGGATTTTTGCAACCGGATTGCAACCGTCCGGCGGCGCGCATGTCGGCGGAAAAGCGTATCTTTGCGGTCGGAATAAAAAACGCAACACATTTTTTCGAATCGCACATGGAACAACGGAATCATACCGTACTGCACACGTTCCCCGTCGTGGGGATGAGTTGCGCGGCCTGCGCCGCGCGGGTGGACAAGACCCTCGGCCGGCAGGCGGGCGTGCGCCGCGCGACGGTGAACTACGCCGCGGCCACGGCCACGGTGGAGTACGACCCCGCCGTCGTCACGCCCGAGGCCCTGCGCGCCGCCGTCGCGGCGGCCGGCTACTCGCTGCTGACGGCACCGCCCGAGAAGGCGGCCGGGGAGGCCGCACGCGCACGCGACACCCGCTACCGCTCGCTGCGCCGGCGCACCCTCTGCGCCGTGGCGCTCTCCGTGCCCGTCATAGTCGTCGGCATGCTCTTCATGCACCGCCCGTGGGCGGGATGGCTCACGGCCGTGCTTTCCGCGCCCGTCGTCTTCTGGCTCGGGCGCCAGTTTTTCATCAACGCCTGGCGGCAGCTGTGCCACGGGGCGGCCAATATGGACACCCTCGTGGCCGGCAGCACGGGCGTGGCCTGGGCGTTCAGCCTCTTCAACCTGCTCTGCCCCGGATTCTGGCTCGCGCGCGGCGTGCAGCCGCACGTGTGGTTCGAGTCGTCGGCCGTGATAGTCACCTTCATCCTGCTGGGCCGTCTGCTCGAAGAGCGGGCCAAGGGGCAGACCTCCTCCGCCATCCGCCGCCTGATGGGGCTGCAGCCCCGCACGGTGACGCTGGTGGACGCCGACGGTGCGCGGCGCACGGTGGACGTGGCCCGCGTCGCCGAGGGCGACACCGTGGAGGTGCGCCCGGGCGAGCGGGTGCCCGTTGACGGGCGCGTCATGGCGGGCGGCTCCTACGTTGACGAGAGCATGCTCAGCGGCGAACCCCTGCCCGTCGGCAAGGAGGCGGGGAGCGCCGTCTTCGCCGGCACGGTCAACCGCGAGGGCACGTTCCTCTTCCGTGCCGACAAGGTGGGGGCGGACACGATGCTGGCCCAGATCATCCGTCTGGTGCAGGACGCCCAGGGCAGCCGCGCGCCGGTGCAGCAGCTGGCCGACCGCGTGGCGGCCGTCTTCGTGCCCGCCATCCTCGTCACGGCGGCCGCGGTGTTCCTCCTCTGGTGGCTCTTCGCCCCGGACGACGGGTTCGGCCGCGGCCTGCTGGCCTTCGTCACCGTGCTCATCATCGCCTGCCCCTGCGCCCTGGGGTTGGCCACGCCCACGGCCATCATGGTGGGCATAGGGCGGGGCGCCGAGGCCGGCATACTGGTGAAGGACGCTGAGGCGCTGGAAGCCGCCTGCAGTGTGGACGCGGTGGTGATGGACAAGACGGGCACGCTCACCGAGGGGCGGCCCGCCGTGACGGACGTGCGCTGGGCCGACGCCGACGGGACCGCCGCGCGCGACATCCTCTGCGCCCTCGAGCGCCGTTCGGCCCACCCGCTGGCAACCGCCGTCGTGGCCCGCTGGCCCGAGGCGGCGGACCGCGCGGTGGACGATTTCGACACGCTGACGGGGCGCGGCGTGTGCGGCCGTGTGGACGGCCGGATGTATTACGCCGGCAGCGAACGCCTGCTCGCCGGGCGCGGCGTGGCCGTAGGGGGCGAACTGGCGCGCGCGGCGGAGCGATGGACGCAGGAGGCGAAGACGGTCGTGTGGTTGGCCGACGGGGAGCGCCCGCTGGCCGTCTGCGCCGTGGCCGACCGCGTGAAGGAGTCGTCCGCCGCGGCCGTGGCCGACCTGCGGCGCGAGGGCATCGAGGTGTATATGCTCACGGGCGACAACGCCGCGGCTGCCGCCGAGGTGGCCCGCCGCACGGGCATCGCGCACTACGAGGCGGGCATGCTGCCGCAGGACAAGGTCGCCTTTGTGGCCCGCCTGCAGGCTGCGGGACGGCGCGTGGCCATGGTGGGCGACGGCATCAACGACAGTGCGGCGCTGGCGCGCGCCGACGTGGGCATCGCCATGGGGCAGGGCTGCGACATCGCCATGGAGGCGGCGCGCATGACGGTGCTCTCGTCCGACCTGCGGAAGGTGGCCGAGGCCGTCCGCCTGTCGCGCCTGACGATGCGCACCGTCAGGCAGAATCTTTTCTGGGCCTTTGTCTACAATCTGGTGGCGGTGCCCGTGGCCGCCGGTGCGCTCTATCCTTTCTGCGGCTTCCAGCTCGACCCCATGATAGGCGGGGCGGCCATGGCGTTCAGCAGCGTGAGCGTGGTGACCAACAGTCTGCGGCTGCGCCGCAGGAGGCTGGGCGCGGCTGTGCCGCTGTCGGAGGAGGCGGAGCAGGCGGCCGGGGATGCGGCGGATGTGCCCGCACCGGTGCCGGCCGCGCCGCCGCGCAGGGTCATGGACGTGGAGGGCATGATGTGCGACCACTGCCGCCAGCACGTGGAGCGGGCGCTCAACGCCCTGCCGGGCGTGCGGGCCACGGTCACGCTGGAGCCTCCGGTGGCTGTCGTGGAGTTCGGGGGCGAACCGCTGTCGGCGGAGGAGCTGCAGCGGGCGGTGACGGAGCGCGCCGGTGACTATCGCCTGACGCCCCGCACGGGCGGCGCCTGACGCGGTGCGTGCCTCCGGCGGCGGGGATGCGGTTCGGCGGACGGAGGCGGCGGGGCGCGGAAGATATCCTTCCGGGCGGCGCCTGAGGATGCGGCGGGCGGAGGCGCACGACGCAAATGAACGCGGATTGTTTCCCTGTAAATCAAGCGAAACAATCCGCGTTCATCCGTCGGACCCCGCGCCAGACGCGGGCCATGGGCGGTGTCAGACGAGTTCGGCGAACCGGGCGCGCACGACGCGCGCCAGTGCCTCGGGGGCTATCCTCACCTGCAGGCCGCGCTGTCCGGCGCTGACGTAGATGGTGTCGAAGCGCTGTGCCGTGAGGTGGATGTAGGTGGGGAAGGGCTTCTTCATGCCCACGGGCGAGCAGCCGCCGCGGATGTAGCCCGTCACGGGCAGCAGTTCCTTCATCGGCAGCAGCTCGCACTTTTTGTTGCCGCTCACGCGGGCGGCTTTCTTCAGGTCTATTTCCCGGTCGCCGGGCACGACGCACACGAAGTGGCCGCTGCGGTCGCCGTGCAGGACGATGGTCTTGAAGACTTGTCCGACGTCCTCGCCCAGTGTGGCGGCCACGTGGACGGCGCTCAGGTCGGCCTCGTCCACCTCGTAGGGGACGAGCTCGTAGGCGATGCCCGCGCTGTCGAGCAGGCGCGCCACGTTGGTCTTGCTAATCTTTTGTTTTGCCATACAATGCTTCTTTCAGGAACGGGGCGGTGTGGCCCACGCCGCTGGCGGCCACCTGCTCGGGCGTGCCGGCGGCTATCACCAGTCCGCCGCCGCGCCCGCCGTCGGGCCCCATGTCGATGATGTGGTCGGCGGACTTGATGACGTCGAGGTTGTGCTCGATGACGATGACGGTATTGCCCTTGTCGACGAGACGGTTGAGCACGCCCAGCAGCACGCGTATGTCCTCGAAGTGGAGGCCTGTGGTGGGCTCGTCGAGGATGTAGAGCGTGCGGCCCGTGTCGCGCTTGGCGAGTTCGGTGGCCAGCTTCACGCGCTGGCTCTCGCCGCCGGAGAGCGTCGTCGAGGGCTGTCCCAGACGGATGTATCCCAGTCCCACGTCCTGGAGCACGCGTATCTTGCTCAGGATGGCGGGCTGGCGGTCGAAGAATTCCACGGCCTGGTTGATGGTCATGTCGAGCACGTCGGCGATGGATTTTCCCTTGAAGCGCACTTCGAGCGTCTCGCGGTTGTAGCGTTTTCCGTGGCACACTTCGCAGGGGACGTACACGTCGGGCAGGAAGTTCATCTCGATGGTGCGGTATCCGTTGCCGGTGCAGGCTTCGCAGCGTCCGCCCTTGACGTTGAAGGAGAAGCGCCCGGGTTTGTAGCCGCGCAGCTTGGCTTCGGGCAGGTTGATGAAGAGCGAGCGTATGTCGTTGAACACGCCCGTGTAGGTGGCGGGGTTGGAGCGGGGCGTGCGTCCCAGCGGCGACTGGTCGACGCCGACCACCTTGTCGATGTGTTCGATGCCTTCGATGCGGTCGTAGGGCGCGGGCTCGCGCAGCGAGCGGTAGAAGTGCTGCGAGAGGATGGGCTGGAGCGTGTCGTTGACGAGGGTGGACTTGCCGCTGCCGGACACGCCCGTGACGCAGATGAGCCGGCCCAGCGGGAATTCCACGTCGACGCCCCGCAGGTTGTTGCCCCGCGCGCCGCACAGCCGCAGCGACCGGCCCGTGCCGGGGCGGCGCGCGGTGGGAATCTCTATGCTCCGCTCTCCGTTGAGATATTGCGCGGTGAGGGTGCGGGTTCGGAGCATGTCGGCCGGCGTGCCCTGGAAGACTACCTCGCCGCCCAGGCGCCCGGCCTTGGGGCCCATGTCGATGACGTAGTCGGCCTGGCGCATCATGTCCTCGTCGTGCTCCACCACGATGACCGTGTTCCCCTCGTCGCGCAGGTTTTTCAGCGAGCGGATGAGCCTCCGGTTGTCGCGCTGGTGGAGTCCGATGCTCGGCTCGTCGAGGATGTAGAGCACGTTGACCAGCTGCGAGCCTATCTGTGTGGCAAGCCGGATGCGCTGGCTCTCGCCGCCGGAGAGTGTCACCGAGGAGCGGTTGAGCGAGAGATAGTCGAGGCCGACGTCGAGCAGGAACTTCAGGCGCGAGCGTATTTCCTTCAGTATTTCGCCGGCGATGTGCCGCTGCCTTCCGTCCAGCCGGCTGTGGAGTCCTTCGGTCCATGCGTGCAGGTCGCGGATGTCCATCTCCGCCAGCTGGGCGATGTTCTTGCCGTCGATGCGGAAATGCAGGGCTTCCTGGTTGAGCCGTTGCCCGTGGCATTCGGGGCAGGGGCTGGTGCGGGAGAACTGTTCCGCCCATTTCTGCGCCGTGGCGGACGTGTCGCTGTCCTGCGTCATCTGGATGTATTTCACCAGTCCCTCGTAGGGGACGTGGAAATCGGTCGACGTGTGTACGAGTTCCGCCTTGATGCGCACGCGCTCGATGGAGCCGTAGAGGATTTCCTCCAGGGCTTCGTCGGGCAGTTCGCCGACGGGCGTCTTCAGATCGGCGCCGTATTTCTCCAGCAGCGCATCGATCTGCCAGAATATCATGCTGTTCTTGTAGCTTCCCAGCGGGGCTATCGCGCCGGCGTGGATGGACAGGCTGCGGTCGGGGATGATGCGGTCCGTGTCGATGAGGCTGACGTAGCCCAGTCCTTTGCAGCGGGGGCAGGCTCCCTGCGGAGAGTTGAACGAGAAGTTGTGTGGGGCCGGATCGTGGTAGGCGAGCCCCGTGACGGGGCACATCAGCCGCCGGCTGTAGTGGCGTATCTCCTGCGTGTCGCCGTCGAGCACCATGATGAGCCCGTCGCCCTGGTGCATGGCCGTGGCTATGCTGGCGCGCAGCCGTTTGGCGTCGCTCTCCTGCACGCGCATCTTGTCGACGACCACCTCGATGTGGTGGTTCTTGTAGCGGTCCAGTCGCAGGCCGGGCGTGATTTCGCGTATCTCGCCGTCGATGCGTGCGTAGAGGAAGCCTTTGCGGAGCACGGTCTCGAAGAGTTCCTTGTAATGTCCCTTGCGGTTTTTTACCAGCGGGGCCAGCAGGTAGATGCGGCGGCCTTCGTAGGCTTTGACGATCAGGCCGATGATTTGTTCTTCGGTGTACTTCACCATGCGTTCGCCCGAGCGGTAGGAGTAGGCTTCTCCGACCCGCGCGTAGAGTAATCGCAGGAAGTCGTATATTTCGGTGGTGGTGCCCACGGTGGAACGCGGGTTCTTGTTGGTCGTTTTCTGCTCGATGGAGATTACGGGGCTCAGGCCTGTGATTTTGTCCACGTCGGGGCGCTCCAGATTGCCCAGGAAGTTGCGGGCGTAGGCCGAGAAGGTTTCTATGTAGCGCCGCTGCCCTTCGGCAAAGAGGGTGTCGAAAGCTAGTGACGACTTGCCGCTGCCGCTCAGTCCCGTTATGACGGTGAGGCTGTTCCGCGGCATGTCCACGTCCACGTTTTTCAGGTTATGCACCCGCGCGCCGAACACCTGTATCCGGCCGGTTTCTTCTTTCTCCGTATCGTTTTTCATAGGTCGCTGCCGTTGGTTCCGTTCTTGGTGAAGCCTGTCAGGATGTTGACGTCTTTCCGTATCTTGTATTCCCGCCCGTCGGCTCCCCGCGCCTCCACGACGACGAAGTACGTCCCGTCTTTCACCTTCGAGCCGCGGTACGTGCCGTCCCATCCGCCGTCGATGTCCGTCCACGTGTAGAGTTTCTGTCCCCAGCGGTTGAAGATGGCGGCCCGGAAGCTGACGATAGACTGGTAGCCGTCCTTCACCTTGTACGTGTCGTTGATACCGTCGCCGTTGGGGGTGAAGGCGTTGGGCAGTTCCAGTTTCGACTCGCTGATGTTGACCACGAAGGGCGCGGCTTCTCCCGCCTCCGGGTACTGGATGGTGTCGGTGCCGAGGGTGAACGTGGCGTACAGCTGTACGTGGAACACGCCGCTCTGCGTGAAGGTGTAGTCGATGTCCGCGTCGTAGCGCTGTATGAGCGGTGCGTTCTCCTGTCCCTGCGGGTAGATTCTCCACTCGTAGCGGACGGAGTAGTCTCCGAGGTGCTCCACGTTCGATGTGAAATGTCCCGTGAGCGGAGCCGACTGGGGCGACGAGGCGTCCTCTGTGGTCTCTCCGGTTTGGGTTTCGTAACGGGCTTCGGGATATACGGCGGGCAGTTCGGTCTGCGCCTGTGCGGCAACGGTCGTCGTCGTCAGACCGATGCACCCTGCAAATACTTTCAAGAAATTCATCCGGATCATGTGTTTGAGCATACAAAAATAGTGTTTCCGGCCGATATATTAGCGGTTTCCTTGCAGAAAAATGTCGCGTTGTCTTGCTGTTTGGCGTCCATGTATTATTTTTGTACGCCGGTCCGGCTCTTGCTGCAAAGTGTTCGTGGCAGGGAACAGGGCAGGCATATACATTATTATATATAGATTATGGGATTCGGATTGTTCGGAATTGCAAGCGGAATACTGGCCGGTTACATCGCCAGCCGCCTGCAGAAAGGAAAGGGGAGCGGTTGTCTTGTCAACCTGTTTCTGGGCGTTATCGGCGGCCTCGTGGGCGAATGGCTTTTCGGCCTCTTCGGTCTGGCGGCCTACGGATGGATGGGCTACATGGTCGTGTCCGTCATCGGGGCTGTGGTCGTGCTTTGGGTCTTTTCCCGGCTGAAATAGCGCAGGACTGCAAATTCATGCAGCCATGAAAATCATACATACGAGCGACTGGCATCTGGGCCAGGTCCTGTTTAACCACGACAGGCGGGAGGAACAGCTGTTCGCACTGGAACAGATGGAGTCCTACGTGAGGGAACTGCGGCCGGACGCCTTTGTCGTGAGCGGCGACGTCTACCATTCGTCGATGCCCTCCGCTTCCACACAGAAGATGTACACGGACGCCGTGCTGGCCATCCGCCGCGCCTGTCCGCAGACGGTGGTCGTGGTCACGGGCGGCAACCACGACAGCGCCTCGAAACTCGAGATAGACAGGGAACTCTGGGGTGAGGTCGGAGTACATGTCCTCGGGCGGCTCCAGTATTCGGATGCCTCGCAGGTGGACTACGGGAAGCACATCATCGAAGTGCCGGGCAAGGGCTTCATCGCCGCCGTGCCCCATGTCTATCCCCAGAACTTCCCGCCGGCGGAAGAGGGCGCCTCCCGTCAGGAAGCTTTTTTCGGTCGTCTGCTGGCTGAAGTGGCCGGTAGGAATCCGGCCTGTCTGCCCGTGGTGCTGATGGCCCACCTCACGGTGGTCAACACGGACGTGACGGGCCACAACCGTTTCTGGGGCGGCATAGGCAACATCGAGGATACTCCGCTGGAAACGTTCGGCGACGGTTACGATTATCTGGCCTTGGGGCATATCCATCGTGAGCAGACCCTGCGGGGGTGCGTCGGGAGGGCGAGGTATTGCGGCTCTCCCGTGGCCGTCAGTTTCGATGAGGAGTACGACCATTCCGTATCGTTGGTCGAGGTGGAGCGGGGGTGTGAGGTGCGGTTGACGAAACTGCCCGTGGCGAATCTCCATCCCTTGGTGACATTTCCCGGGGAGCCGGTGTCCTTCGATGCGGCGGTGGAGATGTTGCGGAAGGCTTCGTTCGGTTACGAACCCTACATCCGGCTCAACGTGCTGGCTGACGACGGTTTGCCGGCCGACTGTCACGAGCGAGCCCGGGATGCAGCCGCTGTATCCGGTTGCCGTTTCTGTACCTTTAGGATTACCGACCGTCCGGATAGGGCGGATCGTCCGGCGTATGCTGACATGACACCGGACGAGCTTAAGGAGATGAGTCCATTGGACATAGCCGGACAGTATCTGGCAGGGCAGGGCGTGGACTTTGCCGGCTATGAGGATATGATGAAGGACGTCATCCGCCGGCTGGAGGAAGAGGAACGGCGGTAGGCCGTGCGACGGATATGGGCGTATACCCTCCTTCTGACAAATACATTAAGCGGAGGATTTTGGAATTACGATGAAAATACTGAAAATTAAGATACATAATATCGCATCCATTGCCGATGCTGTGATTGATTTCAGCGACGGACCGCTGAAAGATGAACCCTTGTTTTTGATAACGGGGCCTACCGGATCCGGAAAGACTACGATTCTGGATGCGATATGTCTGGCGCTTTATGCCCGTACGCCGAGAATGGAACGGGTGGAAGGACGGGAGAAGTATGACGCGGAAAACGGTGATGTGAAGACGGACGACAACCGTCAGTTGATGAGACGGAACACGGCGGAATGTTATGCCGAACTGATTTTCATGGGCAACGACGGTGTGAAATATGCGGCCCGCTGGCATGTGAAACGTTCTTACGGGAAGTCGGACGGAAAGATGCAGGGAGTGATGCATTCCTTGCGGAACCTGAAGACGGGAGAGACGTTCGAGAAAGCCGCCAGGACCGAGATAGAGAAGGTCATAGGCTTCAGGTATGAACAGTTTTGCCGCACGTCCATGCTGGCGCAGGGAGATTTCACGAAGTTTCTGCAGAGCAGTTCCAACGATAAGTCGGACATTCTGGAGAAGATTACGGGCACGGGCGTTTATTCAGCCCTGGGGCGGAAGATTTACGAGGTGGCCCAAGAGAAAAAGGAGCATCTGAAGGTGTTGCAGATGAGGGCGGACGGCATCCGTTTGTTGTCAGTGGAAGAGCGGGTGGAGTTGGGCAATTCCCTTGCGGCAAAGACTGGCCGCATCAAACAGATGGAGGCGGAAAATGTTGATTTAAGGAAGAGATGCGAATGGCTGGGCAGGCAGGAGCATTTGCGGAGGCTGAAAGATGAAATCCGGATGAAGCTGGCCGGATATGTGGCGGAGGAGGCTAAAGCGGAATATAAAGAAGAGGAGAAACTGCTGGAGGATTATGCCGCTTCTTCGGAAGCGCGTGTGTGGTGGACAGAACTGGAATCCCTGCGGGAAGGAATGGAGCGGGAGAAGTCTAAACAGTCGGATTATAAATCGGAATTTTCCGTATTGCTGCATGGTCTGGACGTTTTGCAGAAGAAGCAGGTCGGCCGGCAGAGGAGAGAGGCAGAGCTGCGCGGTTTTATCTGTTCGCAGGAAGAGCATAAGTCCATGTTTGTGGAGTTCCCTCGAATAGAATTGTGGTTCGGACAGATTCGTTCTTTGGAACAGGACATACTGGCGAACAATAAGAAAATTCTGTCTTCGGAGGAAAGTAGAAAAAGATTGGATGAGGCGCGGCAGGACGTGTTGCGTGCTGTGTCGGCTAAAGAGAAGGAATTGCAGGAAAAGCAGCGGGAAATCGGGAAGAAGAATACAAGCCTGAACGAATTGGATGTTGAACGGCTGCAGCTGGAGAATCGGGCGTTGGCTGTCCGGAAGTCCTTGCTGGAGGAAGCGTCCGTAGCCTTTGCCCTGCTGGAGGAAGCCCGGAGGAATTATGACAGGATGCAGGTGGAAGTCAAGGAGGATGAAGAGAGGATAGGGGAGTATGAACGCCGGTTACCCCTTAAAAGGCAGGAATATACAGACAAGAAGAAAGAAAATGAGAGGTGGGAGGAAACCTACGAGCGGATGTCGCAGTCGCTCAAAGACTGGGCGCGGGAAGCCAGGCACCGCCTGTTGCCGGGAGATGCTTGTCCGGTGTGTGGGAAATCTGTGGACGAACCTCTGAGGGATGATACTTTTGTTTCGGCACTTGCTCCGGTGGAAAACAATCGGAACGAGAGCCGGGAGCAGTTGGGCCGGCTGTCTGATGTCCTGATTGCATTGGAAAAGGAGTGCGAAGAGGCGAAAAGACTGCATGGTCGTCACCTTGAACAGTTCCGTCAGATGGAGCTGGAGTGCGGCAAGCGGCAGGAAACCGTGGCTGCGGCGTTTGGAAAATGCGGCATTGAGTATGACGGGAGCGGGGATATGCCGGGGCTTTTGAAACAGTTGTCGGATGAAAACCGGGAAGGAAGTGAAAGTGTATCTGCCAAATTGGGGCGTGTGGCGGAGGTGAATAAGGAACTGGCAGTGCTCCGGGAGGAGAGTGACCGGCTGGCAAAGGAACTGGACGGATTGAAATCCGGGAAGGTGAAGAAAGACAATGCCCTGCTGGAACTCGGGAATGAAATCAGAAATCTGAAATCGCATCTGTCGCGCGACGAGGAGGAAATCCGTTCTGTGGTCGGACAGCTCGATGCGGTTATGAGTCGGAATGACTGGCTGCAGCAATGGAAGGAAGAGGGAGAGGCCTTCGTGCTCCGGCTGAAGAAAGATGCGGATGTTTATGTGCAGTCGTGTGATGAGGAGAAAGCCTTGGTGAATGAAATGGGAAACACGGGGCTTGTATTGGAAAATATCCATAGATTCAGGGATATTGTTCTGGAGGCCATACCGCTATGGAGTACTTTGTGTCCGGAAGAACGGACGGTGGACGAAAACGGGTTGTCGGACAGATGGCACGACCTGAGTACGGATATCATACAGTGGAAGCAGAAAATCCTTTCTTTCAGAGAAAACATCGGAGAGAAGGAACGGAAAATAAAGTCTTTTCTCGAGGAACACGCGGACATTGATGCTGTCCGACTGCAGGCATTGTCGGCTTATGCCAGGGAAACGGTCGGCGCCGTTGCCGAGCGGCACAAAGGAGTCAGGGATGCTATCGTTATGCTGGGTGGTGAACTGAAGCAGGTGGAGGTGCAGGAAAGGAAGGGACAGGAGGAACGGCCGGAATTCTTGGAAACCGATACGGTAGAGGTTCTTGAACAAAAGATAGCCGGGAACAGTGGTGTGATGGAACAGTTGCAGCAAAGCGTGGGAGCCATGCAGCAACAGTTGCGGAACGACCGGGAAAACCGTCAGAAGCACGAGGAAGCCCTTCGGGAACTTCAGTTAGTCATGAAAGAGAGCGAGCGCTGGGATCGTTTCTGCAATATGCTGGGCGATCGGGACGGCAAGAAGTTCCGCAATGTGGCGCAGAGTTTCATCCTGGGTCACCTGCTGAAAATAGCCAATCTTTATCTTTGCCGGTTTACAGACCGTTACGAACTTGCCTATAATCCCGGTTCGCTGGTCATTCTGGTGAAAGACAAGTATCATCTGTCTGCTCCTCAGTCGGCCAGCATACTTTCTGGGGGCGAAAGTTTTATGGTGAGCCTTTCGTTGGCTTTGGCTCTCTCGCAGCTCAATTCCGGTCGGTCGGATGTGGATACGCTGTTCATCGATGAGGGATTCGGTACGCTGGACAGCGACAGTCTGGGTGCTGTGATGGATACGCTGGAAACGCTTCATCGGATGGGCGGTCGTCGCGTGGGAATCATCAGTCATGTGGAGGAACTGGAAGAGCGGATAGGCACTAAAATCGTTGTCAGTCGCAACGGAGCCTCTCCGAGCCATGTTTCTGTGGAACACAGGGAGGGCAGGCGGAACATCAGTTGAAGAAATTCCACGAAAGACCGAAGTGAATGGTCAGGGGATTGATGGGATAATGGGGAGCCCAGAACGCGTTGCCGCTTCCGGCGTTTACATGGTTGACAGCAGCGTAGAACCGACAATGTTTCAAATGGAAATTCAGATAGGCATTGCATATCGGGTAGTTGCCGATTTTCACTCTGTCCTGAGCATCCTGGGTGGTGAACTGTCCGATGACGGGGGAATAGTCCGGTGCATAATAGGAAGTGAAGTAGCGTACGTCCCCGCCCAACTCTACCCGTAGCACTTTGGCTATCCGAAAGACGATGTACAAGTTGCTATAAGCAGACAAAGCCGGTAACGGAAGAACCCCTTCATCCGTGCTTTTCTGATAGGCTATTTCATTGTCCCAATGGAAAATGCCGAACTTGAAGTCTTGATTGAGTATGGCACTGAACACTTGCAGGCTACCGGAATTCTGTCTGACGGCTACCTGATTGCTGAAGCCGTTCTGTTCGGCTGTAGTAAAAGCCGTTTTCTCGTTGGCGAAATACGTGTAGTTCAAAACATTCTCTATTCCGATTCGAAGACTTGTGCCCGTACGTTTCAACGATAATGTACCTTCCACACGGGTACGCCATTCATAACTCAGATCGGAATCCCACCAGGCGAATTTGGAATGAAAGTGGCGGAAATAGAAACCGGGATTTTCATTCTTGATGTAGGCGTGCGCCGCCAGTTGCACCGTGTCCCTGAACAGACGGAAGTTCAGATCGGCCTTGCCGTCCACCGAGAACTGACCGATGTCCTCTCCGACCAGCACGATTTCTCCCACAGCATTGTAGTGCAGCAGCTTGCCTTGCTGTTTGATTAATTCTCCTCCGATGCTGAAATTGTTTTCCTTATAATATTTCGTACCCAGATAGCCGCCAAAAAGCATTGGCAGGCTGTATTGGCGGTATTCATGCGAGACGAAAGCTGTAAGTCCGGCTTTAGCCCATTTGTTGAATCCCTCGCGCAATGCGATTCCCAATGTATTTTTTACGGAGATGGATCGGCTGCGGTCGCGGGCGCTGTTCATACCCCCGTAGTAAAGGTTGGTATAATAGTGCTCCGGAATGTCGTAGGTATAAAAGGTGTGGCGTGCGTTGCGGATACGCAGGGTATGGATAAAACTTGTCACAGGGAAAAACTCCTGCGGTACGGGGTTGTCTGCTGTAAACTTGTTGCGTAGGGAATCCAGCGTGAGGCGCAGGCGCAGTGTATCGGCTAACACAACGGTACGTATGCTGTCCCTGAGTGATTTCAGCAATACAGAGTCGGACGGCATTACAGGCTTCAGTGAGTCCGGTGTTTCTTCGTCCCGGTAAATGCCCAGATTGTAGCGGTGGGTCAGATAGTATGTCTGGTCGTCATTGCGGTTCCATGTCTGGCCCAATACTGTGGGAATGTCTCTTGACTTATATGACTTTCCGAAACTTTCCGGATCCGTGATGTAGCGGTCGTTTTCGATACCACCGTTTTCGGCGAGTTTGAAATGATTGGCGCTGATCCATGCGTGTATGTCGTACCGGTCTCCCCGGTAGTAGCCATATAAACCTCCGTTGAACAAGGCGCTGGCCTGATTGTTGTAATAGCCGCGTCCGTAGAGGTAGTCGAGTTTGAAACCCAGGCCGGCCCGTTTGTTGATGTTGGTGGCAAAATATGCCCGTACGCGGTCCTCTCCGTCTTGCCTGTCTCCGCATGAATGGTAAGACAGGTTGGTTATGGGACTTTTGGTGTTGGAGAAGATGAAATCGCCCAGCCGGGTATAGGCATAATCATAGGGAGTGAAGAAAATGACCGGATCGAACGGATGTCTGTCCATAAAGATACGGGAGAGCCGGGGAGAACCCAGATTGCCGAGTATGTTGTATTGTCCCGTATAACCTTCCGTACGGTTGAAATTCTGAAACTGATGGGGAATGGTGTCGCTTTCGGTCGGCAGTACGGTACCTAAGCGTTCGTCGATTTTCCACTGGAACACGCCGATGGGGATTTCCTTGTCTTCGCGCGTACTGTCCCGTCCCCATGTCATCTGGCGGTAGGAGTCGTTCTCCGTCAGATTGCCGTTCTCGTCCGTTATGTCCGACTGTCCGTCGGTATATAGCCGCTGGGCTGCTATTCCGTTCGGGAATAACAGACATATGATGAGGAGGACAAGGAACCGTACGATTTTCATAATGACTGCAAAGATAGTAAGAAAAAGTAAAAGGAGTCGTTTCCCGCTTTCAGAAAACAGACTCCTTCCTGTCTTTTTTCTTTCCGGCGGCTTATTCCGTCCGCCGTATCACTTCCATTCCCCGGCGCAGGGCCTCCTCGTTCATGGGTATAAGGGCATGATGCCGTTCCGGCAGAGTCTTTTTCAGTGCCAGTATCACGTTTTCGGTTTCGACCAGCGGCCGCACCTTGACAAGTCCGCCCAGAACAATCATATTGAATCCTTTGGGGTTGTGCATTTCGGCAGCTGTATCCATCGCGTCGATGCAATATACGGCAATGTCCTTGCGCTGTGGAGGTTCCAGAATACCGTAACTGTCATAGATGAGCGTGCCGCCCGGTTTTATACAGGATTCGAATCTGTCTAAAGACGGTTGGTTGAGGATGACAGCCGTGTCGTATCGGCTCAGGATGGGGGAGGATATGCGCTGGTCGCTTATGATGACAGTCACATTGGCTGTTCCTCCGCGCTGTTCCGGACCGTAAGAAGGCATCCACGATACTTCCTTGCCTTCCATCAGTGCGGCATAAGCAAGAATCTTTCCCATGGAGAGCACGCCTTGTCCGCCGAATCCGGCTATGATGATTTCTTCCGTCATGATTGTATTTCGTTGACTGTGGTTAGCTTTGTTATAATAAGTTCTTCAAATCTCCCAGCGGATAGTACTTGAACATGTGTTCCTCCATCCATTTGTTGGCCTGTTCCGGACTCATTTTCCAGCCGGCGTTACAAGTGGATACCACTTCCACAAGACTGGCTCCCTGACCGTTCATACTGTTTTCAAAAGCTTGTCGGATAGCCTTCTTGGTTTTGCGAATGGCGGTTACTGTATGTACGGCCTGCCGGGTGACATACGTCGTGCCTTCCAGAGTGGCGGCAATGTCCGTGATGTGCAGGGGATAGCCATGCAGATCAGCTTCGCGTCCGTAAGGGCAGGTGGAGGTTTTCATTCCCATGAGGGTGGTCGGAGCCATCTGTCCTCCCGTCATGCCGTAGATGGCGTTGTTGATGAAGATGATGGCTATATGCTCTCCCCGGTTCAGGGCATGGATTGTTTCTCCGGTACCGATGCAGGCCAGGTCGCCGTCTCCCTGATAAGTGAACACCAGACGGTCCGGCCACAGACGCTTGACGGCGCTGGCCACGGCCGGTGCCCTTCCGTGAGCCGCTTCTATCCAGTCCACATCTATATAGTTATAGGCGAACACTGCGCAACCGACCGGTGAGATGGCGATGGTCTTTTCTTCCATGTCCATTTCTTCGATGATTTCGGCTATCAGCTTATGCACTACGCCGTGACTACAGCCGGGGCAGTAATGCATCGGAGTGTTGTTCAGCAATGCGGGTTTCTTGTAAACCAGATTTTCCGGTTTGATAATATCGTTTGTTGTCATAGGCAAGTATGTTAAAACATAAAGCGGATGAAGAATTCTATCACTTTGAGGAACATGCCCGCGCCGATGACGGCAAGGCCGGTGATGCGGGCGTCCGGTACCAGAAAGTAAATGACCAGTCCGGCAACAGCCAATAGGAGGAATGTGACGTTAAGGAATTTGCGTACAGTTTCCCGTGACGGTCCTTTGTGGCCGGAACGGGCGTTGTTACCGGCTTCTTCCAAAAGCTTTTCCAGTTCTTCGCGGTTCATAATGTTATTTGATTTATTTGACAACTGTCTGTTTCAGGGCTTCTGCCACTTCTTCCGGAGTTGGCACCATGCCACCCATGCGGCCGTAATGGTTCACGGCAACTCTGCCTTCCACGGCCAGACGGATGTCCTCTATCATTTGTCCGGCGTTGATTTCCAGACTCAGTATGCCGTTTACCTGTTTGCTCAGTCGGGCGATTTCCTCCGTGGGGAAAGGCCATAGTGTGATGGGGCGCAGCAGACCGACCTTGATTCCCTGGTTCCGGCAGAGTTCTATGGTTTTCAAGGCAATGCGGGCGGCAGAACCGAAGGCTACAATCAGATAGTCTGCATCGTCACACATTACTTTCTCATATCTCACCTCTTTCTTTTTTATTTCCTGATATTTGGCCTGCAGGCGCCGGTTGGTTTCCTCCATGCGTGCCGAGTCCAGATCAAGCGACGTGTGGATATTTGGCCGGCGGTTTTTGGTTTTTCCCATGGCAGCCCACGGGCATTCGCGGGCGATTTCCTCTTCTGTACGGCGGGGCTTGAAAGGAGGCAGGACCACCTTTTCCATCATTTGTCCTATGATGCCGTCGCTCAGTATCATGGCCGGGTTTCTGTATCTGAATGAAAGTTCAAAAGCCAAGTCTACGAAATCGGCCATTTCCTGTACGGAAGCCGGAGCCAGTACGATGACGTTGTAGTCGCCGTTTCCTCCGCCCCGTGTAGCCTGCATATAATCCGATTGGCTGGGTTGTATGGTGCCCAGTCCCGGACCACCCCGCTGTACGTTGACAATCAGTCCCGGCAGTTCTGCACCGGCCATGTACGTGATACCTTCCTGCATCAGAGCCACTCCCGGACTGGAAGAGGAGGTCATGGCGCGCTTACCGGCAGCTCCCGCACCGTATACCATATTGATAGAAGCCAGTTCACTTTCCGCCTGCAGGACAACCATGCCGGTTGTTTCCCATGGCTTTTCCAATGTCAGGGTCTCGAGTACTTCAGACTGCGGAGTGATGGGATAGCCGAAATAGCCGTCGCATCCGCACCGGATGGCCGCATGTGCAATGGCCTCGTTGCCTTTCATCAATAGAATATCTTCCTTTTCCATGTGTGTTATTCTTCTTTCTTTTTATAAACGGTGATACAGGCGTCGGGGCATATAACGGCGCACGAGGCACATCCGTTGCAGGTGTCCTCTATGATTTGTCGGGCGAAACTGTAGCCTTTTTTATTGACTTCCCGTTTCGTCAGTTCCAGTACGTGCAGGGGACAGGCCACGGCACAGAGGCCGCATCCTTTGCAGCGTTCCGTATCTACGATGATAGCTCCTTTGATCTTACCCATAATATCCTTTTTTCTTAATGTCTGTGTTAGTCAGGGATTATATAAATCCTTGTGATAAAAGTCCATGATGTCATTCAGTATCTCACAGGCTCCGCGCGCCGGGCTGTCCGGATTGATGGCGGTTGCCTGCAGGTAATTGTTTATGGCTTCCTGCCAGTTGCTTTTCTTTCGAAATGCGTTTCCCCGTAAATAAAACAGGGTATCGTCCGGTGTTGTCTGTGATGCAATCAGGGTATTCAGCCGGGAAATTGCCTTGTCGGTCTCATTGGCGTCGAGTAACCGGCGGATTTCATCGTGTATACTTGAATTCATAGACTACTTTATCAACATACAAAGATACTTTTTTATTGTCGAAATTGGTAGAAAAGTTACATTTTAAAGGAATATTAAAACAAAAATAATCAATAAATAGGCATGCGTTTATTTGTATTTTACTGATTCTCTGATACTATTTTTAAAATAGTGTTTAATTATAAATGGAATGGTTGTATATGCAAATATATAGAATTATTGCTCAAATCAGACGTTTTTGTGCGATAGATTTGTATATAGATGGAAAGGCGCCGGCAGCAAGCCATGTGGTGATGCACATATCTGTCTGCTGAATGGGATCGGGAAGAGGGGAGAGAGGATATATGGCTGTTTTGTGGCGAAAACGTGATAATGTAAATGACTGTCAAATATTATCATATTTTCCTGTCGGTTTTCCATGTCTCGTTATATCGTATTTGGACGGATTTTCATCCAGTACTGAATTGCACCTTCATCCAGTACTGAATCAGGGGTTCATTCAGTGCTTCGTCAGTCCTTCATTCAGTACTGTATTAAGGTCTCATTCAGTACTGCATCACACCCTCATTCAGTACTGAATGAAGGTGCAACAGAACAAGATTGAAAACATCGGCAGTCTTCGACGCTTTTCGACACTTGACACTTCCTTAGTTCCGTATCTTGCAAAAACAGGTGGTAAAAAAAGCCGTGTTTTTTCCTGAATGTCCACTGTCCTGCAACAGATGACATAGGAAGTAAAAAGTATATTGTATAAAAAACGGAAATAAAATCCCGCTAAATTTCTATTGGCCTATGGAATGTGGTAGATCCATAATGAGGAGGGAGCCACATATATGGAATGCCTCCTAAAGTTTTGCAATGAACTTCAGGAGGCACTTTGATTATAACGTATCCGGAATCTTATTCCGTAATGACTTCCGTCGCACGTTTTTGTTCCTTGACCGATGTTTCAAAGGCTTCCCGCGCTCCGGCGAAAATGGCCTCCACCCGGTCTACTGTCTTTCTCCTGAATTTGGAGGAAACGGGCAATAATCTGGTTCCGGACTTGTTTATGGCATTCTTGTCGTTGATCCATTCTTCGGCTTTGTAGGTGACTCCCTTGCTTCCGTCGGTTTCTTCCCGGTAATAGTAACTGATCTGCGTGAGGGACATTTTGCATTTTCCGTCCTGGCATTCAAACACGAGCTGGTAGCGGAAGCGCGTACGGTCCAGACAGAGAGGTTTCTTCTTGAAAACCATCCACTCTTCCATCCGTACGGAGATGATTCCCTGGACTGCGTCTTCCATCGTGATGCGCGTGCGTTGATTTTCAATTCCCTCGCTTACCAACTGTTTGGCGTATGTCAGCATGGCGTCGTATATCTGCTGTTTGTTTTTTCCTTTTACGGCAAAAGTCTGGCGGAATATCACCTGCCCGTTATCCTCGGGAACGGCTCCGGCCAAGTATTTGCTATCGTCCTGACCTTTAGCGGAAGCCAAGACAGGAATGCACAATAATAACAGTAAAAGAATCTTTTTCATGAACGGTCTTGTTTTTAAGTTTGCTACAAATTTAATAAAAGAATGGAATAACAGACGGACTTTTTCCCGGTTTTCTTCATTTTTTATGGTTATACCATGTATTTGCTGAGGAAGTCCATGATTTCGGTCCGGTATGTGTCGGAAATGGGAATGCGATCCTTGCCGAAAATGATTTGCCCCTTGTCCAGTGTTTTCACCTTGTGGGTCTGTACGATAAAAGAGCGGTGTACCCGCATGAACCGCGGAGAGGGCAGTCGTTCTTCCAGGCTTTTCATACTGATCAGCGACAGAACGGGGCGTGTCTCGTCTTCCAGATAAATCTTCACATAGTCTTTGAGTCCTTCGATATACAGAATATTCTCTAATCTTATCTGTAAGATTTTATAGTCGGACTTTACGTATATGAAATCATCTTCCGGACGGGGTGCCGCCGCTTGCCGTTTCATCCCGAACCATTCCGACGCCTTGTGTGCGGCAGCAAGAAATTCATTGTAGTTGACGGGCTTGAGCAGATAGTCCAGGGCATTCACCTTAAATCCCTCCAGGGCATACCGGTCGAAAGCGGTCGTGAAAACGATGCGTGTGTCCCGGGGAAGGAGGCGCGACAGTTCAAGTCCGTTGAGGTCGGGCATCTGTATGTCCAGAAACAAAAGCTCCGTTTCTTTTGCATGCAACTCGTTCAATGCCATGACAGCACTGCTGTATTTTCCCGTCAGTTCCAGAAACGGAGTTTTTCGTACGTAACTTTCCATCAGATCAAGTGCCAGAGGTTCGTCATCTACAACGGCGCATTTCAGGATTGTCATGTCAAACGTTTTTTAGGGTGAGTTCAGAGAAATAGACAGACGCATCTTCGTTCAGCCCCTTGTTCCATTCATATTGTCCGGGATAAGTCAGTTCCAGCCGTTTTTGCACTTGCTCCAGTCCGATACCGCTTCCGCTGATGTCGTTCCGTTTTTTAGGGTAATTGGAATTTTCTATGCGGCAGGTCAGTGTGCCCGTCTGTTTTGAGAAGATCCGGATGTGGATGAAACTCGGTTGCATGGGACTGATTCCATGCTTGAATGCATTTTCTATCAGAGATATGAATATCAGCGGTGCTATCTGCAGATTGTTGTCGTCGGTCAGTTCTGTCCGGAAACTGAGGTCTACGTTATCGGATAAGCGTATTCTCATCAGTTCCACATAATTGTGCAGGAAATCAAGTTCACGGTTCAGCGGAATGAATGTCTGGCTGTTGTCATACAGGACATGGCGTAACAGGCGACTCAGGTCCTGCACAGCCTGTTGTGCCCGTTCAGGAGCGAATGCAATCAGGGCGTATATATTGTTAAGCGTATTCAGCAGGAAATGAGGATTGATTTGGTTATGCAGGTTCTTCAGTTCCGCTTCCACGCGTCTTAATTCCGCTTTCTGCCGTCCGGTTTCCGCTTCATGCCATTGCTGGCTCATGCGTATGACGACGCTCAGTGCCGTGGTCAGTCCGTAGAGAATAAAATCCCTGATCCGAAACAGGATAAACTCCCATAGTCCCAGATAGCCGGATGTGCGGTGTGGCTGGGAGTCGGGATAATAAGTCCGGCACATGTCGAACCACACGTGGGTGAAGAGTAGCATGGCTATGCAGATGAGCAGGTTGACCGGCAGATATACCCGTAGTTTCCTATTGAGAAGATATCTGGGCACCAGCCACAGATAGTTGATGTAGAAAACAATGGCGATGGAGATGGGCGGCCCGATCATCCGGAGTACTTCCCCTTGTTTGGGCTCTTCGTGCGCCCATCCCATGATCATGGTCGGAAGCCCGAACAGGAACAGCCATATACAGACATGGATGAACCATTCGGGCAGATGCCTTATGCTGACAGTTTTCTTCATATACGAGTACTATTCGTACCGGATGGCCTCAATCGGATCCATAAGGGCGGCCTTTCGGGCGGGGAAATAGCCGAAACCGATGCCGATGATGGTGCACACGATGAAACTGACTACGATGCTCCACATGGGGATGGAGGTTGGCAGGTGGAAGACGGAACTGCATATCAGCGTGACGAGATAGCCCACACATACGCCCAATATTCCTCCGGTGATGCTTATCATGATGGATTCTATCAGGAACTGGTTGCTGATATCGATGCCGCGTGCGCCTACGGACATGCGCAGGCCGATTTCTTTCGTGCGTTCCGTAACGGAAACCAGCATGATGTTCATGATGCCAATGCCGGCCACAAGGAGGGAGAAAGCTGCGGCCACGACAAGTATGATGGTGATGGTATCCATGGTGGAACTCATGGTTTCCATCATTTCCTGCTGGGAACGTATGGTAAAGTCGTCGTCTGCGTCTTCTTTCAGTTTATGGCTGGTGCGCAGGATGGCGGTCAGTTCCTCTATGGCCTCTTCGGTCAATTCTTCCGTGATGGCCGAGCAGTTGATACTATTCAGGTAGGTCTGTGCCTGGATGCGCTTCATGACGGTCGTGTATGGGGCGATAATCAGGTTGTCCTGGTCCATGCCGAAGCTGTTGTATCCTTTGGATTTCAACAGACCTATCACACGGAAGGGGATGGACTTGAACCGGATGGTCTTGCCTATGGGATCGGTTCCGTTGGGAAACAGTTCATCCGCTACGGTCTTTCCGATAACGCAAACCTTGGCGCTTTTCCGGATATCCTCTTCGGTAAACATCTCGCCGTCCTCCACGGTCCATTGCTTGATGCCGAGATAGTCCGCATTTTCGCCATAGACGGACGTTGCCGTGTTGTTGGCTCCGTAGATGCATTGGCCGGAGCTGGACACTTCGGGGCTGACGTAAGTGATGAACTTGGCTTCATCCCGGATAGCCTCATAGTCTTCCAGTTTCAGTGTCTGCATGGCACTGGGATCCTGACGGACGCCGCCTCTCATGTCTGCGCCGGGGCGGATCATGATGATATTGGTTCCCATTTGGGATATGGTGTTGCGTACGCTTTCCTTGGAGCCTTGTCCGATGGCCATCATGATGATGACTGCCGCCACTCCGATGATGATGCCGAGCATGGACAGAAAGGAGCGGAACTTATTGTTGGCAATGGCCTTGAACGCCACTTTTATAAGATTGGTGAAATTCATGACTGTTGGTTTTAATCGTCCTGAGGCAACGGCAATTGGGCCAATGCCTCGGCGGCCGACAGAATGTTGTGGTTTATTACGTCTTCACGGATTTTGCCGTCACGCAACATGATGTTGCGGCTGCTGTATTGGGCTATTTCCGGATTGTGGGTCACGAAGATGATAGTCCGCCCTTCGGCATGAAGTTTCTGGAACAACACCAGCATTTCAAAACTGGTTCGTGTATCCAGGTTACCGGTGGCTTCGTCGGCCAGAATCACGGCAGGGTTATTCACCAGCGCGCGGGCTATGGCTACGCGCTGCATCTGTCCGCCGGACATTTGGTTGCTTTTGTGTTCGAGCCTATTACCCAGTCCTACGGCTTCCAGGGCCGCGACGGCGGCCTCATGTCGTTGTTTGGCATTGTAGGCGCTGTTGTACATCAGTGGCAGTTCGACGTTCTCCACGGCCGTTGTCTTGGCCAGCAGATTATAGTTCTGGAACACGAAACCTATTTTCCGGTTGCGCAGCCGTGCCCGCTGTGACTTGGACATGGTGCGTACGGATGTTCCGTCCAGATAATATTCTCCGCTTGAAGGAGTGTCCAGACAGCCCAGTTGGTTCAGCAGGGTGGATTTGCCGGAGCCGGAGGTACCCATGATGGTAACGAATTCTCCTTCATATATCTTGAACGAGATTCCGCGTAGCGCATGTACGGTTTCAGAACCGACGATGAAGTCGCGTTTTACGTTGTCCAGTTCGATAACAACTTTCTTATTGTCGTTTTTCATGTCCGGCGCTTTACTTTTTGTTTTTGTTCTTGTTCGGAGGACCTGGCATGAACGGATTGCTGTTTCCTGCGGGTGCGCCGTCGGCCGGTGACATGGCTCCGAGTTCATAATCGGTGATGACTGCCGTACCGGCCTGGATACCGTCGAGGACTTCAGTCAGGGTTCCGTTGGTAATGCCTGTCTTCACGGCTATGGCTTTCAGGTCGTTTCCTTCCTGTATCCATACTTTGTTTTTGCCCGGACAATCCTTTATCTGCCCGTCCTTGTTCATCAGGTGCTCGTTGGGGGTGAAGCGCAGTGCTTTGTTGGATACAACCAGTATATGGCCTTTTTCCATGGTGTAGATGGTCACGTTGGCCGTCAGTCCGGGTTTCAGCTTCAGATCGTTGTTCGGAGCCGAGATAACCACTTCATACGTGACGACATTGCTTTCCACCGTGGCTTCCTGACGTACCTGGGTCACGAATCCGTGAAATGTGTCATTCGGAAAGGCGTCTACGGTGAACGTCACGCGCTGTCCTTCCTTCACTTCGCCTATATCGGCTTCGTCAATGTCGGCAATCACGCGCATGTCTGTCAGATCCTGGGCGATGGTGAATAGGGTAGGAGTACTGAAACTGGAAGCTACGGTCTGTCCTTCCTCTACGGCTTTGCTCAGTACTACGCCGTCTATGGGCGATGTGATAGTGGCATATCCGATGTTTGTTTCCGCCTTTTTTACGTTTTCCGTCATCATGCGGCAGGTTTCCTGAGCCTTGCGGTAGCTCAGGTAGGCCGTTTCGTATTCCGTACGGCTGACGAGCCCCTTTTCGTTCAGCACTTTATAGCGTTCGTAGTTGGCAGTCTGAAAGTCCAGGTCGCTTTTCGCGCTGGCCAGATTGGCCCGTGCGCTGTTCAGTTCGCTTGTCAGGTTCGTCTTGTC
Organism: uncultured Paraprevotella sp.; assembly: GCA_964540455.1. Lineage (GTDB taxonomy): Bacteria > Bacteroidota > Bacteroidia > Bacteroidales > Bacteroidaceae > Paraprevotella. The sequence continues at coordinate 36,433 of CAZIMK010000011.1, forward strand.
CAGTTCGGCGATGATGTCCCCTTTCTTCACTACGCTGTTGTAGTCCACATATATTTTGCTGATGATGCCGGATACCTGTGTACCGACTTCCACTTTGGTCACAGGCTCGATGGTACCCGTAGCGGTGACGCTGTTGCGTATTGTGTCAAAATGCGTTTCCGTTATTTCAAACTTCACTTCCTTGTCTCCTTTAGGCCAGAGAAGCACCGCCGTGGCGACAGCGATGATGACGACGAGTATTGTCGTGATGATACTTTTCTTTTTCATATTGTCGATATTATAGCAGTAAGAGGTATGTTTTTATAATTGAATGTTTTCGCCTTGATAGAACTTCAGGAGTTGCAGATTGAGCAATGTGTTGTACTTGCTTTGCAGGCGATCTTGTTGTGCACTGATCAATTGGTCGCGTCCGCTCATCAGTTCTACTATGTTTTTCAGTCCGTTGTCAAATCCTTCGTTTAGCAGTTCGTAGCTGTCCTGCGCACTTTGCAGCTTTACGCCGGCAGCCATGAACTGTTGCTGGCTGTTGCTTGCATTGAGCCAGTATTCTTCGACGGTGCTGTAGAGTTTGTTCTGCTGGTTCTGGAGAGCAAGTTCACGGTCCAGTTTGTCCAGTTTGGCTTTCTTCACGTTTGTTTTGTTCCGTTTGTTGTCAAAGATAGGGACGGATAAGGTGACACCTGCGGAGGCGTTCAGGTTTTGTTTCATCTGTTCGCCTACGGATTCCCGGGAGCCGGAATAATGGCTGTCCCCTATGCCTGCTGTCACGGAAACGGTCGGCAGGTAGCCTGCCCGTGCGATGCCGATGTTCAGTTCGGCAGCCTGGATATTCAGGATTTCGCTTTGTATTTCCGGTCGTTGGTTCAAGGCGTTTTGGTACACCTCCGCAATGCCGGGGATAATTTGTATGGCTGCGTCGTCTCCCGCCTCCAAAGGGCGGATGTCGAACGGCCGTCCGTCTGTGATTTCAAGCAATTCTCTCAGTTGGCGGGTATAATTGGATATTTGTGTCTGTGTAGCTACGCAGTCATATTGTGCGCCGGTGTTCTGTGCTTTCAGTTGTGACAGGTCTGCCTTTGAAATCAGTCCTTGTTCGTATTGAACCTGTCCGCGTTCATATTGTTTGCTGGCCGTCTCGAGCATGGCCTTGTTCACGTCCAGTGCATCTTTGGAATAGAGAATCTGCACATACAGGCGGGCTATCTGTTCCTGAATGCTGTTGGCGGTCTGTCGGATGGTCAGGTCGGAAATCCGGTTTTGTATTTTTTGTGCCCGGATGGTTTTCCGGTTGGCTCCGCCATCCCACACATTCCATGAGGCATTGAGACCGTAATTCCCGTTTTCCGTCAGTTTGTTGGACGAATTATTGGCGATACCGTTTGTTACAATGCTGCTGGCTGTTTCCTGTAGAGGCCTGTAACTCAAACTTTGTGTGGTACTGAACGATAGGCTTGGAAACAGACTGGCTCGTTTTTGTTCCAGATCGGCTTCGCCTTGCTGTTTCACGATTTCATTTTGTTTCAGACTGATGTTATGTTTCAGTGCATAGTCTATACAATCTTGCAGGGACCATTGTGTTTTTTCCTGTGCCGCTGCCGGAATGGCCGGAAGCATCAGCAGGATTCCGGTCAGATAACTCTTGTATTTCATGCTGTTTCGGTTTTATGTAATGCAAAAGTATGAATATTATGTGCCAAATGAAAATGAAATGTACTGTCTGCCGCTTTTTTTCGACAAAATCAGGATATTTGTCTATGATTGGCGTTGAAGGACGGTGTGCGGAAAATACTATAACCAGGCCGGACAGGCCTGATTATACATTATCAGTGTAGATGTTTGGGGCATTGTCAGTTGTCGATGACCAGCGTGTACGATTGCATGGTGCGCAGGTCAATAGTCCACAAGCGGCCACACAGCGGTTCACCGTATCCGCAGATCAGTTTCATTACTTCATGAGCCTGTACGCTGCCCACTACGGCGGGTGTCATTCCTACGACGCCTTTGTGGGGAGGAGGCATGTGCAGGGTGGCCTCTTCGTCCGTATATAAGTCGCGGTAAGTGTGGGGGTGCTCACCGCAGCAGAACACGGACACTTGTCCGCAAAAGCCCTGGATGGCTCCGTATACGTAAGGTTTGTTCAAGGCGGCACATGTGTCGCTCAGCAGGTAGCGGGTGGCAAAGTTGTCGCATGCGTCCGCTACAATGTCGTATTCGGCAGTGATGGCGGCGGCGTTGTCCTTTGTCAGTCGGCAGGAATATGTGCGGAACTGCACTTCGCTGTTCAACGACCGGAGGCGTTCGGCGGCTTGCTCTGTTTTCCTTCTGCCCACTTCTGCTTCGGTATACAACACCTGGCGGTGCAGGTTGTTCAGGCTCACCGTGTCATCGTCTATCAGCCCCAACGTACCCACTCCCGCGCCGGTGAGATACAGGGCGATGGGAGAGCCGAGTCCGCCCGTGCCGACAATCAGCACCTTGGCCTTCTGTAGTTTCTTCTGTCCTTCCGTACCTATTTCCGGGAGCATTGTCTGACGCTCGTAACGGAGGAAATCTGTTGGTTTGTTATTCATATCGGTCGGTTTATGTATTGTGGACGAGGTCAAAGCTTGCGTCCCAATCCTTCCACACAGGTTCGCGTCCGAGCCGGCGCAGAGACTGTTCCACTTCCCGGGCAGTCCGTTCGTCGCTGACATGAAATTGTTCCAGTGCCTGCGGGTATGTATAATACCCTCCGGGTTCCGTTTTGCTCTCCGCGCTCATGGTCGTCACGCCCAATGTTGCCATGTGGTCGCGGATGGCGGCCGGTTCGCGTGTGGAGTAGGATATATCCACGTCGTGGTCGAAAATACGCATGGCGAATGTCACCTGTGCCAGTTCGCGGTCGCTCATGACGGCGTTCGGTTGGAAACCGCCGTTCTCCGATGGACGCATGCGGGGAAAGTTCACGCTATATTTCGTGCGCCAGTATCGTTTTTGCAGGTAGCGCAGATGATAGGCCATCATGGTGATGTCTGTCCGCCATTCCTTTTCCAGACCGATGAGTACTCCCATGCCGATGGAATGCACGCCGGCTTGTCCCATGCGGTCGAAACCGTTCAGACGCCATTCGAATTTCGACTTCATGCCCCGCGGGTGATATATATTGTAATTGGCTTTGTGATAAGTTTCCTGGAAACAGATGACACCGTTCATCCCGTGCCGTGCCAGTTCGGCATACTCCTCTGTCTTGAGCGGCATCACTTCTATCTTGAGATTACTGAAATAAGGTTTCGCCAGATCCAGCGCGCGTGCCAGGTAAGGGACACCGGCCCGTGCCGGATTCTCTCCGGTGACGATCAGCAGGTTTTCAAACGGGGCAAGTCGCTTGATAGCTTTGTATTCGTTGACGATTTCCTCTTCCGTCAGTATCGTGCGCGGCATGGGATTGCTGATGTGGAACCCGCAGTAGACGCACGAATTCGTACATGAGTTTGTTATATACAGAGGAATGAACATGGATATGGTCTTGCCGAATCTTTCTTCGGTATATTTGCGGCTCAGGCGTGCCATCGTCTCTAAATAAGGACGGGCGGCGGGCGATATCAAAGCCATGAAATCGTCTACCGTACAATGTTCTTTCGACAGGGCGCGCCGTACGTCAGTTTCTGTTTTTGCCAGGATACGTCCGGTGGTCTCCTCCCATGAAATCTTTTCTAATTCGTCCGAAAACATAATGTCTTGTTTTTTAGTGTAGCCCGTTGTCAGTCTTCGAGGAAAGCAGTCAGGGGAGAGCTTGCTTCGGCCACAAAATTATCGGCCTGCGTGCCTAATCCGGCCTCATAGGCCAGACGGCCTGCTTCTACGGCTTGCTTGAAAGCCATAGCCATGGTTTCCGGATCACCGGCCACGGCAATGGCCGTGTTCACGAGGCAGGCCGATGCTCCCATTTCCATCGCTTCCGCCGCATGGCTCGGTGCGCCGATACCGGCATCCACGATTACCGGCACGCCGGCCTGTTCGATAATGATGCGCAGGAAGTCACGCGTCAGCAGTCCCTTGTTCGTGCCGATAGGCGCTCCTAAAGGCATGACTGTAGCCGCTCCGGCTTCTTCCAGATGCTTGCACAGCGTTGGGTCCGCCTGGCAGTAGGGCAGTACCACAAAACCCAGTTTTACCAATTGTTCCGTCGCTTTCAGTGTTTCCACGGAGTCGGGCAGCAGATAGCGCGGATCGGGATGGATTTCCAGTTTCAGCCAGTTTGTGCCGAACGCCTCGCGGGCCATCTGTGCCGCGAATACGGCTTCCTCCGCGTTGCGGACTCCCGAAGTGTTGGGCAGTAGCTGAATGCCCGGACGGGCGATGTGCCGCAACATATCATCTTCCCGGTCGTCCAGCTCGATACGTTTCATGGCCAGTGTCACCATCTCGGTGCCGGATGCAGTGATGGCTTTTGTCATCAGGTCGTTGGAACTGAATTTACCGGTTCCTAAAAACAGGCGGGAATGAAACTCGCGTCCCGCAATCACCAGTGTTTCCATATTCTTATATATATAATTATAGTACAGAAAAGAATGTTTTTAATCCCAGTTCATGGGCTATCCGCCGCAGGCAGCCCGGATGATGACGATGTTCATACCTTCGGTCAGTGCGTAGCTGTCCCATTGCGTACGGGGCACCATACGGTTGTCCACGGCCACCGCCACTCCGACGGGAGGCAGGGCGAGTTCTTCAATCAGTCGGGCTATTGTTCCGGCTTCTGTCTCTTTTTCTTTGTTGTTTACCGATACTTTCATATAAGTCGTATTTGAGGTTCTTAAATATATATAGTAAAGGACAAAGAAGCACCGGAAGCGGCAACACAGAAGAGAATCGTAATCCAATTCCTACGGCAGTATGGACTGCATCAGGTTCCAAGGGTATAATCTCAGCCCCGTCAGGGGCACCCCTTTGTCTTACACATGGACAAAGGTAAAGAAAAAAAGGCAAATGGCGGCGCTTTTTTTCGTTATTTATTGGTACTTTTGTTCCGTAATCGATTAAACTTACAGTTTATGTTCTCAGGAATAGTGGAAGAAACGGCCCGTGTGGTAGCCGTAGAGAGAGAATTGGACAATATGCACTTTACGTTGCAGTGCTCTTTTGCAGGGGAACTGAAGATAGACCAGAGTGTGGCTCATAACGGTGTTTGTCTCACAGTGGTACGGTTGGAGGAAGACACTTATACGGTGACGGCGATGCGCGAGACGCTGGAGCGTTCCAACTTAGGGCAGTTGCAGGTGGGGGATGAAGTGAACGTCGAGCGTTCGATGATGATGAACGGCCGGCTGGACGGGCATATCGTCCAGGGGCATGTTGACCGGACGGCCCGTTGCGTGGCGGTGGAAGATGCCGAGGGAAGCTATGTGTATACGTTCCGTTACGACTTTGACCGGGATATGGCAAAACGCGGTTACCTGACGGTGGACAAGGGATCGGTGACAGTGAATGGCGTGAGCCTTACGGTGTGCAATCCTACGGAAGATTCATTTCAGGTGTGTATTATCCCCTATACCTATGAGCATACCAACTTTCATACCTTCGCTGTAGGCAGCATCGTGAACCTGGAATTTGACATCATCGGCAAGTATATGGCCCGGATGATGGGATTGATGAATGCGTAATCGACTCAGAGGTCTTTTAGCAGCACCTTGTCCATGCCTTCCAGATAACGGGCGCGCAGTTCTTTCAACTGTTCCCATTTTTCGGTAAACTCGTACAACTGGAGATTGAGATGTTCGCTGCCGTGCGTGTCGATGCGTTCCAACAGGTAGTTTACCGTCATGCGGTTGATGTCCTCCGCAGGAAGGTAGACGGCGGGGCGGTTTTGTTCTTCATTTATCTCGATAACCAGTTTCAGGGAGATTAGTTCATACAGCAGGTTGTTTACGAGGCGGATGGGGATATTGTTTTCCATGGCCAGTCCTTGGGCCGTATAACCGGTCATGCCTTTTTCAAATCGTTTGCAGATGTTGGACAGGAGCAGCATGATGATGAAGTCGTGGTAACGGCGGCTCAGGTTGCTGATGTCCTTTACATAGCTGTAGTTGTCCAGATTCTGGTTGGCATAGCTTAGTTCGGCGCCGTAGAGGCAGATGAACCACGAAAGCTGCACCCATAACATGAACATCGGGATAGCTGCGAACGAGCCGTAGATGGCGTTGTAGCTCGATACCCATATCTGGGAGTGAATAAAGAAATACTGCAACAACTGGAATGTGCATCCGGCGACAAGTCCCGGTACGACGGCATGGCGGAAACGCACCTGTGTGTTGGGCATGTAGATATAGAGTCCGGTAAAAGCCAGTCCGCTCAGCAGGTAGGGCGTGAGTCCTATGAAAGCTTTCAGGGTGGAGTCCAGTACCAGAAAGTCCGGCAGGCTCTTGGCCAGTGTCGCCATGAAAATAGACAATCCGCTCGACACCACGATCAGGATGGGCAGAAGCAGGAACACACTGATATAGTCGGTTATGCGCCGGTGGATATTGCGAGGTTTCTTGACACCCCAGATGGTGTTGAATGTATATTCGATGTTGGTGGTGAGCTGGATAAGGGTATAGAGCAGCAGCACCAGCCCAACACCCAGAAAAATCCCGTTCTGTGTCTGTGCCAGATATGAGTCGATGAACTCCAGTATCGTGTTCGCGAATTCCGGGCTCACGGTGATGTTGTCGCGTATCTGTTCCTCGATGAGCGTACCGTAACCGAATCCCCGTCCGATGGCAAACACAATGGCCAGAATCGGAACGGTAGCCAGGATAGTGGAGTAGGTGAGGGCCGAGGCATGGCTTGGGATATTGTTGTCGACAAAAGTTTCCGTGGCCAGAAACAGTCTTTTCAGCAACCGGAAGGCCATTCGTTTCATATACGGTAGCCGGTTGTCTTCCACTCGCCAGATGCCGCGGGTAAAAAAGTTTTTTATGCCGCTCATGGTTATTTTCATGTCAAGGGGTGTTTAAAGTAAGAAAAAAGAAAAACAGTCGGCCTGTAAGCCGGGTTCTGTGCTTCCCGAATCGGGAAGTGCCTGTCATTTATCTACGCCATGCGTCACCGCATGGCTCTATCGTTCTACCCTCCGGCTCGGACGGGCCGCCCTTCGTAATGCGCCGGTATACGCGAACTTTCAATCTCCGGAATGCACGGCACGGACGTCACCGCCCGCCCGGTGAGCTCTTGCCTCACCTTCTCACCCTTACCTCCGTTTCAGGAGGCGGTTATTTTCTTCTGCATGGTCTAACCCTCGCGGACTACTTCCCGTTAAGAAGCGGAGTGCCCTGAATTGCCCGGACTTTCCTCCCGCACTCCGGATAGAGTGCCAGCGACAGGCCGTCCGACTGCTTTTCCTCTGCAAAGATACATATATTAATTGAAATAGGTCGTCGGGGATTGACAAATTGTGTCCGGCGGGGGGACGGACTGCGATATGATAGACCTTAAAAAGGCCGTGCGTCCTGTTTCCAGTAGTTGACAAGGCGAACATTACGCACGGCTCTTTAAAAAGTGTCGGTTTCAGTTATGTCTTATTTCTTTTTTCCCTTAGCCGGATTACCGTCTGAAAGTTCTATTACCAGACTGCGTTTGTTTCCGCTCGGCGTGACGGCCTTGATCCACAATGTGCGGTCAGCGGATTGGTTCGCCACCTTTACTGCATCCTCGAAGTCTTCGACGCTACGCATCGGACGGTCGTTCACTTGCAGGATAATCAGTCCCTTGAAAGCACCCGCGTCTTGTAATTTACCGCTCTTCAGTCCGCTGATGACCAGGCCGTAAGGTAGGCTCAGTTCGGCTTTCATGCGGTCCGTTACCGGAGTGAGGGCTGCGCCGAACAAATCCAGATCTACGCTTTCGATAATTTTCGTATTGCCTTCCGCGTTGCGTAACGTGGCGGTTTTAGTCATTTTCTTCTTGTCGCGTACATAAGTGATCTGTATCTTGTCGCCGGGACGGTGTTTAGCCAGTTCCTCCATCAGTTCGGACATCTTGGAGATGGCTTTGTCGTTCACACCTACGATTACGTCGCCTTTCTTCAATCCCATTTCGGCGGCCGCCATGTTGTCTTGCGTCTCGGCAATGTACACGCCGGAGTTTACACCTGGATCCACTTCATTGCCTTTCCGGCGCTCCATGTCCACGTAAGCTTCCAGGTCGCTTCCGGCTATACCCAGTGTGGCACGCTGTACTACTCCGTACTCTTTCAGGTCGGCTACCACCTTGTTCATGATAGTCGTGGGGATGGCGAACCCGTAGCCCGAATAAGAACCGGTCTGTGAATAGAGCATGGCGTTGATGCCTACCAGTTCACCGCGTTCGTTTACCAACGCTCCGCCGGAGTTACCGGCATTGATAGCAGCGTCCGTCTGTATGAAACTTTCTATGCTGTTGGCTCCTAAGGAACGCGCCTTGGCGCTGACGATACCGGCAGTCACCGTGGAGGTGAGGTTGAACGGATTTCCCACGGCCAGTACCCACTGTCCGAGTTTCAGTTCGTCGGAATTGCCGATGGGCACTGTGGGCAGATCCTTTCCTTCAATCTTTATAAGGGCCAGGTCCGTCTGTTCGTCCGTACCGATGATGCGGGCTTTGAACTCGCGGTGGTCGTTAAGTTTCACGTCCAGAACATCCGCTCCGGCCACCACGTGGTTGTTGGTCACGATATAACCGTCGGAAGAGATAATCACTCCCGAACCCGAGGCTTCCCGCTTCGGCGTTTGAATCTGGCGTTGCTGTGTTCCTCCTCCGAAGCCGAAGAAGTCGCCGAAGAAATCGGCAAACGGATCACGTACCGTCTCCACGCGTGTCTTGCTGTTGGTGGTCACTTTGATATATACCACGGCGTTCACAGTCGATTCGGCTGCATAGGTCAGGTCAACCAGACCGGATGGGGCGGCTATCTGTACAGCCGGTGTCGTATTCGCGGGCTGTGCGGCAGTTCCGGATTCCGTGCTGCAACCTTTTTCCATACTCATACAGAAAGCTCCTACTGATACAAGGAGCGTCAATCCCATAATTTTCTTAGTTGATTTATTCATAGCTTTAATTTGGTTTGATGTTAATCTAAATCTCCTTTTTAACTTTCTCGGCTCAAAAGTATATATAAAAATTATAGTTTAATCTCCGGACGATTGTTTTTTGTCTTCTTTTAACCATGCCCGCCGAGGACTTAACAGCGCTTAAACCATCCGCTGGAAAATCGTTAAAGAATGAAATCGTTAAAGAATGTGGAATAAATAGCATGTTCTACTTAGAATAATATGCCGGCGATTACGATGCGAATAGAATACAAGGTAATAATTTAACAAAATTTAAATCGGGGGGGGTAAAATTAAAGAAACTTTTCTTATATTTGCAAAAATATTTGATTAAGAAAGATGAGAAAAGTTTTTTCCTTAGTAACATTCCTGCTATCCTGTACAAGCCTGTTCGCCCGGGACGCGCAGAATCTTGTGATATGGATGCGTAGCGGCGAACGCGTCGTATACGCGCTTGAGGAAGAACCGGTGACCAAGTTCATCGGTACGGATCTGGTGTTGTCCACCCGCAATCTTACGGTGAATTATCCTCTGTCCGCGTTGCAACGTTATACTTATGAATTGAATGCCACTTCCGTAGCCGGTGTGGATGCCGACAGGCGTGTGGTGGTGTCGAAGGATGGAGATGTGCTTTCATTTTCCAATCTTGCGTCCGGGACGGACGTTTCCGTGTATTCTTCGGCCGGCAGTTTGCTGACTTCGATAAAGGCTGGAGGCCGGACAGTCGTCAGTCTGGGCGATTACCCGGCCGGAGTATATGTGATAAAGGTAAAAGATGTAACTTATAAATTGATGAAGCGATGAAACGGATGTATACCTTTATTAAATATATGGTTGTGTTTCTTTCCGTCGTGGCAGGAAGCGTTTCGGCCCGTGCGCAGAACGCTTTTTATGTCTATCGTAACGATGGCGCTTTCAATGCGCTCTTTTTCGAGGAAGTGGACAGTATGCAGTGCAGCAAGGTGGACGTAGGCGGACTGGTACATGCGAATTATGTAACTCAGGAGATATATACGCCGGACAGTGTCTATCGCATTCCTCTTGCGGCCATAGACAGTATTGGCTTTGTTACGCCGGAGACTATTGTCAACGAGCATTTTTTTCCTTTGACAGCTGAGCACGTCCCTTATATCGTAAAAGCGGACACGTTGGCCTTTACGTTCTCCTTGTCTACACCTTCCGGTTTGTTGCCGAAAGTGGGAAATGTAGTGTCAGCCTCTTATGACTGCGAGTCTTTTCCCGACGGTATTGTGGCGAAGGTTGTCGCTGTGAGCAAAACCGGCGGCGGATATGAGTATGAATGTGAACCGGCTTCTTATGACGATGTTTATGACCAAATCGTTTATTACGGGTATGGGCAATTCGACAGTGAAGATAATCCCGTGCAGAAACGTGTTGTTCGTATGGAAGGTTCTTTTGCAGCTGAGGCGTGGAACCAATCGTTCGCCGGAACATTGGAAGCAAGCGGTACAACAACACATATAGCGGTGAATGATCGTGCTTTGTTCGATGTGACCATTCGGAAAACGAAGGACAGTCCTTTCTACGTGCAGTTGGTTTTCTGTAATGAGTTCGGTTCTGATCTTTCTTTCAATGCTTCTTCCGAAGTTTCCGTGTCTCCCAGTCGTTTGAAATTGGGGCCTACGGTGAAATGCGGTAAGATATCGTTACCGAATGCGCCTTTTTTATGGTTCCAGCCTCAGTTGTCATTATATGGTTATTCCAAGGTTGAGGGAAGTGTGGATCTAAATTTCAACGGGCATTATAACCGTAAGGATAAATATACCATGATATATTCCGGAGGCAATTGGAACTTCTATTATGCTCCGGTGACGGATGCTGGTGTGGATGTGGCGGAACTGTCGATGAAAGGTTATGCCGAAGTTGGTCTTCTGCCGGAAATATTCATTTCGCTCAATGGCTTTCCCACGGGTATCGGTATCAAACCATCTCTTGGCCTGCGGGAGAGTGTGGACTTCAAGTTCGATGCGTTGAAATATTCCGATACGGGGGTGTATGATGCCGTGAAAGACAGTAAGGCGGTTCTTTCATCTCCTCAGAGCGTTTCCATTTTTGCACAGGCCGGCCTCTTTGAAGGTAATTCTGTTCGCGGAGAATTTCCACTGTGGGAGAAGGATATTGTATTGAAAGAACAATATTTGCTGCCTGTATTTTCCAATGTGGAAAGTCGGTGGCAGGATGATGACAAGACATCTGCCGTGGTAAATGCCGATGTGAACAGGGATTTGCTTCTTCCCGTGCAGTTGGGCTTTTCTCTCTGTGACGAGAATGGGGATGAATTACAGTCGTATGTCAATCCTGTCGCTTACCAATCGTCTTCAACTTGGCCTTTCCGCCGTTTGGAAAATGTTTTTGAGAAACTTGAACAGGGTAAGGACTATGTATGTTACCCGACGGTGAAGTTTGGCAAGTTTGAGTTTCGTGCCACTCCTTCTGTGGAGTTAGAGGCGGATAGCTGTATGTGTCCTGATCATCATCATCCTCATATGATTGATCTCGGTCTTCCAAGTGGTACGAAATGGGCTTGTTGCAATGTTGGTGCAAGTTCTCCCGAGGAATACGGCGGCTATTACGCCTGGGGCGAGACGGAAGAGAAAAGCTATTACGATTGGAGTTCTTACAAATACTGTAAAGGTTCGTTTGATACCCTGACTAAATACTGTACGAGTAGCCGTTATGGTACAGTCGACAACAAGACCGTGTTGGAACCCGAAGACGATGTTGCCCACGTGAAATGGGGCGGTAGCTGGCGTATGCCGACCGAGGATGAAATCAGGGAACTTACAGACAACTGTTCCTGGACCTGGACTTCTCAAAACGGCGTGAACGGCTATGTAGTCACATCAAATTCCAGTGGTAACAGAATCTTCTTGCCTGCGGCTGGCTACCGTTGGTTCGAGAGTGTCTACGGCCGGGGCTCGTACGGCGACTACTGGTCGGCTTCGTTGTGCGAGGACGACAGCTACTACGCTTGCGAGCTCTACTTCATCAGCTACTGCTGGGACTGGGATTGTGTCTATCGCGGCTACGGGTGGTCCGTTCGCCCTGTCACAGAATAAAGCGTAGCGTATTCGATTGATTTGATTATTTAGTGCGTCCCTTTTGGGGCGCACTTCAAAACCCGCGTAGCGGGTCGAAGATTAAATGGTATGGCAAGCAAGATAGAAATCCTTTGTTTTCTTTTGGAAACCGTGGAAAAGGATTACCAATGAGTCCTCATCAAAACAACAGAATATTCGGAATATATTATTCCCAATTTCAATGCGAATCTCATAAAGACCATCTATTCCTTCGATGAATTTAAGGATTTTAGTGGGAACCCTATCCAACGTCTTTACCATATTGATGCAGTAGTTTATTTTATTTCTTACAATATCTGTTTGGGTAAGATAAAAGTCCCGGAAATAATCTTTGTATAGTCGTATTGTTCGATTTGCCTTTGTCTTGTTATTCAATGCAAAGTTAATTAAAGGGTTTACTTTTGCAAAATATTTAATGATTTTTATGTTACCCTTCAAAAGGTATGACCCGGAGTTCTGCACCTACCGGTTGGGCTTCCCGAATGAGGAAGTAGAGGACGGTTTCTTCCGTTTCCTGTTGCCTTTCTACGCATCCGTGGACAAGGTGGAGGCGCCTTTCCATATCCGGAAGTTCGTGGAAGCGATGAAACGGGAACATCAAGAAGAGTAGGTTATAGGATAATCGGTAATATAAAATAAAGGCTGCGATCCGTCGCAGCCTTTATTATGCGGAGATTCTGTACTCTTATTGCAGAATCACTTTCTTGCCATCAATCACATAGATACCTTTCTTCAAAGTCTTCAGAGCCTCGCGGCCTGCCGCCTTCAATACCAATACACCATTCAGCGTATATACATCTACCTGAGCAGTTTCGGCGATGGTTTCAGCGATGCCGTCCGGAGTCGTCAGCGTATATTCATACTTCAAAGCAGGATTAGCGTGTCCGCCCTTTCCTTTGTCCCAAGCCTTGTCTCCGAAGAGTCCTTCAGGTATTTCAATGACATACGTGTTTCCTGCTACGGCGAACGTGGGATCTATTATCATGTACAGTATCGTATAATCGCCGCTATCGTTGTCGAGGAAGCATCCGCCTTCTTCTTTCGTTTCCTTGTTGTAGATTTTCACCTGTGCATTCAGTTCTTCGTCCGTTTCGTTCATGTAGACGTCGTCTGGGCATGTGAACGTGAGGATATCCAGATTTTCTACAACTCCCTCTTCCGGATTAACGGTCGGAACGAAGTCGTAAACAGTAGCGGGAACGATGGTATAAGTATATCTCAGTTCCGGATTCGCATGTCCTCCCTTTCCTTCATACCAGTCCTTGTCTCCGAATACACCGGCCGGAATAATCAGTTCATAGGTACCGGGTGCCGTAACCGCTTGGTAGGTAGTCATATCTACGGCGCCCCAAGTCCATACGTTGAATACCTTTCCGCTCGGATATTCAATCATGACGGGATATGTTTCTTCCGTATTGTCCTTGTTGACCACCACAACTTCCCATTGTTTATCCTCGTCTACCTCGGTATACTCAATCGGGAAAGTCAGTTTGCCCTCCAACACATCCACAACGCTGCCGTCGGCAGGATCGTTCGTCGGAACCAAGTCGTAAACAGTGGCGGGAACGATGGTATAAGTATATCTCAGTTCCGGATTCGCATGTCCTCCCTTTCCTTCATACCAGTCCTTGTCTCCGAATACACCGGCCGGAATAATCAGTTCATAGGTACCGGGTGCCGTAACCGCTTGGTAGGTAGTCATATCTACGGCGCCCCAAGTCCATACGTTGAATACCTTTCCGCTCGGATATTCAATCATGACGGGATATGTTTCTTCCGTATTGTCCTTGTTGACCACCACAACTTCCCATTGTTTATCCTCGTCTACCTCGGTATACTCAATCGGGAAAGTCAGTTTGCCCTCCAACACATCCACAACGCTGCCGTCGGCAGGATCGTTCGTCGGAATCAGGTCGTAAACAACGGGAACAACAGAAGGAGCCACAGTTAAATTCTTGATAGCAACCCAGTTGAAAGTGGCGTTCTGGATTTCAAAGCCTAACTTCAATACTCCGTCTTCACCAACGATGCCGGATACGGAATAAGTGCCGTAGAAGCCCTTGTTGCAAGCTTCGCCACCCTCTATGACAAGAGATTCCGCATTGGCAAACATGCTCAGGCCGGTAGTTGCCTCTCCGTTTTCGTTCAATACACGCACCAAAGCGGTTGCGGTATATTCCATGCCTGGCTCCATGTTTTCGAGCGTATAGGTGATGATACCGTTGTTCAGCAGATTACCGTTGCCGACCCAATTCTCGAGGAACGGAGTGACCATATTGGAACCGTCGGTTTCTCCCTCTTTGCTCCATGTATTTATGTGGAAGGTATTGCCTGTGGTGCAATTCCAGTTGTCGAGCACATCGGTAGCAATCGTGCCGTTAGAGAAAATCATATAGCTGGCAATGCTCGTGTTGGCGGCATTGATGACTTTTGACAAGAGAAGGATAGCTGCATTCAAAGCTTCGACATTTTCTTCCACGGATTCAGTGGCAGCCAAAGCCTCTTCCAATGCCGAACGACAGAGTGAAGACATGGCGTTTTCCGAATTCTTCAGGTTGGTGGCTGTTTCACGGAGCTGGGCCAACTGATCGGTATAAAATGCGAGGCTTGCGCCCTTGTATGTCAGGCTGGCATTGTCCACGCCGGTCCAGTTGCAACCGTTGTCTACCGATTTCACGCCGAAAGTCAAAGTTCCGTCCGTAACATTGGTCTCGACTTCATACCATGCTCCGTCATCCGTAGTAATAAGAGTCATGTCCTCGTTGGCGAACACATAGGTGTTGCCGCTGCCTCCGGAACGGAAAGCAGCAAGTCGGAGCGTGTATACGCCGAGCGGAAGATTGTTGATGGTCTGCTCTATGGTACCGCTGTAGGGAGAACCGTTCCAGTTCTCATAAAATTTGCCGGTGATGGCGCCTCCCTTGTTTTGGGCAATAGTCCGGTTCTGTGCTCCGGTAGTGGATGTCCAACCGTCTAAACTACCAAAGTCGAAGCACGGGTTCACGATATAACCGGTCATGTCGACGGGATTGTCTACGGTAGGTTCCTCGGCCTCCAGTCTGTACAACTTGAAGTTGTCCACACCGAAGATACGTTCAGCGGCTTCACCATTCGTGGCGGAAAAGCCCACCTCGATGTCACCGTCTTCTTCTACGTAGAAATCGCAGGAGACCGTATTCCAGTTGTCACCTTTTGATGTTGAGACAGCGGCACGGCTCTGAGCATACTGGCCGGCATAAATCATCACGGTGTAGTTGTAGTTTTGGGAATAATTGACTACATCGGCTGTCAGGCGGTACATACCGGCCGGCAGGTTCTCTATGCTTTGGGAAAGCTTCAGGGTCTGTTTGGCTCCCCATCTGTAGCGGAACCAGTAAGTCTGTTCGCCACGGGTGGCCTCGTCGTTCACGGTGAATCCGCCCGTGAAATTGTTGGAAGCCAAGTCGGTTGTTTTCAAAATGGACATGTCATTCTCGTTAACAGGATTGAGGGTAACAGTCCAGCCTTCCGGTTTGTAGATGGCACGGTCGCTTGAGGGGTTTGTCTGTACTTCATACGTCCCTTCAAAATCAGGGTTCTGAAGATACTGTGCCGTCACATCCGTCTGTGCGGACATGGTCTGTGCACTACCTATGGCCAGAAACACAGCCATGATACTGAGTAGTTCTTTCTTCATGTTCAGAATTTTAGATTAATAATATTAGATCGATAGTCGTATTTTATCCGGGAAAAATCAAACCGACCAATCCTTTTCTTCTTATTTGGAAAAAGCAGGCATGATAGCGTCAGGCATGATTTTATGGTTGCAAAAATAGATAAAACCCATTGAGAAAGCAAAATAATCAGGAAGAAAATACGACTGCCCGTTAGATATATCAATATGGTCTTAATGTTTTTTAGCAATTCTTTTTCTTTCTTGCATCGGGAATTGTCTATTTTTGTTTCCAAACACGATAGAGAGGACGTGCCGGCGATGACAGTCAGTGACGGTGCGTCCTTTGTACAGAACTCTTAATTACTGATATATGAAGAAATATTTTCTGTTGATGCTGACGGTGTGCGGGATGCTGTCCGTCAGTGGAGTTTCCGCCAAGAGCCTTGTGCTGACGCTGGGTGACGGGACGTTAGTGTATTACCAGCTGGGCGGAAACGTTAATCCCATGATGAAGTTCGCGGACGGCCGGGTGACGGTAAATGCGGATGTATATGAGTTTTCCGGTATCAAGAACTTTTATATATCCGCGGAGGATGCGCCTACCGGTATAGGAGTTGTGTCGGGTGATGGCGCCCGTCCGTCTTTTGACGGTAAGACCTTGAGTGTGAACCGGGCGGATGCGGAGATTTCCGTGTATGCGGCTGACGGAAAGAAAGTGGAGGCCGCCGTGGGGCGTGCCGGCGATTACACGACAGTCGACATGTCCGGACTGGGACGGGGCGTCTATGTTGTCCGGATTGGCAATACCTCATTAAAGGTGCTTAAACGATAAGTGTGATAAAAAAGGAAGCGTATGACAGTCATGAATATTAAAATGGGACAGATGAAAAAGATAGGATTCGCTTTACTGGCAATGTTTGCGGCGGCGGCGCAGGCGGAAGCGCAGAATGATACTCTGTGGTTCAGATTCGACGACCGTTCCAAGGAGAACGTCTGCATTGATTTGCAGGAATACGATTCGGTGGAATTCCGGAAGAACTATATGTATATGTATAAAAAGGAAGGGCTGATGCCTTACAGGAACTACAAAGCCTATGAGAGCGGAGGTGTCTACATGTTCGAGAATCCCGGGCGTATCATCTACAAGTCCAGTTACTGGGGCGGCAATGATTATACGAAGGAAAGCAGCCGCTGGTGTTACCGTCGAAGTATGGAATCAGAACACTACATCGTGTTCTGGGAATCAGGATTCGGAGACGACCCGACCAAGGCGGCCAACGGATATGCCTTCGATCCGCGCAAGTTGCTCGACAACGGAGAATGGTATTTCAGGGTGTATGCCGATGAGCTCGGTTTCCTGAAGCAGGGAGCGTCCACGACAGACAAATACAAGATACAGATGTACGTCTATTACCAGACGGACTGGGTGGCCAACGGTTCCGGGTATGATCACAAGACCGGAGCTTTCAACGTGAATCCCTGGGCCATCAGTTCGCGGGACGGGCAGACGGTGGCGCACGAAATCGGGCATACGTTCCAGTATCTTGTGAAATGTGATCTGGGCGAGCCTCATGGGTTTGACTATGGCTACGGCGAGAATGCGTCGGGAGGAAACGGCTGGTGGGAAGGATGTGCTAACTGGCAAGCCTATAAGGTGTATCCTCATCTGCAGTTCGAGCAGGATTTCTATGCCGCATACAAAGGGCAATACCATCTGAACCTGATGCACGAAACGTTGCGTTATCAGAATATGTTCGTGCAGGACTGGTGGTGCATGAAGCACGGCAGGGATTTTATCGGCAGGATGTGGCGCGAAGCCATTCGTCCGGAGGATCCCGTGGAGGCATATATGAGGATGACGGGCGTGGACGTGAAGACGTTTGCCGATGAAATGTATGAAGGATGCGCACGGATGGCCTCTTGGGATATCGACGGTATACGGGAATATGGAAAAAGCCATATCGGCGACTTTACCGCCCATCTGCATGAGGCGGCCGGAGCGGAAGGCTGGTGGGAAGTGGATGCGGATTATTGTCCGGAAAACTATGGTTACAACGTGATACCGATGAAAGTACCTGCCGCCGGTACGTCAGTGAAAGCGGCGTTTAAAGGGATAGCCGGAGCCGACGGCTACCGGAAAGTAAAGACCGACAAGGCAGGATGGAGATACGGGTTCGTGGCCTATACGTCCGACGGGCAGCGCCTCTACGGCGCCATGCAGAGCGATCGGGAAGGAGAGGCCGGTATGGTGATACCGGAAAACTGCACCCGTTTGTGGTTTGTGGTGATGGGAGCGCCCACGGAATATTGGCGTCATGCCTGGGACGACGATGTGAGCAACGACGAGCAGTGGCCTTATCAGGTGAGATTCGACAACTCTTCGCCGAAAGGACTTTTCCGTACTTACGGAGAATATCCGGCGGATTATCAGCGCAAGGATACGGTGGTGGTGATCCACGCCGACCTGAAATACAGTGCGAACAGCTACACTTCGGTGCGCGTGCAGTATGATATGGATGCCGTGAGTGAGGCGCTCGGGCTGAGTACGGCGCAGATGACAGCGGTCAAGGTCGGCGTCTCCAATACCGTCCGTTTCGTGGGAATGCATGCCAACGGGGCGGTCATGAACAGTACGACCACCTCGACCAGTTCGTCCACTTGTTTCGGCCATTGGTTCACGGCGACAGGAAACGTGTGCGGATATGACGGCAACGCTTGTGTCTTCTCGGAATTCTATCCCGATAAGTACGGCTCCTATGTAGGGCAATACCCCGGTCGGCTGTCTGTCGGAAAGGAGTATGTCATAAGGCAGGCTATTGTGTATAAGCATACGGACGGCAAGGAATACAAGGCAGTGATGGAAGTGCATTTGAATGTGACGAAGTGATTTTTCTTGATTCTTACCGGTTAAACCGATAATTTGTTGTAACTTTGCAACCCAAAATGGTTAATAAGGAATGAGACAGCTAAAGATTACCAAAAGTATCACAAACCGCGAAAGCGCATCGCTGGACAAATATTTGCAGGAAATCGGCCGCGAGGATCTGATAACTGTAGAGGAAGAGGTGGAACTGGCACAACGTATACGGAAAGGAGACAGAGTGGCTCTGGAAAAACTGACCCGTGCCAATCTGCGCTTTGTCGTATCGGTTGCCAAACAATACCAGAACCAGGGGCTCAGTTTGCCTGACCTGATAAACGAGGGAAATTTGGGACTGATAAAGGCGGCGGAGAAGTTTGATGAGACGAGAGGATTCAAATTCATCAGTTATGCCGTGTGGTGGATCCGTCAGTCCATTCTGCAGGCATTGGCCGAGCAGAGCCGTATCGTCCGGTTGCCGCTTAACCAGGTAGGATCGCTAAATAAGATAAGCAAGGCGTTCAGTAAGTTTGAGCAGGAAAATGAGCGTCGCCCCAGTCCGGAGGAGCTGGCCGACGAGCTGGAGATACCGGTGGATAAGATTTCGGACACGCTGAAGGTAAGCGGACGGCACATATCCGTGGATGCTCCTTTTGTGGAAGGCGAGGACAACAGCCTGCTCGATGTTTTGGTGAACGATGATTCGCCCATGGCCGACCGTTCGCTGGTCAACGAATCCCTTTCGCGGGAAATAGACCGTGCGCTGTCAACGCTGAGCGACCGTGAGAAAGAAATCATACAGATGTTTTTCGGAATCAATCATCAGGAGATGACGCTGGAGGAAATCGGCGACAAGTTCAATCTTACACGCGAACGTGTCCGCCAGATTAAGGAGAAAGCCATTCGACGCCTGCGTCAGAATACGAAGAGCAAACTGTTGAAATCCTATTTGGGATAAATCGGAAGAAAGGGGCTCCGGTTTCATACGGACGGCCTTGGCGCTTCAGGTATAAGGATGGCCGCGGACTATATCGGGATGAAGATATATCCGCGGTCATCTTGTTTTTTTGTTAATATGTCTTCTGCGGTTTGTGTAGTGTCATATATTTCCGTACTTTTGTAATATAATAAGGAGAACTGATGAATAAAGTAAAGATTATCTCTTTGCTGGTCTTTATGACTTGCGTTTGGACGGTTCGCGCGGAACAAAAACCTAAAAGCGATAGAGTTTATATGTTTGGTGTGTCAGCCTCGTTTACCGATTCTGTGGTCTACATAACGGATTTACAAGTGGTGGATACGGCTTATTTCCTGCCCAGGAGCGGCTATCTGGCCGAACGTACGCTGTATAGTTCCCAGTTGCAGTTGTTTCTGGAGGAACAATGCGGCCAGACCAATCAGACCGGCACGGTGTTCTATCACCGTAAGCGCAAGAAACTGGAACGGATATATCTGTCTGTAAAAAAGAAATATGCCAAGGATAAGGCTGTCGTAGTGCAGCCTTTGGGAACGGACCGCTTCCGGTTCCAGTCGGAGAAGTATAATACCGGTCAGGCGGTGAAAGAGTGACGAGATATGGATATGAAAACCTATAAAGTCGGCGGTCACCTGTTTCAGGTTGTGTTTGCTGATGAATGTGATGACGACCGCCTGATTCCCTCTTGCGCTCCTTTCTTGACGGATGAGCAAGGCTCTGTGTTGTTTCGCCTTACCGTGGACAGGACCATGAAAGAGGGCGACGGGTTTGAGGAAATCGGTCAGTTTGATTGCGGAGGATGCAACTACGGAGTTTATCTCTTTCACAACGGAGGATATCGTTTTGAGATAAGTGACCTGCAAGGGGTGTTGTGTGCTGTGCTTTGTACTTCAGTTGATTTTCTTGAGTGCAGGGTCCGCCTGATACAGGATACTTGGAAACAACGCAACTATGCTCTCAATAACAGTCTGATGATAGCGTACGCTTTTGCTTCTTCTACCCGGAACACTCTGTTGATGCATTCGTCCGTCATCCGGAACAACGGCCGGGGATACATGTTTCTGGGCAAGAGCGGTACCGGCAAGAGTACGCATACGCGGTTGTGGCGGGAGCATATACCGGGCTCCGATCTTATGAATGACGATAATCCCGTGCTTCGTCTGACGGACGAAGGCAAGGTCGTGGTCTATGGTTCTCCGTGGAGCGGAAAGACTCCTTGTTACCGGGCGGTGGAAGCTCCTTGTGGCGGTATCGTATTGTTGGAGCAGCGTCCGGAGAATACGATTGTCCGCAAACAGGGTTTGCAGGCTTTTATCTCCCTGTTGCCTTCGGCTTCGACGATGAAATGGGACCGGCGGGTGTATAACGGAGTATGCGACACCGTATCCGCCATTGTGGGGCGTGTTCCTTTCTATGTATTGGGCTGTCTGCCTGATGCGGATGCGGCCCGGTTGAGTTACCGGACATTGACACAGGAAGGATGAGGAAACTGAAACAACTGTTTAAAGCGTTTCTGCGTTGTCTTTTGGCGCCTGTCCGCTGGTGGATGCATCGGGGGAAAAGGACGAACGTACGGGAAGGCGCGGTCAAGGAGATGCCGAATGACAGATTCCTGGCTGAGGTACGTCGTACGTTACAGGAAGGACATACGGCCACCATCGTAGTCAAAGGATACAGTATGCGTCCTTTTCTGGAGCATTGCCGGGACAAAGTCATGCTGAAAGCCGTGACGGAACCGATGCCCGGAGATGCCGTGTTGGCGGAAATCGCTCCGGGGCGCTTTGTGCTCCACCGGATTATCCGTCGCGAGGGATGCCGGCTGACACTGATGGGCGACGGTAATCTGCGGGGAGTGGAACATTGTACGGTGGGCGATGTAGCCGGTAAAGTCATCATGTATATTTATCCTTCCGGGCAGTTGCCTGCCGATGATGCCCGTCTGTGCCGTCGTATACGGATATGGAGGAAATATCTCCCGATACGGCGGTATTTGTTGTTTGTGTACAGAATGTTAAATGAATAAATATAATCTTCATGAAGATAAAACAAGGATTTGAATTGCGCGATGTATGTGGCGAACGGGTAATAATGGCTCATGGAAAGGAAAATATAGACTTCAGCAAAATTATCAGTCTGAACGAGACTGCCGCCTATTTATGGAATCAGGTTATAGGTCGGGAGTTTGACGGGCAGACGATGGTGGACTTGTTGACTGAAGCATACGAGGTGGACCCTTCCGTGGCGCATGCCGACGTGAAGAAACTGTTGGCCGACTGGACGGAGAACGGTCTGCTGGAATAGTAAACCTGTTATGGACATAGAGTCGGTCAGGGCATATTGCCTGTCGAAACCATTGGTGACGGAAGATTTTCCGTTTGACGAGACCACTTTGGTGTTCCGTCTGATGAACAAGATTTTTGCCTGTATGGATCTGGAGCGTCCGGACAGGCTTACCTTGAAGTGTGACGCCGACTATGCAGTGGAATTGCGCGACCGCTATTCATGTATCGAGGGGGCTTGGCATTGGAACAAGAAGTACTGGAACCAGCTGCCCATGGACGGCGAACTGCCCGATGCCTTGGTACGCACGCTGATAGACCATGCTTATGACGAAATTGTGAAGAAACTTACCCGAAAGCAACGGGATATGCTGACTCTGGGATAATGCTCAGTGTATTGGTACGTGTTGTCTGTGCCGTCTCAGTAGCATTCGTCAATCGTATTTCTATAATTGTTTTTCCTTCTTATTGGGTGACAAAGTTTTCAGCTCACGCTTCTGAATGGCGCGATCAAATAGAGTGAGTACAGTTGGTTTCAATTCACACGTCCGCATGATACATAAGGTTTGGCCGTTGTAATATTACTTGTGTTTTAACTCGCGCACCCACATAGGGTGCGACCGATGCGGCTGTGTAACCAATCACAGTATCTCATGTTTCAATCCACGCACCCACATAGGGTGCGACAGTGTCTCGCTAATCCATTCTTTCGCAATGATTTGGTTTCAATCCACGCACCCACATAGGGTGCGACCAGCTTTACCGACCATAACGGCACAAAATCGGTCGTTTCAATCCACGCACCCACATAGGGTGCGACTCCCAAAATAGACGCTTGCCCTTATAATCGTTCAGTTTCAATCCACGCACCCACATAGGGTGCGACGAGCGGCAGGGGAGTTATACTCGTTAGTCTTGTCGTTTCAATCCACGCACCCACATAGGGTGCGACTCCTTACACGGTCGCGGTAGGTGGTCTTCTGACGGTTTCAATCCACGCACCCACATAGGGTGCGACACCTGAACAGATTCAGGCGGCGCCACCGGTTCAAGTTTCAATCCACGCACCCACATAGGGTGCGACTCGGTGCTGGCTGGTTCCCTGTGGGCGCGTGGCCGGTTTCAATCCACGCACCCACATAGGGTGCGACAAGACATATTCCGGGATATCCTTGTATTCGTCCGGGTTTCAATCCACGCACCCACATAGGGTGCGACGTAAGACAAATTACGAGCTACTTTCACATCCAAGTTTCAATCCACGCACCCACATAGGGTGCGACCAGGCCTCCGGCAATGGCTGTTCCCATCGCGGAGTTTCAATCCACGCACCCACATAGGGTGCGACTATTGCTCCTCTATCGTCTTGCTTTGAGTTCGAGAGTTTCAATCCACGCACCCACATAGGGTGCGACCACAACAAGCTGCTCGTTACCGTGCCGCCGGTATGTTTCAATCCACGCACCCACATAGGGTGCGACCTTGCTTTTCTGTCAAAAATGTTTGATAATATGTGTTTCAATCCACGCACCCACATAGGGTGCGACTACCTGCTGCCATTTAGTCAGATTCTTTTCAACCGGTTTCAATCCACGCACCCACATAGGGTGCGACCGCGCAAACTGACAGTTTAAATGTGTCTAATGAGTTTCAATCCACGCACCCACATAGGGTGCGACTAGTAGCACATCAAGTCAATATATCTGCAACTATGTTTCAATCCACGCACCCACATAGGGTGCGACTTTAACCGCCGTTTGCCCCCATCCAATATAGCGGTTTCAATCCACGCACCCACATAGGGTGCGACACTCGCAGAATACGCAATATGCCGTCCATATCATCGTTTCAATCCACGCACCCACATAGGGTGCGACAAATGTTTCGTAAAAGTCACCGACACGGAACAGCAGTTTCAATCCACGCACCCACATAGGGTGCGACTAACCGAGATTTCATATATGCGATAAGTAAAAAGTTTCAATCCACGCACCCACATAGGGTGCGACGTGCGCTATATCGCTCTAATCTGTCATCCGCGCAGTTTCAATCCACGCACCCACATAGGGTGCGACATTACCTCGCATTTCTTCGTCTGGTTCAGAAGAGTTTCAATCCACGCACCCACATAGGGTGCGACGGGTCGTACCAGCAGACCATAGCATCCAGGATGGTTTCAATCCACGCACCCACATAGGGTGCGACTTTCCGTAACCATTCCGGCCACGTGCCCACAGGGTTTCAATCCACGCACCCACATAGGGTGCGACTGACCGGACTTGCTTATGTATTGGAGGGATGAATGTTTCAATCCACGCACCCACATAGGGTGCGACAAGTCCCCAATTTTGACGAGCGCATCGAGCAGCTGTTTCAATCCACGCACCCACATAGGGTGCGACATCTATCAAGATTACTTCCGCAATCCCCAGTGGGTTTCAATCCACGCACCCACATAGGGTGCGACTCATCTTGGTTCGGTGTTTGACGATACAGTCCGTGTTTCAATCCACGCACCCACATAGGGTGCGACTTCGCTTCCGCCATCGTATTGATATTTTGGCGAGTTTCAATCCACGCACCCACATAGGGTGCGACATGCCGTACCAATCATACAGTGTTCCGTCCTTCTGTTTCAATCCACGCACCCACATAGGGTGCGACTGTCTATCGTCACAGCCCCGTTTGCTATCTTTGACGTTTCAATCCACGCACCCACATAGGGTGCGACATGACCGCGTGAACGAACGTATCGCGAGACTGGAGTTTCAATCCACGCACCCACATAGGGTGCGACTATGCGTTATCCTTATTTCTCCGCGACGAAACACTTGTTTCAATCCACGCACCCACATAGGGTGCGACATGAATGTTTTCAAAATTAAATACCTTCCCTAAAGTTTCAATCCACGCACCCACATAGGGTGCGACCTATCTGAGCGAGTACAACCGGCTTCATCGGGTTGTTTCAATCCACGCACCCACATAGGGTGCGACAAGATTTCCAAACCTTATAACATTGTCACCTATTGTTTCAATCCACGCACCCACATAGGGTGCGACGCGACCTCAGAATATCTTCGAGGCTATCAATCAGTTTCAATCCACGCACCCACATAGGGTGCGACATCTTTTTGCCTTCCATCCTTGTACATAAGACCGGTTTCAATCCACGCACCCACATAGGGTGCGACTTTTATGCGTTCAATGCTGCCTTGTAAAATACCAAGTTTCAATCCACGCACCCACATAGGGTGCGACTCCATATCTGCCAATATTGGCATTCCGGTAATAGTTTCAATCCACGCACCCACATAGGGTGCGACGTTCGTCCTTGTGCGCCGCGGCGCACTTGTTCAGGTTTCAATCCACGCACCCACATAGGGTGCGACTTTTAAAGGAAGCGTTGAAAAATGGAGGTAATGTGTTTCAATCCACGCACCCACATAGGGTGCGACCAAGGGTCAGCCATGCAATATGCGATGCACGAGGGTTTCAATCCACGCACCCACATAGGGTGCGACTTTTGACGATGATATTATCGAAGAAACATGTAAGGTTTCAATCCACGCACCCACATAGGGTGCGACTTGCGAAATCACAAAATTTCGATGTTTTTTTCTGTTTCAATCCACGCACCCACATAGGGTGCGACTTGCGTCCGGAATCTATGGGCAGGCAATGTATCAGTTTCAATCCACGCACCCACATAGGGTGCGACATTGCTGTTTCACCGTCTACGTCCCCTCCACGGTGTTTCAATCCACGCACCCACATAGGGTGCGACACCAACGGGCAGCCGCTCAACGACAAGCGGAACGGTTTCAATCCACGCACCCACATAGGGTGCGACTTGCGAAATCACAAAATTTCGATGTTTTTTTCTGTTTCAATCCACGCACCCACATAGGGTGCGACTTTTTCGTCAAATTTAGCGTTCTTTTTCGCTAATGTTTCAATCCACGCACCCACATAGGGTGCGACTTTCAAAGATAAAAGCTATATTCTTCGACTTAGTGTTTCAATCCACGCACCCACATAGGGTGCGACCCTGGCGCGTGGAAAATCCTGAAAGAGGATGCCGGTTTCAATCCACGCACCCACATAGGGTGCGACACTTGTCACACTGCGGCAATTACGCGGATTTCCTGTTTCAATCCACGCACCCACATAGGGTGCGACCCATCCGGGCGGCTCCCAGGAACTCGCCGTTATAGTTTCAATCCACGCACCCACATAGGGTGCGACCAGAGGCCGCAATCAAACGCGAGGAGCACAAGCAGTTTCAATCCACGCACCCACATAGGGTGCGACGCTGGCGCGTGGAAAATCCTGAAAGAGGATGCCGGTTTCAATCCACGCACCCACATAGGGTGCGACACTTGTCACACTGCGGCAATTACGCGGATTTCCTGTTTCAATCCACGCACCCACATAGGGTGCGACCCATCCGGGCGGCTCCCAGGAACTCGCCGTTATAGTTTCAATCCACGCACCCACATAGGGTGCGACTTATTGAGACACAGCGCATTGTATGTGTTTTACTGTTTCAATCCACGCACCCACATAGGGTGCGACAGATAACTTTAAATAAATATTTATGACACGATTAGTTTCAATCCACGCACCCACATAGGGTGCGACCACGTGAGACACACGTAAAACTGTAAATTATTATGTTTCAATCCACGCACCCACATAGGGTGCGACACCAACGGGCAGCCGCTCAACGACAAGCGGAACGGTTTCAATCCACGCACCCACATAGGGTGCGACCTTTGCTCGCTATGGAATAGACATTGCAACGATTGTTTCAATCCACGCACCCACATAGGGTGCGACCTCAAACAAGCGATTATAACTTATTTAAATTTAGTTTCAATCCACGCACCCACATAGGGTGCGACTGTTCGTATAATTATATTCTATTAATCAACAAATTATTTCTATTAATATGCGAACTTGTTTTTAACATCAACTTAATGATAATTTATCTCATTTATAAATGGGATAATATGCTGATTATTAATAGTTGCGGAAATGCTGTTTTTTTTGCAATGCTCCATATTCGCATTCATCTATATGATAAGGGCATCATTAACTTTATAAGCAGTTTCAACGCCTATTACTTCAACCCTTTTACTCTCATTCTTACTGAGAATATAAAAACGAATACTATCAAGAGACATGTCAATAATACTTTTAATTCGTTCTTTCAAAAGACAATATTGTGCCTCTGTCATCTCGCATTCAAAGACAGAATTTTGTACTCTCTGCCCATAATCTATACAAGCCTTGGCTACACACCGTAAACGGCGTGCCCCTTCTTTACTTGTAGTATCCACATCGTATGTCACAAGAATATACATAATTACAATTCATTTTATTAAAAACACCGGATAATTGTCAATGTCCTTTCTAATATATCTTGCCATTAACATGGCTTGCACGTATGGCAGAAGTCCAATCTCTATTTTTTCATTCAAATAAGGATGGATTATCATTTCACGTTTTCTACTCTGCCATGCAGTAAGAAATGTCTTTTTCCCGTTATCAGTCATGACGACTCCATTATCACCTTGAAACAAAAAATCTTTAATTGTTATCTGCCTTTTATTTATTAAAGACAACACAAAACGATCGCCAATGTAGGCGCGTAGCTCCTCCATCATGTCCAAAGCTAAAGATGTACGCCCTGGACGAAGTGTATGCAGGAAACCTATGTATGGATCAAGTCCTACCGTTTCAAGTGCAGCAGAAACATCGTTGGCTATCAGGGTATAAGCAAAAGACAACATGGCATTCACAGCGTCTTTAGGAGGGCGGCGGTTGCGTCCATGGAATTGAAAGTCTGTTTTTTGATTAAGAATTAGGACTGGTAAGACTTCAAAATAAGCATTCGAAGCCATGCCTTCATAACCCATTAGTGTCGTCTTATCCTGAGCTGCTAATGCATCACGCTTGGTATGTTCCAATACATGTACAGCCTGATTTATAGAATCATTCTCTCCATAATCACGAATATATCTTCTTAAAATATTGCGATAGTTCTGAATCTTGCCGCCAATCATCACCTGGGCTATATGTAACGACCATAAATTATCGTCCGACAACTGATATTGTTTCTTGCGAAGCAATACATTTCCTTTTATTGTTCCTTGCATCCGACTGATAAACTTGCCATGTGGAGAAAGAAAAGTCAACGATATGCCATTGTCACTACATAGTTTCATCACGCCGGGACTTGTACCCATATAACCGAATGTGACGATACCTTCTATATTTATAGCTGGAACACGAAACATCTCTTTTTGCTTGACTGATATAACGACATTCATCCCATCTTTACTTAGATACGCGTCAGGTGTTGTCACATATAAGGTATTCAACAATTTTCTCATGTGTATAGGTTTTTATTGAGATAAGTATTTACCGTGGTACAATTCTTAGCCATCGTTGGTATACATATATCTTTCAATGAACACTTGTCGCAATACTTTTCATATTTCGCTTTTGGGGTAATCGCCTTACTAAATATTTCGTGCATCTCCTTGGTGCATTGTTTGACTATATTTCGCAAATTATCTGTTATTACCACTTCCATTCGATGACGAAGTTCTCCATAGAAGAACACACCGTATGGTATATGGATAGTGTACATTTCTTCAAGGCACATCGTTTGTGCAGCCAACTGCACTTCATCTACTTCGTTCTTTTTGGGTTTACCATGTTTATACTCCACAACTACCGGCTTCCAACGACCCGGATATTTGGGATGTAAGATAGTATCTTTCAAAGATGAGGAAGGCAATAACTCTATAATATCAGAAATGCCATAGAGTCCAAGTTCATACGACGCGATATTTACGGAACGCAATGTTATCTGATTACCACACTTCTGTCTATAGAACGGATCATCTACATGTTTGTGCAGAATCTGCCCTTCAATGGTAAGGCGGTTATCGTCCCATTGCTGTTCAATGTGTATTAACGCCCACTGCCGGGGACAGAACCTGAAGTGCTGAATCCCCGACAACATGAGCATATCGTCTTCGCTATACATATTTATAGCTATATCAGTTCTTCGACTGTGACCTTCGATGGAATATGTTCCTTGTCTATTGTGACGGTATAATCTCCGAAAGAACGTGGTACCCCTTTACACTCTTCTTTTTTCTCAACTTTTACCAAGTCAAACAATTTGTTAGCAGGGGCATTACCTAATGGGGAGTCATGTTTAAAAACAATCAGTTTCTGTGCACTCATCAATCCGCGTGCAGCCGAACGATCCACATCGAACATATTCTTCAAGGCTTCCCAAAACACTTCAAGGTCTTCTTCCGAGAATCCGGTCTGCTGGGCTAAATTAGCGGAGATGAAACCGTGGCAAACATAAAGCCCGTAAGGTACGGTAGCTTTGCGTCCCATTGTACGATTGTCTCCACTTTGTTTCTCTGCTTCTTTCTCTGTTGCTACGGCCATACGGGTAATGGTATGTTCTGCCGCAGCAATCGGATCAACAGAACGGGCAAAGGTAAATTGAATCGGGCCGCGAACTTGACCTGCATTTTTACCAGTTGACATAACAGCTCCAAATGTTCTGATATCGAAATAGTTTTTGCACATAAAACCACGTGCAGCCTCGATTTTATCCTTAGCGTTTTTCACTTCTGAATCATCATGTGCTTTATCAATTAAAGTATTTAAAATAGCTTTCTCTTTAATAAAAATATCGTAACCTTCTTCTGGATTCCCTTTCTCATCTCTTTTGCTTACTTGCACATAGTTACGTACTTTGCGCTTGAGACAAACATCTGTAACAAGTCCCATGCCAGTCTCTGCATCCACACGGGGAAGATTGCCTGCATCTGGGTCACCATTCGGATTACCATCCTGTACATCAAATACGTAAACAAAGTCGATTCTGCTTTTAATTTCTGCCATAATTATATTCTTTTAATTGTTATTACTCTTCTGTTTCTTTATTTTCTTTTCCCTTGAAGAACTCTTGTCGCTGATGATAATATCCAACAAAGAAGCGTCCTTGGTCTTGAAGGTCAAGATGTGTTGGAAAACCATTCGCATCAAGTTTGGAGATAATTTCTTGTTTTAACTTTTCATGGAACACTTGCTTACCACCATCTAACTTCTCCAAATGATGGGTAGAAAGATTGAGGATAGTGGCAAAAACTGTAGCCGGAGTTGCCGATGCAGAATTCATGTAACGTTCACGGATGGAGTGAATGCCATTGGCATCTTCTTGTATCTTGTCGAGAACAGCAAACAACCGTCCGCAAAGATACCCTTGATTTTGATTTTCTTTGTCTAACATTTTATCGAGTTTTTTATTGTTATTATTATAATTCTGTCGGTTAAGATAGGCTTTTATGATGGCTGCACGGGTAATGTTTATGGATTGTTCAGCACGTATGCGACGAATACAAGCCTGAAATAAAGAAGCTGGATATGGCAAGCCTTGGAAAATGCTTTTTACCACGGCATCAGGAAGATTAGGTGTAGCATCGCTTGATTTCCCCCCACGTGTAACATTTCCGAGGATGGAGTGCAATCCTACATATGGTTTCTTTTCTTTACGTGTATCAACAATTTCCATATCTTTAAAGTGTTTGCTGATTACACCAGCAAATTCACGTAAAGGCAGTTCATTCCAATATACCACCGATATTCTGGCAGAATTAGGAGCCAAGCCTAAGATAAAGAATTTATCTTCCTTGTTGGCAGACAGTTTTCCGTTGTAAATAGACATAAATGTATCCTGTACTAATCTTATGCGTCTATTGGGATCATCATTATCTTCTTCTGTACGTCCAAATAAAGCAAACAAACTATCTTCGGTTTTTTGAGCAGCCTCACTATTGGACGAAGCCCAAAAAAGGAATGTACGTGAACCGACCATGAATTTATTATGAGAGCCTGAACGCAATAAGTGATTCAAAGCTGTTGTGTATGCAAACTCTGCCTCTTCAGATATAGGAGCATTCTGCCCTTTTGACTTTCCATATGAATC
Source organism: uncultured Paraprevotella sp. (assembly GCA_964540455.1). Taxonomy (GTDB): domain Bacteria; phylum Bacteroidota; class Bacteroidia; order Bacteroidales; family Bacteroidaceae; genus Paraprevotella. The sequence continues at coordinate 67,376 of CAZIMK010000011.1, forward strand.
ATATCCGGAGTTTACTTGAAAGGCAACAAGTTTTGCAGTAGTTTGACTCCCTTGTATCGTTGTAGAGGTTGTAACTTCTACTGTTTTTGAACGTTTGCCTATTATTAAACAAAGATTTTCATCAGTCTCATTCGTATTACATTCCAAATTAATTAGTTCTCTTTTGGAAGCCACTATTTCCGTATCTCCTTCTATAAGAAAAGAGAATGTAGAATATTTCTTGTTGAGATTCTTGTTAATATCATCCCAAAGATTGTCTTTTTTCATAGCTTCCACCATTTCAGAAGGCTCTTGTTGATAAAACGCATAAACAGCTTGCATGGTCTTATCGTTCGGAAACATGTCGTATATTTTTTTTATTTTAGCCTTGAATGTATTAAAATATTTGTACATACATTCCAAGTCTCCTTTGTCAGAATAACCAAACACGTATTTGCTATTGTCATACAAATAGTTTGCAACAGGAGCACTTGAACGACCGACGCTTTTTTTGACAAGAAACTGTTGTGCAGATTTCTTATCTATACGTCTGTCTTCGAAACGTAGGAATTTACCATTTTTATCAATATTAAGGATAAAGCCAATTTCCTTGTATTCCAATCCAAAAGGAGCTATATTATCTCCGCTCCGGTTGTAGTAATCATACAATGCTTTCAGTATCATTTCAGTACCTCCTCACTATCTTTATCGGGTACAACAATCACGCCTTGTTTCATTTTAGCCCTATAGAACATAGCCTCTGGTTTGGGGGGATTATTTTCAAAATCCATATCATAAAGCATGATTCCCAAATCCTTATCTTCGGACAAAGCCGGCTCAAGTCTTTTCGTATCTTCTATGTATTTCCAGTTTGCAGCAAATTCACGGCACCCAAAATATGGCTGTGTAAAACATTGTCCTTGTGATGCCCTGCGCTCAAACATCTGATAATATTTCATTGGATTCTCGTCATCTCCAGGCTGATGTTTGGCAAAAGCTTCTTTCGGACGGTCTTTCACGGGGATAAAAACCAGTTTTGCATAAATACGATAACGTACATCCTGCAAAAGCAAAGAATTCTTCTGTTGACGTTTATCTTCAATGAAGATAGGTGATTTACCAGCTACAGCTCCCACTTCGTTTCTTCTGATAGTAGTCCATTTGATGGGATTAAGAACTTCAATTTTCGTCACCTGCCACCGCATGGCATAGCGTTTGAAAAGTATTGCTTCAAAAATGGCACGTGCTGCTGAAGGTGTAATGACATCATAGCTCACACGCTCCACTTTCAACTCCGGACGGGTGAAGCAAGCCCAGTTTCCCCACACTTCCAAACAATATTCCTTATCTGTATATTCCATGTTACTCATTATTATCATTGTTTTCTAATAGATCTTCTGTTCGTTGAGTTTCAAAGAATCTTTTTGCAGATAGTGGAGTCACAACTTCTCGTCCTGTTTTCTGCTCCAATTGTTCTTTTGCCACACGTGCCACATCACCTCCGTCAGCTGCACATTGCATATTCTCATCCAGCGTCTGCGGATTCTTGGCTTTGGTTATGCTTGTGGTTGAAAGTTCTGCCAACATATTAAGAACCAGTTCCTCATTGGTCATATTATCGCGGAGGTTTTCTTTTTTTAACCCCTTAAACTGTTTATACTCTTTTGCCGTCTTGCCAGCCCATTGCTGATAGATTATATCTGTAAGGGTTGCATATTGTATGCCTTCCTCAACATTATGCAGTTTCCATTGGTTTGTGAGGTCTTTGCGGATTTCAATGCTTTTTAATCGCTGGTTAATCCAATTATCGGAGTAGCCGAGGCGTTTGTAGTCCATCATAGCCTGTTCTATGCTCAATTCAGGGTCTTGCATTTGATCAAGGCGTTCGGATGCCACACGTGCCATCCATTGTTTGAAAGGCTCTGCTTTGGGGGATGGTATGGATTGAATGATACGGAAAAGTCTTTCTGTATCAGCGACATCTGTTAATCTCATCTTACCGTCTTCGGCACACAATTTCAACTGGTGACAATTAGTCACCGGTTCAAATCCTTCCTCTTTTAAACGCTGTTTCAGCTTATTCCAATATTTTCTTGCTGTTTGATAGTCTTTACTATCTGCAAGAATCCCAACCACATCCACTATTGAGAAATACCATTTCTCTTCCTTATCATCCCATACTGTGCGGACTTTCCGGTCTTCAAACAACTTCAAAGTTTCTTTTTTTGTCATATATGGTTTCGTTTTTATATTATTAATATCTCTTCCATCCAATGGTTGTCAAGGCAGAGTCCGGTAGCCTTGTCATACTGAGCCCTGTTTGCCAACACATAGATTCCTTCCAATACTTCTTCAATGGCACCATAGTTAACCAATTTGGTAAAATCTGAACGATGAACACTTACTGTAAATTTAGCCAATTGTTTCATTAAAGGATAGGTACAGCCTAATTCCTTCAGCTGTTCTACTAACTCCATGCTGTGTCCCCAATTTACGATGACATTCGTACAGTCATCATCTATCAACCTGAACTCCTTTGATGCCGTTTCAAAGCATAACTCTTTAGGTTTATAAAGATACTGTTTTATATCTTTGTCATCAAATGTATTTTCCCTGCAATACAACTGACGGAAATACTCGCTCATCGTGGAAGGGGCAAACCAATCACTATCAGTCGGCAAATTCAACCGAGCATCGTTGGCTTTTGCCATTGCCCCAAACGGAATACGTTTCTCTGCGGCAAGGCTGAACACAAATGTAGAACCAAGAGTATTTCTTCCTTCACGGTTGCATCGTCCTGCAGCTTGTAAAACAGAGTCAAGACCTGTTTCCTGACGAAAGACGACAGGGAAGTCTATATCCACTCCTGCTTCAACAAGTTGTGTGGCTATCACCCTGATTATAGGTTGCGATTCATCTTTTAACAGTAACTTAATCTTTTGTATAGTCTCATAAATGTGAGCCGGACACATCATTCTCGACAGATGCAATTTAATCCCTTCGTCGGGTAATCGGTCACACAGTTCCTTTGCATCCTTACGCGTATTCACGATACACAACACCTTATTATATATAGCAACTTTAGCCGCTACCTCATCGTATGTCTTTCCTGTATTGTCTATTTCCAATTTCACACGGCGGAGTATGTCATGCAATGCGAAATCTGATGGAATGATTTCCTCAATATGATCTATCGCATCAAAATTAGCCTTAGGATTAGTACCCTTTATCCGTCCTTGAAGTACTGGTTGACTTGCTGTTGTAAACAACATTGATACTCCGAATAATTCTTGGTACGCTTTCATTGCATCAACAATCGGTTGTAGAAAGTCGGTTGGCAGAGTTTGTACCTCATCCAGAATAATAACAGAGTTCACGATGTTGTGCAATTTGCGGCAATCTGATGGTTTATTGCTAAACATCGATTCAAAAAGCTGCACGTTAGTTGTGACGATAATAGGATAATCCCAATTCTCCGTAGCAAGTTTCGCCTTTTCGCGTACTTCCTCGTTTTTAATATCATCCGGATTGAAATTACTGTGATGCTCCAATACATTCTCTTCGCCGAAGATTTCTTTCAATCGCCCTGCCGTCTGTACAATGATACTGGTGTATGGAATAGCAATGATAATACGACTCATACTGTGATTTACGGCGTGTTTCATGGCCCATAACAAAGAGGAAAGGGTCTTTCCGCCTCCCGTTGGCACCGTGAGACTATAAAATCCTTTTTCACCAGAAGAAGTCTTGCAGCATTGCTCCTGCACTTTCTTACGGGTGCGATTTACTTCTGTGTCAGGAGCATTTAATTGTAGCTGTTGTAAATAACCTTCCAGTTTCGGCAATAAATCGATAATCGTAGGTGTGCATCCCCGTTTCTTCCATGATTTTATATCCATAAAACGCTCAGTGTCGAGTCTGTCGGCATCTACAAGACAGGAAAAAAGCATGCGAGAAAGGTGGTGAAAATGTTTCGGGGCTATTTTATATTTGATAAAAGGAGATTCAAGAAATTCTTTTCTTAACAAGGATATATTTAGAATAATATCCTCCCTGTTTATCTCTTTGGGAAGTTGTTTTTCATCTAAAATATTCTCAACGTCCGAATAATCATGTAATCCTGTGTGATGGGAAATTATTTGATTGGTAAGAAGATTTAATACATCTTCCCCCATAAAATCTTTTGCTAAAACGCCACCTACATAAGCATGGTGATGGTCGCTATAATGGTTTTTGTCGTTTGTAAATAAATGGTTTACCTTACGTATGTATTGTTGAAATGCCATACGTTCTTTGCCTTTGTCATGAAGCATCCCAAGCGTATACCCCCAAGATGGGAGACCGAATTGACCTGTAAAAAAAGAAGTAATATTCGCTACTTCCTGTTGGTGTTCCTCATTCGTTTGTATAATCCATTGTCCGCTTTCATTGTCTTGATACAAATGTGATATCTGTAGCTTTTCCATTGTCATCGATTAGAAATTCAGGTAATCTTCACAAATGTAGGAAATAATTCAATTGTTTCCAAAATCAGTTAAACCCCAAAATGCTTTAGTGAAAATTTTATGGGAACAACCGGGGTAATACGTGAAGCCATATCGAAAAATCGGTTCAGTAGAAAATCAGTGGGGAATCTGTAACAATCCATCTATGAATCATTATTCATGACGGGGCTATTCGGAGTCTGTTATCGTAATGTCGTCATTCAAACTACGATAATGTCTTCATTCAAACTACAATGACATGCTCATTCCAACCTGAACGGGAACATCAGGAATACTATCCTTAGGGTGTAAGGAATACTATCGTAAACACCTTAGGAATACTATCCTTAGGTGATAAGGAATACAATCGTGAGGAGCTAAGGATAGTATTTCACTACCTATAGTGAACAGCGCTCCACTACCTATAGTAAACCGTGCTTCACTACCCACAGTGA
>CAZIMK010000012.1:0-71351 GCA_964540455.1 uncultured Paraprevotella sp.
GACTTTTTTCTCACTCTATAAAATTTTCCCCCACTGATTTTCTACTGAGCCATTTGCCGAGTGGAGTGCGGTTCACTATGGGTAGTGGAACGCTGTTTACTATGGGTAGTGAAATACTATCCTTAGCTGATCACGATAGTATTCCTGATAGCCTTAGGATAGTATTCCTAATGGTCTTAAGATAGTTTGAATAAAGACATTACGATAACTATAATAATGGACTCCGGAAGTTGTCCGGCTGAGACAGTACTGGATGAACCCCGGAAAAAAACGGTTCCAACTCTTCGGCGCTTGTCGACACATGCCAACAAGTAAATATCGTATCTTGTAAAACGAAAAAAAGAAATTCAGGGAAAAACAAATCTGAAAGAAAGAGAGCGATAAACGGGACTCGAACCCGCGACCCTCGGCTTGGGAAGCCAATGCTCTACCAACTGAGCTATTATCGCATAACCGGATGCAAAGATACAAGTTTTTCTTTAACTGCCAACACGGAAGTATGTTAAAAAGTACTTTTGCATCACGTTTATTCCCCCATTCTTACTTCTTCAGTTCATCGAACAAAGTATCCAAAGCCTCACCGGCAGTGGCACAACGGTCGAGCAAAGCGACAAACTTGCTCCCGATAATGGCTCCTGCCGCATTGCTTTGTGCCGACTCTAATGTTTGCTTGTTGCTGATGCCGAATCCTATCATGCGGGGATGTACCAGCTGCATGGAATTTACTTTGTTGAAGTATGCCTGTTTGGCTTCATCGAATTCCTTCTGTACTCCGGTTGTTGCGGCAGAGGAGACCATATAAATGAACCCGTCCGTGTTCCTGTCGATGAAACGGATGCGCTCCTCGCTTGTTTCCGGAGTAATCAGCATAATGATTTTAAGGCCGTACCGGTCGGCAATGGGTTTGAACGTTTCCATATAGTCGCGAAAGGGAAGGTCAGGGAGAATCATGCCGTCGATACCGCATTCCTCGCAACTCTTGCAGAAGTTCTCAAACCCGTATTGCATGACCGGATTCAGATACCCCATCAGAATCAAAGGAATCTGTACGTCTTTGCGGATGTCCTTCAACTGACTGAACAGTCTGCGCAGGCTCATCCCGTTGCGCAATGCCTTGGTGGCGGCATCCTGAATTACCGGTCCGTCCGCCATCGGATCACTGAACGGTATACCGATTTCAATCATGTCGATTCCCCTGTCCGCAAGGGTCTTGATGACGGTGGCCGTCCCATCTGCCGTGGGATGTCCTGCACAGAAGTAGAGAGACAGTATATCGGTTTTCTTCTCCTGGAACAATTGATTAATTCTATTCATAATATTCTTATTTTGTTATAAGTACAAATTATAATTCACGTAACTGATGAATGAAATTCCTTAGCTTCTCCACATTCTTTACGGCGGGGGAGTCCTCAAAACGGGAATTCAAATCCACTCCTGCCCACATAGGATGAGAGAAACGTTTCAAAGCGCCGGCGTGCTCTTCCCCGATACCGCCGCTCAGCAGAAAAGGGCGCTTTCCGCGGTATTGTTTCAGGCAGTCCCAGTCGAAAGTCCTGCCGCTTCCGCCCACTGTGGCGCAATGAGTGTCGAAAAGGAAATAGTCGCAGCAGTCCTCGTATGCTGCGGTTGCGGGGAACTTCCCGTCCGCCGCAATGCTGAAGGCTTTGATCAGTTGAAGGGGGGATCCGTTTTTCGAACGACGGAGCGCCTTAATCTCTTTGCAGAATTCCGGGCTCTCTTTGCCATGCAGCTGTATCGTATCCAGTCCCAGACGGGCGACATAGTCCTGTATCTCTTCCGGAGAGGGATTGACGAAGACACCGGCACGGGAGCAGGTATCGGGCATATAGTCCGGTGTGTCGCCGACAAACCTCGACGAACCGCTCCAGCAGATAAAGCCCATCCAGTCCGGGGCAAGCCGTTCAACCAGCCGGATGTTTTCCGCATTGCGCATGCCACAGACTTTGATTAACAACCGTTTCATGATTCTACTTCTTGAATAAATGAGTGCAAAGCCATTCCGGGATCTGCTTCGCGCATGAACGTTTCACCGATGAGGAAACCGCGGAATCCGGCCTGTCTCAGCGCCTTTACCGTCTGTGGTTCGGAAATACCGCTCTCGGAGACCAACAGGAAACCGGAAGGAAGCTGAGATGCCAGCCGGAATGAGTTTTCCACATTGGTATGAAATGTGCCCAAATTACGGTTGTTTACCCCCACCATATCCGGTCCGCATTCCACATATTCGAGTTCCGCTTCGGTATGCACCTCCAGTAGGACTTCCAATTCCAGTTCATGAGCCTTGTGCGTCAGGCAGGTGCATTCCTGCCTGGTAAGATCCGCCGCTATCAGCAGGACCGCATTTGCATGCACCTGACGTGCCTGATAAAGCTGGTATTCATCTATGATGAAATCCTTTCTCAGGACAGGGATATCCACCAACGGACGTGCCTTACAGATAAAATCCAGGCAGCCGCCGAAATAATTCCAATCGGTAAGGATGGACAACGCCGCCGCTCCGGCTCTTGCATACGCTGCCGGAATCACTTCGGGCTGTCCCTTTTCTTTAATCCATCCCTTTGACGGAGACTTACGCTTAAACTCCGCGATAATTCCGGAGTCGGAAGCTGCAAGACTTTCCCTCATGGAACCGCGCCACGACGCAGAGATTTCCCGTTCGGCTTCAATCTGCCGCTCCACATCGGCATACAGTTGAACGACAGGCACCAACCGTTTTTTCCGTTCTACTTCGATACGCTTGTATGCCACTATTTCTTCCAAAATATCTTTCATATAGTCCTACTGATTCATTTCGACATACTGTTTCAAAACACTCAGCGCTTTGCCGCTTTCGAGCGATTCGCGGGCTATGGCGAAACACTCTCTGATATCCTTGTCTCTTTCTATCACCCTGATAGCGAACGCCGCATTGGTCAGCACCACATTCTTACGACTTTCCGTCGTGTTGTTTTCCAGAACACCATCAAATATTTCAGCAGCTTCTTTTACGGATGTCCCACCATAAAGTTCTTCCGGACGCACAACCGGCAAACCCTGATCGGACGGACGGAATATCTTCTCTATCGTATTGGTCTTCACCTTAAAATCTCCGGTCAATGAAATTTCGTCATAACCGTCTATACTGTTGACAATGCCGTACCCGATGCCGAGTTTCTCATATACACTGCTGTACAGGCGCATCTGGTTCAGATTGGCCACGCCGAGCAACTGATAGGCCGGACGCCCGGGATTGACAAGCGGCCCGAGCAGATTGAAACATGTAGGGATTTGCAGTTGTTTGCGTACCGGAGCCACAAACTTAAGTCCGTATGCAAAGAGCGGGGCATGGAGGTAGGTAAAATTACAGGTTTCCAGATTGCGGAACAATTGCTTTTCGTCGGATGTGAACCGGACTCCGTGGTATTCGATGACGTTACTTGCACCAGACGTCGAGGTTGCGGCATAATTTCCGTGTTTGGCAACCTTGTAGCCGGCACCGGCCACGACGAAGCATGAACAGGTAGATATATTGAACGTATTTTTATTGTCACCTCCTGTCCCTACAATGTCTATTACATTATAGGGAGTGAAATCGACCGAACGACCGGTTTCGATAACCCCGTCACGAAAACCGAGAAGTTCGTCTACTTTGATGCCACGCATAATCAGGCCGGTCAGAAGAGCGCTGATTTGTACATCATTGTATTTCTGCCCGACGATGTCGTGCATGATACGGCAAGTTTGTTCACGTGTCAGAATCTCGCCGTTTACTATTTGTCTGAGAATTTGTTTCATACTGTTTTGTTTATAAAGAGCTGGAGAGAAAGCGGGTTAGTGTTTCAGGAAATTCGACATCATCTTTTTACCATCCGGCGTCAATACGGATTCCGGATGGAACTGTATGCCATGGATATCGTGTTCACGGTGGCGAAGAGCCATAACCTGGCCTTCGGGGCTGGTGGCGGTTATCTCCAGACAATCCGGAAATCCGACTGTATCGACAACCCATGAATGGTAACGCCCCACTGGAAACTCTTCTTCTATGCCGTCGAAGATATAATCCTCCGGCGTGTGGCGGCACGGAGTCTGCACGCCATGGAAAACGTCAGCCAGATTGGTCAGTCTGCCCCCGAAGGTTTCGCCTATTGCCTGATGCCCGAGGCATACTCCCAATATCGGTTTTCTACCGGCATAGTGACGGATTACATCCAACAGCAGCCCGGCTTCCTCCGGTATGCCGGGTCCGGGGCTGAGAATGATTTTATCGTATTCCGAAAGTTCCTCCAAACGGAAACGGTCGTTACGCAACACTGTAGCCTCCACACCGATTTCACGCACCAGATGAAACAGGTTGAACGTGAAGGAATCATAATTATCAATAATGACTGTTTTCATAAGACTTGCTATTTTTATACCGGCACTCAGATATTTTCCGCCATCAATATGGCATGGCGCAGAGCGCCCAATTTATTATTAACTTCCTGTAATTCATATTCTTCGTTACTTTTTGCAACGATTCCCCCTCCGGCCTGGAACCACAGTTCGTTATTACGACTGACAAATGTGCGGATGGTGATGGCTTGATTGAGCGAACCGTCCAGTCCGATGAAACCGATACATCCCCCGTACGCCCCTCGGTTATGGGGTTCCAGTTCACTGATGATCTGCATGGCACGGATTTTCGGAGCTCCGGAGAGAGTACCGGCAGGAAACGTGTCGATAAAAGTCTTGATGGGATCGGCCTGGTCTTCCAGTTCTCCGCCGACCCGGCTTACCAGATGAATCACATGACTGTAGTATTGCATATCCTTGTAAAAATCCACCTGTACATTGTGACAGTTGCGGCTCAGATCGTTTCTTGCCAGATCGACCAGCATGACATGCTCGGCATTCTCCTTGGGGTCGTTCTTAAGAAATAATGCGTTCTGTGCATCCTGTTCGGCATTACCGGTCCTGCGTGTCGTCCCGGCAATCGGGTCTATATAGGCACGCCGCCCCTCTATGCGGCAGTGTGTTTCGGGAGAAGAACCGAAAATGCGGAATCCTCCGAAATCGAAATAAAACAGATACGGACTGGGATTGATGTTGCGCAACGCACGATAAAGCTTAAAGTCATCCCCTTCATACCGCTGAACAAATCTACGGCTCAGCACAATTTGAAAAACATCGCCCCGTAAGCAATGTGCGATACCCTTGCGGATGTTTTCCTTGTGTTCCTCATCGGTCAGAGTACTGAAAGTTTCACCGACCGGACGGAAATCGTAAGTAGCGAAGTTATGGTTCCGTATGACCTTTTCCAATTCATCGAGTGCGGTCGGTTCGCCGTCCTCAAGCAATTCGACCAACGTCAATGTATTGTTGAAGTGATCAAACACAATGATATACTTATATAGGATATACAACATATCGGGAGCATCATTCTTCTCCTGCATGCAATCCTTTATGGCAATATTCTCAAAATAATGGACGGCATTGAAAGAGGTGTAGCCATACAGTCCGCAATATTCCTTTTTATCTCCGGTCACGGAAAAATTGCCCAGAAAATCATTGACGGCATTCTCCACACGGTATTCTTCCGTAATACAGTTCTGAATCTGGCTTCCATCGGGATACTGTGCCGTGGCGGTTCCATGACCGACGGCGATGCTTGCCACAGGATTCAACGCGATGAAAGAGCGGCTGTTGTCATGACTGTGGTAGTCCGAACTCTCCATCAATGCGCTTTGGGGATACATGTCACGTACCTTCAGATACGTACTGACCGGGGTATACAAGTCACCGACAATCTGTCGGCTTGAAGCGATATATTTGAATGGTTTCATAGGTTTTCCTTGTTTTGATAGACTCTACCATATTTATCAGGCATCGATACCATCATCATTCCGGTGGGCCAGATAGGTATCAAGGTCCTTATCTCCGCGTCCGCTAACGGTAAGCACGACCACATCCTCTTTTTTGAATGTCATTTTAGGAAGCAATCCTAACGCATGTGCCGATTCGAGCGCGGGAATGACACCTTCCAGTCTGGTCAGCTCGTATGCCGCCTGCAGGGCTTCGTCATCGTCGATAGCCATGACTGTGGCACGGTGTTGCTTTGCCAGATTGGCGTGCATGGGACCGATGCCGGGATAGTCCAGACCAGCCGAAATGGAATAAGGCTCGATAATCTGCCCGTCTTCGTCCTGCATCACCAGTGTACGGCTGCCATGTATGATACCCAAGGAACCGCACTGTATGGTGGCGGCCGTTTCTCCGCTGTCGACTCCGAGTCCTCCCGCTTCGCCGAGATAAATGTTCACGCGTGTGTCGTCGATATAATGATATATGGTACCGGCCGCGTTCGAACCTCCTCCCACGCATGCTATCAGATAATCGGGATAATCCCGACCTTCCTTCTCCAGCAGCTGTTCCTTTATCTCCGCACTGATGACACTCTGCAGACGTGCCACCAAATCGGGATAGGGATGAGGTCCCACAGTGGATCCTATTATATAAAAGGTATCGGCCGGATGGCAACACCAGTCGCGAATGGCTTCATTCGTGGCATCTTTTAGGGTCTTGTTACCGCTTTCCACAGGAAAAACTTCCGCACCAAGCATCTTCATGCGCTCCACATTCACATGCTGCCGCTTCACATCCGTGGCGCCCATATACACGCGACAGGGCATATCCATCAGTGCGCAAACCGTCGCCGTGGCCACACCATGCTGTCCGGCCCCCGTTTCGGCAATGATACGTGTCTTTCCCATTTTTTTTGCCAGCAGTATCTGTCCGATAGCATTGTTAATCTTATGCGCTCCGGTATGATTCAGGTCTTCGCGTTTCAGATACAGCCGGCAACCGTATTTCTCACTCAAGCGGCGCGCATGGTAAAGCGGAGAGGGACGACCGACATAGTCCCTCAGCAGAGCGTGATATTCTTTCTTGAACTCTTCACTTTCGATGATGGGAAGATAGGCTTCTTTCAGATTCTCGACTGTCTTGTACAGTATTTCCGGAACATACGCTCCGCCGAATTCACCGTAATATCCTTCTTCATTCACTTTATAAGTTTCCATATTCCTTTATATATGTTTTTATATTGATTTCTTTTTCATAAAAAAAGACCTGCCGTAAGTACGACAGGTCTCCGCTAAACTTATACCTTTGTTTATATGCAAGACTGGCTCCTCACGACTTTTTGGGTTCTGAGTTGCGCCACCACCAATATGTATTCTTGCACATATACATTACTATATCTTTTCTATTATTTACTGCAAATTTATAAAATAAAGTCTTACCGGCAAACAAATCATTGCTTTTTTATCTTCCGGACTTCATTTTATTCCTTTATCACCCGAAAATCGTATGCACGTATGTCTCCGTATTCATTAACGGGCTTCTGCGAGAGGTCCACAAGAATATACTCACCGGGAGCAAGCGGACGGAGAGGGGATACTGCAAATCCCATGTCGGGCAGATTTTCTATATGAAACGAATGCAAATCCACACGCGTATAATCACAGTCGGCAAAAGATGCGGCCGGCATCCGCCGATGCGTTTTTTTCTCTTTCAGACGTATCAAAGCATAATCGCTGAGCGACTGCTTCTTCGGATAGACAGCAAAACGGGGTCGGAAATCAGCCAACTGTCCGGCATGCGCGTTCCAAAAGTAACGGACAACCTTCCGCCCCACGTTAATCCCTTGTATATCCCATCCTTTTTTCAGTTCCGACTGACTGTCCGAAACTTTCATCGGATATGGGGTTCCTTCCACATAAATGAAAACGACCGGTTGCGGGGCATCCATCTGAGCCTTCATATCCCCAGACGTCAGAAACGCAACGGACAGCAACAACAATTTTACCGGATTCATAGGTATAAATTTTTAAAGTTAAAAGAAAAAAACTGTCTCGTTCTGCATGCCGGCATAGCGTTTCAACCGCTCCGCTAAAAAGCGGGCACATGCTTCCACTTGTTGCCGGTCGCCGTCATAACCGTTGATGATAGTCAGCAGTCGGGTAGTGGATACGGTCAGTTTGGTACGCTCATGATCGCTGGTCGGAGTTCCGATGCCCCCTTTCGCATCCCGATAGACCGGCAGTCCCTCGATGTTGAGCGAGCCGCGCCCGATACCTTCATAAGGTTCACCGGACTTTCCGATTCCCAGCACCAAGCGGCCGCCCTTTATCCTGTCGAAGTCGAATCCGCCAATGGAATATCCGTAGGCAATGGAAGCCAGGTTGATGACATCCACCACCGTATTCACCCGGTATAACTCATGCCCTTTCAGCACGCGCCTTACCAATGCCTCGCCCGACGGACGATAACGGCTGGGATCCTTGCCACAGTTTTTATATGCCTGCCGGGTAGCCTGTATGGACGGCATGTCCTTGAGGGATTCAGGCGTATAACGGGCACAATAGTCCCGGCAGAACATATCTATTTCCTCCCACAGCGCCTCACTGCATCCGCTGTTACGGATTTCCGCATATACGGCAGCTCCCAGAAAAGCGGGACAAGCCCTGCGCAACCCTTCCGATACGGTTATCTCTATCATAAATAAATATCAGTTATTCTATTTCCAGTCATCCATATTGCATTCGGCCTCAGCCTTTTTTTCGATTTCCTTCGGCAGTTTGCTAAAGAAGTCAATACCTGTCTGGCGCTCCACTTCGTCCACACTCACTGCATACTCCCGCATGGGGCGGTCGGTTTTCTCATGGGGATATATGAAGCCGATGGCTTTGGCCCCTCCGTCTTCCGTCAGTCGAAGAAAGACCTTGAAGAAACCATCCGGCACGGTCACCCGGCTTTCTCCTATGGTCCGGTGTTTTCCGTCTCTAATTACAGGGCCGCATACTATATAGATACGTTCATACCTGCGTGCCCACTTGCGCGATTTCTCCTCAAGTTCTTTCCAGTCACCTCCGTTCAGCGAATGAAGCTGGGGACAGATGTTGCTGAAATAAAAACATTCCATCATCACCTGCGCACTCATCTTGTTATCGGCCGCCGGACACATGTGCCCGCGGTCGAATCCAGAACACCGATAGTCACTGTCCACCGCCGTGGCTCCTTTCATCACATCCGGATCGGGCTGAAAGTTATCGCTCCGTAACTCCTTGCCCTGTGTCCGCTCTTTCGTCAGTTCCCAAGCCACCCAGTTGGGCAACTTGTGCTTGCGATTGAACGAAACCGTATAGGCCGTGTGCCATATCACCTCCTCCGGACGATCAGTAAGAAAAGCCGGTATCTCCAGTCGCATCCGCCGTCGATCATTTACGATGTCTTTTCTCCTTTTCTTCTTTGCATCCGCTTTTCCACGGCTTGTTTCGCTATCATCCGGCACCGGAGTCTCAACCTCCGTCCACCCGCCAGTAGCCGTACCGCCCAGCCATGCCCTTATATCCTCATTGCCCGTACTCAGCAAAGTAGCTGTGCCCAGCAAGACTACAACCAACAGTCTCTTCATGATGTTCCGATGCACAGGCTGTTGTTAAAAACGCCAATAAAGCTGGACGTCGAACGAATTGTAGTACTTGTCTCCGCGGGAAGCCATGTCTTCCGTGAAATTGTAATTGGCCTGCAGTTTCAGATTCTTGCACAGATAATAATCGGCCGAAGCTCCATACAAACTTTTCTGACTGTCGTGGGTACGGTAGTCACGGTAAACGTCCCAACGGGCATACATCTTGGCGTGTTTTCCAGCGGGCGCCCCCACAAGCACATACCAAGCATCGGATCTGTCATTACCAATCACTGTCAAATCTCCGTTCTCTGCCGTGACGTAATCGGAAATCTTGTGTCCTTGGCTCAGGGCATATTCCGCACGCACAGTCCAGCGGGATTCGTATTTGACACCATAGGAAAAACGGTTGCGGTCCACGGTGATGCCGTTCTTCGTATAACTTCCTCCCCAGCCGAAAGCGCCGATGGCCAGGTCTTTCACCGGCATCACCCACAGTCCTCCGATTACATCCTTGCCACGGTTTTCATCCCCATGATTGATACCTTGTCCGTTATACATGCCCACCTGATAGTGCAGAAAGCTATGTCCGTCGGACTTGCGGATAAACAGGTCGCCCTGCAATTGCAGACCGATGTCGCGTCCCCCGCAGCAATGCTCGCCAACTCGGTCGTTCATACCAGCCAGCTTGTCTATCAGCTGTGAATAGCTCCCCATACCGATATCCCACGGATGCATGGGATTCTCAAATGTGAAAGCCCGTTTGAATTGTCCGAACTTGATATTTACGTATTTATATTTACACCATTCAATCCATGCATCCACGATATGCGGCCCCCGTTCTTTGGATGTGCCGGATACACCGTTCATTTCCATCTGGAAGTTATATTTGAAATCCATCATCTTTCCTCCAGCGTACACGCGCACCAGCCGTAGGTCGAAATTCGTATGGGTCTTATTCGTCGCACTCAGGTCCTCGTCCGACACAGAAGCCTTGCCGATGACATACCCGCCCAATGTTACATTTTGCTTGAAATCTTCCCAATACCGAGCTTTCTTGTCCTGAGCCGATAGGGAAGATAGTCCCAGCAAGGCGATAGCCGCCAGTGTGATTCTACGATTCATCTGTTTCCTGTTATTTAGATGGATATTATAAATAAGGTTACACAAATTTGCAAATATGTCCGGCACTCTCATTCGGAACTCTTCACAAAATTACAATAATTTCTGAAATAGAAAGAGAAATTATAAATATATTAAGTCAAAGCAGCTTGGCAGAAACTCTCCCGACAGTTATTCCTTTTCCCTAAAATAGGGAGCCTTCCATAGAACAAATGTCCTATGAAAGGCTCCCTGTAAAAATGTACTGACTCTTATTAAAAATAAGAACTATTATTTGCTCAAAGCCAATGCCACATTAACGGCGCAAGCCACCGTACAACCTACCATCGGGTTGTTGCCGATGCCAAGGAAACCCATCATTTCCACGTGAGCGGGAACTGATGAAGAACCTGCGAACTGAGCGTCCGAGTGCATACGGCCTAAAGTATCCGTCATACCATAAGAAGCGGGACCGGCAGCCATGTTATCCGGATGCAAAGTACGGCCAGTACCACCACCGGAAGCTACCGAGAAGTAGGGCTTACCGGCAAGCACACGTTCTTTCTTATATGTACCTGCAACAGGATGCTGGAAACGAGTCGGATTCGTAGAGTTACCTGTGATGGAAACGTCTACATTCTCATGCCACAGGATAGCTACACCTTCACGAACATCGTCTGCACCGTAGCAGTTCACCTTTGCACGGGGACCGTCGGAATAAGCGATACGCTTAACTTCTTTCAGTTCACCCGTATAATAATCAAATTGGGTCTGAACGTAAGTAAAGCCATTGATACGTGAGATAATCATGGCAGCGTCCTTACCCAAACCGTTCAGGATGCAACGCAAGGGATTCTTACGAACCTTATTTGCCATCTCGGCTATCTTGATAGCACCTTCAGCGGCTGCAAATGACTCGTGCCCTGCGAGGAATGCAAAACACTGGGTTTCTTCACGGAGCAGACGAGCTGCCAGATTACCGTGGCCGATACCAACCTTACGGTCGTCGGCTACAGAGCCAGGGATGCAGAATGCCTGCAAACCGATACCGATGGCTTCAGCCGCATCAGCTGCATTCTTGCAGCCTTTCTTCAATGCGATGGCAGAACCTACCACGTAAGCCCATTTTGCGTTCTCGAAACAGATCATCTGTGTTTCTTCGCATGTCTTGTAAGGATCCAAACCTGCCTTTTCACAGATTTCGTTAGCCTCTTCGATAGATGAAATGCCGTTTTCATTCAAAGCAGCGAGAATCTGCTTGATACGACGGTCCTGACTTTCAAATTTTACTTCTCTAATCATTGTATGGGTCCTCCTTCTTATTCTTTACGTGGGTCAATAGATTTAACAATTCCCTGTTCAGGTTTCGTACGGCCGTACGTACCGGTCACGCTCTTCAGAGCCTCGTCGGCAGGAACACCCTTCTTGATGGCATCCATGAACTTACCCATGTGAACGAACTCATAGCCGCAAACCTGGTCGTCCTTGTCGAGGAACATCTTGGTGATGTACCCCTCTGTCAACTGCAGATAACGCGTACCTTTCACCTTCGTACCGTAGAGCGTACCCATCTGACTGATGAGCCCCTTACCAAGGTCTTCCAGACCTGCACCGATGATAAGACCGCCTTCCGAGAAAGCAGACTGCGTGCGGCCATACACGATCTGGAGGAACAATTCACGCATGGCAGTGTTGATAGCGTCGCAAACCAAATCGGTGTTCAAAGCTTCGAGGATAGTCTTGCCCGGCAGGATTTCAGAAGCCATAGCTGCCGAATGAGTCATACCGGAGCAACCGATCGTTTCAACCAGACACTCTTCGATTACGCCTTCCTTTACATTCAAAGTCAGTTTGCAGGCACCCTGCTGGGGAGCGCACCAGCCGATACCGTGAGTCAAACCTGAGATGTCTTTAATCTCTTTTGCCTGTACCCACTTACCTTCTTCAGGTATCGGGGCGGGTCCATGGTTGGGACCTTTGGCAACACAACACATGTTTTCTACTTCGTGTGAATAAACCATAATTCTACAAATTTATTATAGGTAATGATAACTGATATTGCATTAATATCCTTGTTTAATGCTGTTAAGCGGTACAAAAATAACTATTTTTTAGTAGACAGGCAATCCCATGGCATACTTTTTTAACAACAGAATACACATTTTTGATGACGGATATTTGCAATATGCGCAAAAGCAACCGGGCTTTCACCGGACAATGCCAACAACCGATCTATTTCTTCACGAAAAAGCGTCCCTTCAGCCGTCCCAAAAAGTCCGATATGAATGTGGATTCGTGCTGCAACATGCGCACAGACATCATCATGGATATTGCCACGACCGGCAATCCGGCCACATACTTCAGCCATTCCACTGGCTGAAGAGCCATTACCACGACTGTCATCAGGCACAGTCCCTGCATAAAGGCATGGCGCAACGGGAGAGACGAAAACCGGAAGCCATAGCGCCATTTATAGACAAATGCCAGCATCAACAGTTCCAGTAGGTTGGCCAGCGACAGAGCCACGCCGGTCCCAGCCAACCTCCATGTCAGATAGAACACAACCACCATTGGAAGAACAATAAGGGCAAAAGCAACTTCCATACACATAAACAAAACGGAATCCCCTTTTGCCAAAGGAATGTAAGCCAAAGGCAAACTCAAAGCCTTGAAAAAAGTATAAAACGCCGCGCAAACAGCCATGCCATGAACCGGCAAAAACTGATCGGTAGAAAGAGTAAGAATGACAAACGGCATCAGGAGCACCAGAAGGGAAAGGCAAGGAGCTATCACCAGCACACAGACATTCATCTGTTTGTTGATAAGAACATTCATCCGATCACAATCTGTATGGACGGAAGACAGGCGGGGGAAGAAATCCGTATCGATGACCGCGAAAGCCATCCCCGCATACGTAATCATTAAAGCATATCCCCACTGATAAAGAGCCACCTCGGCAAACGAGTCCATCTTCAATAGGAAAGAAGGCACGATAACGCCCACCGCCGATTTGGCAATAGAGGCAAGCACGAACGGCACCCCCAGCCGGATCATCGACTTTCCGCCGCACAGAATGTCACGCGAAAACGGACGGACGCGCCATGGAACGATGCGTACGGAATGGTAGAGATTGATGACCATAAGGGCCAGCGCGCTCAGATTGAGCGCAGCCAGGATTCCCTGTGTGCCATACAATGCATAAAGGGGAACCGTAAAAGCCAGCGTGGAAATTCCTCCTAGAAGATTGACTACCGCCAGATTCTTCAGTCTGCGCAACGCCTTCATCACCGACACCTCGCCGGAGGTAATAGCCAGCGCAACCACCATCGGCGCAAGACCGCAGATCATGGGAATGCGCGACATGTCCTTATCGAAAGCATAATAACTGATGAGCGGAGAAAAAAACAGGCAAAGCACCGCACCGAATATGGCTGTCCACAGACTCCAGGTACGCACGACTCCTACGTATCCGGCAACTTCCTCAGCCGTACCCTGTTCATATATTTCCGAGAGGTTGCGCACAGCACTGAACGGCAGGCCGAGATTGGACGTATAGGAAATGAAAGTAGATATGTTCATCAACATGGCCGACAATCCCCAACCCGCCGCCCCCAGAATGCTCGTTGTACATTTGTTGCGGACAAGAGACATAAACAACGTGAACATCTGCACACCACCGAATATACCCAGATATTTCAGAAGATGGTCGTAAGTTACGTCCTCGTCATGCGGAGGGCGCACAGATACCGGTTGCTTGTCTGCCATCAGAATAGTGCGTTTTATTCGGACAAATATACTACTTTTTGCCCGAATAACCGTATCTTTGCAAGAAAAGATATGAAAATACTCCTGTTGGGTGACTACAGCAATGTGCATTGGACGCTGGCCGAAGGTCTGCGCCGCCTCGGACATACAGTAACCGTGGTGTCCGACGGTGACGGATGGAAGAACTACTGCCGGGACATAGACTTACGCCGCCGTTCGCTGAGCCGCACCGACAGCCTGCGTTACCTGTTCGACGTGTGCCGCTTGTTGCCCCATCTGACAGGCTATGATGTGGTGCAGCTCATCAACCCCGTGTTCCTGGACCTGCGCGGCAGCCGCATGATGCCATTCTACCGGTATGTGCGCCGTCGCAACCGCAGTCTCTTCATGGGAGCTTTCGGCATGGACCATTATTGGGTGAAAGCGGGGCTGGACTGCCGTACGTTCCGTTATTCCGACTTCAATCTCGGCGACCGGCAGCGGCGGGGAGGCGAAAACGAAGAGTTCATCCATGCCTGGCTCCACGGAGAAAAGGGCGAAGTGAACCGACGGATAGCGGCCGACTGCGACGGTATCATCTCCGGTCTCTATGAATACGATGCCAGCTATCGACCGTATTTCCCCGACAAGTTGCGTTTTATCCCGTTCCCGATAGACTTGTCCGCCGTATCTCCAGCCAGACCTCATCCAGAAACAGACAAACTGCGTTTCTTCATCGGTATACAGCGCTCACGCAATGAATACAAAGGTACGGACATCATGCTGCGGGCTTTGGAACGCATACAGGCCGCTTACCCGGAGCGGTGTGAAATCATTCGGGCGGAATCGGTTCCTTTTGAAACCTACCGGCACATGATGGACACGAGCGACGTATTGCTAGATCAGCTGTATTCTTATACTCCGGCCATGAATGCCCTGTTGGCGATGACCAAAGGGCTCATCGTGGTAGGGGGCGGGGAAAAAGAAAACTATCATATTCTGGACGAACAGCATCTGCGTCCCATTGTAAACGTACAACCTGATGAAAATGACGTATACGCCCGTCTGGAAGAAATGGTACACTGGCCGCCGGAACGCGTAAGGCAAATGCAGGAAGACAGTCGGGAATACATACGCCGCCACCATGATCATGTCAAGGTGGCACGGCAGTATGTGGATTTCTGGAAAGAGAGGTTACAGCAGAAACAGGGCTAAACGCCAGGCGCCTCGTCCTCCCCGACGTGTGTATTCATAAAGAAAACGGCCATACAGACGGGTACGGATATCCGCGGGAAAGTCCCGGCGAACTCTTCGCAAACAATCGGCAGAAGCCTCTGACGCATGTTCACCCATCAGTTTTGCAGACAATATCATTTGTCTGAAATACAATGCCGTATTATTTCTCTTTTTTTCTTCTTCCGATCCGCCGGATTCATCTAATTCTTTCCTCACCTGTTGCATCGTCTGCATCAGTTTTTCATAACGCGCGGCATACGTACATCCGGTAATGCTATCGGGATGAATATGAATGCGGTGAAAAACCAGCCTGTCATACCAGCATATGACAGGAGACGCCAGAAGCGCCCGTACTCCCAGCTCCCAATCCATCCAGATGGAAAGCCGCTCATTCCATCCGCCCAGCCTGCGCAACCAATCCGTACGAAAGAGCATGGACTGAGTGGTCAGCATGGAATTAAGGATATGGACACTTGGCTTTCCGGAAACCGTATAAGGGCGCCGGCATATCCGTCCCCCCTTCACTTCGTTGGTAGGAAAAGCTATCAGGTCGGGAGCGCCACGGCCAATGATTCCCTCCATACATTCAATGAAATTAGGAGAAAGTTCGTCATCCGAATCAAAGAAGTACACATAGGAAGTCGTACAAGCCGCCAGTCCACAATTACGGGCACATGCCGCTCCCGGTCTTGTTTCCGACAGGACGTCTACATGAAAATCATCCGCCGCGTGTTTCCTGCGGAAAGCTTCACACAAAGCCGGCGAACCGTCGGTGGAACCGTTGTCCACCAATATAAGACGCAACGGACGCCAAGTCTGTGCCGCCATGGAATCCAAGGTACGGCCTATCAGTCTTTCTCGGTTATGCACCGGTATAATAAGGGTGATATTACCTGTTTTCATCTGCTTTTCGAATATACCGGATACCTTGCATCATGTGATGCCACAACAGAAACGGATTGCATCCTTTGCGCACACTCCAAGACAATGCCTCCCGCACACAACGCCAACGAGCCTCCCAAAGTCCGAAGCGACGATAAAAGACCGCTCCCTTGGCACGCTGCACTCCCGCATCATAAGGAAAACGTCCTCCGGTGCATGCCGCATCGGTCCGCGCGATACAGCAGGGGAAATAACGCACCTGCATACCAAGCGCCACGGCATCCGCCAGCAACACCTCTTCTTCACCGGCAGTCAGATAAGCGGCTCCCAGCCCCAGATGCGGATTGAAACGCAGGCCGCGACGCCACGCATCCCGTCTCAGCACCAGTTCTACGGAAGAGGGATAGACACAGCATGTGTCGTCCGGCCGGAAGATATAACTCTGCGAAGCATAGTTCTTCATCCATCGCCCGTCATAGGCTTTAACCTGAAACTGGGCAATATCCACCTCCGGATACTCCTCGAACGTATGCAGGATATTGTCGAACGCGTCATCGCAATAATGCATGTCATCATCGGCTATCAGGCACAGATCGCCCCGTGCATGCTCCAAGGCATTGTTACGATTGAGAGATAAGCCACGACCGGACAAGGGACAGACCGTAACGTCCGACCGCGATTGCAGGACGACCGGCAACATATCCAGAACGGAAAAACCCGTGTACTGCCACGAAACCACGTATTCCACATCATCGCGGGACGGCGGAAGCATATCCGGTACTCGCCGGATGCGCTCGTCCATCGTACATATCAACACGCTCAGCTTCATGCTTCAGGGAACTTTAAAACTGTTGACGGCCTGTGCCACCCGATGCGCTTCCCCGTCCGTCATCACGGCACTGACGGGCAAACTGAGAATCTCACGATGAATCTGTTCCGTAATGGGATAGCTCCGATGATTCCACTCCGGATACGCCTCCTGCTTATGAGGCGGGACAGGGTAATGTATCAACGTGCCTATACCTTCCCGACGCAGATGTTGCTGCAAGGCATCCCGATGAGAACAACGCACGGCAAACACATAAAAAACATGAGCGTCCCAATCATTCACAACCGGCAGGATGACATCCGGATGAGACATTTCCCGAAAATACAGCCGTGCCAGTTGCCGGCGACGCTCGTTGTCCTTGTCCAGCCTCGGAAGTTTCACCCGCAAGGCAGCCGCCTGTACCTCATCGATACGGCAGTTCAGTCCCCTATAACAATTTACATATTTCACGTAAGAACCGTAATTGCCCAAGGCACGTACCATCTGTGCCAGTTCCTCGTCATCCGTCGTCACGGCACCTGCATCACCCAACGCCCCCAGATTCTTACCGGGATAGAAACTGAAAGCCGCCGCATCACCCAGATGCCCCGCACGCTCCCCGCAGTACAGCCCTCCGTGGGCTTGTGCCGCATCCTCCACGATTTTCAGTCCCCGACCGGCGGCCAGTTGCCGAAGCGGTTCCATATCACAGACAGCCCCATACAGGTGTACAGCCACGATGGCCTTCGTCCGGGGAGTAATCAGGGAGGAAACCTGCCGAACATCTATCAAGCCGTTCTCCGGCAGCGGTTCGCACGGCACAGGAGTCAGCCCGGCTTCGTTGACAGCCAGAAATGTGGCAATAAACGTATTGGCCGGCACGATAACCTCATCGTCCGGCTTCCATCCGTATAAACGGCGATAGGCTTTGAATATCAGGGTAAGCGCTTCCAGCCCGTTCCCGACGCACACAGCATATCGTGTCCTGCAATAGGAAGCGAATTCACGTTCAAAAGCGGCAGTCTCCTCTCCCCGCAGATACCAGCCGGAACGCACCACACGGGCAATCGCCTCCGTCAGCTGCGGTTCGTAACTGTTATTGACACGCTGTAAATCCAAAAACTTAATCTTTTCCATTCTCATATTCGTTCAATAAAGCAGCCAGGTGCCCGTTCGCAAAATCAATTTCATAAGTATCATAACACACGCCGCGTCCGCCAAACCCTTCTTTTTGAAACACCAACCCCTCATTGAGCCGGCGCCCGCCGTCTTCCGTGGAAACTCCGAAATCCAAATAAGATGCCTGAGAAAAGCGATCGGTAATCAGGTAATGAAAGAGCAGGTCCAGCGCCCCGCAGGCACGCCCTTCCTCATTGGCCGCAATATATTGTATGTGTACGACAGCCGGAGTTACGAACACGACACACCCGCCGGCCATACGGTCACCCCGCCACACGGTGAACAGCCGGATTTGTTCGGGAAACCGTCCGCGCAACAATTCCATTTCCTCCACCGTATGCACCGGTTTTATCTGATGACGATCTGCCAACACACCTTCCAATATATTCCAGAAACAGGACAAACTCCCGTCGTTCCAATCTTCCACCACCTGCCATCCGTCACGCATCGCCTTCTTCACGCCCCTCATGCGCAGCGTGCGCAACGGTAAAGGCTCACGCAAGGGCAGGGTAGAGGAGAGCGCCCGCGCTTTCAGCGTGGCTCCGCTGCGAAACAGGACATACAGCATCTCTTCCGAGGGATAAACACTATATATATAAGGTATAGGTTTGTACACCATACGACTTGTCTGCAAATGCCCGACATACCATTTCACCATACCGCACCACGCTTCCAGCGTCTGCCTCGCAGTGATGGAACGACAGAGAATCAGCCCACCGTACGTCAAACCGCCATGCGAACAAACCATCTCTCCGTCACGGTGAGCCGGAAGTGCCGCCAACAGACGGTCACCATCGTAAGCCATGAGAGAACAGTCCTCAAACCGGTCGGCATGGTAATCCATAAAATTCCGGTTCCACTGGAAAGAACCGTTTTTCGCATCCTCCACCAACCGGTTCCAGTCCGCGCTATAAGCTGCCTGATAAGGAACAATCCTCATACAACACTACTTAAAAATTCATCATAGTCATTGATATACCCTTCGGCCATGTAAGGCTGCGATGCCATCACCACGCATACGGCATCCTCGGAAAAGTTTTTCAGACAACACCATACACCGGCCGGTATCAGTATGCCGCAGTTCGGTCTGTCCATGAAGAAGGTACGCCGCTTCCGGCCGTCATCAACCTCAAGCTCAAAACTGCCGTGTACCGGGAATATCGCTTCGGCACATGTACGGTGCGCATGCCCCCCGCGCGTCTTTCCCTCCTTCACTCCAAATATCCAGAACACCCGTTCCGTCCTGAAAGGGATGTGCCGGTCATTTTCCGCGAAACAAAGAATCCCTCTGTCATCTCTAACTTTAGGTACCGTGAGAATCTCCACGCCATCCGGCATTATATTGTCATTCGTATTCTCCATACACAAAACATTTGTACAAAGATAAAAAAAAGTATTGGTATCGCTTGCACAATCGAAAAAAAGCTTCTATCTTTGCATCGCTTTTGAGAGGTAAGGCTACCGGCGGGTATGAATCTTACGAAGTGCAAGGAAGTTTGGGTGAGTGGCTGAAACCACCAGTTTGCTAAACTGACGTACGGGTTTACCGTACCGGGGGTTCGAATCCCCCAGCTTCCGCCAGAGTTCTTCTCAATTCAGCACAACGGCGCTTTCGTCTAGCGGCTAGGACACATGCCTCTCACGCATGGAACACGGGTTCGATTCCCGTAGGCGCTACCAAATTCAAGCGGTTACGATAAGTAACCGCTTTTTTATAGATATAGATACAGATTTGTAACTCGTCTTATTGGATATTCTGCACCACCAGATACTTGTTCCCCTCCGCTGTGTGCACCTTCTTCATGCCGGCCGCCGCGGCCGACTGTCTGAACCATTACTTATTGAAGCACAATGCGGTCCGAACATTGGTTACCGGCACAACCAAACGAACGGTTCCTATACACACATGTTTGCGAAAATATGTTTCAATGGTTCAGACTCACTGAGTATCAATGAGTAATGGTTCACAAATGGTTCAGCAATGGTTCAGACTCACTGATTATCAGTACGTAATGGTTCAGGAATTAGCGGTAGCTGCACCCTGCAGCGGAAAAAGCTGAAGGATAGATGAAGGAAAACTGAAGGATAAATGAACCATTTGTCACTGGCAATCAAATAGTTTGAACCATTGAAGCATTTTTTCGCCGACATATGTGTAGAGAGAAAGGTGGCGACGGGCGGCTGCCTGCCATCCTACAGGCAGTTCCGGTGTCGAGCCACAGGCAAGGCACTTAACAAGCCGTAAGCTGTTCACTTGCCGAGTGGAGTGCGGTTCACTATAGGTAGTGAAGCACGGTTTACTATAGGTAGTGAAGCACGGTTTACTATAGGTAGTGGATCGCTGTTCACTATGGGTAGTGAAATACTATTCTTAGCTGCTCACGATAGTATTCATTATCCCCTAAGGATAGTATTCCTGATGTTCGCATTTAAGTTTGAATGACGACATTACAGTAACTGAAGGTTACGGTGCCGTGAACAGTATTTTTATGAAATCGCTCGAACCGGAAACAGAGTATAATTTTGTTTTCTATGCCGTTACGGACGACGGATACAGAGAAGAGAAGAGAAGACTTTCACCTTCACTACCCCTGCGCTCGAACTCACCACCCTGCAACCCCACTGCGTGTCAAGCTCCTGTACCATCGTGGCTACCACGACCAATATCAGTGAAGAGGAAACGAACGTAGGATTCCAGTGGAAGAAATACGATGCGCCCGAGTCTTTGAAGCCGAGCGAAGGTTATTCGGCCATATACGACGGACAGTTAGAGGGATATATCCGCAACCTTCAGTCAACTTCTTACTACAAGGCTATTACGACCTGAACGGCCGTGAGTGGGGCGCTCCGCAGCGGGGGATAAATATCATCCGTTATACCGACGGTACGACGCGTAAGGTTATCGTAAGATAGGCTTTCCGACCGGCATGAGAGTTAAAAAGGGCGGTCTGTGCAGGAGTGTGTACGCAGGCCGCCTTTCTTTAATCGAGAATTATTGGTGTCCGGTAAAACTTAAAAAGTTTGTTTAAGCACCAGTTTTTTCCGGACCGCCGATAGTTTCTTATAAATACTGTCAAATAAGAAAGTTAAACACATTTACCGGATACCAATAATTTGAGAGTAAACCTGAAGCCTTTGCCGGTGCATGTGAAAAAGACGGCTCAATTGACATTGTTCTAAAAGTGTACGTAACACCTGATTTATTTGGATACAGACTCGCCGTCTTTCTTCCCGGAATGTCTGCGGTGACGATGCCGACGCTTAGAGCGCTTTTTTGCGTTGCCATCGACCGGCTGTCCGGATTTTGTATCCGCTGCCGGAGCCGACGTATTCCCCGGTGACGCCTGTGCTGAAGGAGCCTGTGGATCAGCAACAACCGGTTTATTCTTCCGTCTGTCCCGCCGTCTGCCGCCAGACGGACGCTCATTCCTCTTACGGTTTCGACCAGACGATGATTTTCCCTTGGAAGCGGATGACGAGGCTCTGCCTTTACTATAGACGGGCGCTTCACCCAAATCCTCGGGCAACGGACGCTTCTCGATGTCCTTTTCCAGAAAACGTTCGATAGTGGCAAAACGCGCCTGATCTTTCTCTCCGACAAACGTTACAGCCTCGCCGTCGTGATTGGCACGCGCCGTACGGCCTATACGGTGCACATAGTCCTCTGCATCATGGGGAACGTCAAAATTCAACACCAACTGTATGTCATCGATATCTATACCGCGTGCCACAATGTCGGTGGCCACCAGAATATCTATCTGCTGAGTCTTAAACTTGTACATCACTTCATCCCGTTCCGACTGCTCTAGGTCGGAATGCATGGCGCCGGTATTGAAACCCGCGCGCTGAAGAGCGATGTTAATGTCTTTCACTTTCAGTTTGGACGAAGCGAAGATTATCACCCGTTCTGGTTTACGCTCCTTGAACAAATCTTTTACCAGCCGCAGTTTCTGGGCTTCGTAACAGACATAAGCCGACTGTACAATCTTATCAGCCGGTTTGGACACTGCCAGCTTCACCTCCACCGGATCTTTCAGGATTGTCTTCGCCAGTTCCTGAATCTTATCCGGCATCGTGGCGGAAAACATGATGGTCTGCCGGTCCTCGGGCAGATGTTTCACTATCTGCATGATGTCATCGCTGAATCCCATATCCAACATACGATCCGCTTCATCAAGAATGAAGAACGACACGCGCGACAAATCCACATTGCCTAAACTGAGATGGCTGATGAGACGTCCCGGAGTGGCGATGATGACATCGGCTCCCATCGTCAGTCCCCGCTTTTCCTGTTCATAACGGATGCCGTCATTGCCGCCATATACAGCTACACTGGACACCGGTACATGGTAGGAGAACCCCTCCATGGCCTGGTCTATCTGCTGAGCCAGTTCGCGGGTAGGGGACATGATGACGCAATTGATGGCATTGGAAGGATAACCTCCGTCTGTCAGTTTACTCAGGATTGGTAGCAGATAAGCTGCCGTCTTTCCAGTTCCGGTCTGTGCCACACCGACTAGATCGCGGCCTTCCAGAATCACCGGAATTGCATGTTCCTGTATCGGAGTACATTCCGTAAAATTCATATCATCCAATGCGTCAAGCACTGAATCGTTTAAGTCTAAATCGTAAAAATCCACTTTATGTTTTTTCTTTATTATATCACTAAAAGCATATTATCTATCTCGGAGCTTCCTTATATAGGAAGAAGGCTATGACTGTAAACAATACATTGGGGAGCCACACTGCCAACACCGGCGGCCAATCGGCATTGATGGCCAACGTGGCGGATATGCTCTGGAACAAGATGTAAGACGCGCTCAGAGCCAGTCCTATACCTAAATACAACCCCATTCCGCCCTTGCGTTTCCGCGAGGAGAGGGACAAACCGATGGTAGCCAGAATAAAAGAAGCGAAGGGGGTGGCATAGCGCTTGTAATATTCCACTTCGAACTGCTTCACATTGCCGGATCCGCGTCCCTGCTGCTTGACGATATATTCTTTCAGTTGGGGATTGGTCAGGGTCTCCTGCTGGTTGCGGGTCAGCAGAAAGTCGGAAGGCTCCATATTGATGATGGAATCAAGCACCAGTCCGTGGGAGATATGTTCCCGCATGCCTTTCAATTCCCGCAACGTATAGTCAGAAATCTTCCAATGGTAACGCTCGTCCGACAGGGTGTCGTAACTGATGCGCGTGGCTGTCAGATGGGACACCAGCTTCTTGTCGACGAACTTGTCTAACGAGAAATGGTATCCGCTCTTGGTGGCCCCGTCGAAATGTTCAATAAAGGCTATCACTCCGGTATCGACCTGCAGCTGGACGTTCTCAGCAAAATTGGGATTCCGTTTTTTCTTGTACGTGTTCTCGAAGTTCAGGCGTATCACGCTTCCCTCCGGCACCACATACGCCCCCAGACCGAACGACAACATTGCTATCACCGCTGCCGAAACCATATACGGACGCAGAAGACGGTTGAAGCTCATCCCCGTGGACATCATGGCTATGATTTCAGAATTCTCAGCCAGTTTCGACGTAAAGAATATAACCGAGATGAACACGAACAACGGACTGAACAGATTGGAATAAAAGGGGATGAAATTGAGATAATAATCAAAGATTATCCCTTTCCACGGGGCATTGTTTACGGTAAACTTGTCTATATTCTCATTAAAGTCGAAGACAACGGCAATAGAGATAATCAGGATGATGGAGAAAAAATAAGTGCCTAGGAATTTCTTTATCAGATACCGGTCTATGCGCGTAAGGAACGTATAGCGGGCTATCAGACTTTTCATACGGAACACCAGACTGTGGTATCGCTCCATATATCCGGCCAAGGCGTACTTGATATAAAATCGTCTCCTCTTCATAGATTCTTCCGGTTCATGCACTTAAACTACAATCTCTCGGCAACCCGTTTCACCATCACGCTCTTCCAGGTCGCGAAGTCATCGGCAAGAATATGCCGGCGGGCCTCCGACGTGAGCCATATATAGAACGCCAGGTTGTGAATCGATGCAATCTGCATGGCAAGCAACTCGTTGGCCTTAAACAGATGATGCAGGTAAGCCTTTGAATAAAACGTGTCCACATACGAGGTTCCGTCCGCATCGATAGGAGAGAAGTCGTCTTCCCATTTCTTGTTTTTCATGTTCATGATGCCTTTGGACGTGAACAGCATGGCGTTTCGCCCATTCCGTGTCGGCATGACGCAATCAAACATGTCGACTCCCCGTTCAATGCCCTCCAGGATATTCACCGGAGTGCCCACTCCCATCAGATAGCGTGGTTTGTCGAGCGGCAGGATGCCGTTGACCACCTCTATCATCTCGTACATCACTTCCGCCGGTTCGCCTACCGCCAGACCGCCGATGGCGTTTCCGTCCGCCTCCTTGGAAGCTATGTATTCAGCCGACTGGACACGCAGGTCGCGATAGGTACATCCCTGCACTATGGGAAAAAGCGCCTGTTCATATCCGTATTTCGGTTCGGTTTCGTTGAACCGCCTGATGCAACGGTCTAACCAGCGGTGGGTCAAGGCCATACTTTTTTTCGCATATTCATAGTCGGACGTCCCCGGCGGGCATTCATCAAATGCCATCATGATGTCGGCACCGATGGAACGTTCTATGTCCATGACCCGTTCGGGAGTAAATATGTGTTTCGATCCGTCTATATGGGATCGGAATTCGCATCCTTCCTCACGCAGTTTCCGGATACCGCTAAGGGAAAACACCTGGAAACCGCCGCTGTCCGTCAGTATCGGACGATCAAAGCCATTGAACTTATGCAGGCCTCCGGCTTTTTCCAGTACATCGGTTCCCGGACGCAAATACAGATGATAGGTATTACCCAATATAATTTGAGCTTTGATGTCCTCCATCAGTTCCCGCTGGTGAACCCCCTTGACACTGCCCAGCGTACCGACCGGCATAAAAACGGGAGTCTCTATACAACCGTGATCGGTCACGGCTACGCCTGCGCGTGCCTTGCTTAATACATCTGTATGCAAAAGCTGAAACTCCATTATTTCCCTTCCTCCTTATTTTCCTCTTCAAATACAAACTGCAACGCATCCTCCACTGTTTCTTCCAGCAAAGCGATGTCCAGCACTTCGCTCACGTTCTCCACATAGTGAAAAGAAAGGCCGCTCAAATACATATCGGGGATTTCCTCCACATTCTTGCGGTTATCCTCGCACATGATGATGTCTGTGATACCCGCCCGTTTGGCCGCTAGAATCTTTTCCTTGATGCCTCCTACAGGAAGAACCTTTCCGCGCAAAGTGATTTCGCCGGTCATAGCCAGATTGGGGCGAACTTTCCGTTGTGTCAGGGCGGAAGCCAAAGAAGTCGCCATCGTGATGCCCGCCGACGGTCCGTCCTTGGGAACAGCACCTTCTGGCACATGAACATGGATGTTCCACTGTTCAAAAACACGCGAGTCAATATGCAGACTGTCCGCATGTGACTTTATATATTCCAAAGCCAGCACGGCGGATTCCTTCATCACATCTCCCAGGTTGCCGGTCAAGGTCAGTTTGCCGGATTTACCTTTGCTAAGGCTTGTCTCAATAAACAGAATTTCGCCGCCCACAGAGGTCCAAGCCAGTCCCGTAACAACACCGGCATATTTATTCCCCTGGTACTTATCGCGCACATACTCCGGTTTTCCCAGCAATGCCTCCACCTGGGGGATCTTTATGTCCGTATACCGGAATGTATTATTACGAGCATAATCGAGAGCCATTTTCCGGAATATCTTGTTCAGTTTCTTCTCCAAGGCACGAACACCCGATTCGCGGGTATAGTTTTCTACAATGTATTCGACAGCTCCCTTACTTATCTTTATCTCTTTATGCTTTCCCAATCCATTGTTTTCTTTTTCCTTAGGAATAAGATGTCTTTTGGCTATTTCAACTTTCTCCTCCGTTATGTATCCGCTCACTTCTATGAGTTCCATACGGTCGAGCAAAGGACGGGGGATGGTACCGATATTATTGGCCGTGGCAATAAACATCGCTTTTGACAAATCATAATCCACATCTATAAAGTTGTCGTGAAAAGCATTGTTCTGCTCAGGATCCAGCACTTCCAGCAAGGCGGAGGAGGGATCGCCATTGACTGTATTCTGTGTGATTTTGTCAATCTCATCCAGGATAAACACAGGATTAGAGCTATTGGCCTTTATCATGCTCTTGATAATCCGGCCCGGCATAGCTCCTATATACGTGCGGCGATGTCCCCGGATTTCGGCCTCGTCATGCAGTCCTCCTAAAGACACGCGTACATACGAACGGTTGAGTGCCGTAGCGATACTGCGTCCCAACGAGGTTTTTCCCACTCCCGGAGGGCCGTAAAGGCAAATGATGGGAGACTTCAGATCGCCTCTCAATTGCAACACGGCCAGATGTTCCAATATCCGTTCCTTCACTTTTTCCAGACCATAGTGATCCTTATCCAACACCCGTTCCGCGTGTTTCAAGTTCAAATTGTCCTCTGTATATACATTCCAGGGCAGACTCAGCAATGTCTGCAAATAATTAAGCTGCACATTATAGTCTGGGCTCTGTGGATTCAGTCGTTCCAGTTTAGTCACCTCACGTTCAAAGGTCTTTGCAACTTCTTCACCCCATTTTTTAGTTACGGCCTGCTCCCGCAGATCACGTATGTCCTGTTCCTGAGGAGCTCCCCCCAGTTCGTCCTGAATATTCTTCATCTGCTGCTGCAGGAAATATTCACGCTGCTGAAGATCAAGTTCTTCTCTTGTCTTACGCTGGATGTCCGCCTTCAGTTCCGCATACTTGATTTCCCTATTAATGAGTTTCAGCAGGTTATAGGCCCGCATCTCCAGAGACGGTTCTTCCAGCAACTCCATCTTCCGAGGTATGGAAAACGTAAAGTTGGCGCAAATGAAATTAATCAGAAACATCCGGTTTGTTATATTCTTGATGGCAAACACGGATTCTTTCGGAATCTGCTCGTTGGTCTTGATATATTGGATGGTCTGATCACGGCAGGTCTGCACCAATATATCAAACTCGTTATCGTTCTTTTCCGGCAGAATTTCATCCAATTTTGTCACACGGCCGATGATATAGGGACGTGTAGACACAATCTCATGAAATTCAAATCTGCTCAGTCCCTGCAATATGATGGTTATGGACTGATCGGGAAGTTCAAGCACCCGGATAATCTTGGCGACAGTACCTGTATGATATAAATCATTATAACCGGGTCTTTCTGTCTCCGGCGCCTTTTGACAGACTACACCGATATTTGTCTTGTTCTTTTCTGCCAGAGTTATAAGTTTCAACGAAGATTTCCGGCCTACGGCGACAGGCATAACGACCCCCGGAAACAAAACCATATTACGCAAAGGAAGAATTGGCAACGTATCATCCACTTCTGTCTCAAACACACTGGACTCATCTCCTTCAAAGTCCGCAACTAAAGAAAATGGATTCTGATTTTCATCAACATGCATAGTATTTATCCTTATAAATGGATGAATAAAATATTCTCAAAACTCTGCAAAGTTATAAAAAAAAATATCGCAAAGCTAATTTCGCTTCCTGATATTCTTTATTTTGCTTACTTTTGCAAGACTATCCATTCTCCGGAATCATGAAAAAAGAATATTTTCAATTCAAACAATTTACTATTTATCAAGACCTTTGTGCCATGAAAGTGGGAACAGACGGGGTATTACTGGGAAGTTGGTGCGTTTTACCGGAGAACGGTAATATCTTAGATATCGGCACGGGTACCGGATTGATTGCGCTAATGGCAGCCCAGCGCTCTTGTCATGCACATATCACAGGTATTGACATAGACGGGATGGCAATAGAACAAGCCCGCATGAATGCAGAGGCATCTCTTTGGAAACAACGTTTATATTTTGTACAGGCCGACGCAGCCTCTTACAATGCGGAAATACGATATGAGGCCATTGTATGTAATCCGCCATTTTTTACAAACTCGCTTCAAGGACCGGACTACCGCCGTAATCTTGCCAGACATGCAGACTCCCTGCCGTTTATTGCCTTGACAAGCAAAGCGGCATCCCTCTTATCTGAGAATGGTTTTTTCAGCGTGATACTACCAGCGACTCAATGTGATACTTTCATACAAATGTGCTGGGAGCAAGGACTGAATCTCCATAAAAAGTGCTTTGTTTATTCCAATTCGCGGCATCCGGCCAAACGGGTTATGCTGGCTTTCAAAAAAGGGAATACCGCTTATCCACAAGAAGAAAAACTGTATATTACCAATGAAAAAGGGGAACAAAGCACCAAATACAGAACACTGACAAGAGATTTCTACATTGACAAATAGAAACGTTTATTTCTGCTTCAACTTTCGGAGCAAGTCTTTGTTTAATGTAAACACATTCCCTTCTCCCCAATTAGTCAGTTCGTTATAAAAATCGGAAAAGATTTTAAGCAATGGGGGAGTGGGAGCAACACCTCCAGGATTGACTATCACTTTTAGTCCCTTCTTAATAACCTCCACATCTATTTCCTTATCTGCAACAATTGGATCTCCGTCATAGTGAATTACCCCCGGATACTCCCGCGATATGTGCATCTTCTGGCATTTGAATGTCTTGATTCTGCTATTGCTTGTAATGGTCTTGTTAAAGAGCTGAAAAGCAATTTGAGGCGCCTCCAACACTGAAAACGGCTCCATAATCGTCACATCCATAAGCCCGTCGTGCATACAGGCATGCGGCGCTATATAAACATTATTTCCATACTGTGAAGCGTTGGCGCACGCTATCAAGAAAGCCTTATACACACTTTTTTCTCCTTCTATTTCAATCTCATAAGTATCTGATTGATATATAAGTCCCTCACGCAAAGTATTTTCTAAATAGGAGAGTAGTCCTCTCTTGCCAGACTTGGCGAACTTAGAACTGACAAATGCGTCAAATCCGACTCCGCATGTACAAAAAAAAGGTATTCCATTTATCCTGCCATAATCTAAATCCTTGACCATATAGCTGTTTATGATATCGAGAGCACCACCCGGATCCATCGGTATCAATAAATGTCTGGCTAATCCATTGCCCGATCCGGAAGGAATAATTCCCAAAGCCGTACGGGTATGCACTAAAGAACGGGCGACTTCATTCACCGTTCCATCTCCGCCAATAGCAATTACGGCATCTGTCCCGGCATCGGCTTCTTGTTTCGCGATTGCCGCCGCATGTCCGGAATATTCGGTTTTCACCACTTTCCACTCAAAACATTCGAAATCCAGATGTTCTGAAATCATTCTTAATATCAGCTCTTTATTTGTTGTCCCAGATATCGGATTAACAATAAAAACCAATTTCTTCTTTTCACACATGACTGCACCAGCGATAAAATATACGCAAAGGTAAGCCTTTTTTTTTTCTAAAGCATTCTTTGCCATATTAGATTCCATCCTACATAGTTTTTTTAATATAAAGTACCATATAACAGATATTTTTTGTAATTTTGCAAATGTTTTATAAAAACACAACGAACAGAATCTGTTCACTACTATTTAGACAAAAAACGAATAACCTATATTAAAAGAATGGGACTGTTACAAGACAAATTGTCCAAATACGATATCCCTCAACGCTTTATGGCGGAAGGGGTCTATCCGTATTTTAGAGAAATCGAAGGAAAACAGGGTACCGAAGTAAACATGGGAGGACACCATGTGCTGATGTTCGGTTCCAATGCCTATACAGGTCTGACTGGAGATGAACGGGTAATTGAAGCCGGAATCAAAGCTATGCGCAAATACGGTGCAGGATGTGCCGGCTCTCGTTTTTTAAACGGGACCTTGGATTTACATGTTCAACTTGAGAAGGAATTAGCCGCTTTCGTCGGTAAACAGGAAGCCTTGTGTTTTTCCACGGGATTCACCGTAAATGCAGGAGTCATTGCATGCCTGACAGACCGTAACGACTACATTATTTGCGATGACCGAGATCACGCCTCCATTGTCGACGGGCGGAGACTTTCTTTCTCTCAAAGTTTGAAGTACAAACACAACGATATGGCTGATTTGGAAAAGCAATTGCAAAAATGCAATCCAGATTCGGTAAAGCTTATTGTCGTTGACGGAGTATTTTCCATGGAGGGAGATTTGGTAAATCTACCGGAAATTATTCGTCTAAAGCACAAGTACAACGCAACCGTCATGGTTGACGAAGCTCATGGTATCGGAGTATTCGGGAAACAAGGTAGAGGCGTATGCGATCATTTCGGATTGACTGATGAAGTTGACCTGATAATGGGAACATTCAGTAAGTCTTTGGCTTCGATCGGTGGTTTTATTGCAGCCGACAGTTCTATCATCAACTGGTTGCGGCACAATACCCGTACATATATATTTAGTGCGTCCAATACTCCCGCAGCCACAGCTGCAGCCTTAGAAGCTCTCCATATTATTCAGGAAGAACCGGAACGCATAGAAAATTTATGGAAAGTAACCCGCCATGCCTTGCAGAAATTCCGTGAAAAGGGTTTTGAAATTGGCGATACGGAGTCACCGATTATTCCGCTATACGTGCGTGATACGGACAAAACGTTCCTCGTAACCAAACTTGCTTTTGATGCAGGAGTTTTTATTAATCCAGTTATACCTCCAGCGTGCGCACCTCAAGACACATTGGTGCGTTTTGCATTAATGGCAAACCACACAACAGAGCAGGTTGACAGAGCTGTCGACAGTCTGTATCAGATATTTAAGCAATTGGATATAATCCCATAAATCTCACATGATCTTATTAATAAAAGGGAGAAAATAATTTTCTCCCTTTTATTATTGGCAAAAACAATTAAACATAATACCCATTAGAATACACGGATAAAAATTATAGAATTGAACAAGAAGCCTTTATTTAAAGGCTAACTTGAAATAATATATTAACTTTGCACAATTATTAAAAGAAACAAACTAAAACTAAATGGGCAGAAATATCAGCGGCGAAGAATACGCTGCCAGTAAATACAACAAATTTATAGTCAAGAGACCCATGATACTTATGGATTTCTTAATGACCGAAATGTCTGGTATCAGTCGCAACAAAGTCAAAGATATATTATCAGGCCATGGAGTCAGTGTGGATCGCAAAATGACAACGCAATATGATTATGCATTAAAACCTGGAATGATCGTGCTTGTATGCAAGCACCGCAGAAAAACGGAACTAAACAATCGGTTTGTGAAAATCATATATGAAGACAAACACATCATTGTTGTTGAAAAAGCGACCGGTATTCTTTCAATGGCCGCTACGGCCAAACAGTTTTGTGTTAAAACGATTCTGGACGAATATTTCGCAAGAAGACATTTTAAATGTACCGCACATGTTGTACACAGACTTGACAGAGATACATCCGGACTACTCATATATGCCAAAAGCATCGAGGTAGAACGAATCTTGGAAGAAAATTGGCAAAACATAGTGACAGACCGGCGTTATATAGCTGTATTGAACGGTAAAATGGAACAGGAAGGCGGAACGGTACGCTCATGGCTGAAAGATAACAAAGCTTACATCACTTATTCATCTGCCACTGACAACGGAGGGAAATATGCCATAACACATTACCGCCGACTTCAAACAAATGACCAATATTCATTAGTCGAATTAAAGTTGGAGACTGGCAGAAAAAATCAAATCCGCGTGCATATGAAAGATCTGGGATTACCGGTTATCGGTGATGACAAATATGGTAACGGAGCCAATCCTATAAAACGCTTGGCCCTCCATGCTTATCGTTTAAGATTCATACACCCTGTCACGTCGGAATTAATGGATTTTGAAACGCCGTTCCCTACCCCATTCACCCGATTATTCAACAAAACAGAAAATAATTCAAACAATATTTAATTAATAATGATTATGAACAAACTTTTTATTTCTATCATGGCTTTCTCCGCTATGTTTATGTGCAACGGTTGCAGTATGCCTGGAGCAATAAACACCAACACCGAAACGGCCACACAAACAACCGCAGCAGGAAACGGAGCTCAGGCCGGAGGATTGCTGGCTAATTTATTAACCGGCCTATTGGGAGCTAATCAGAAAATTTCCCAAGCAGATCTCATCGGCATCTGGAATTATCAGGCTCCCAAATGCCTGTTCGAATCAGAAAATCTCCTCATGAAAGCCGGAGGACAAGTAGCTGCAAACCAAGTAGAAAACAAATTATCTGAAGCATTTGTCAAACTGGGTATTAAACCCGGAACCTGCAGCTATGCCTTCGATGAAACCGGCAACTATACCCTGACTATCGGTACACGCAACATAAATGGTACATATACATTGGACCCCACTAATAACACCATTAAAATGAGTGCCCTGTTAGGATTAGCCAACATGACGGCTACAGTTCGACTTACAGGCAATAACTTATGCCTACTGTTTGATGCGGACAAACTGCTCACTATCATATCCGGTGTCGGTACTTTAAGCAACAATTCGACTATCCAGAGCGTATCTTCCCTGCTAAATTCTTACGACGGTATGAAAGTGGGATTCTCTATGCTCAAACAATAACAAGGTTTTGAAGACAAATCCGTCAAATGC
The DNA here is from genome assembly GCA_964540455.1 of uncultured Paraprevotella sp. GTDB lineage: Bacteria > Bacteroidota > Bacteroidia > Bacteroidales > Bacteroidaceae > Paraprevotella. The sequence continues at coordinate 32,980 of CAZIMK010000012.1, forward strand.
AAACATATATTAAAAAAAGAACCTTAAGCCTTTATATGGCATTTTCTTTGTATAGACACTGTTGATTCAAAGTAAAACAAACATTAAACATTACAACTATGCAAAAAGGAAATATTGGAGTAACGACAGAAAACATTTTTCCTGTCATCAAAAAGTTTCTCTATAGCGACCATGAGATTTTCATCCGTGAAATCGTTTCAAATGCAGTCGACGCTACTCAGAAGCTGAAGACATTAGCAAACAAAGGAGACTTTAAGGGCGAGACCGGTAAACTGAAAGTTTCTGTGATTGTAGACAAGGAAGCAGGCACCATCACCGTCAAAGACAACGGTATCGGTATGACTGCCGAAGAAATTGATAAATATATAAATCAGATAGCCTTTTCCGGTGCCAATGACTTTCTGGACAAATACAAAGATGACGCAAATGCTATCATAGGACATTTCGGATTGGGTTTCTATTCTTCTTTCATGGTAAGCAAGCAGGTGGATATCATAACCAAAAGCTATCAGGAAGGAAGCAAGGCCATGAAATGGAGTTGTGATGGCAGTCCTTCTTATGAACTGGAAGAAACAGAAAAGACGGAGCGTGGAACAAACATTGTCATGCACATTGATGATGACTGCAAAGAGTTCTTGGAAAAGAGCAAAATACAAGAACTCCTGAATAAATATTGTCGTTTTTTACCCATACCTATAACATTCGGTAAAAAGACAGAATGGAAAGACGGAAAACAGGTAGACACGGAAGAAGATTTGGTAATCAACAATGTAACCCCCATATGGACAAAAAAGCCGACAGAATTGAAAGATGAAGATTACAAAGAATTCTATCGCACACTTTATCCGATGAGTGATGAACCGCTATTCTGGATTCATCTGAATGTCGACTATCCGTTCAATCTGACCGGTGTTCTCTATTTCCCTAAAATAAAGAACAATATCGAATTGCAACACAACAAGATACAATTATACTGCAACCAGGTGTATGTTACCGACAGTGTAGAAGGCATAGTTCCCGACTTTATGACGCTATTACATGGTGTTATAGATTCACCGGATATTCCGTTGAATGTAAGCCGAAGTTATCTGCAAAGCGACAGCAACGTAAAAAAAATATCCACCTATATCACAAAGAAAGTCAGTGACCGTCTGCAAAGTCTGTTCAAAAACGACCGTAAAGACTTTGAAAACAAATGGGATGATTTGAAAATCTTCATCAATTATGGAATGCTGACTCAAGAAGACTTCTATGACAAAGCCAAACAGTTTGCTTTGCTCAAGGACACAGACAGCAAGTATTTCACATTTGAGGAATATAATACACTCATAAAGGACAATCAGACAGATAAAGAAGGTACATTGGTTTATCTGTACGCCAATGACAAGGAGGGACAATATACCTTTATCGAAAGTGCCAAGAACAAGGGATATAGTGTGCTGATGTTCGATGGCCAATTGGCCCCCCCCCTTGTTTCTATGCTGGAACGCAAATTTGAAAAGACACGTTTCACACGTGTGGATGCAGATGTCATAGATCGCCTGATAGCGAAAGAAGACGTACAACGTACGGTATTGGAAACTGAAAGAGGTGACAAACTGGCATCCTTATTCAACAGCCAGATGCCAAAACAAGATAAGACAGAATATCATGTGGAAACACAGGCATTAGGTGAAAATACATCTCCGGTAATTATAACCCAGAGCGAATATATGCGTAGAATGAAAGAAATGGCACACATACAACCCGGTATGTCTTTCTACGGAGAAATGCCCGATATGTACACCTTAGTACTCAACAGCGACCATAGTCTGATTAAAGAAGTACTGGAAGATAGCGAAGCGCAAACAGCAGAACTTCTTAAACCCATAGAAGCAGAAATCAAAGGCCTGACGGCACGTCAAGCTGTATTGCGCCAACAGCAGGAAGGCAAAAAGCTAGAAGAAGTCGACCAAAAGCAGAAGGATGAATTAGCCCAGTGTGGCACAGACATCAACGAACTGCAAAAGAAAAAAAATGAAGTGCTGGCCGATTACGCCAAGGGCAATGACAAGGTACATCAATTGATAGATCTTGCTTTACTACAAAACGGAATGTTGCGCGGTGAGGCGCTCAGCAAATTTATCAAACGCAGTATAGATCTGATTAAATAAAAGGATATATACATCAAAAACCTTCCTAAAAGACTGTTTTTAGGAAGGTTTTTAATTCACTGAACACCTATCGTTTTTATAACTTATAAATCAAAAAGAAAGATATGGAAATAAACTATATAGGAATAGTCATCGGAGCTGTGACCTTCCTGACCATCGGTCTGTTCCATCCAATTGTTATCAAAGCAGAATACCACTGGGGAAAACGGTGCTGGGCAGCTTTTCTAATCGCAGGACTCTGTTTTTTAACCTTATCACTTTTAATAAACAATACTTACGCTTCCATTATTGCTGGAGTTATTTCTTTTTCCTCCTTCTGGTCTATTCTGGAAATCTTCGAACAATTTCAACGCGTCAAAAAAGGCTGGTTTCCCATGAATCCAAAACGTAAACACGAATACAAATAAACATACCGGCTATCGTACACGCAATCGGGCAGCCGGCTGTATCTCATAATCCGGTGACAATTTATTCATCTTGTATAAAGATTCCAGACGGATACCATATCGTTGTGCAATACTGTGCATAGACTCTCCCGGTTGCACTATGTGAGGTTTCTTACGGAAAGAACGCTCCGCACGACGTTTTTTCTTTTCCAGATAAATAACATCTCCCGTACAAAGAATATAATCAGAAGGCAATTCGTTATATTTTCTCAGTCTGCGTGGAGAAACGCCTGTTTCCGTTGCAATCTGCTCCAATTTATCACCAGATTTCACCAACACATAATAATTACCATTGTTACGATACACCCGATGGGAACCAGTAGCCTCATCCGCCAAATTACGTTCTAAATGCCTACTATTCTGAACATCCCTTAAAGACTTTATCTTGTCATACTTATGCAATTCATATAATTGTATGATATCAATAAGTTTTATAGCATACTGGGGATTCGTTGCATATCCGCATTTTTTCAGTCCATGACACCATCCCTTATAATCATATATAGACAGTGTAAACAATGATGCATAACGCGGACGTTTTAAAAATCGAGAATGATCTTCATAAGATTCAGCTGCATTCCGGTATACACGAAACTTTTCTCCTTTTGCATCATCATCCTGACAAATATAAGGACCGCTCCATTCTCCTCCGCATTTGATACCAAAATGATTGTTTCCCTGTATAGCCAGCCGACTCTTTCCCGCTCCGCTCTCCAACAGTGCCTGAGCCAAGGTTACGCTGGCCGGAATACGGTGCTTAAACATCTGATCTACTGCAATCTCCTTATATGTATCAATATAATTCTGGTAAGTAACATTCACTTTCTGTGCTGAAAGAAAAGAGATTCCAGCGCAAAAAAAGAAAAAGAGAAACGAAATACGAAACTTCATCACGTAGATTATCTTAAATGCAGAGACAAAAATAAGTAAAAAAACGATAGAAAGAAAAAGAAGGCGCTACAAACTCAGATGTCACATCCGATATTTCATTTTTTCTGTCTATATTTGTAGACATATAAAATCGCACCTTATGAAAGAATTTATCCTGCAAAGTAAAATCCTCATCTATGCATACGAAGAATTAAATGAGAAAGAACGCGAATTAATCGAAGCAGCCAAAATAGCAACAAAGAGCAGCTACGCCCCCTACTCCAATTTTTGTGTAGGTGCAGCTGTACGGTTGGCAGATGACACTATCATAACAGGCAGCAACCAGGAAAACGCAGCTTTCCCGTCCGGCTTGTGTGCAGAACGGACTGCGCTGTTTTATGCCAACGCTTCCCATCCGGAAACTGCTGTCACGGACATTGCTATTGCTGCTTCTGTTCACGGACAATTTCTGCCTGCTCCCATTCCTCCCTGCGGTGCATGCAGACAAGTGATTTTAGGAGTGGAAGAGCGTTACGATCACCCCGTTCGCATCATGCTTTATAGTACAGACAGCATATATATAACAGACAGCATAAAAACGCTTCTTCCGTTACAGTTTGTCGGAGATACAATGAAGCTATAAACTTTTGGGAGGAGACCTTCTACATCGTTTCCGCAACGGCCAAACGGTAATTATCTTGCAAACAGTCGTTGAACAGTTGATCCGATCCTTGACCACAAAGATATGGAAACGGTCTTGACTTTTTCTTGTTACACGGCCTATAAATCGATATTTATGTCTAAATTTGCACCCATTATAAATAAAATAAGGTAAAAACGCATGATAACCGTTTCGAATCTTGCCATTCAATTCGGCAAAAGAGTATTGTACAAGGATGTCAATATCAAATTCACCAGTGGTAACATTTATGGCGTAATCGGCGCCAATGGCGCAGGAAAATCCACCTTTTTAAAGGCTATTTCAGGAGAGCTGGATGCTACAAAAGGCACCATTGAACTGGGACCGGGAGAACGTCTTTCCGTGTTAAGCCAGGATCACTTTAAATACGATGAATTCACAGTTCTGAATACCGTTCTAATGGGACATACCGTCTTATGGGAAATCATGCAGGAACGGGATGCATTATATTCCAAAGCTGACTTTACAGACGAAGACGGTATCAAGGTTGCTGAACTGGAAGATAAATTCGCAGAATTAGGCGGTTATAATGCAGAGAGCGATGCCGCGGCACTGTTAAGCGGGCTTGGTATAAAAGAAGATAAACATTACATGCAGATGTCCGACCTAAGCGGTAAGGAAAAAGTGCGTGTCATGTTGGCCAAGGCACTGTTCGGCAACCCAGACAACCTACTGTTGGACGAGCCTACCAATGACTTGGATTTGGAGACCGTTCAATGGTTGGAATCTTATCTGTCCGAATTCGAGCAAACTGTGCTCGTAGTAAGCCACGACCGTCACTTCCTTGATTCCGTTTGTACCCATACCGTAGATATCGACTTCGGAAAAGTGACGCTTTTCGCAGGCAATTACAGTTTCTGGTACGAATCCAGTCAGTTAGCTTTACGTCAGGCTCAAAACCAGAAAGCTAAAGCCGAAGAGAAAAAGAAGGAACTGGAAGAATTTATCCGCCGCTTTTCTGCCAATGTGGCCAAGAGCAAACAGACTACCAGCCGTAAGAAAATGCTGGAAAAACTGAATGTGGAAGAAATCAAGCCGTCCACTCGTAAGTATCCCGGTATTATATTCCAGATGGACCGTGAACCGGGCAATCAGATACTGGAAGTACACGATTTGAAAGCTGTTACAGAAGACGGCACTGTCCTGTTCGACAATGTAAACTTTACAGTAGAAAAAGGAGATAAGATCGTTTTTCTGAGCCGCAACCCGCGTGCCATGACAGCCCTGTTTGAGATAATCAACAATAACCGCAAAGCCGACGGAGGCAGTTTCAACTGGGGAGTTACCATTACAACGGCTTATTTACCATTGGACAATACGTCATTTTTCAACTCCGATTACAATCTAGTAGACTGGCTGAGTCAGTTTGGCGAGGGAAATGAAGTGTACTTCAAGAGTTTCTTGGGAAGAATGCTTTTTTCCGGTGAAGAAGTTCTGAAAAAGGTAAATGTACTGTCCGGAGGAGAAAAAATGCGATGCATGATCGCACGTATGCAATTAAAGAACGCTAACTGTCTGATCCTCGATACTCCAACCAACCATCTCGACCTTGAAAGTATTCAGGCATTCAACAACAATTTGAAATTGTTCAAAGGAAACATTCTCTTTTCCAGCCACGACCATGAATTCATTGAAACTGTAGCCAATCGTATTATCGAACTTACTCCTAATGGTATTATCGACAAGATGATGGAATATGACGAATATATCAGCAGCGATCACATTAAGGATTTAAAAACAAAAATGTACGGGTATTAAAAAAACTTGCCACAAAGACTTTTGTGGCAAGTCTTTTGTAACTGTATTCAATACAAACCAAAAATACTTAACTCTTATATAATGTGACAATGAAAACAAACAATCAAATCACTGAGGAAAAAGAAAATAAAGCCGAAGAACAACTGAATGAGACTGTCAATCCGGCAAGCGATACCGAAAATCCGAATTGTGAAGAAAACAACGAAGAAGAAAAAGCAGAAGCAGATCCTTTAACGGAAGCCAAAGCCCAATTAGCAGAAATACAGGATAAATATCTACGTCAGATAGCTGAATTTGACAACTATCGTAAACGTACGATGAAAGAAAAAGCAGACCTAATTCTCAATGGGGCGGAACGTACTGTAACAGCCATCCTGCCTGTCCTTGACGACTTTGAACGCGCACTACAGAATATGGAGAAAGCAGAAGACATCCAGGCTGTAAAAGAAGGCGTCGAACTGATATTCCAAAAGTTTACCAAAATTATGGAAGGCTTAGGAGTGAGGAAGATTGAAACTCTAAACGCGGACTTTAACACAGACGTACACGAAGCCATCGCCCAAATTCCGGCACCGACAGACGAACTTAAAGGGAAAGTAATGGACTGCGTGCAAACGGGATACATGTTGAATGAAAAAGTAATACGCCATGCTAAAGTGGCAGTAGGACTTTAATATCCGAAACAAGCAAGATGGAAAAACGTGATTATTACGAAGTGCTGGGCATAGATAAAAATGCCAGTGATGCGGAAATTAAAAGAGCCTATAAGAAAAAGGCCATACAATACCACCCGGACCGCAATCCCGATGACAAAGAGGCTGAAGCCAAGTTCAAGGAAGCGGCGGAGGCATACGATGTGTTGCATGACCCGCAGAAACGAGCACGGTACGACCAGTTCGGACACGCAGGATTAGGCGGAGCCAGCGGATTCGGAGGTGGCGGTCAAGGGATGAATATGGATGATATTTTCTCCATGTTCGGTGACATCTTCGGAGGACATACGGGCTTCGGTGGTTTCGGTGGAGGACGCGCTCGCAAACCTCAATACAAAGGAGGAGATTTGCGCCTAAAAGTACGACTCAATTACCAGGATATCGCAACCGGTATCACTAAAAAATTCAAAGTCAAGAAGAAGGTCACATGCTCTCATTGCCATGGAACCGGAGGAGAAGGAAGCGGTGCAACTGAAACCTGTCCAACGTGCCATGGAAGCGGAGTCGTAACCCGCACGCAACAAAGCATCTTTGGTATGATGCAGACCCAAAGTCCTTGTCCCACATGCGGAGGAGAAGGCACTATCATCAAAAACAAATGCAAAGAATGCCACGGAGAAGGCGTTGTAGACGGTGAGGAAATCATTGAAATAAAGATTCCGGCCGGCGTAGCGGATGGAATGATTGTCAACGTACCCGGCAAAGGACATGCAGCACGGCGCGGAGGTATCCCCGGAGACATTCAGGTGTACATTGAAGAAGAACCGCACAAGGAACTTCTACGTGAAGACAATAATTTGATATATAACCTATTGCTAGATGTACCGACGGCAGCTTTAGGAGGAAGTGTAGAGATTCCGACTATTGACAGCAAGGTACGCATAAAGATAGAGCCCGGAACCCAGCCGGGAAAAGTTGTCCGGCTGCGTGGCAAAGGACTGCCTGCCGTTCAGGGATACGGATACGGCACAGGCGACCTGATTGTGAATATCAGCGTTTATATTCCTGAGACATTGAGCAAAGACGAAAAGAAAGCACTTGAAGAAATGCAGAAGAGTGACAATTTTGCTCCGAATCAGTCTATCAAAAATAAAATATTCAATAAATTCAAAAGTTATTTTGAATAATATCCCTTGAGATGACGTATAAAGAAACCACCGAATACCTATTTAACAGCACTCCCCTGTTTCAACATATCGGCAAAGAAGCATACAAAGAAGGATTGTCCAATACATGGACTTTGGACGAACACTTCGGACATCCGCACCAGAACTTCCGCTGTATACACATTGGCGGAACAAACGGAAAAGGTTCGTGCAGTCACACATTGGCTGCCATACTTCAGGCCGCAGGATATAAGGTAGGACTTTATACGTCTCCTCATCTTGTCGATTTCCGGGAACGGATTCGCGTCAACGGCGATATGATTCCGGAACAGCGGATTATAGACTTCATAGAACATGAGCGTTCTTTTTTCGAGCCGCTCCGCCCTTCTTTTTTTGAACTGACCACTGCGCTTGCTTTCCTCTACTTTGCGGAATGTAAAATAGACATAGCGGTAATAGAAGTGGGCTTGGGCGGACGTCTGGACTGTACGAATATCATCACCCCAAACTTATCGGTCATTACGAACATCAGTTTCGACCACGTCCAGTTTTTGGGCAATACTTTGCCACAGATAGCTTGGGAAAAAGCCGGTATCATAAAAAAGGGCACACCGGTTGTCATTGGAGAAACCACCCAAGAAACGCGCGCTGTTTTTACAAATAAAGCAAAAGAAATGAACGCCTTATTAATATTTGCAGAAGAAGAGAAAGAAGTCATTTCTTCTACTTCCGCACACAAAGGCGGACGCATTTATCAAACTTGTTCGTGGGGGGAATTATATGGCGAACTGGGAGGGCTGTATCAGGAAAAAAACACAAACACCCTTTTATGTACAGTCAAATTACTCCGAACCATCGGTTACACAATCCATGACGAACACCTGCGGGACGGGTTCTCTCACGTAAGCGAACGGACCGGCCTGCTCGGACGCTGGCAAGTGTTAGGTACGTCTCCGCTTATCATTTGCGACACCGGACATAACACGGGAGGCATTCAATACATAGCACAACAGCTATCGGTATTGCCAGCCAAGACTTTGCGAATTATCCTCGGTATGGTCAACGACAAAGACATACACGGAGTCCTGGAAACATTGCCTGCGTATGCAACCTATTATTTCACCAGAGCCAATGTCAAACGCGCACTGTCCGAACATGAACTGCAGGATATCGCCGCACGCACAGGCCTAAAGGGCACGTCATATCCATCGGTCAAGGAAGCATATACGCAAGCCTGTACCGAAGCTGTCCCTGAAGATATCATCTTTATCGGCGGAAGCACTTTTATCGTTGCCGACCTGCTTAGTACTTGTTTTTAGCCTATTTTCACACTATATCTTTCATCTTTTTAGAGGTTTTCTTTGTAAAAACGGAAGTTTTTACTTTAATTTGCATTAGTGAATATAATTAACTTTAAATCTCTATAAAATGGAAATAAAGAATCAATGCGGACTGAAGCGTGAGGACTTCCAGACCGAAATTCAAGGAAAGAAAACAGATTTGTATATTCTTAAAAACAAGAAGAACTTTGAAGTTGCCATAACAAACTACGGCGGTGCATTGGTCGCCATCATGACTCCCGACCGCAACGGCAAGTTAGCCAATGTTATTCAAGGACATGACAACATCGAAGACGTGATTAGCAGTCCGGAACCATTCCTCAGCACACTGATCGGACGTTACGGCAACCGCATCTGCAAAGGAACTTTCACTTTGGACGGTAAAGAATATAAATTGGCTATCAACAACGGTCCCAACCATCTGCACGGCGGTCCTACCGGTTTTCATGCTCGGGTGTGGGATGCAGAACAAACGGATGAATCAACCCTTATACTCCACTACATCTCTCCCGATGGAGAAGAAGGATTTCCCGGAACACTGGACATGACGGTGGTATACAGCGTAACGGAAGACAATGAATTAGTCATAGACTATAAAGGAACCACCGATAAAAAAACGATCGTCAATATGACAAACCACGGCTTCTTCAGTTTGGCCGGTATTGACAACCCCACTCCCACTATCGAGCATCTCAAATGCCAAATCAATGCAGATTTCTTTATTCCAATCGATGATACGTCCATCCCTACAGGTGAGGTGGTATCGGTGAAAGGAACTCCTTTTGATTTCACTACGATGCACGAGGTCGGCGAACGCATCGATGCCGATGACGTACAGACAAAAAACGGTGCCGGATACGACCACTGTTTTGTTCTAAACAAGAAAGAAGACGGAGAACTTTCATTTGCAGCCAAGGTTATCGAACCGGTGACAGGCCGTACAATGGAAGTCTATACAACAGAACCAGGCGTACAGGTATACACCGACAATTGGGCCGACGGCTACAAAGGTCAGCACGGTGCCACATTCCCGCGCCGCAGTGCCATCTGTTTTGAGGCACAGCACTTTCCCGACTCACCCAACCGCGGTCATTTCCCCTCGGTGGTATTATGTCCGGAAGAAACTTATACTCAGAAGACCGTTTATAAATTCGGCGTAGAAGAATAACCAACTAATTATATAACCAAAAACTAACTAACACAAAAATGGGACAAAAACAACAACCGAACTATACGTTCGCATTAGTAATTGTCATCGCCGTATGCTTCCTTATCGGATTTGTAACGACGATGAACAACTCCATGATTGAGTTCTGTAAGAACGCTTTTAATTTGAACAATTTCCAGAGCCAGCTCGTCAATTCGGCGTTCTACGGTGCTTACATCATGTCTATACCTTTCGGTTTCATGATGAGCAAAATCGGCTATAAGGCAACTCTCGTACTCGGTTTGGCCGTAGTAGGTCTCGGATTCGTCATCAACTACCTCTGCATCAGCGGCAATCTGGATGGTGATATAAGTACTACCTACTGGATGTTCCTGGGCTGTATGTTCATTGTTGCTCTGGGTATCGTAATGCTTCAGCTCGTGGCTAATCCTTATGTAATGGTATTGGGTGCTCCTGAAAAAGGCGCTTTCCGCATGACATTCAGCCAGGCATTGAATTCCGTGGCAACCACAGTGGCTCCGATTTTCATCGCCAGCGTAATTTTGAGCGGAAAGAAAGCAGAAAATGCCGTTCCCAGCGACATTCCTTATCCTTATTTAGGTCTGGGTATCTTCACACTTATCCTCTGTGCCATTTTGGCATTCCTTAAATTGCCTAACATCGACGAAGGCAAGCAGGCCGCCGAAGCTACCGGCGTACAGAAAGAGTATAAAAGCAGCGTGTTCAAATATCCGCATGTATGGCTCGGTGCATTGGGTATCTTCATGTACATGGGTCTGGAAATCGGTATACCTTCCATGCTTACCGCATATTTTGAAGCCAATGACCCGATGCCAGGGAAGAGTGCAACTGATTTGTTGTGGGTTTATTGGGGCGGCATGATGGTAGGCCGTTTCATCGGAGCCGGTATTCTGTCCAAATTCCAACCCCGCGTATTGCTGTCGGCTTGTCTGTTGGGTGGTGCCGCTTGCGTGGGCATCTCATTCTTCTTGTCAGGTGCAGCCGCCGTATATGCCATGTTGGCAGCCGGTCTGTTCCATTCCGTAATGTGGCCGCTGGTATTCAACCTCGGTTTGCAGGAATTAGGTCCGCACACCAAAGCAGCCTCCGGTATCATCAATCTGGGTGTGGTAGGCGCAGCTACGCTGACTCCGCTCATGGGTATGGTTGTCGACAATCCGTCTCTGGGCGTAGGTGCGGCTATCTGCATGATGTTCATCTACTACATTTATGTAATGTGGTTCTGCTGGAAAGGTTCTAAAGTAGGACTCTAAGTCTCCGCCAAAACGTATAAAAAGATATTTCATTTATTAACCTTATAAATAATAAACGTATGAAATTAACTATTGAAGATGTAAGAAGCCGCTTTATCGAACACTTCGACGGAACTACCGGTTCTGTATATGCTTCTCCGGGTCGTATCAACCTGATTGGTGAACATACCGATTACAACAACGGATTTGTATTCCCCGGTGCCGTACAGCAGGGCATGATCGCAGAAATCAAACCGAACGGTACGCGCAATGTACGTGCCTACTCTATTGACCTGAAAGACTATGTTGAGTTCTCGCTCGATGACGAGAAAGGCCCGAAAGCAACTTGGGCACGCTATATTTTCGGCGTATGCCGTGAAATGATGGCTTTGGGTGTACCCGTACAAGGATTCAATACGGCTTTCGCAGGTGACGTCCCCCTCGGTGCCGGCATGAGTTCATCCGCTGCTTTGGAAAGTTGCTTCGCTTTCGCCTGCAACGACTTGTGGGGCGAAAACAAGATTTCCAAAATGGATCTGGCCAAAGTGGGACAAGCTACGGAACACAAATACATCGGTTGCAACTGCGGTATCATGGACCAGTTCGCCAGTGTGCACGGCAAAGCGGGTAGCCTGATGCGTCTGGACTGCCGCAGCGGTGAATTCGAATATTTCCCCTGGAATCCGAAAGGTTACAAATTGGTACTTGTCAACAGTTGCGTGAAGCACGAATTGGCAGGAAGCCCCTACAACGACCGCCGTCTGAGTTGCGAGCGAGTAGCTGCCGTTATCGCCAAACATCATCCCGAAGTAGAAAGTCTTCGTGATGCCTCTTACGAAATGCTGGAAGAGGTGAAAAGCGAAATCAGCGAAGAAGATGCAAAGCGCGCTGCATACGTGATCGGCGAACGCGACCGTGTGCTGGCCGTGTGCGATGCCTTGGAAAAGGGAGACTATGAGACTGTAGGAGAAAAGATGTATGAAACACACCACGGTCTGAGCAAGGAATACGAAGTTTCCTGCGAAGAACTGGACTTCTTGAACGATATCGCACACGAAGAACACGTTACCGGTTCACGTATCATGGGTGGCGGCTTCGGTGGCTGTACCATCAACTTGGTAAGCGACGAGTTGTATGACAACTTTGTTAAGGTTGTAAAAACGAAGTTCAAGGAAAAATACGGCAAGGAGCCCATTATCATCGATGTCGTTATCGGTGACGGCTCACGCAAACTTTGCTAAGAACTGAATTTATTTTTCCACAATGACATAAGATCTGCCGGATGTGTGCCCGGCAGGTCTTATCCATAAAAAATATTCTCTCTTTCCTTATCTGAAAACAGTCCTTTCATACATATTATACACACAAACCAACAATTGCAAACTGATGAATCACCCATTAAAAAAGATATGCGCCCTGTGGGCATGCGGAATCCTGGCCTGTTGTGTCACTCTATCCGCCCAATTCCAAAGAAAAATACAGTTCAATGATACCTGGAAATTCAGTCTGTCAGATGCACCTGAAGCATCGCAAACAGATTTCAACGACACAGACTGGCGTACTCTGGACCTACCCCACGACTGGAGCATAGAAGGAACTGTCAGCAGCAATAATCCATCGGGAAACGACGGAGGTTACTATCCTGCCGGTATCGGATGGTATCGCAAGACACTACATCTGCCAATCCTTTCCGCAGACACCCGCATTTCCCTTTATTTTGAAGGAGTATACATGAATGCGGAGATCTATGTCAACGGGAAGTCACTCGGAATACACCCGTACGGCTATACCTCGTTTTCTCACGACCTTACTCCATATTTGCACGAAGGAGACAACCTCATAGCAGTCAGAGTGGATAACTCACGACAAAAGAACTGCCGCTGGTATTCCGGTTCGGGTATCTACCGCAATGTATGGTTGATAACCACTCCCTCCATTCATTTCACGCAATGGGGAACATTCATCAGCTCCACCCTCACCGGTAAGACAGAAGCAACCGTCACCCTACAAACTACGGTGACAAACGAAAGCGACCACAGCTGTCAATTCCTGCTGAATACCCGACTGACCAGACAAGGACAATCTGTCGGCCAATCCCTGCAAGAACCAGTAACCCTCGACGCGGGAGAAACACGCCGGATAAAACAACAGATTACACTTCCCGATGTCAGATGCTGGAGTCCGGAATCCCCTGAACTCTATGAAGCCCATTTATCTATCAACGAGAGTGGCAAGAAAGGAGATTGTATCACAGAAACATTCGGAATACGGGACATATCTTATTCTCCGGAAAAAGGTTTATTGCTGAACGGCAAACCGCTGGTACTTAACGGCGGATGCCTGCACCACGACAACGGTTGCCTAGGGGCAGCCGCCTATCGTGACGCGGAATGGAGAAAAGTCAGACTGATGAAAGAAGCCGGATTCAATGCCGTACGCACCTCCCACAACCCTCCATCGGAAGAATTTCTGCATGCCTGCGACCGGCTGGGATTGCTGGTCATCGACGAAGCATTCGACGGATGGCGCGACAGTAAAACTCCGTACGACTATTCCGTCTACCTCGACCATTGGTGGACCCGCGACCTTGACGCCATGGTACTACGTGACCGGAATCATCCTTCCATCTTCTGCTGGAGCATCGGAAACGAAATCATAGAACGCAAGAAGCCGGAAGCCGTTCTCACAGCCTACGCCTTCGCCGGATATATCAAAAAAATCGATCCGACGCGCCCTGTCACCTCTGCCCTCACGACCTGGGATAACACTTGGGACATTTACGACCCTCTGGCCGCAGCACATGATATAGCAGGATACAACTACCAACTTCACAGGGCGGAAAGCGATCACAAACGCGTGCCGTCACGTATCATCATGCAAACCGAATCTTATCCCCGCGACGCATTCGCCAATTGGGCATGTGTCAACAGAAACACCTACGTCATCGGAGATTTTGTATGGACAGCTCTGGATTATCTGGGTGAATCCGGCATCGGACGCTATTATTATAAAGGAGAAACAGAAGGTGAACATTACCAACGCGACCAATATCCCTGGCATGGAGCATACTGCGGAGACATAGACCTGACCGGATTCCGCAAACCGATATCCCACTACCGGGAATTACTCTACAATCCTAACAAAAAACTCTACATGGCTGTAAAAGAACCGAACGGCTATTACGGTGAAATCAAAGAAACCCTGTGGTCTGTCTGGCCTGCCTGGGAACGCTGGAACTGGCCGGGGCACGAAGGCAAAGATATCCAGGTGGATGTCTATTCACGCTATCCGGCTGTCCGGCTGTATCTGAATGACCGACTTATCGGGGAACGTTCCACCGGCCCCGAGCAGGAATTCAAAGCGGTCTTTACACTGCCGTATGAACCCGGTATCCTGCGTGCAATGGGAGTAGCAGACGGCAAAGAAACCGAATGTGCCATCATTGAAACTGCAGAGAAACCAGCCCGTATAAAGTTGGCAACCGACCGGACACAGGTGAAAGCAGACGGAGAATCCCTGGTCTATGTCACCGCAACCATCACCGACAAGCAGGGACGTCCCGTATCCGACAGTAATCATGAACTTACTTTCGAGACACAGGGAACCGGCCGAATCATCGCCACCTGTAGCGCAAATCTGCAAGACAGCATCCCTGCTACCTCCGCCATAAGACAAACCTTTCACGGCAGAGCATTGGCTGTAATAAAAGCCGGACGAGAGAAAGGAAAAATCAAACTTACGGTAAAAGGCAAAAACCTCTCAAGAACTTCCGTCATGATTGATGTAAACTGAACTTGATACATTCTTCATCTATAAATCGGTCATTATCTGAAAAACACCTTCCTGTGTCGCTCAAATAATGACCGATACTTTGTATTACCTATCAGTCCGTATCCCCGGAATGCTGCAAAGCATGAATGCCACGGCTCAACAATTCATATTCCTCCGCCACATCCGTGTTTTCATTCAGAAGTTCCAGATGATGCTCCATCACATTCCTGTCATACCGTACAGCCGGTCCTGTCTGTGCCTCACGGGGCAACATGTCATGCACTTTAGCAGCCGTTTCGTCAATCAGCGGCAACATAACATCAAAAGGAATACCCTGCTCCCGAAGGATCTGCCCGGCACGCGCATAACAATGATTGGCAAAATTACAGGCAAAAACAGCAGCCAGATGCAAATAACGACGCTTCTCCGATGACATTTCATATACATCGGCAGACAATTCGGCAGACAAATCCCGCAATAATGGCAGGTCCTCCTGCCGTTTACTCTCAATGAAAACAGGGAGATGCACAAAGTCCACTGGACGAAGTTTAGAGAAAGTCTGCATCGGATAGAAAACCCCGCAACGTCCAATCCCTGCCCGGTCAAACACAGACAAGGGCATGCTGCCCGCCGTATGGACAAACAAAGCATCTGCCCGCTCCGGCGTGGACAACGAAACTAACACGTCGGACAACACGCTGTCCTTCACCGAAACAATATAAAGTTCCGCCTCCAACGACACCGTCTCCAACGAACAGGTATACGGACAATCCAACCGTGCCGCCAATGTGGAGGCCGACTCTTCCGTCCTGCTATATACCTGTATGATATTCTCCCCCGCTTCTTTCAGAGCCCGACCGAGGTTTGTAGCCAGACTTCCGGCTCCAATCAATACAATCCGCATTTATTCTCCCCCACGGTTGTAGCCGCCGATATGTACTTTCTCCCACAGCAACCGGTCTTCATTAAACGGTTTCCGTTCCATACCTTTGTGTCCCACGGCCACAATGGAAAGAACACGCAAATGCCCGGGAATACCCAATAGCTTCCTCACCATTTCCTCGGCCGGTTTACCATCCTCCATAGAACGTTCACGTATCTGCACCCAGCAGGCACCCAATCCCAAGTCTTCTGCCTGCAACAGCATCATCGTGGTAGCTACGGAAGCATCCTCTATCCATACATCGCTGACCGCAGGATCCGCCGCCACCACCACAGCCAACGGAGCACCGGCAATCAGTTCCGCTCCGCGATCCTTACACTGTGACAATCCCTGCAATACGTTTTTGTTATCCACTACGATAAACTCCCAGGCATGGGAACCTTTGGATGACGGTGCCATCAAAGCCGCACGCAACAATGCCACCACGTCATCCTGTGACAATTCTTCGGCTGTAAACTTCCGCATGCTGCGGCGTATCTTTATCAGTTCGCTGAAACTTTCCATATTCTTTGATTCTCATTGATAATGCCACAAAGATACAGATAAAAAAGAAAAGGTCCGCAACAACCCGTCCGCTTTATGGCATACGGATTGTCACCGGCACGGGCAAGTACTATATCTGTCCGCGGTTCCTTGGATCTTCCAGCTGCCGGGGAAATATATATTCCTCATATAATTAGTTAATTTACACTAAAATAAAATGGATATACCGACAAAACATGTATCTTTATCCTGAATATTTAAAATGAGATAACTATGAAGAATCTGAAACTAAACACCAGAAGAGGAGGTTTGCTGACCTCCACCTCCGCTTGTATCATCATGGCAGGAATGCTGACCGGCTGTCAGCCTAAAGAAAATGTAAACGGTATCATCACCGAATCCGTTGTCGTAGATATTGATACAATCGTAAAAGCATGCCCTGTGACAAGCAACTACACCGTCGAATATCCAACGGAAGGCCCCCAGCCGCTTCTCGACAGCATCCGCGTCTGGATTAACAGCCAGTTGGGAGGGACCTATACCGGTGACTTGTCTGATGCGGAAAGTACCGTAAACTACTATGCACAGAATATCTGCCGGCAAGCCGACGAAGATTTTGATGGTGACGAAAGCGATGAATTTGGAATCTCATATTCCGACAAGGCACATATCACCCGCGAATACGAGAACGACAATACTGTGACTTTTTCTCTCTCCAATCACATCTATACCGGAGGGGCTCACGGACAGGGAATATATGTGGGCAATACATTCCGCAAGGACAACGGAGCCAGCCTCACATGGAACATCTTCAGAGAGGATGCAAAAGAAGAACTGCAACAACTGATCATCGGGCAGTTGAAAGAGTATTTTGAAGTAGAGACTACCAAGGAACTCAACGAAAGGTTACTGGACACAGATGTGGAAAATCTTCCCATCCCGGCCACGCAACCGGCTTTTACGGAATATGGGATTCAGTTCATCTATCAGTCATACGAAATAGCTCCTTATTCGGAAGGTCGTCCGCAGGGGATTATCGCATACAAAGATGCTATACCCTATCTCACCCAAGAGGCCTCTGCCCTGCTACCTATTGCAGGAAGAAAGTAAGAAAAAGTTATACCGTATTTGGGCGGATTTTCATTCAGTACTGGATTGCCCCTTCATCCAGTACTGAATCAGGGGTTCATTCAGTGCTTCGTCAGTCCTTCATTCAGTACTGTATTAAGGTCTCATTCAGTACTGCATCACACCCTCATTCAGTACTGAATGAAGGTGCAACAAAACAAGATTGAAAACATCGGCAATCTTCGACGCTTTTCGACACTTGGCCACTTCGGCTCGTAGAAAATCAGTTTTGCGCTATGTTTCATGCTTGCGGTGCTGATAGTCTGCTTTTAGCTTGTGTAAGTTATAATTGTGGTCCGGCAAGTGTCATTGGAGGAAAGGAGAAACAAAAAAGTATGTTATTGCACAAAATAGAATCAGGAAATCGGGACTTTATTGTAGAGTATTTGTCGTACTGTCACTACAAAGGTAAACTTCATGATAGAATAAGAAAGAGACGTTGGGTGGAATATTGTTTTCTTTGTATTGTATATCAGCAAGTTGCGAGTACTTCCCTTGAAATCTAACCCTGTGCATTCTTGTATAATGCACAGGGTTAGATGTATTAGTTGATAAAATTTACTCCGACAAGCAAAAGACGATATCTTCTTTGCTAAAGCCTTTCTGTCTCATTCGTTCTGCTATTGACGCAATCTTGTCGTGATGCCTTTTCTCCACTGCATCTCTATCTGAAAACAATTTGTCAGATAATCCCTTGATGGCATCCACCAGCCTGTTTCTCCCCTCTTCTGTTGATGCATCGATACCGCAAAATGGAGAGCATTTCCTATGTAGATTCAGATAATATACTCCTGCTATCAAAATAGATGAAATGGCTACAAAGTCTATTCCGTTGTCTTTAACCATTGTATTATATATGGTTGCCAGTGGCAGAGTCTGAACTTCACGGTTCATGGCAGAACGTTTCGTAACAGCATTGGCCTCGTTCACTTCCCAACGGAGTAACTCTAACATAATGGAGTCATCCTTGAGGACATCAAACAGTGTCTTGAAAATCTCCAGATATCCGTCTTGGGTATATAGTTTATCCTGTGATATTTTCAGCATATCATTAAACCAGTAGTCATACTTCCGGACAAAATCGTCATAGAACTCATCTAAATTTTTGTATCTTGTATAAAAAGTTATCGGCTCAATTTTCGCACGCTTGATGATGTCAAGTACGGTCATTCTGGAGAACCCTTTCTTCAGAATGGTGTCTTTTGCAGCTTTATTTATACTCTTTTCTATGTCCGCTTTAGTTCGACGGTATCTTTTGGGCTTATTTTCTTCCATTTTTAAAAGGTATTATGTCGTTAATCTCATTTAATGAATCTACCAGATGGTCTAATTGCCACTTCTCATGTGATGCAAGCAGGCTTACTCTTAGCCGCGCTTCTTTCGTTCTGACAGCCGGATATACGATTCCGCTTACAAAGATACCTCTTTTTTGTAGTTCTTTAGAAATTTCATAAACCTTTTTATTGTCTCTTACCATAACTGGGAAGATAGGAGATTCAGAGTCTCCTATATCAAATCCATCTTCTTTCATTCTTTGGCGAAGATAACGGACATTATTCCACAGCTTCTCGCGAATGTCCGGACATTCTTTCATCAGTTCAAGTGCCCGAAGTATTGAGGCGGTTGCTTGTGGAGTTATTGCTGCGGAAAAAACATTGCTATCAGCATAAAACCTCAGATATTGTACGAGTTCTTTAGATGCGGCAACAAACCCACCGACACATCCGAATGATTTGCTAAAAGTACCTGTGATAATATCCACTTGCCCGAGACAATCAAAATGCTCTGCTGTTCCACGACCGTTTTTTCCCATGACACCTATGCCATGTGCGTCGTCCATCATCAACAGACAGCCGTGTTTTTTGCAGACTCTGATATACTCAGGTAATTTGGACAGATCGCCATTTTGTGAGTACACACCGTCAATAATGACAAGGCGCGTTTTATAGTCTTCCTCATTTTTTGCTAAAATCATATCTAAATACTCAATGTCATTGTGACCGATGTGCTTCGTATTGGTGCCAATCAGCCCGCTGGAAGCACTTGTGTGGATGTATGAGTCTATATAGGCAATGTCATTTTTACCTAATATGGCACGGAGCAATCCTGTATTGGAGCCAAAGCCGGATGAAAAAAGAATGGCATCCTCTTGTCCTGTGAATGAGGCTATTTTTTGTTCCAGCTCTCGATGAATATCAAGATAACCGCCTATGGCTTGTGCCGCACAAGCTCCAGTGCCGTATTTAACTAGGGCTTCTATTCCAGCCTGAATCGTTTCTTTGCGCTGTGACATGCCCAAATAGTCGTTAGATATATATGCGGATGTCGTTCCTTCGGAATCTTCTATGGACATTTTGGAACCGACTCCGCTATGAGCCATAACCCAATAGCTTTTGCAGCCCAATCCGTTCATTTGATCAATATACTTTTGGAATTCGTGCGCTCTTGATTTCGCATCAGTCTTCAAAGACAGTTCAAAATCTTTTAATGAATAAAACTCTTTGCTTTTCATATTATATATATAATGTAATATATTATTAATAAATGAAATGCAAAGTTACTGTATTATAATTAATTATCAAAATTTATTTTAGAAAATGCGTTTTTTTTTTGCATTATATAAATAAAAGTATGTATATTTGCGCACAAAATCATTCTGATTCAGTAATTGATGTGAGATGATGCTTAAAAACTATTAACCCAATAATAATAGCATGAGTAAACAGATATTGGTAACAGGAGGGCTTGGATTTATCGGAAGTCACCTATGTTTACGCCTTTTGAATGAAGGGTATTATATTACATGTTTGGACGATTTGTCTACTGGTCAGGTGAAAAATCTCCACGACTTAGAACAGTATCCGAATTTCAAATACATAAATTGGGATATTATCAACCCGATTGAAATAGAAGGAGCTGTCGATGAAATATATAATCTTGCTTGCCCTGCATCACCTGTACAATATCAAAAGAATCCAATACACACAAATCTGACATCTGTTGTTGGGGTCTTGAACATGTTGGAATTAGCCAAGAAGAAACAATGTAAGATTCTGCAAGCGTCTACAAGTGAAATCTATGGAGAAGCGATTGAGCATCCGCAAAAAGAAACATATTATGGCAATGTCAACACATTAGGTGTTAGGTCCTGTTATGATGAAGGCAAGCGTTGCGCGGAAAGTTTATGTATGGATTACTGTCGCCAATTCGGAGTGCAAGTGAAAATCATACGGATATTCAATACTTATGGTCCACGAATGGCCGAAAACGATGGTAGAGTTGTATCTAACTTTATAACCAAAGCTCTCAAAGGAGAAGAACTGACAATTTATGGAGATGGAACCCAAACACGCTCCTTTCAATATGTAGACGACCTTATTGAAGCAATGGTACGGATTGTTGCAACAGATGAGAATTTCACCGGACCTGTAAACATCGGAAATCCTTGTGAGATTACGATTAAAGATCTTGCTGATATGATTATCGATTTTACAAAATCAAAATCATGTATTGTGTCAAGTCCATTGCCGCAAAATGATCCTAAATTGAGATGTCCAGACATATCCCTTGCCACAAAACAGCTTGATTACTGGGTTCCTAAAATTGATATTAAAGATGGACTAAAAAGAACTATTGAATATTTTAATAATGAAATCCGATGAAAAAAACATATGACTACTTGCTTGTTGGCGCAGGATTGTTCAATGCTGTTTTTGCCTATATGGCGAAACAGAAAAATAAGCGTGTCTTGATAATAGATAAACGTAAACATTTGGGAGGCAATGTATACAATGAAGAAATAAATGGCATAACTGTTCATAAATATGGTCCTCATGTATTTCATACAAACAGTGATGAGGTCTGGAGGTTTGTGAATGACTTTGTTACTTTTAAACAATTCACTCTAAACACAATTGCATCCAACAACGGGAAGCTATATAACCTGCCATTCAATATGCACACGTACCAACAGATGTGGGGAGTAACGGAACCGGAAATGGCTCTTTCAATCATAGAGCAGCAACGGCAGAAGGCCAATATAAAGAACCCGCGTAATCTTGAGGAACAGGCAATCAGTCTTGTCGGGTATGACATCTATGAAACCCTCATTAAAGGTTACACCGAAAAACAGTGGGGATGTTCTTGCAAGAAGTTGCCGGCTGAAATCATTAAACGGTTGCCTGTACGTTACAGCTTCAACAATAATTATTTTAATGATCGTTTTCAGGGAATACCTGCAGGAGGGTATAATGTACTGATTAATGGTTTGCTTGAAGGAATAGAGTGTCGTACAGAATGTAATTATATTGAAAATAGAGGAAGTCTTGAACGTATTGCGAACAAAATCATATATACAGGACCAATTGATGAGTTTTTTGATTATCGGCTTGGTCAATTGGGATACCGCAGTCTTAGGTTTAAGCATGAAATCATGTCAACAAACAATTATCAGGGGAATGCCATTATTAATTATACCAATGCAGATGTTCCATATACGCGTATTGTAGAACACAAGTGGTTTGATGTACATAACATTGATGCCATCAATGCACCATATACCGTCATTACTCGTGAATATCCGCAAGATTACACATCGAAAAATGAGCCGTATTATCCTATAAATGACGAGCGTAACAATGCTTTGTATAGAGAGTATGTATCATTGGGAAGAGAAAAATATCCAAATGTCGTTTTTGCGGGTCGATTAGGTGGATACAAGTATTTTGATATGGATAAAACCGTCGCCGAAGCAATGACTTTAGCAAGAAAAGAGTATGAATACAGGACTTAGAAAAATAACCGATTATCTTCTCTTGAAGAGTTCGTATCTGAAGGATATAGGATTATTTCATGGTAAAATGGGTATTGCTGTGGCATTATACGCATATGCCAACCGGTATCATGATAATCTGATTGAGGAATATGCTTGGGACTTGTTTCAGCAAGTCTATGAAGGTGTACATGTCAATATGTCCATTGGATTGGAATACGGATTGGCAGGAATTGGCTATGGCACCACACTATTGTATAAAAAAGGATTTGTAAACTGTGACCTAAATGCAATACTGGTTGATATTGATGCTAAAATAATGGAGCGTGATCCTCGTCGTATGACGGATTACTCTGTGCGATCAGGTGCAGGAGGACTGCAACTTTATCTTGCATTGAGGCAAGAAGCCAATGAATCTCTATTGACATTTGATGAACAATATCTTACGGAATTTCAGGCAATGATGAAAAATAAAAAAACGTTCGATCATGTTCCAAATATGGTTGATTTATTGAGTATACCTTCATTTACAATAAATGACTATATAGAAAAACCAATCGGTATAGACGGAGGTTCTGCATACTACATTCTAAAAGACTTCTAATATGACAAATATCTTTATATTTAACAACGCTAGTCGGGCTGCCAACTATGGAATCGGAACATATGTCAAGCATTTGACCTGTGGCTTGATTGATATACCAGAGACAACTATCTCACTTATAGAAATGTATGCCGACACCAAGGAATTTGCCATATCTGAAGATGAATACGGAATTCGTCATTATTTGATTCCACCTCATTCCCAAATGGAGAACGAAGCCTATTGTCGTATCATATTCTATTTCCTTGCGAGAAACATTGAGACAAACAAAAAAGAACAAATAGTATTTCTATTCAACTATTTCCAACATTATCCGTTAGCGGTATTACTCAAAGCATGGAGTCCTGACTGTAAAATTGCCCTGACAGTACATTATATGAATTGGTGTTTTGAATTAAGGGGCAATGTTCAATATATGAAAGAAATAACTACAGAAGGACATAAACCAAAAGACGATGTGGAAAGACGGGTCATATCAAGTTTTGCAGATGAAAGAGCTTTCATGCATTTGGCTGATATAATATTTGTACTTTCTAAAAGTACAAAAGAAATTCTTGTAAACGACTACAATGTGTCACTGGCTAAAATATACCTTGTATACAACGGAATATTTGGAGAAATCATTAATATGGGGAATTCTGCAAATAGGAACCGTCACATACTTTTTGTCGGACGCTTGGATGAAATAAAAGGATTGAAATATCTGATTGACGCTTTTTGTTTGATAACCGAAAAATATCCTGACACAAACTTGATAATAGCAGGTGACGGTGATTTTCAGGCGTATATAAACCAAAGTAGAAAATTATTGGGACGCGTTGTGTTTATGGGTAGGATACATCAAAATGAATTGGAAGAGATTTACCAATCAGCATATATCGGCGTTATGCCTTCATTCCACGAACAATGCAGCTATACCGCCATCGAAATGATGCGTCATGGCATCCCTATTATCGGAACCGATTCAACAGGTTTGAAAGAGATGCTTGATGCAACACCACATTTGCGAATACATATTAATGACGAAAACTTCGATGAAAATGTATTTATATCACAGCTAGCATCGCGAATGGATTTATTGTTGTCATCCTATAAGACCTACCAACAGGCTTCAAATATCGTCCTCAAACAATATAAAGAGAGGTATACTATGACAACCATGATACAAGGTGTGCAAAAGGCTGTGTTGATATCAAAGAAAAACACCGGTAGTAACATTTCATCAGACTACTTACCACATATTGATAAGCAAATGATAACCTTAATCAATAAATGCCCGGATATAGATATGGATTTCTATGGTCTAAGTGGTATAGGAGTGTATCTTTGGTGGCGTATACTACAATTGGAAACAGAAAAAACAAAAAATGCAGATCAAATAGCTCTAATCAAAGAAAACCTTATCTACTATTTAGATTGGATTGAAGAGATTTGTGAAAATGAACCAATCTCGACGGAACTATTTGACACACTTTCTTGTATGAAAAGTCATTCGTTTTATCCTACAAAAGTGGATAGCATATTAAAAAAGAGCAAGAAGATTAATGGATTCTCTCGTTTCTTATCTGAACAGACAATATTACAAAACGCGTTGAAAATATGCACATGCAAAATATGAATACATACTCAATAACAAGAGAAAGTCTTACAATTGGCATTCCCGTACGCATTGATAGCGAAGAGAGGAAAGCTAATTTGCAGACTGTAATCAGATACCTTACAGCCTTGCAATGTCATATCATCGTGTTGGAAGCAGACGTGCAATCACAAATCAACGACATTTGCAATATGGACATGGTTGAGTATCTCTTTGTGAAAGACACCAATAATGTCTTTCATAGAACACATTACATCAATAAACTTCTTCAATGTGCCCAGACAGAAGTAGTGGCTATCTGGGATACAGATATTCTTGTGAAATATAGTCAAATCTTCGAGGCTTTACAGATGGTGTTGAATGGAGCTACTATTTCATATCCATATGATGGACGATTCGTTATGTTATCAGAGCAGCTTTCGGAACAAACACGCAAAAAAACAGATTTAGAATACCTTTATGGCCTGAAGATGCAATCCTTTTTAGGTCGTAAATTATGCGGTGGTGCTTATCTTGTCCATAAACAGCGATATTTGCAGTGCGGTGGTGAAAATGAACATTTCACAGGCTGGGGGCCGGAAGACGCGGAACGTATGCATCGAGTTGTCATCTTAGGACATAAGGTGCATCATATACCCCATGGCGAACTTTTCCATTTGTATCATCCGCGAAGAGCAAACTCAGGTTATCAATCAAAAGATGATGCAAGATATCTTAGGGAAGAATTCATAAAAGTTTGTTGCATGCAACCTGATGAATTAAAATCATATATAAAATGAAAAATATTCTTGAAGACTTTTTAGATGCTTTGGAAGTCAACTATACAAAGCAATTTGCTATAACATTATACCAAGAACATCCGCATAAGTACAATATGTTTGGATTAAAAAAGATGTTGGACGTGTATGGAGTGAAAACATTAGGTGTTCGGGTTGAAAGTACGGAGCTATTGTCATTGACATACCCCTGCATTATTCATACTCATAATGACTTTATAATTGGATTAGACTGCAAAAATGGAATGATTACATACCTACAACATGGCAAGAAAACGACAGTTAGCCATGATGTACTTGAACGTATATGGACTGGTAATGCTCTTGTTGTGGAAGAAACGACAGATGCTATAGAACCAGACTACAAAAGGCATCGACAAAATGACTTAATCTCAAATATAAAAAAATATAGTATTCCAATAATGCTGATATTAGTAGTTATTGTAGGAATATCAAGCAATCTCTGGTATTTTGAAATATTCGACATTTTACGATTAGTACTGGCTGTGGCGGGTATTTTTTTCTGTGTCATGCTTATGGAAAAACAACTGTATGGGAACAGCCGTTATGGTGATCAAATTTGCAGTTTACTGAATCATGCAGATTGTAACAGTATACTTGATGGGGATATGGCAAAAGTCTTTGATATCAGCTGGAGCGAAATAGGATTAGGATATTTTATTGCCTATATTTTACTCTTAACAATATATCCAGTGTCAAATAGTGTTGTTTCTACTATCAACTGGATTGCAATGCTATATGGAATTTGGAGTATATACTATCAATGGCATGTAGCCAAAAATTGGTGTGTACTGTGTGTAATTGTGCAGGTTATCATTTGGACGATGGGTATAGCAGCCGGCATTTCATGCCTCACAGCTCCTTTTATATTCACTCCCTTTAGTATTTTACTTTCCTGTGTAATATTTACTATAAGTATTTTAACAGTTCATCATCACGCTTTATTTCACATGTCAGAAAAAGAGCGCATACGTGTTATACAACAATATCGTGCCATTAAAGCCAACAGTGATATAGCCAAAGTACTTATCGAAAAAAGAGAGTTTTACGAGACTACACTAAACGACTCGTCAATCATCTTTGGTAATCCTAATGCAAAGATGCGTGTAACAATATTGAGTAATCCCCATTGTAATCCATGTGCTCGTATGCATGAGCAAGTTGATAGGCTGTTGAGAATAAGTGAAAACAAAATCTGCATACAGTATATATTTTCATCATTTAATAAACAACTAGAAGATAGTAGTAGATATCTTATAGCATTTTATCTAAATAACGAGCTACATGAAACATGGAATGCATATACTAAATGGTATATTAAAGATAAATACAATTATGAATTCATAGAAGAATTATATGAAAAAATGATTCATACGGAGAGTGTAGAAAATGAAATGCAGAAACACCACAAATGGAGAGAGCGAACAGGTCTCGTTGCAACACCAACTATACTTATAAATGGATATAAATGTCCCACAGAGTACTTCTTGGAGGATTTGCCGATGTTGGCTGAATTTAATATAGAGTAAAATCTTGCAAGATATCAATGGCCGAAGCACTACGCCATTGTGAGTGTATATAGATCACAAAATAGTCAGTGTAAATTATTAACAACGTAAATATAGCATCATGAAAAAGTTAAAGAAATTTGTGCTAAATTCTGATGTTACTCGTCTTACGAATCTCGAACAACTGAATATTGTTGGAGGTGATACTTCTTCAAATAGTTGTTCAGGAAAACCATATGGCCAATGTAGTGGCTCTTGTTATGCATTTGGGTATGAAGGTAGTTGCGGATGGGTAAAAACAGAAGAGAGATGTGCTTGTGCTGTCGTATATATAGGATAGTACTATCTTAAATAGAAGTGATGAGTATAATACTCATCACTTTTTAACAAAAACAATAAACTATTAAACATATTAATTATGAAGATTACAATTACAATCTTATGTGCATGTATTCCAATATTTGCTCATGCTCAAAATGTCAAAATGGATACGATTGCTCCCATGGAGGTGAAAGTGAGTTACGAAGTAAGCCAATTGTGTGACTACCCTAATCAATGGAGAGCAAATGATTGGCGCGAAAAATCAACTTTACTACTTGAAATCGGTAAAGGAATTGCGCATAGTTATGTGGTGGAGGAACATCACAAATTAATAGATCAGTTTGTTATGTTCCGTAATAAAAACAGATGGAAACTAGAGCCATTTAACACTCATGCTTTATTGGGTGAGACGTTTATTGGCTATCCTGATGAGAATGAACTGACACAAATAGTCAATCTGGATGCGGCAGGAGTATTTCAGTATACAGAACCAATACCGAAATTGAAATGGAATGTTTTTCCTGAACATAAAACAATTATTGGATATAATTGCCAACGTGCCACGTGTTCATTCCGTGGACGTAATTATGAAGCTTGGTTTACATCGGAAATACCTTTAAGTAATGGACCGTGGAAGTTTCAAGGATTACCTGGGCTTATTTTGGAAATTGCAGACGAAAAAAATGAATATCATTTCATTGCCACGGGAATAGAACAAGAAAAAAGGATGGAGTACATAACGATATTTGATGAAAAAATACGCGTTATTAAACGTAACAGATTTCTAAAGATGGAGGCTATGCTACATATAGATCACGGAGCATTTGCAGCTGACTATGGTATAAACTATCGCTTAGGCGATGGACAGGAACATAATTCACAACCTTATCATCCCATAGAACTAAAATGAAACAATTCTTTTTGATTCTTTTATATGCATTTTCTTTTACAGCTTTGTTTGCCCAACAGAGAGACACTATAATTGTGACAGGTCAAGTCACTGATACGGAAGGCACACCGATGGGAAGTCTGATTATAACAGTCTTGCAACCTTCTGATTCGCTTGTGATAGCATATAGCATAACAAATGAAGAAGGAATTTACACGACACGTTTTGTGACAGAGAACAATGAAGTTCTGATTCGTCTGACCGGCTTCAATGTAAAGCATGAAGTGCGAAAGGTACATGCCGTAACCCAAACATTGAATTTCAAGACGCAAGAGCAAAATATCATATTACGCGAAGTACAAATAAAAGCCCAAAAATTATGGGGAAACCGCGATACACTTAATTATTTGGTAGCGGCATATACCAAAGAGCATGACCGTACAATTGGCGATGTGCTAAAACAACTACCAGGAATAACCATGGAAGGAGGGGTGATAAAATATCAAGGGATTCCTATCAACAAATTTTACATCGAAAATTTGGATATGTTGCAGGGACGCTACAATCTTGCTACCGAGGGCATCAAGGTCGAGGATGTAGCTACAGTACAAGTGATGGAGAACCATGAGCATGTCAAGGCTTTGCAAGACCAAGTTCCACCAGAGAGTGCTGCTATCAATCTGAAACTCAAGGAAAAGTCGAAAGGTGTGTGGACACGAAACGCCGACTTGGGTGTAGGAGGTTATACAGAAGGACCGTTATGGGATGCAACGTTGCAGGCCATGTACTTTGGCAAGGGCAAGCAACACCTGCTGCGGTATAGTGGTGATAACAGGGGGCGTGAATACGAAGCGGCAACAGCGCATTACGGTATTACCGCAGGCACCGGAACAAGCATGGTGGGCATCTTGGGACATGGCTCATCGCCCGTAGGCAACAGTATGTTTGGCTTCCGTCATAACATAAATATCAACAACTTAGCAAAGCTATCAGAGGATGCCACACTAAACTATAATCTTAACTACAGCCATAACCTATCACGCGGTTCATCATATTTCCGTACTACCTACATCCTGCCAGATGGCACTGATATCCTGCTCACAGAAGACATATCTGACCGCATATACACTAATGCTGCCGACCTGCAACTCATATACGAGAAGAATGCTAAGCAGCAATTTCTAAACAACACCCTCTCTTTATCTGGAAAATGGAAAGAGGGTTGGGGGACAATTGATGCAATAACGCAAACATTACATTACAAATCAATCGCATTAAATAACCGCACACGCTGGGTGCATCGGACTGCACAGGGTAACGGGTTCGAGTGGAATTCAACCAACAAATTCAGTTCTTCTCCTCAGGCACTCGCCATCAGCGGCAACATGACAGCTCGGCAGGACGTTGATATCACATCCGTCTCTACGGCCAACAACTTTGAAACGCTCCATGACCTTCGCGCCAACTCCTGGACGTTCTCCCTCTCAGCACAGACCAACGCCACATATACCATGCTCTCCACAGCACTCTCTCATCCCAACATGCAGGCTGATGGGCGGCTTCACCACCTCAATGCCAATCTTGGCACAGGTCCCTTGCTCCGTTATGTCAAGGGTACGTTTCGCGCCACGTTCCGACTGCCTTTGACCTTGACCTACACGTATCTTGATAATACTGACATTCCCGACGAGACAACCGATGCCGAACGCGTTCGCCTGCGATTTCAACCCTCATTTTCGTTACTTTGGAAGGCGACAGACAACTTCACGTTCGATGGCAATGTAGGCTACTCATCCTCCGAAACTTCCTGGTCGCAACTTTATACAGCTTATCTTATGCAGAACTATCGCAACCTTTCACGCTACCGTGCCTTGCTCTCCGACAACCATACCGCTTCTGCCCGCCTTAAAGTCTCTTTCAAGGATATCTTCAATGGTCTTTTCGCCCATGCAGAAGTCAATTGCTATCGTTCTTGGAGCAACATCGCCTATGGCACAACCCTCGATGAACAAGCTCACACCATCCTCGAGGCTGTCTACATGCCCAACCACAGTACGGGCTACGGACTCACTCTCTACGGTCGGAAGGATATCGACTGGCACACCATGCAACTTGAACTCACAGCCTCTGTTTCTACAGGTCATAACCAAATGTTACGCCAGTCGGTGCTTATGGAGAACAAGCAACATGGCTACATTCTCAGCGGTACATTTGCTTTCGATATTGTTAAGGGCTACCATTTTGACTACTCTGTCAAGTGGCAGCGCAACCGTACCACTTCAACAAGTTACTCTACAATATTTCAGGACTTCTCACAGCACGGTCGTCTCACCATGCGCCTTGTCCCTGCGCGCCTCTTCCTCAACGTGAACAGTAGTCATACACACAACTCCAGTTTGGCATCCTCGCGCAAGGACTTTGTTTTCTTGGATGCGGGCTTGCAGTGGAAAGTATCTAAAAAGTTTGAATTCAACCTTGATGGCGATAACCTTACGAATATACGTACCTTCATCGTCCGTTGCATTGGTGACATTGAGGAGCATTATGCAGAGTATCACCTACGTCCGTTATCAGTAACCCTAACAGCACATATATATATATAATGTTCATACATTTCCCTCATTACAGACAGCTCAATGCTTCTGATTGTGGTCCTACATCCCTACGTATAATAGCTCAATTTTATGGTTTGAATTATTCCACAGAAATGTTACGAAAACACTGTTACATTTCTCGCCGTGGTGTCAATATGCAGGGTATAAGAGAAGGCGCACAATATATAGGTTTTAATACAATTGGTGTAAAAATAACTTTTGAGCAGTTAGCAGATGAAGGCATTTTTCCTTGTATCTTGTATTGGAATCAGAATCATTTTGTGGTGTGTTATGGCATTGAGAAAGGTAAGAATGATAAATACAAAATCTATATTTCAGATCCTGCTTCACAACGTCTGACATATACAAGAGAGGAATTTGTGCGATGTTGGATAGGTTCGAATGCAGATAAGGACAGTTATGGTGTGGCACTAATGCTCGAACCAGGTGATAATTTTGGTAAGGTAGAAGACGAATATAAGAAGAACAGCCGTACAATGTTGTCATTTGCTCGTTATTTCACACCTTATCGTAGTATGATTGGACAACTTTTGCTGGCTATGCTTATAGGCAGTCTGATACAGATGGTACTACCGTTCCTTTCGCAGGCAATGGTGGACCAGGGCATTAATGGACGAAACCTGAACATCATCACGCTTATACTCTTTGCCCAACTCGGGTTCTTTGTGACCACACTGAGCATTGACTATATCCGTTCGTGGATTATGCTCCACATGCATTCACGTATCGATATTCAGCTTATAGCCGATTTCCTTATTAAACTAACAGCTATGCCATTGCAGTTTTTTGATTCGCGTATGACTGGTGATATCCTACAGCGCATCGGTGATCATGGGCGTATCAAGAATTTCCTGCTTTCTAATAGTGTGCGAATCGTATTCTCGCTTATCAACTTTGTGGTCTTCCTCGCAATTCTTGCTTATTATAACGTGCTGGTATTAACAATCTTTGTAATTGGCAATACTTTGTATGTTATCTGGATCTCTTTCTTCATGCGCTATCGAAGGGAACTGGACATCAAGCGATTCAACCAGTCCGCTTCGGAACAGAGTAAAATGATACAATTAGTACAAGGGATGCAGGACATTAAACTCAACAACAGCGAGCAAAAAAAACGCTGGGAATGGGAACGCATACAAGTCCGACTGTTTCAAATTGGTCTGAAAGGATTGCGGATAGGTCAAATACAGCAGTCCGGCTCGGTCTTCTTTACGCAAACTACTCATATACTTATATATTATATCGCTGCCAAGTCCGTCGTAGATGGTTCAATGACACTTGGTATGATGATGTCACTCACCTACATTATTGGTCAAGTGTCGGCACCTATTGGTGAATTTATTGGCTTTGCCCAGTCGTTACAGGATGCGAAAATAAGCCTCGAACGTCTGAATGAAATACACTCACAGGATGATGAGGAGACTTACATAGACAAGAAACTTGCCACTTTGCCAGCAGAACATGATATTGAAATCCAGAACTTGTCTTTCAGCTATAATGGATCAGAAAGTGAACTGGCTTTGAAAGACGTTTCTCTCTCCATTCCTGCCCATAAGGTTACAGCCATAGTAGGTGAGAGTGGATGTGGCAAGACTACGCTCATCAAATTGCTACAAGGTTTTTACGAACCTATACGTGGCAGTATCAAAGTGGGTGGCATACCTCTTTCTGAGATCAATCCACATACATGGCGGGCTGCCACAGGTTCGGTGATGCAAGATAGTTTCATTTTCTCCGATACAATAGCGGGCAACATCGGTATCAGTACAGATAAGATAGACGATAAACGCATGAGGGACGCAGCCCGCATAGCTCGTATAGATGATTTTGTGGATTCATTGCCTCTTGGGTATAATACAGTTATTGGTATGGAGGGTAAAGGTGTAAGTCTGGGTCAACGACAGCGAATACTCATAGCCAGAGCCATATATAAGAACCCTGAATACATATTTCTTGATGAGGCGACAAACTCGCTTGATGCCACAAATGAAGCGAATATAATGACCAATCTGCAACAGTTTTACAAAGGACGCACGGTGGTGGTTAGTGCTCATCGCCTGAGCACAGTCCGTAATGCCCACCAAATAGTGGTGATGGATGGGGGCAAAATTGTGGAGCTGGGCACTCATGAATCATTGCTGAAAAAACGGGGCAGATACTATGAACTAGTAAAACACCAAATGACAAATGAGGCGAAAGAAAAATTCGAACTTGTATGAGCGAAACATTGTAAGGATTTCAATAAAAATGGATATAAAAAAAAACGACGTACATCGTCATTGTTCAGAAGTGGAAAAGCTATTGGTTGGCAAGATGCCTTTTGTTACACGGTATGGCATCACTATTATAGCACTTATCATCTTTTTCATAATCTCAATCCTGCTTTCGTCGGAAGGGACACCTCAGCGATTAATGAAGGGAATGATAGAGCATACTATTGAACAGATAACATCAAAAAAAATAACTAATAATTTATGAGTACAAGAAACTGCGTAATATCTGCTGTGGGCAAGAATAGCCTGCACAAAATGTGGACAGAGGACAATGGAGACTTTGACCTCCATCTGATAGTATATGACGATTCTATGGAACTATTCCGCGATGATGCGGAATATGTCTGTCACATCAAGGGATATAAACTAAAAATTATATACAAGTACCTTGAGTTCAATCCACAATTCAAAGACATGTACGACTACTTTTTCTTTCCGGATGATGATATTCGGATGAATGCTACAACCATAAATGCATTGTTTGAAGCTATGCGTCGTTACGATTTGAAAATAGCGCAGCCGGCTATGCAGATGTCCTATTACACATGGCCACACACACTATACGACAGATACTGTAAATTGCGCTATACAAATTTTGTGGAGATGATGGTACCTTGCTTTTCCCAGGATGCCTTGCAAAAAGTGCTGTTCACATTTAATGAGAATGAAACGGGTTGGGGCACGGAGACCCATTGGCCCCTGCTGATAAATGCAATGCCGCATGACATGGCTGTCATTGACGAAGTGAGAGTTGTGCATACACGTCCCATACAGTCAGGACAGGAGATACATAACAGAGAACTTGCTGCATATCTGTATAAGTTCGGACTGAAAACACAGGTGGAGTTCTACGACGTGATACCTTCGCAAGATGGGTATTTGTATTGTTGTAACAAGATGATATTCATGTCAATCCGTTCCATGCTTGTACATTGGATTGGCAGTGAGTGCATTTCATCCATGCACATTGGGAATGATGGATATTTCGGTTATGTCAACCTTTTGTTCATGCTTGCAGGCATCACCCAGGCACAGAAGTATGCAGATACTGCTGTAGAACTACTTACAAATATACAAGACGCAATAAGTATGGTGAAGAATGACATGTCATTTTCACATGGAATAACGGGGTGCTGTTGGTTGATAGAATATTTAGCTGGTGAAAAGTTTTTACATGAAAATCCGGAAGAACTTCTAATTGATGTAGATACATATATCCAACAGTATTTTGAAGAGAATGTAAATAATCTTAGTGTTGTAGAATTAGCAGGCATTGGAAAGTATTTTCTTGTCAAGTTGCGTAACAGACCATATCTTGACACTCAAACTACACTATATCGTATCAGTAAACTTATTGAGGATAAACTTGAACTACCGCAATCGTCTTGTGAAATTAATGTTTATTTAGATGCAATGGATATATTGAAGGAGTGTGGTGTAGATGTTGTAATGTCTACTCGTTCCCTGGAACGACACATATATTATATAGAGCTTTCACAATTGGAAAAAATGTATTGTCAGTTTCGGCTATACATCCTAACGTATGATGATCATATGCTTTCCTGCGTCAGAGAGGGGCTGAAAAACTTTGTACCACAATTGATGAACCTCACTGATGCTCTAATGCTTGCAGAAATACTATACTATAAAATACATCATATTACATACATCAAATAAAGTGAATCATGTCTACAAATACAGCTATACTATTTGTTACTCATATCTTCAACAAAGATATAGAACACCAAATTGACAAACTGAGTACAGAAGCCAAAGAGTTCGCATCTTTATATATTGTCCATCAGGCAGACAAGGTTAAATTGGAATTAACCCAAAATATAAAACAGCACGCATTCACAACATACAAGCTCAACAAACTTGGCTACAGATCTTGGGGATGTACGATAATGGACGGTAACTTCCACTTTATCTTGTTAGATTTTTATCGACAGCATCCTGAATATGATTATTATTGGCTTATTGAATACGATGTGCGTTTTAATGGTAATTGGAATACACTCTTCTCGTTCTTCCAAGACAAAGTTGAGGACTTCATATCTGCACATATAGAAACAAAAGATGATAATCCTGACTGGATGCGTTGGCATGAACTAGAATTAAAAAATATTCCGATAAACAACACCACTCTTCTAAGGTCATTTAATCCCATCTGTCGTTTTTCCAACAGGGCATTTGCATTGCTACATTCACGTTGTTTATTGGGCGATAGAGGACACAACGAGGTTTTAATGCCTACGTTATTCAGGTATTTCAAATTGAAGATTGCAGACTTTGGTGGTGTCGGTCGATATACCAATTCTGACCAACCCAATTTGTTTTATGTATACGATGCAGAAGATGACGCAGAAGACAAATGTACCCACCGTTGTTATCCAAGACACTATGAATCTACAATGAAATATCCCAATATGATTTATCATCCAATAAAATGATAATATGAAATATTCGTCTATAACAAGCGTCCTATTAATCACTATATGGTGCTCTGTCATTTGTTGCGTTATTTGGTAATATCAAAAAAGGTTCATTACAAAATATAATACAACTTCCTTATGACTATGTAAACGATAATGAAAGACACAATTCTGTGATATATTTATCAATAGTGTATGGCATTTTGTATACAATGGAAAGCTTAAAACACATTATTATGTAAATTTAATCAAAAAGAAATTTATAAATTACAATTTATTTACATATGAAAATAGAAACAAAAAGAAAAAAACATTGCAATAATAATTGCATGGTCTTTGTGACTCATAAGATAACTAAAGACATTGAAAAATATTTGTATTTCTTGAAAAAACAGACAGATGGAGTTATGGATCTACTTGTATTATATGACTGCTCTTCAGAGTCTATTAATACAAATGATTTTCCGGATTTCGAATTTCATCTATTCAACTCAAGTCTACTTAATGGTTTTTTTCATCAACAAAACAAGTTATTACCTAATACATTGATTGCTTTAATAGAATGCGTTGAACACTTTGAATATGAACATTATCTGTTGATGGAGAACGACATTATATTAAACGGGAATTTCAATGAATTCATTCGTAGAATAAACAATGAATCCGATATTGATTATATACACATAGCTACAGACGTGGAAGGTGCCCCGGAAAATCATTGGCCTATCAAATATATTCACGATAATCCTTTCAGATCTCTGTATTTTTCGTGGTGTCAAATGCTTTATATAAGCCACAGGTTTATATCTAAAGTAAGGAAATTTATACAAACAAATGATACGTTTCACTATGAATTCCTTCTTCCAACAATGGCATATAACGGGAATTATGTCATTAGGCAGTTTGAAAACTATGGATATCAGTTTCAACTGTCATGGGGACCAGCAGAACTGTATGAATACAAATACAATTACGAACGAATGAATAATACATTTTATCATCCAATCAAAGATCTGAGTATAGTCGACTTTGGATAAATATGGTTACTTATCTCATTATGGTACATGAATGTGACAGTGTGAAGCAATAATATTAATTGATTATTCGAAATTAAATAATGTTTTTAAGCCGATTTGAAACACTGTACCGTATACTGATTACCGATGCTGTTCAAAAATAGCTTCGGTAATCAGAAAGAGTTTTGTCATATTCTTATAGCGGCATGTTCACCTTGACCAATGTCTTTGACAAATGGCAATAACTTATCATAAAAATTCCATGGAACAGAGTAATTTGGCTTGTATATTTTGCCATAAATTTTATAGATTAAGCATTACAATATATGTTCCCGGATAATCCGAGAATATATATTGTATTATTGTGAGGGGTGTCTTACTTCCAAAGAGGATCGTCTTCCGAATCAATTGGAAATCCCATCGCAGCAACATCGACTTGGGATGAGCTTGCAATAATAATTTCAATTGTTGTTTGAAATCATTATTAGGATGGGTGGTGTTCTGCAAGTATGCAATGCTGTAAAGTTGGGCATAGAGTTTGGTTGGCTGTGTTATGGAAGCGTCTATCCAATCACCTTTCAACTTACCGGGCAATTGTGGTTTCAGAGGGTACTTCTATTCCATATGCATGAGTGATGTACAAGACAGTTGCCCAGGGCAACGGCGCATTTACACCAATTCTCAAGATATTCATGCTGTGGCAAGTTAAATTCTCTCGCGATTTTCTTCTTAAGTTTGGTGTCTTTTAGATTACAGAATATTTTTGATAATATACTGAAAGAAAGCACTTCCAAAGTTTTCCATACATGAGGAATTATCGGATTGGAATATTGCCTGCCGCCGTGTCTCGTCTATGAAAAGCAGCAATATCTCCGGATTGATATGTCTCCTTCCCATTCTGACCGTCAGATGCAGATGTGGTCCGGTTGCCCGTCCTGTACTGCCGCTTATCCCCACTACATCCCCAGGTCTCACACAGTCGCCTTTTTTCATGTAACATTTGGACAAATGGCAATAACTAACGGTAAAATCTCCATGTTGTAAGATAACATAGTTACCGGAACGTTTATCAGAACCAACCTTTATCACCTGTCCGACCATCATTGCAAATGCGTCTTCTCCAGATGCTGCTCTCAAGTCAATCCCATTATGAAATGACTTCTTTCCGGTAATCGGGTCAATACGTTCCCCATAATTTGATGTAATCTTTATATTCCGGAGTGGATATGCCACGCTCATATAGCGGTCCATCCACTCCTTTCGTTTGTCGATGGTGTCTTTCTCATTTGAGATTGGCACCATCTCTTTTTGAAATACTTTTTCCCCTGCTATCGCAGCATTAGCATCAACCTCTATACAATACCGGTTCTTATATGAGGAAACAGTATTGAACTGCGCGGATAAACTTTGTACGAAATGGCAGCAAATGAGTATAACTATCAATCTGATATTCATACTGCAAAGTTAATCAAATCATACTCTAATCCTGCCGATTCAACCCTCTTTAACCTATCATATTCAAAATCATATTTTCATTAAAAACACGTCCTTTGAGTTTTTTGAATATGAATTAGAGTATGATATATAACTGTTATATTAAACATATATAAATAAATAGCATTTCAAACTCAAATATATATCGAAATCAAATTGTATCAGATACATTTGCGAAAAAATATGCTCAACAAAAACAACGACAAATGAAATCACAACA
>CAZIMK010000013.1:0-65603 GCA_964540455.1 uncultured Paraprevotella sp.
GGGGAACAGGTATCTGGTGGTGCAGAAGTAGGAGGAGGGCGGATGCGGGTATCCCTGCAATGACGGCTCCCGCGTTTGGAAGTGTCAACCAAAACAACTACATTTGACAACTATTTCATTCAGGAAACTGACAACCTACCGACCTTAAACTGACAACCTTTTTTAGGAAAAGACAACATTATAGGATAATATGCTATTGTTAACAAATATTAAGAAACGGGGGGGTAAAATGGTACAGTGTTCTTATCTTTGCAGTGTTATTGTAAATGTAAAACATTAAAATCCATTAGTTATGAAAAAGAATTATGTATGGTCGGTATTGTTACTGTCCTTTTGTCTGTGTGGTTCGTTGTTGGTCTCCTGCGGTGACGACGACGATGATGTGTTGACGGAGGTTTCCGGTCTAGATAACGGGAACAATGGTAATAGCGGAACTACCGATTTGAGCAGGCACGAGGCTGTCGACCTTGGTCTGAGTGTAAAGTGGGCGACCTGCAATGTGGGTGCAAGTTCTCCTGAGGAGTATGGCGGCTACTACGCCTGGGGCGAGACGGAGGAGAAAAGCAATTACAAATGGAGTACTTACAAATACTGTAAGGGCTTGTATGATACCCTGACTAAATACTGTACGAGTAGCCGTTATGGTACAGTCGACAACAAGACCGTGTTGGAACCCGAAGACGATGTTGCCCACGTGAAATGGGGCGGTAGCTGGCGTATGCCGACCGAGGATGAAATCAGGGAACTTACAGACAACTGTTCCTGGACCTGGACTTCTCAAAACGGCGTGAACGGCTATGTAGTCACATCAAATTCCAATGGTAACAGAATCTTCTTGCCTGCGGCTGGCAGCCGTTGGGGCGAGGGTGTCAGCTACCGGGGCTCGGTCGGCTACTACTGGTCAGCTTCGTTGGACGAGGACGACAGCGACGGCGCTTACTTCCTCGACTTCTACCGCGGTGACCGGAATTGGGGTTGGGGCGCTCGCAACGGCGGGTTTTCCGTTCGCCCTGTCGCAAAATAAAGCGTAGCGTATTCGATTACTTCGATTATTTAGTGCGTCCCTTTCGGGGCGCATTTTTAATATCCGCCTTTTTCATTTGATACATAACAAATTCAATCAATAAGAATGTGTTTTCATAAATAACCGTTATCTTTGCCTTGTACATTAAAAACAGAGTAACATGGCACTGCAGAATCTTCCCATCGGCATACAGAATTTCGAGAGCCTCCGCAAGGACGGCTATCTCTATGTGGACAAGACAGCATTGGTCTACAAACTGGCCACGACCGGACGTTATTACTTCCTGTCTCGCCCTCGCCGTTTCGGCAAGAGTCTGCTGCTCTCCACGCTGCATGCCTACTTTGAAGGCAAGCGTGAACTGTTCGAGGGGCTTGCCATTTCCGGGTTGGAACAGAAATGGGATTCGTATCCCATCCTGCACTTGGACCTGAATACGCGTAACTATAAAGACGCGGCCGCGTTGCCCGGCATTCTGAACGAATACTTGGAAAAATGGGAGGCCGTTTACGGCGATGCGAAGAAAGACCGCGTGCTTGAGGAGCGTTTCACTTATGTGATAGAACAGGCTTTCGCCCGGACGGGCCGTCGTGTGGTGATTCTGATAGACGAATACGACAAGCCTATGCTCCAGGCCATCGGCAACGAATCGTTGCAGGAGGCCTACCGGGGTACGCTGAAAGCGTTCTACGGTGCGTTGAAGTCGTGCGACCAGTACATCCGGTTCGCTATGCTGACAGGTGTGACGAAGTTCGGCAAGGTGAGCGTGTTCAGCGACCTGAACAACCTGAACGACATTTCCATGGACTGGCAGTACAACAGTGTCTGCGGCATCACGGACGAGGAACTCGACAACGACCTGCACGGCTACACGGAACAGCTGGCCGCGCGTAACCGCATGAGCGTGGAGGCTGCCCGCGAGAAGTTGCGCCGCTTTTATGACGGCTATCACTTCGTCGAGGAGAGCGAAGGAGTCTACAATCCTTTCAGTCTGCTCAATACGTTTTACAAGCTCCGTTTCGGCAGTTACTGGTTCGAGACGGGTACTCCCACTTACCTGGTCCAGTTGCTGCAAATGCACGGCTACAGTCTGGAACGGATGGCCAACGAATATGCCACGGAAGACATTCTCAACAGTGTGGACGTTGCTTCCACGAACCCCATCCCCGTCATCTACCAGAGCGGCTACCTGACCATCAAGGGGTATGAGCCCCGTTTCCGCACTTATCAGTTGGGCTTCCCGAATGAGGAGGTGGAGGACGGTTTCTTCCGTTTCCTGTTGCCATTCTACGCATCCGTGGACAAGGTGGAGGCGCCTTTCCATATCCAGAAGTTCGTCTCGGAAATTGAGTCCGGCCAACCTGAATCTTTCCTCACCCGCCTGAAATGCTTCTTTGCCGATACCCCTTATGAATTGGTACGTGACCGTGAGAACCATTACCAGAACGTGTTGTTCATCCTCTGCAAGCTGCTCGGGGTGTACGTTCGTGCGGAATACCGCACCAGCCGGGGTCGCATCGACATGGTGTTGCAGACGAAGGACTATACCTATATCATAGAATGCAAATTGGACGGTACGGCGGAACAGGCCCTACAACAGATTTCCGACAAGGGTTACGCCCTTCCTTTCGGCACGGGCGACACGAAAGTGTTTCGCATTGGTCTAAACTTCTCTGCCGAGACGCGGAACATCGAGAAGTGGATTATAGAATGACGGAAGATTCCATCCCAAAACAAATAAGGCCGCTCGATTGAGTAGCCTTATTTAAAATCAATCCTTTGTGACTCCTACAGGATTCAAACCTGTAACCTTTTGATCCGTAGTCAAATGCTCTATTCAGTTGAGCTAAGGAGCCTTCCGGTTTTGTTTTTACGTTGCAAAATTACGGAGTTTTTGGGAAACAGGCAAGAAAAAGCATGTTTTTATTCATAAGACATGAACTTATGTACCGTTTTTCTGCCGTCACGTCTTATTATTCTTCCGGAGCCGATTTGACACGTACCTGAAAAGTAACATTGCCGGCGCACGTTCCGTATAATGCTCCTGAGTTTCTGACCGTGATAGTCCCCGTCTTTGTAGATGTTCCCTCGCTGTAATTGCCTCCGGACACCGTTGCGCCGCCGGTTGCCGAATATTGGTATTCGCCACTGAAACTCACGGTATAAGTTCCGACGGGATCATTGTCAGCAATGTCATACGTGAAAAACGGGTTGGCCGGTTCGTTGTCATAAACCACTCGTTTGGTTACCTCCTTTACCGTTCCGTCGCTCTTTGTCAATGTCCATTTGTAATCTGCCCGATACAGCAATTTGCCGATTTGGCTTTGTACAGCCTCGATTCGCACGGTCTGTCCCTTCTCCGGTGCAGACGGTGTTATCTGAAAACCGCTGAATGTCGGTAATACGGATACGGTTTCCTCTTCTTCGCATCCGATGCATGCGATACACGCAAGGATGGCCAGGAAACCAGACACTGCATATTTTCTTATTCTGTCCATAATGAAAAAGTTTAATAAACAAAGATAGTAAAAAGTTGTCGGTTGCTGATGCTGTATGGGGTTGTTTTTACGAACGTCATGGCCGGATTACCATTTTTTCAGTTCACAGTACAGTCTTTGCACCGGTAGTCCCATGATATTGAAGTAACTGCCCTTGATGGATTGCACGCCAATATATCCTATCCATTCCTGGACGCCATAAGAGCCGGCCTTGTCCAAGGGGCGGAACCGGCGGACATAAAAGTCTATTTCTTCGTCAGACAGGGTGTCAAACTGCACTTCGCTTGTGCAGGCGAAACAGTGTTGACGCCCCGGCGTCGTTATGGAGACTCCGGTCATCACATAATGTGTACGGCCGGACAGTGTTCGCAGCATCTCCTTGGCTTCCTCCTCGCTTCCGGGTTTGCCCAGCACCTTTTCATCCAGCCATACTATTGTGTCGGCAGTTATCAGCAGTTCGTCCTCTTTCAGGGATGGCAGGTAGGCTGC
Organism: uncultured Paraprevotella sp.; assembly: GCA_964540455.1. GTDB lineage: Bacteria > Bacteroidota > Bacteroidia > Bacteroidales > Bacteroidaceae > Paraprevotella. The sequence goes on from CAZIMK010000013.1 coordinate 4,009, forward strand.
GGCTTTTGTCCTGGCTATATGCAAAGGGATATCTTCTCCTTTCAGTGACTCGGGATAACTCTCGTCAATGTCCTGCAGAAGTCTTACTTCAAAATCGATGCCCAGGCCGGACAACAGCTCCCGGCGACGGGGAGACTGGCTTGCCAGTATCACACGGTATTTTTTCAGGTTTTCCAGCATATCCGTATATCTTTATATTATTACCATCCGAACGCCTGTCTGTCGTCCATCCACTTCCCTTGGGTGCGAAGCACTTGTTCTATCACGTCACGTCCGCATCCGTAACCGCCGTTTACATGAGAAATGTAGACCGACAGTTGTTTAATTTCCGGTGCTGCGTCGGCCGGACAGCAGGGACATCCGCAGCGTTGCATGATTTCGTAGTCAGGAATGTCATCGCCCATATAAAGAACTTCTTCGTCTTTCAGACCGTATTTGTGCAACAGGTCTTCATACGTTGCGATTTTCACAGCACATGCCATGTGAACCTCCTTGACGCCCAGTCCTTCGTAACGCTTGCGCACGGCTTCCGTCTTTCCGCCGGTGATGACGGTTACGAGCAGTCCTTTCTTGACTGCCAGCTGAATGGCGTATCCGTCTTTGATGTTTACGGTTCTCATGGGTTCGCCCTCAGGATGCAGGCCGATTGTTTCCGCACTCAGTACTCCGTCCACATCGAACATTACAGCCCGTATTTTTTTCAGGTCGTATGGAATCATAATAGTTTCATTCTTATAAATGGAGATACAAAAATAGGGAAATAAGGCTTAATACGCAAAAAAATCATAGGTTCGGGGAGAAAAAGGAGAGGGACGGATTGCATTTAGTCCGGAAGAAATGATATATATCCTCAAGAAAAAAATGATTCATTTGGTATATTCGCGTAAATGGTGTATCTTTGCACCGATTTTGAAAATCACATCGGAATAGTTCGGGGTGTAGCGCAGTCCGGTTAGCGCACCTGCTTTGGGAGCAGGGGGTCGTGGGTTCGAATCCCGCTACCCCGACAAAAAGAAAAGACGCTGTAATCCAATCAAAAGATGGAATTGCAGTGTCTTTCTTTTTTGTAAAGACGGACGGGGCTACGATGCTCAGTCCCAGATACAAATAAAGAGAGGATGCCGAAGCATCCTCTCTTGCGGTGCGTACGGGACTCGAACCCGTGACCCCATGCGTGACAGGCATGTATTCTAACCAACTGAACTAACGCACCTTGTTTCTCATTCTTTCGAGAGTGGGTAGAGATGGATTCGAACCACCGAAGGCGTAAGCCAGCAGATTTACAGTCTGCCCCATTTGGCCACTCTGGTATCTACCCTCTCTGGTGACTCCTACAGGATTCAAACCTGTAACCTTTTGATCCGTAGTCAAATGCTCTATTCAGTTGAGCTAAGGAGCCAAGATGAGAAGTGGGCGTTGACGGATTCGAACCGCCGACCCTCTGCTTGTAAGGCAGATGCTCTGAACCAGCTGAGCTAAACGCCCGTTTCGGTAGTGAACATCGCTTTGTTCCCGAAAGCGAGTGCAAAGGTAGAGCTTTTATTTAAATAAGCAAAGAAAATTCTGTCTTTTTTTGCAAGTATGACTAAAAAAGTTCTGTTTGCCGTTTGACGGGACTGTCGATTTATGAATATTTGCTTTTATATGGTTTTCATTTTGACTACCTTTGCACCGTTTAATAAATAGAGAGCTTGTTGTAACGATGGTTTCAGTAGAAAGTTTGGCGGTAGAATTTGGAGGAACAATCTTGTTCAGTGACGTATCTTTTCAAATAAATGAAAAGGACCGTATTGCGTTGATGGGAAAAAACGGGGCGGGAAAAAGTACCCTGCTTAAGATATTGGCAGGTGTCCGGCAGCCCACTCGTGGCAAAGTGACGGCACCGAAGGATTGTGTGGTGGCTTATTTGCCTCAGCATCTGATGACGGAAGACGGGCGCACTGTTTTTGAGGAAGCGGCGTTGGCTTTTTCCCATTTGAAAGAAATGGAGGCGGAGATAAACACGTTGAACAAGGAACTGGAGGTGCGGACGGATTATGAGTCGGACTCGTATATGGCTCTGATAGAAAAAGTATCGGCGCTGAGCGAGAAGTTTTACGCCATTGATCTGACTCACTTTGAAGAGGATGTAGAGAAAGCCTTGCTGGGACTGGGATTTGAACGGACTGATTTCAACAAGCCGACGAGTGATTTCAGCGGGGGCTGGCGGATGCGTATAGAACTGGCCAAACTGCTGTTGCAGAATCCGGATGTGCTGTTGCTGGACGAACCGACGAACCACCTGGATATAGAAAGTATCCAGTGGCTGGAAACATTTCTGATGGAGAGCGGGAAAGCTGTGGTTGTAATCAGTCATGACCGGAAGTTCGTGGATAGTATAACTACGCGCACGATAGAGGTGACGATGAGGCGCATTTATGACTATAAGGTAAACTACAGCAAATATCTGGAGCTCAGGAAGGAACGGCGTGAACAGCAGATGAAACAGTATGAGGAACAGCAAAAGATGATTCAGGAAACGAAAGATTATATCGAGCGTTTCAAGGGAACATACAGCAAGACATTGCAGGTGCAGAGCCGTGTGAAGATGCTGGAGAAGTTGCAGATTATAGAAGTGGACGAGGAGGACACTTCGGCTTTGCGGCTGAAATTCCCGCCTTCTCCCCGTAGTGGAAGTTATCCGGTTGTGATGGATGGCGTGGGGAAATCCTATGGCGAACATCGGGTATTCAGCGGAGTGAACCTCACGGTTGAACGTGGCGACAAGATTGCCTTTGTGGGGCGTAACGGTGAAGGTAAGTCCACACTTGTTAAATGTATCATGAATGAAATACCCCACGATGGTACACTGATATTGGGACATAATGTACAGATCGGGTATTTCGCGCAGAATCAGGCGAGTCTGTTGGATGAAAACCTGACGGTTTTTCAGACCATCGACGATGTGGCGCAGGGAGACATCCGGACCAAGATCCGGGATTTGCTCGGAGCCTTTATGTTTGGCGGAGAAGAGAGTACGAAAAAAGTGAAAGTATTGTCGGGCGGAGAGCGTACCCGGTTGGCCTTGCTGAAACTGTTGCTGAATCCGGTGAATCTGTTGATACTGGACGAACCGACCAACCATCTTGATTTGAAAACGAAAGATATATTGAAGCAGGCGTTGCTGGCGTTTGACGGGACATTGGTCGTGGTGAGTCATGACCGTGATTTCCTGGACGGTCTCGTTTCCAAGGTATATGAATTTGGGCAGGGACGGGTGCGTGAGCATCTTTGCGGTATTTACGAATTTCTGGAGACAAAGAAATTGGAAAACCTGCGGGAACTGGAGCGGAAGAACTGATCTCATGCTGTGGACGAGTGCTGTATGCTCTTGTCCGGCGGAGGCATCTTAACTAAAAAACTAAATAAAAAGCGGCGGTAAGACCGTTTTTTATGTTTTTTATCCTTATCTTTGCGTAGTTCGGCATGTTGGAAATGCAGACAAACGTTTTTACGGTATTCAGACATTAAAAACTAATTTAAATATAGCAAATAGACAAATATGGCAAGAGTTTTGATTATCGGAGCCGGAGGAGTGGCGACTGTCGCGGCCCACAAAGTGGCTCAAAATCCGGATGTGTTTACTGAAATAATGATAGCCAGTCGTACAAAGGCCAAATGCGACGCAATCGTGAAGGCAATTGGCAATCCGGCGATACGTACGGCACAGGTGGATGCAGATGATGTGGAACAATTGGTTGATTTGTTCAATAGTTATAAACCGGAACTGGTGATGAATCTGGCATTGCCTTATCAGGACCTTACAATCATGGACGCTTGTCTGAGAACAGGGGTGAACTATCTGGATACGGCCAACTATGAGCCGAAGGACGAGGCACACTTTGAGTATAGCTGGCAGTGGGCTTATAAGAAACGGTTTGAGGAAGCCGGACTGACGGCCATTCTGGGATGCGGTTTCGACCCGGGAGTGAGCGGCATCTATACGGCGTATGCGGCTAAGCATTATTTCGACGAAATTCATTATCTGGATATCGTGGATTGTAATGCGGGTAATCATCACAAGGCTTTTGCTACGAATTTCAACCCGGAAATCAATATCCGTGAAATAACGCAGAAAGGACGTTACTGGAAAGACGGGGCGTGGGTGCAGACCGGCGCGCTGGAAATCCACAAACCTCTGACATATCCGAATATCGGTCCGCGCGAGAGTTATCTGATGTACCACGAAGAACTGGAAAGTCTGGTGAAGAACTTCCCGACGATCCGGCAGGCCCGTTTCTGGATGACTTTCGGAGAAGAATACCTGACCCATCTCCGTGTGATTCAAAATATCGGTATGGCGCGTATCGACGAAGTGGATTACAATGGCATGAAGATTGTCCCGCTGCAATTCCTCAAGGCCGTACTCCCCAATCCGCAGGATCTGGGCGAAAATTATGAAGGCGAGACGAGTATCGGGTGCCGTATCCGCGGTGTGAAGGACGGTAAGGAACGTACCTATTACGTTTACAATAACTGTAGCCATCACGAGGCTTATCTTGAAACCGGCATGCAGGGGGTCAGCTATACGACGGGAGTGCCGGCTATGATCGGTGCCATGATGTTCCTTACCGGACAGTGGAAACGTGCCGGAGTGTGGAACGTGGAAGAGTTCGATCCGGATCCGTTCATGGAGCAACTCAACAAGCAGGGTCTGCCCTGGCATGAGGTGTTTGACGGTGATTTAGAACTGTAATAGACAAGCAAGGGAATCCCGATGAATCTGTATCGCTGTCTGCATTGGTTCGGGCGTTTGAAAAGTCCCCGGCTGAAGTTGGCCGGATTGTGGATGTTGCACGTCTGCGGCCGTCGTTATCTGGCGGTACATCTGGATCCGGTGCTGGCGTGTAATTTTCGGTGCCGGATGTGCTATTTCAGTGACGGAGAGCGCCGCCGGACAATGCGGGGAGCGATGGCGGTGGAGGATGTGCCGCGTGTGGCTCGTTCGTTGTTTCATCGCGTGCTGAAACTACAGGTCGGTTGTGGAGCCGAGCCTACGCTCTATCCTCATCTGGAAGAGGTGGTGAGATGGGGGCATCGCTGCGGGGTTCCGTATATCTCGCTTACTACAAACGGGCAACTGCTGACCTATGAGAAGCTGCGCGGACTGGTGGATGCGGGACTGAATGAGTTGACACTGTCGGTGCATGGTTTGTGTCAGTCGACCTATGAGTCGATGATGCCTCCCGGACGTTTCTCCGATTTCCGTTGTCTCCTTGAGGAGGTCGCACGGATAAAGGAAGAATGTCCGGCCTTTCGTTTCCGGGTGAACTATACCGTGAATGAGGATAACGTGGAGGAGCTGGCTTTGTTCTGGACAGTCTTTGCCAAGGCGTTACCGCATGTGCTTCAGGTGCGTCCCGTGCAGCAGATAGGACAGACGGATTACTGCAACTTCAGTCTGAGAAAGGTGAAAGCCTGTTACGACTCTGTGCTGATGCCTTTGCAGGAGGAATGCCAGCGTCGCGGAATTACGTTTATCGGGCCGGCGCGGGAGAATCTGGCGGCTTTGGAGAATAATTCTGACGATGAGAACAAGGAGGTGGAAGAGCTGATTTATTGTTATGCTTCTCCCAAAGGCGTGTGGCAACCGGATTTTGACTTCCGCACGGATACGTTTGAGTCATATTCCAGACGGACGAATCGGGCAAGCCGTATGTTCCGTCGCATATTTGGCCGGTTGAACAAGACGGTGGATACCCGAAAGAGAACGACCCGTAAGATGAACTACGTCGTTCGTTGAAAGATAGTGAAATATTTATCAAACAAATACATTATTAATATAAGAAAGTTTTATGGCGAAAAAAGAAATAGAGGAAAATGCCGGTGCGGTTTCTGAGAAGTTGAAGGCTTTGCAGGCGGCGATGGATAAGATAGAGAAGAATTTCGGAAGAGGTTCTATCATGAAACTCGGTGACGAAAACATAGAGCAGGTGGATGTGATACCTTCCGGATCTATCGGTTTGAATGCGGCTTTGGGAGTCGGCGGTTATCCCCGCGGACGTATCATTGAAATCTACGGTCCGGAAAGTTCTGGTAAGACTACTTTGGCCATCCATGCGATAGCCGAGGCTCAGAAAGCGGGAGGAATAGCAGCCTTTATTGACGCGGAGCATGCCTTCGACCGTTTCTATGCGGCAAAACTGGGTGTGGATGTGGATAATCTTTGGATTTCACAGCCCGACAACGGAGAGCAGGCACTGGAGATTGCCGACCAGCTGATACGTTCGTCTGCCATTGACATTATTGTCATAGACTCCGTGGCGGCTTTGACACCGAAGGCGGAAATAGAGGGTGACATGGGAGATAACAAGGTCGGTCTGCAGGCCCGACTGATGAGTCAGGCTTTGCGCAAACTGACTTCTACCATAAACAAGACAAACACGACCTGTATTTTCATCAACCAGTTGCGCGAGAAAATCGGTGTCATGTTCGGCAATCCCGAGACGACCACGGGAGGTAACGCGCTGAAATTTTATGCCAGTGTCCGTCTGGATATCCGTCGTGTGACGAGTTTGAAAGACGGTGACGAGGTAATAGGCAACCAGGTGCGTGTAAAGGTGGTGAAGAACAAGGTGGCTCCTCCGTTCCGCAAGGCTGAATTTGAAATCATGTTCGGGGAGGGTATTTCCAAAATCGGTGAGATTGTCGACTTAGGTACTCAGTTCAATATCCTGAAAAAGAGTGGTTCATGGTTCAGCTACAATGATACGAAGATAGGGCAGGGGCGTGATGCCGTCAAGAAGATATTGCGGGACAATCCGGAACTCTGCGAAGAACTGGAGGCAAAAATCATGGCGGAGCTGAACGGGGAAGCGGCGGCACAGGCTGAGGATTGATATAAGCGACATGAGAAAGATAATGCGTCTTCCGGTTTCTTGAAAAAGGAGCGTGGGGACGCATTGCCTTATATTGATGAATAAAAAGATTAAAGAGATGAAAATAGTAAAGAATGTATTGTTCAGTGTCGGTGTGTTGTTGTGCGGATGCGGTTCTGGGCAACAGGGAGAACCGGAAGTAGTGGCGACAGATGCAGCGGACAAGAATCAGGTGATAGAAACCATTATGGCCCGTCGCAGTGTCCGTAAGTATAAGGAACAGGCGGTGGAACGTGAGAAACTTGAACAGATAGTGCAATGCGGCATCCATGCGCCGAATGCCATGAACCGTCAGTCCTGGGAAGTGCGTGTGGTGGACAATGCCGATTATATCAACGGTGTCACCGAAGTATATAGGATGGCGGAACCTGCGGCGACGGAAAATACTGATTTCAAGAATATGTTCCGCAATGCTCCGGCCGTTGTTTTCATCGCGTCTCCCAAGGATGGATCGGGACAGGTGGACTGCGGATTGTTGGGCGAAAACATAATATTGGCAGCTCAGTCTTTAGGGCTCGGGACATGTTGTTTAGGTGGTCCCGTCCGTTTTATGAAGTCATCCGCTGATGCTGCTCCCTATTTGGAGAAACTCGGTTTTTCGGAAGATTATGAACTGCTATACGCCATCGGGGTGGGGTATCCGGATGAAGAACCGGAGGCAAAGCCCCGTGATGCCGAAAAGATAAAGTTTGTGGATTAAGCGTTTGCGATACTCCTTTTGGTAAGATACGGCACAGGCCCGATATGATTTTTGGGGCATATGGTTTCTGCAAACTTTACCGGTTAATTTTGCGGAAATATAATACAGTAAATTGCAAAGTCTGATGGCAATACGTGTCAGTTTGTGATAATTATAAAATATTTTTTGTGTTCTCCGGCTCGTTTTCTGTGCTTCGTTATACCGTATTTGGGCGGATTTTCATTCAGTACTGAATGAAGATGCAATAAAACAAGATTGAAAACATCGGCACTCTTCGACGTTTTTCGACGCTTGGCACTCTCTTCGTTTTGTATCTTGTAAAAACAGGTGACACAAGAAACCGCTATTTTCCCAGAAACCTCACTGCTTCGCGACAGACATCATCGGACAGAATGATACTTGTTGTAAAAATTAGGAAACAACGTCCTTGCTGATTTCCTACGTGAAGCACTTTTTAAAAATTGGCCCATGCACCCTTTCGTTTCCAATGTTTTCAGACGCATGCCTCGTACGATTTCTATTTCTTGGCTTTGGCCTGTGCCTGTTCGTCCAGCGCCTGGCATGCCTTTTCCCAATCCGTATTCAGGCTGAAAGGAGTCAGGCAGTCTTCGTCTTTAAGAAAACTTTCGGCTACTTTCTTGTCGGCGTTGTCGAACAATGGGTTGGAAACGGATATGTTGACGTATTCCCATATTCTGTTTTTGCGTGTTTTTGTGTCGCTTCCCTGTAGTTCGCCTACTTCCAGGAAAAAGCGCCGCAGGAAGTCGGACAAGTAATAGGCCTGCAGATCCAGAAAACGGGTTGTGACACTCTCCCGGTTTTTGAATGCCATATTCTTCGTATAGCGTAGGGCCGTGCTTTTGAAATGATTTACCTGAACGCTGACTTCATCCGAACTCGGGTCATTTACTATCTTCTCGGCTTTCTGTAATACCTCGTTATATAGTTCCTGTGCCTGAATGCTGGAACATAATCCGATGCAGGTCAGTATGATGACATATAGTTTCTTTATCATAATGTGGAATTGGCTGAGGGTTTGTCTTTTTATTTATCTCCGCACAAATATAAGTAATTTTTTCCACACTTTTCCATATATGCTTTTTTTTAGTGAACTTTCTGAGTCTGCCCGGATATTTTTCTTAAAAAGAGGGAGTGTGTGATGCAAGGCGGCAACTCTTCGGCATAATGCGTCACCATAATCAGTGTCTTGCCCGACTGTCGGCACACGTGGTCTATGATGTTACGCACTCGCGCCCGGTTGCTGTCGTCCAGGCCGTGAAGCGGTTCGTCCAGAATGAGCAGGTCGGGATTCTTGACGAATGCCCGTGCCAGCAGGCAAAGGCGTTGTTCGCCGCTGGAAAGTTTGAGGAAAGTGCGGTCTTGCAAATGTCCGATGCCGAAGATGTCCATCCATGTCTTGCATATATTCAGTTGTCCGGGGCGCGGACGGACATATAGTCCGATGGAGTCGTTCAGCCCGCTGGCTACGATTTCAATGGCTGGCATGTCCTTTAGATAAGCGCGGTGCATTTCCGGGCTGACATACCCGATATGTTTCTTGATGTCCCAGATGCTTTCACCCGTGCCGCGGCGTTTGCCGAACAATTCCAGATGACAGGCGTAACTTTGCGGATTGTCGGCACAGACAAGGCTGAGGAGGGTGGATTTTCCGGAACCGTTTTCACCGCTTAAAGCCCATTTTTCTCCCCGGTGTACGTCCCAGTTTATGTTTTTCAGGATGGTACGGTTGCCGTACCGGATGGTTACGTCGTGAAAGGAGAGGACTTTTTCCGTAGAGGCGCTGGTGGCTGTATTCTTCGAGGTGGCAGACGTGATAAGTTGTAGAGTATGCTCGTCCAGCGGCTTTTCTGCAGAAACAGTCCGGCGAAGATATTCATCACGGGGCATCTTCTCTTCCACTTGCAGGTCGATTACGGGAATCACGTGTGTGATGAAAGGGGGCAGCTCATCTGTTTTTGACAATACGATGATGACTTGCAGATCCGTTTCACGGACAAGTGTGTCCAGCAGTTGCGACAGTTGTTTGCGGGTTTCCGCATCCAGCCCGATAAACGGATTGTCCATGATGAGGACGCGCGGTGCTCCCAGCAAAGCCTTTGTGAGTTGAAACTTGCGGAGTTCCCCGCTGGAGAGTGATATGATATGCTTGTCCGACAGAGAGTCTAAATGGAAGAGGGTGTATAATTTGTCCCTCAGCAATCTGCGTCGCTCGTTTAATTTTGTTTGCAGTCCGGTGTCCGAGGTATAGGCCAGTATGCTTTCGGTCGTCCGGAAGGCCTTGTCCAGCAATTGCCCGGCAGTGGGTGTCTGTTCGTCGATGTCGTGCTGGTTCCATCTCTGCTGGTAATAGTAGGTGCCGTCCGTGTCTCCGTATGAATCCCGGAATGTGATATATTTGATGTTGTCGCTGACCAGTTTGAGCGGAGAAGGGGTAAAATCATATTTCACCTCATTCATCAACAACGGGTAGCGTCCGGTGATGATGTCCACCAGCCGGCTTTTTCCACTGGCATTCTTGCCCACGATGGCGATCTGTTCTTTCGCCCCGATGCATAAGTTCACGGGGGTTGCCATTCGGAATGACGGATGGCGTGTCACTCCGTTACGTATTTCTATTGTATTATGATTCATGAAAGCGGAGGGTCAGATGCCTTTGATTTTTGTAGGATTCTTATGAATAAAATCTTTCCAACTGCTATATGCACGGGTGGTTTCCGGTCGTCCCATTTGAAGGAAGTGGCAGTAGGCGGCTGCCAGTCCGTCGGTGGCATCCAGGAAAGGAAGCTGGTTTTCAGGGGGGATGCGTAACATGCGTCTCAGCATATCGGCCACCTGTTCTTTGCTGGCCTGTCCGTTGCCGGTGATAGCCATTTTGATTTTCAGGGGAGCATATTCCGTAATGGGAATATCCCGGTGTATGGCGGCTGCCATGGCCACTCCCTGTGCCCGTCCCAGTTTCAGCATACTTTGGACATTCTTTCCGAAGAAAGGGGCTTCGATGGCCAGTTCGTCGGGGAGGTAGGCATCGATAATCCCCGATATCCGTTCGAAGATGCGTCCCAGTTTCAGATAGTGGTCGCCGTATTTGCGCAAGTCGATGACTCCCATTGTCACCATCTCCGCTTTGTTGCCGCTGATACGCAATATTCCATAACCCATGATAGTGGTTCCGGGATCGATGCCTAATATGATTTTCTCGCTTCCGGTTTGTTGTCTCATGATTTCTCTATGATGTCCATCAGGGTCGTGAAACCTACCACTTTGTCTTTGAAGACGTTCTTCAGCTCTTCATTCAGTCCGGTGCCCTGTTTATTGTACCAGTGATGGAGGCGGGCGGAGGATTCTACTTCAAACTGCAGCGAAAAACATTCCGTATCGGCCTCGCGGTGGGATAAGATACGGCACAGACGGGGATGAGTCAGGAAACCGAATTCCGTCACACGGGGAATGTAGCACTGGTGTATCCAGATAATGAAATTGCGTGCTTCGTCGGAGTCCACCTGATAGGTTGTATTGTATACCAGCATGTGAATCTTGTGTATGAATATTGTTTGCAAAGTTATAAAAAAAAGGTGCCTCGTGCTAATAAATCCTATTTTTTGCAACTGTAGTGTCTGTCTTTTAATTATTCGTTATATTTTTGTTATTCATATAATAAATAATATGTACGATATGAAAAAGATTATAATGTTTGCATTTATGGTAGCGTCCGGTATCGGATGCGTTTGTGCCCAGACGCAGATAGAGCAGGCGACGGTGCAGAAGGCAGGAAAGGCAAATGAGGCAAAGAAAGCGGAAATTACATTTGAGAAGACCACGCATAATTTCGGCACGTTCTCCGAAGACGATGCAACGGTTACCTGTTCTTTTGAGTTTACCAATACGGGGACAGCTCCGCTGGTGATCCATCAGGCTATCGCTTCTTGCGGTTGCACAGTGCCTACTTACACGAAATATCCTATCAAGCCGGGTGAAAAAGGTCAGATTGACGTTACATACAACGGAGTGGGGAAGTTTCCGGGACGTTTTAAGAAAACCATTACGGTGCGTACGAATGCAAAGCAGGAGATGGTTCGTCTGGTTATCGAGGGGAATATGACGGCTTCCGAAAAAGTGGAGAAGTAATTTCTTGATGACTGTTAAAGCTGTATTCTTTGATATTGACGGGACACTGGTTTCTTTTGATACTCATACGGTGCCTTTGTCAACCCGAAATGCCGTGGTGGCCTTGCGCCGTCGCGGCATAAAAGTATATATAGCCACAGGACGTCCGGCGGCTTTCATTGACAATCTGGAGGACTTGGAATACGATGGAATGATTACCGTGACGGGAGCGCATTGCTTTACGGCGGAAGGAAAGGTGATCGCGCATACGCCTGTTCCGGATGAAGATGTGCGCAAGGTGGCCGATTATGTGGCCTGTTGTCCGGATGAAGCCTTTCCTGTGGTTTTTGTTTCTCCGGACGAATTGTTTATTACGCGGCTGACGGATGAGACGCAGGAGGTTTTCCGTCAACTGAATTTGCCGCAGCCTCCTGTGCGTCCGGTTTCGGAAGTCATGGGGCGGGAAGTGTTGCAGATGATTTCTTTCTTCCGGGAAGAACATGAAGAGGTTCTTATGCATAGGTTGATGCCCGGTTGTGTGTCAATGCGCTGGCATCCTTACTTTACGGACGTGATAGCGGCGGGAGTCAGTAAAAGCGCCGGTATTGGTGCTGTATTGCGCCATGAAAATATCCGGTTGGAGGAGACTATGGCTTTCGGTGACGGAGGAAATGATATTTCCATGCTGTCTCACGTGGCTGTGGGAGTTGCTATGGGAAATGCTTTGCCGGAGGTGCAGCGCGCGGCTGATTATATTACCGATACGGTAGACCGTGACGGAGTGTTCAAGGCATTGCGTCATTTCCGGATTCTATAGTTTCCGGTTTGTGCTTTTTTGCACTTTGCATTCGATAATCTTTTTGGGAAATATGATATGAGAAGTCCTTTATGCGGACGCCCAATCCTATTCTTCTTCTCCGTCTTCCAGATCGAAGTCAAAGTCTCCGAAGAATTCCGGCGCTGTAAATTCCTCCAGACTGCGTCTGTCTTTTTTGGTAGGACGTCCGGTACCGCGTGCCCGGTCGACAAAACCGCTGATGCGGCTCATCTCCAGTAATTCATATTGTTCCGGTGGGGTGATGTTTTCAAGAATATCCGGCAATATTTTGGCTCCGACACGTTTCTCTATGGGTTGTTTTACTCTGAAAGAGTAGGTGACAGGAGGTTTTCTTACTTCCACGACATCTCCTTCCTTCACGGTGCGTGATGGTTTCAATTGGGCTCCCCACATGCTGATCTGTCCTTTCTTGCAAGCTGCAGTAGCCAGTGAGCGGGTTTTGAAGATACGTGCGGCCCACAGCCATTTGTCAATTCTCGCTTCGCTCATAGAGATGATTTATTTCTTGTTGAACTGATTCATGGTGATGTTGATTCCTGCCAGACAGAAACTCTTTACCATCTCTCCGGCCAGTTCCACACGCTCGTTCATCTTTGCCAGTTCCTCGTCGTTGAAAGCGCTCAGCACAAAGTTTATCTGCCCTCCGCGCGGGAAGTCATTGCCGATGCCGAAACGCAGGCGGGCATAGGCCTGTGTGCCCAATGTGGCGGCAATATGTTTCAGTCCGTTGTGCCCGGCATCGCTGCCCGACGGTTTCATGCGCAAGGCTCCGAAAGGGAGGGCAAGATCGTCCACAACTACCAGTACCCGTTCCAGCGGGATATTCTCCTGCTGCATCCAATAGCGCACAGCGTTTCCGCTCAGGTTCATATAAGTAGAAGGCTTCAGCAGTACCAGCTGCCGGCCTTTGACAGGCAATGTCGTGACTGCTCCGTAGCGTTTGTCTGCAAAAATGAGATTGGACGCCTTTGCGAGGGCGTCCAATACTCTGAATCCAATGTTGTGGCGGGTCCCATCGTATTCGGAGCCGATGTTTCCCAAGCCGACAATTAAATATTTCATGCTTTCGTATTCGCTTCTTGTTACTTGCCGGCAGCGGCAGCTGCAGCAGCCATGGCACCACGTGTCATCTTCACCTGGCATACCACAACGTTCTTGCTGGTTACCAGTTCGAGGCCTTCGAAATTCAACTCGCCAACCTTGATGGTTTTACCCAGACCCAGGTGGGAAACGTTGATTTCCAGACGCTCGGGGATGTTCTGATAAGTAGCCTTTACTTTCAGCTTACGTACAGAAGCTGCCAACTTACCACCGGCTTTAACACCTTCGGCCAGACCGGTCAGCTTGATAGGTACTTCCATAATGATGGGTTTCGTATCCGTAATTTCGTAGAAATCCACGTGCAGGACGTTGTCCTTTACGGGGTGGAACTGAATCTCCTTCAATACGGCCTTGCAGGTCTTTCCGTCGATATCGAGGTTTACGGCAAAAATGTCGGGAGAATAGATAAGATTACGCAGTTCGTCGTTCGTTGTAGAGAACGATACGGCCAAGGGCAGGCCGTTTTCACCTTTGGTTTCTCCGTACAGGTTGCAGGGAACGCCGTTGTTCTCGCGCAGTTTGCGGGTGGCTTTCTTGCCAGTTTCGGTACGTGCAGTACCTTTTACGCTGATTTCTTTCATGTTACTAATTTTTTGTGTTACTCTAAATTAAGTTTTTCGCTTGCTTAATTCGCCATCACACGATGCTCGGCATCAAGTATGTTGCTGAAAAAGCGGTGCAAAGGTACGGATTATCGCGCTATTACACAAGTCTTCCCGTAATATTTTCATATTTTTGGGAATGCTTATTGTTTCAGCGGGTTCCAGCCCTGTGCTTTTAATTCCATCTCGTTACCGTCGCGACATATAAGGGCGCAGCCCAGTTCCGGTTTTGTGATGTATCCGATGACTTTGACATTCGGCAACTCGCTCACTTTGTCGTGCTCGGAAAGCGGAACGGTGAATAGCAGTTCGTAGTCTTCGCCGCCGTTCAGGGCGCACGTCGTTACGTTCATGTTCAGTTCTTCCGCCATGACCGCTGTTTGGTAATCCAGTGGAATGCGTTCTTCGTAAATGCGGCAGCCGGTGTGGCTTTGCGAACAGATGTGCATAAGTTCCGAACTTAGTCCGTCGGAAATGTCCATCATTGAGGTCGGACGGATGCCTGCGGCAGCCAGCGATTCGATGATGTCTCTCCGGGCTTCCGGTTTCAGTTGGCGTTCGAGAATATATTCCTTGCCTCCGAAATCAGGCTGTGCGGCGTTGTCGTTTGCTGTTTCCGGACCGGCGTTCTTCTGCCGTGCTTCCCGCAGTTGCTGGTTGTAGACCGATTTTTCCCGTTCCAGCAGTTGTAGACCCATGTAGGCGGCTCCCAAATCACCGGATACGCAGATAAGGTCGGTGTCCTGTGCCCCGTGGCGATAGGTCACCTTGTCCTTGTCGGCTTCGCCTATACAAGTGATGCTGATGGCCAGTCCGGTTAATGACGAAGTGGTGTCTCCGCCCACAATATCTACGTGGTGCGCCTCGCAGGCCAGTCGCAGTCCGGCATAGAAGTCCTCCATGTCTTCGATGCAGAACCGTTTGCTCAGGGCGATGGACACGACCAGTTGCTTCGGCATGCCGTTCATGGCGTAAATGTCCGACAGGTTTACCATGGCGGCCTTGTAGCCCAGGTGTTTCAGGGGGACGTACGTCAGGTCGAAGTGCACGCCCTCCATCAGCAGGTCGGTGGTAACAAGTATTTGTTTGTCTGCCGGATATTGCAATACGGCACAATCGTCGCCTACGCCGTATATCGTGGATGCATTCTCCAGAGGAAGCTGTTCAGTCAGATGTCTGATGAGGCCAAATTCCCCCAGTGTGGCTATTTCGGTGCGTTTGTTCTGTTGCATGTACTATACCTATAATATATATATTAGGCGCGGTTGATCATCTCACGCATGATGTCCGCCATGAGAGGTTGCACGGCGTCGGCCGCTTTCTGAACTTCCTCGTGACTGACTTCCACAATCTTCCCCTCTACTCCGAGGTCTGTGATGACACTGATGCCGAAGCATTTCATGCCGCAGTGGTTGGCCACGATGACTTCGGGGACGGTGGACATGCCTACGGCGTCAGCTCCCCAGATACGGAACATCTTGTATTCGGACGGTGTCTCATAGGTGGGGCCTTGTGTTGCCAGATATACACCTTCCTGCACTTTGATGCCTTTTTCCGCCGCGATAGCCTTAGCCTGGCAGATCAGTTCCCGGCTGTATGCCTCGTGCATATCCAGAAAGCGCGGGCCGGTGGGGAAATTCTTGCCGCGCAACGGATTTTCGGGCAGAGCGTTGATGTGGTCGGTAATAATCATCAGGTCGCCGATCTCAAAGTCGGGATTTGTCCCGCCGGCGGCATTGCTGACAAACAGGGTGCGGATGCCCAGTTCGTGCATTACGCGGATGGGGAATGTCACTTCTTTCATCGAATATCCTTCGTAGAAATGGAAGCGTCCTTCCATCGCCATAATATCCTTGTTGCCCAGTTTGCCGAAAATCAGCCGGCCGCTGTGGCCTTCTACTGTCGATACGGGGAAGTTGGGGATGTCCTTGTAGTCAATGCTGGAAGCCGAATGAATTTCAGCGGCCAGTTTTCCCAGACCGGTTCCTAATATGATAGCTGTTGTTGGATTTGCCGGCATTTTGGCTTTTAGCCAGTATGCTGTTTCTTGAATTTTTGAGTACATAACCAGTGATGTTTTCGTTAAACGTTTCTTGTCGGTCCTGCATGATGGCCACTTCGACGGGCAGCACATACAGATATTGTTTTACCTCGTCGCTCAGTCCTTCCGTGTTCTGTAGCCGACAGGCGTCTTTTTCTGTTGTGATGATGAGCTTGTCGCCGTGTATGCGGTCGAACGTCTCGTTGATGAGCTGTATGTCCGCTGCCGAAAAGTAATGATGGTCGCCGAAAGGCAACGGCACGACGAGAGGGGCATATTGTTCGATGTCCTGTCTCATTTGTTCCGGAGAGGCGATGCCGGTGAGCAGCACCACCTGTTCCTCTTTCTTCAGGCTTTCCAGCCGGCGTGTTCTGTCGCCGAACACCTGTCGCAGCGTTCCGTAGCGGAGGGTAGAGAAGAAAAGCTTCTGGTAGGGATACAGTCGCAAGGCTTTGCTGATGACCCGGAACCCCATGGGCTTCATGTCGGACGGGCATTTGGTGACGATGACGATGTTGGCACGGCGGGTGCCTTCCTTCGGTTCCCGAAGTCGGCCTGCGGGCAGCAGCTTGTCGTCGTAGATCATGCGGTGGTAGTCGATCAGCAGGATGTTGATGCCCGGTTGTACGTAGCGGTGCTGGAAAGCATCATCGAGGATGACGACGTCCGTTCCCGGCGCTATCGTGTTGTCGCACAGGCGCTCGATGCCGCGCCGGCGGTTCTTGTCTACAGCCACGTACGTGTCCGGGTATTTCCGTTTTATCTGGTAAGGTTCGTCGCCGATCTGTTCCATCGGAGTGTCGGGGGCGGCCAGTTGGAAGCCTTTGCTCTTGCGTTTGTACCCCCGGCTCAGTACGGCGACCTGATATTTCTTCTGCAACAGGCGTACCAAGTATTCCGTGTGCGGCGTTTTCCCGGTTCCGCCCACCGTGATGTTACCTACCGAGATGACGGGCACATTGTAGCTCCGGGACTTCAGAATCCCGAGCTCGAAGAGTTCGTTCCGCAGTCTGACGCCAATTCCGTAGAGCCACGAAAACGGCAGCAGCCATTCGTTAATCTTAATCAGGTCGCCTTCCATGCCGGTTGTCAGTTTGTGAGGTTGGGCAGATAAGGGATGCGCGCCTGGATGCACGACTGGCGGTCCATGCCCCGGAGCAATTGCTGCAGCGGGAGATACTCGCCCAGCGTTCCGAACCGGCTTTCCATATAACTTTTGCGGGTGTTGCCCAGCAGGTTGTCGTACCATTCCTTGGCTTCCGGAAGCGTCTTCACCTCATATTTTTCCAGTCCGCTCCGTTCTGCAGCCAGGCGGACGGCGTCCTGTAGATTGCCGGTCAGATCGGCAAGACCGTTCTCTACGGCCTGCTTGCCTGTCCACACCCTTCCCTGTGCCAGCCGGCGGATGCTGTCTGCCGGCAGCCCGCGTCCGTCGGCCACCCGCTGTACGAACAAGTCGTATCCACGGTCGATATAGTTCTGCAACAACTGGCATTCCGTGTTGTTCAGCGGTCGGGCCTGCGTGCCGAAGTCGGCCAGTTCGTTAGTCTTCACTACATCGAAGTGCAGACCCAGTTTCTCCTGCAACAGGTTGCTCGCGTCGGGGAAGAGCCCGAAGATGCCGATGCTGCCGGTCAGCGTCATCGGTTCCGCCACGATGGTGTCGGCTGCGCAGGCGATGTAGTAACCGCCCGAGGCGGCCATGCCTCCCATGGATACGACGACCGGTTTCTCGCGGCGCGTCAGTTCCACCTCGCGCCATATCTGTTCCGAGGCGTAGGCACTGCCGCCTCCGGAGTTGATGCGCAGCACGACGGCCTTTATGTCCTTGTCCTCGCGCAGTTGCCGCAGGTCGTTGCACACGGTCCGCGAGGCGATACACGGGTCGCCCCATTCGTTTTCCGCGTCCGTGATGTCCCCGTAGGCATAGTACACGGCTATGCGGTCGGGAGCTGTCTTTTTATCTTTTTCGGTTGCTGTCAGGAAATCGGCAGGGCTTATCAGGTTCAGTTTCCGGCCCTTGTCCGGCAGTCTGCTTTGCAGGTATTCCTTCATGCCGTCGGCATAGCACAGCGTGTCCGCCAGTCCGCGTGTCACGACGGAGGCCGCGGGGGCGAACATCATGTATTCGTCTGCATAGCGCATCAGGCTGTCCGTCGGGATGTGCCGTGTGCGGGACACGTCGGCCATCAGCTCGCTCCAGATGGAATGCAGGTACGAGTTTATCTGTTCCCGGTTGGCATCGCTCATCCGGGTGGAGGTGAACGGCTCTACGGCCGACTTGTAGTCGCCCACGCGGAATACCTGCATCCGTACTCCGATTTTCTCGAGCAGGTCTTTGTAGAATACGGGTTCCGAAGCCATGCCGCTCCAGCAGACGCTTCCCTGCGGGTTGAGCACCACACGGTCGGCCGCGCTGCAGACGTAGTAGCATCCCTGTGTGTACATGTCGCCGTAGGACACGACAAACTTTCCGCTCTCCCGGAAGTTTTCCACGGCCTGCCGTATTTCTTCCAGCATGGCGGGGGTGGCTCCCGTCAGTCCGCCCGCCTCGATATACAGTCCGTCGATATCGGCGTTTTCCTTCGCACGGCGGATGGCGGTCAGCGTCTCTTCCAGTCCGAAGCCCGTGTCGCTCTGTCCTTTCAGCACATCGAGCGGGTTTTCTGTGTAGCGTTCGGACAGGCTCCCGTTCAGCGACAGGTGCAGTATGGAGTGGGGCTTGAGTTCGGAATTGCTGCCGCTGCCGCCGGCAAGCGCGGCTATAAAGAAAAACAGGACGGCGAGGAACAGGACGCCTCCGGCCATGAGAACTCCGGTAAAACTGGCTAACAAGTATTTAAAAAAATCCTTCATCTTTTGATTTTGAGTAACGATTCCTTGCAAAATTACGTTAATTACCTGTAACGGCCAACTTTTTTATCCTTTTCGTAAGGCGGACGGGGATAAAAAGAAAGAAAATGCGTCCTGTGCGGAGGAAGAAGAGCGTTCGGGCGGGGATTCTTTGCCCGGTTGGATTTTTTTAAGTATATTTGTGGAAAATAAAGATGCTTGCCTCAGAGTTTCCTGTGGTCATGGATTTAATAATGCGAATCATATAAAAACAAATTATGGAAAAGATTATCGGACTTATCGATGCGCCGTTCACGCCTTTTTATGAGAACGGTGAAGTGAATTACGAGCCTATACCGGCTTATGCGCGGATGCTGCAGAAGAACGGGCTGAAGGGCGTTTTCATCAACGGTTCCTCGGGCGAGGGATACATGCTGACCGAGGACGAGCGCATGAAGCTGGCCGAGGCCTGGATTTCCGCCGCCCCGGAGGGGTTCAAGGTGATAGTCCATGTGGGCAGCTGCTGCGTGAAGTCGAGCCGCGCCCTGGCGGAGCACGCCGCTGCGGCCGGGGCCTGGGGCATCGGCGCGATGGCGCCTCCGTTCCCGAAAGTCGGCCGTGTGGAAGAGCTGGTGAAGTACTGCGAGGAGATTGCCGCCGGCGCTCCGGAACTGCCTTTCTACTTCTACCACATTCCTGCGTTCAACGGCGCCTTCCTGCCGATGGTGGAGCTGCTGAAGGCCGTGGACGGGCGGATTCCCAATTTCGCCGGCATCAAGTACACCTTCGAGAGCCTGTATGAGTACAACCAGTGCCGCCTGTACAAGGGCGGGAAGTTCGACATGCTGCACGGGCAGGACGAGACCATTCTGCCCTGTCTGGCCATGGGAGGCGCGCAGGGCGGCATCGGCGGTACGACCAACTACAACGGGGTGAACCTCGTGGGCATCATCGACGCCTGGAAGGCCGGCGAGCTCGAGCGGGCGCGCGAGCTGCAGAACTTCTCGCAGGAGGTCATCAACGTCATCTGCCGCTACCGTGGCAACATCGTGGGCGGCAAGCGCATCATGAAGCTCATCGGCCTGGACCTGGGCAAGAACCGCACGCCGTTCCGCAACCTGACGGACGAGGAGGAAGCCGCGATGAAGGCGGAGCTGGAGGCCATCCGTTTCTTCGAGCGCTGCAACCGCTTCTGACGGAAGCGACGGACGGCGCCCGTGACTTTTCAATACCTTTATTATATTACAACGGATACATACCATGAAGAGACAAATCGTTCGACAGTTGTGTCTTCTCCTGCTGGGATGCAGTCTGCTCCCCCTCGCGGGAAGTGCGCACCCCGAGAAGGAAATCAGAGACAACAAGCACAACCAAGTGACTTTCTGCCGTCTCAGCCCGCTGGCCGTGAACGGGCCGCAGGGCGTTTCGGCGCCCTATGCCGGACGTTGCGGCGATGCGGTTCTCGTGGCCGGAGGCTGCAACTTCCCCGGCCGGCCGGCCGCCGAGGGCGGCCCCAAAGTGTATTATGACAAGATATACCTGCTGGAGAATCCCGCGGACAGCGCCGCGCAATGGCGCGAGGCGGGCCGTCTGCTGACGCCCTCGGCCTACGGCGTGAGCGTCACCGTGCCGGGGGGCGTCGTCTGCATCGGCGGAACGGACGGGGCGCGGAGCCTGGCCGACGTCAGCCTGCTTACGGTTGGCATGGGCGCGGTGGACATCCACGCCCTGCCTTCGCTGCCCCTGCCCCTCGACAATATGGGCGGAGCCTTCGGCGGCGGATACATCTACGTGGCCGGAGGGCGCAGCGACGGCACCGCGTCGAACGCCGCCTTCCGGCTGGAATATCCGGGCGGCGAGGCGTGGGAGCGCCTGCCCGACATGCCCGACGGGGCGCGCCTGCAGCCTACGGCAGTCGTGCAGAACGGGGCGACGGGCCCGTGCTTCTACGTGATGGGCGGATACAGCGAGCCGACGGACAACATGCCCGGGCTTGTGAACGTCGACGGCCTGGTTTACAACCCGCAGACGGGGCGCTGGACCACCACGGCGCATATCGCCCCGCAGGGCAAGGTGATGACCCTCGTCGGCGCCACGGGAATCCCCTCCGGCTGCGCGCACGTCATATTCATCGGCGGCGTGGATGCCGACGTCTTCGCCACGGCCATCAACCGCCCCTTCCGGCGGGCCAAGGCGCTGGCGCGCGGCGATTCGCTCGGTGCGGCCCGCATAGACGCGGCCATTGCGGATTACATGAACCATCCTGCCCCCTGGTATCAGTTCAACGACGAACTGGTCGTCTACCACACCATCACCGACACTTGGGTCACCGAAGCTCGATCGCCCCTGCTGGCCCGTGCCGGCGCCGCCGTGGTGCCCTATGGCAAGGACTGGATAGTCATCGGCGGCGAGTCGAAGCCCGGCATACGTTCGGCCGGCGTGACAGCCGTGAGGATGACCGTGCGCACCTCCTTCGGCTGGCTCAACTGGGCCGTGCTGCTCCTCTATCTGGCGGGCATGCTCGCCCTGGGTTTCCACTTCATGCGCAGCGAGGGCGGAGGCGACGACTTCTTCCGGGGCGGCGGACGCATCCCCTGGTGGGCGGCCGGCATCAGCATCTACGCCACGATGCTCAGCGCCATCACCTACATGGCCTATCCCGCCAAGGCCTATGCCACGGACTGGACCTATTATCCGATGCTCGTTACCATCCTCCTCGTCTCGTTTCCCGTCGTCCGGTATTACCTGCCCTTCTTCCGCCGCCTCGACGTGACCAGCGCCTATGAATACCTCGAGCACCGCTTCAACGCCGCCACCCGCCTGATGGCCAGCGCCCTGTTCATCGTCTTCATGGTGGCGCGCATGGCCCTCGTCCTCTACCTGCCCTCGCTGGCCCTGACGGCCGTCACGGGCATCGACATCTATACGTGCATCGTCATGATGGGCACCATCACCATCGTCTACTGCACGATGGGCGGCGTCGAGGCCGTCGTCTGGGGCGACGTGGTGCAGGGCTTCATTCTCGTGGGCGGCGCCCTGCTGGCGGCCGTCTATCTGGTCTGCGGCACCGACGGCGGCGCCTCCAGCTTCTTCGACATCGCCTACGCCGACGGCAAGTTCCGCCTTTTCGACTGGAGCCTCGACTACCGCTCGGCCTCCTTCTGGGTAATCATCCTCGGCGGCATGGCCAACAACCTGATTTCCTACACCTCCGACCAGACCGTCATACAGCGTTACCTGACGACGAAAGACGAGGCCGGCGCCCGCCGGAGCATCCTGATGAACGGCCTCATGAGCGTCTTCGTCTCCGTCGTGTTCTTCGTCATAGGCGCCGG
Source organism: uncultured Paraprevotella sp. (assembly GCA_964540455.1). Taxonomy (GTDB): domain Bacteria; phylum Bacteroidota; class Bacteroidia; order Bacteroidales; family Bacteroidaceae; genus Paraprevotella. Next base: position 26,500 of record CAZIMK010000013.1, read on the forward strand.
GCTCTACACATTCTTCAAGACCCATCCCGCCGAGCTCGACTACACGATGCAGAAGAACGACATCATCTTCCCCTTCTTCATGATGGGCCAGCTGCCCGCCGGAGTGGCCGGACTGCTCATCGCAGCCATCTTCGCCGCCACGATGAGCACCATCTCGTCCAACATCAACTCCGTGGCCACGGCCTTCAGCATCGACTTCTACAAGCGCTGGCGCCCGGCGTCGTCCGACCGGACGATGCTCGCCGTGGCCCGCCGTGCATGCATCCTCTCCGGCATCGTCGGCATGGGCATCGCCCTGCTCATGGCCACGTGGGAGATACTCTCGCTGCTCGACTTCTTTCAGGAAATCCTCGGGCTGCTGTCCAGCGGGCTGGGCGGCCTCTTCCTCATGGGCATCTTCTTCCCCCGCATCGGCGGGCGCGCCGCGATGGCCGGATTCTGCTTCGGCGTGGCGGCCGTCTTCCTGGTCAAGAGCCTCACCGCCACCAGCTTCCTGCTCTACGGCGCCATCGGCCTGGTGACGAGCGTCCTCGTGGCCTGGCTCTGCTCGTGGGTGCTCAGGGAGAAGCGCGACCTGCGCGGGCTGACGTGGAGGACGCTCGAGGAAAAGAAATGAAAGCATAGCGGAAACAAGAAAAAACATAGTGCAGAAAATGAAAGATTTCAAGAAACTGGCCGCCCAGTACAAGGCGGAATTGCTGGAAAAGGTAATGCCCTTCTGGCTCGAACACTCCATCGACCGCGAGTGCGGCGGGTATTTCACCTGTCTCGACCGCACCGGCGAAGTGTATGACACCGACAAGTTCATCTGGTTGCAGGGGCGCGAAGTGTGGATGCTCGCCACCCTCTACAACCGCGTGGAGAAGCGCCCCGAATGGCTTGACGCGGCCCTGCAGGGAGCCGAATTCCTCAAACGCTACGGCCACGACGGCCAGCTCAACTGGTATTTCGCCCTCGACCGCGAGGGCCGTCCGCTGGTGGAGCCCTACAACATCTTCAGCTACACCTTCGCCGTCATCGCTTTCGGGCAGCTCAGCCTCGCCACCGGCAACGCCGAGTACGCCGACATAGCCAAGCGCACGTTCGACATCGTCCTCTCGCGGGTGGACAATCCCAAGGGGCGGTGGAGCAAGGCTTCGCCCGGCGCCCGTGCGCTCAAGAGCTTCGCTCTGCCGATGATACTCTGCAACGTGGCCCTCGAGATAGAGCCGCTGCTCGACCCCGCCTTCCTGCAGACCACCATCGACACCTGCGTCCACGAGGTGATGGACGTCTTCTACCGCCCCGAGCTCGGGCTCATCGTCGAGCATCTCGGCACCGACAACCGGCTGGTGGACTGCTACGACGGCCGTCTGCTCAACCCCGGGCACGCCATCGAGGCCATGTGGTTCATCATGGATCTGGGCCGGCGCCTCGGCCGGCACGACCTGGTGGAGAAGGCCGCGTCTATCGCACTGGCCGAGGTGGAATACGGCTGGGACAAGGAGTACGGCGGCATATTCTACTTCATGGACCGTCTGGGGCGTCCGCAGCAGCAGCTCGAGTGGGACCAGAAACTCTGGTGGGTGCACATCGAGACGCTCATCACCATGCTCAAGGGCTACGAGCTGACGGGCGACGAGCGTTGCTGGGAGTGGTTCGAACGCGTACACGACTACGTGTGGACCCACTTCACCGACCCCGATTATCCCGAGTGGTACGGCTATCTGAACCGCCGCGGCGAAGTCCTCCTCCCGCTCAAGGGCGGCAAGTGGAAGGGCTGTTTCCACGTGCCCCGCGGCCTCTACCAGTGTTGGCAGACGCTGGAACGGCTGGCGCAGCGGTAGCGCAGCCCGCATTCCGCATCTGCGGCGGGCGGCCGGAGGGGGAGGCAAGACGCCTCTGCTCCGGTCGCCCGCCGTCCGTTTCCGCGCCTCCGGCGGCGGTGCCCGCTCCGGACAGGCATAGGACTTTCTCCCCAAAAGCATTGGTTTTTTTCCAAAAAGCATTGTTTTTTTCCCTGGCGGTATACCGTTTCCTTTCTATCGGTATACCGTTTTTCTGCTGGCGGTATACCGTTTCCTTTCTATCGGTATACCGTTTCCTTTCTATCGGTATACCGTTTTTTTGCTGGCGGTATACCGTTTTTCTGCTGGCGGTATAGGCGCCTTTTGGCACACCGGTGCTTCCCCGTGGCGCAACCATGCTTTTTTCTCTGTTGGACGATGGAGAGGGGAAAAAAGGAAGTCTCCTCCCGCGCTGCGAAACACACGGAGGGGCGTCGAAAAACGCCCCTCTATATATAATAAGGTACGCGCACGCGCGCGCGTACCTTATTATATGGTTAAATCCGCCGGCCTCTGCGAGCCGTCGTGGAGGCAGGCGGGGACGTTTCCGGCGGGAACTGTCAGAAGTCGACACCCACGCGGGCAGCGAAAGTCCCCGTGCGCACCTTGCTGTCGAAATCGTCGTATCCGTAGTACGCGAAGTTGTCGCGCGCGATGTTGGCCAGCCCCACGTCGTAGCTCAGCTCGAAGTAGAAATTCTGGTACGACAGGCCGCACCCCAGACGCAGGCCCCCGTCGCCGCGGCGGAAACGCCCGCTGCCGAAGGAGCTTACCTTCGCGTGCTCGTCGTAAAGCTTGGTCTTTCCGCCCGCGCCCAAGGCGACGTAGCCGCCGAAGAAAGGCTGCAGGCTCAGGTCGTCGATGCCCAGGCTCGCCTTGTATTTGAAGACGAGCGGCAGTTCGATATACTTCAGGTTGAACGTCAGGCGCTGGTCTTCGGCCGTGGCCTTCACCTGGGCGCCTTTCTCCGTATACATCAGCCCCGTCTCGAAGTACAGGGGCACGCCGCTGCCCAGCTGTTTGCCCCACGCGACGGCCACGTCGAGGCCGGCAAAGGCGCGGGCGTCCGGTCGCGTCATGTGGCGGAAATACAGGTCGGGGGCGCTGACGCCGATCCGCACGCCGTAGTACGTCGAGCGGTCGTAGTCGAACCAGCGGCTTCGCTCGCCGCGTGTCTGCGCCCCGGACGACAGGCCGCAGACGGCTGCCGCCAGTAAAATAAGGATTCTGCTTGTCATGGTGTCTCGCTGTGTGCGTCTTTCTAAGATAATTAAAAGCAAAAATACAAATAAAATCCGTATGTTGGGCTGCTTTGTTAATTATTTGCTATTTTTGTGCCCGTGTAGAAGTCAGGCGCAGCCGGACGGGGCCGGATTCTCTCGGCAGCGCGGGGCTTCGCCTTTTTATAGTACGAGCGATGAAAGTATTGAAGTTCGGCGGGACGTCCGTCGGTTCCGTAGAGAGTATTCAGAGTGTGAAGAAGATTGTCGGGTCCCGCCGGGAGCCGGTGATCGTAGTAGTGTCCGCCCTCGGCGGCATCACCGACCAGTTGATACGCACGTCGGGAATGGCCGTGGCGGGCGACGCGGCCTATCAGGACTCTTTCCGCGAGATGGCGGAGCGCCACGCGGCGGTGATCCGCGGGCTGCTGCCTGACGGTCCGCGGCGCGATGCGCTGTTGGCCCGGGTGGACGCCCTGCTCGGCGAGCTGCGCAGCATCTACCACGGCGTCTATCTCATCCGCGACCTGTCGCCCAAGACGCTGGCCGCCATCGTGAGCTACGGCGAGCGCATCTCGTCGCGCATCGTGGCCGCCGTCGTCGACGGCGCCGAGTGGTTCGACTCGCGCGAGTTCATCAAGACGGAGAACAAGGCCGGACGCTGCGTGCTGGCCGCTGACCTGACGCGCAGCCTTGTGCGCCGGGCCTTCGACCCCCTGCCGCAGGTGGCGCTCGTGCCGGGCTTCATCTCGACGGACGCCGACTCCGGCGAGGTGACCAACCTCGGGCGCGGCGGCTCCGACTACACCGCCTCCATCATCGCCGCGGCGCTCGACGCCGACGCGCTGGAGATTTGGACGGACGTCGACGGCTTCATGACGGCCGATCCGCGCGTCATCTCCACGGCCTACACCATCGACGAACTGAGCTACACCGAGGCCACGGAGCTTTGCAACTTCGGCGCCAAAGTGGTCTATCCGCCCACCATCTATCCCGTCTGCGTGAAGAACATCCCCATCCTCGTGAAGAACACGTTCAATCCCGGCGGCCGCGGCACTGTCATCAAGGCCGGCGCCGCGAACGACGGAAAACCCATCCGCGGCATCTCGAGCATCGACGGGACGAGCCTTATCACCGTGGCCGGGCTCTCGATGGTAGGTGTCATCGGTGTCAACCGCCGCATCTTCTCCGCCCTGGCCGAGAACGGCATCAGCGTGTTCATGGTGTCGCAGGCCTCGTCGGAGAACAGCACGTCCATCGGCGTGCGCGATGCCGACGCCGAGGAGGCCTGCCGGGTGCTCAACGCCGAGTTTGCGAAGGAAATTCAGACAGGCGCCATGTTTGAAATCAGGGCCGAGGGCGGACTGTCGACCGTAGCCATCGTGGGCGAGAACATGCGCCACGTGCCGGGCGTCGCCGGCAAGCTCTTCGGCACGCTGGGGCGCAGCGGCATCAACGTGATTGCCTGTGCGCAGGGTGCGTCGGAGACGAACATTTCCTTCGTCGTGGACGGGCGTTCGCTGCGTAAGACGCTGAACGTGATACACGACAGCTTTTTTCTGTCGGAGTACCGGGTGCTGAACCTTTTTCTTTGCGGGGTGGGCACGGTGGGCGGCAGCCTGATAGGTCAGATTGCCCGCCAGCAGGAGAAACTGATGCGCGAGCACGGGCTGAAGCTGAAGGTGGTGGGCATCGCCAGCAGCCGTAATGCCGTGTTCGACCGCCGCGGGCTGGACCTGGAGCGCTGGCGCGGGCTGCTTTCCGAGGGCGGTCCCGGCGGTGTGGAGCGGTTGCGCCGCGAGGTAGTGGGGATGAACATATTCAACTCCGTGTTCGTCGACTGCACGGCCAGCCCCGACGTGGCGGCGCTCTACGGCGAGTTCCTGGAGCACAACATCTCCGTCGTGGCGGCCAACAAGGTGGCGGCCTCGTCCGACTACGAGACATACAGCCGCCTGAAACGCACGGCCCGCGAGCGCGGCGTGAAGTTCCTTTTCGAGACCAACGTGGGGGCCGGGCTGCCCATCATACGCACGATGAATGACCTGCGCAACAGTGGCGACCGCATCCTGCGCATCGAGGCCGTGCTGAGCGGGACGCTCAATTTTATTTTCAACCGCCTGTCGGCCGACATCTCCTTCAGCCGCACCGTGCGCATGGCGCGCGAGGAGGGCTACAGCGAGCCCGACCCGCGGGTGGACCTGAGCGGGCGCGACGTGATTCGCAAGCTGGTGATTCTGGCGCGTGAGGCCGGCTACCGCATAGAGCAGTCCGACGTGACGGCCAATCTTTTCGTCCCCCCGTCGTTCTTCGAAGGTTCGCTGGAGGACTTCTGGGAGCGCCTGCCGTCGCTGGACGCGGACTTCGAGGAGCGCCGGCGGAAGCTGGAGCGCGAGCACAAGCGGTGGCGCTTCGTGTCGAGATACGAGGCCGGCCGGGCCGAGGTGTCGCTCTGCGAGGTGCCGCAGGGGCATCCTTTCTATGCGCTTGAGGGCTCGAACAACGTAGTGCTGCTCACGACGGAGCGTTACAACGAGTATCCGATGGTCATACAGGGCTATGGAGCCGGGGCGAGCGTGACGGCCGCCGGCGTGTTTGCCGACATCATGAGCATCGCCAACATCTGACTTTTTCTTTTCCGTTCCTCCCCCTATATATAATAAGGTACGCGCGCGCGTACCTTATTATATATAGGGGGAAGTTTTTCCCCGTTCCCTCATGCGTTGGCGAAGGCCAGTCCGTCGTCCGTCGCATCCACGCGGATGGGGCGCGTGCGGTCCAGTTGCTGTGCGAGCAGCGTGCGCGACAGGTCGTTGAGCAGATACCGCTGGATGGCCCGTTTCACCGGCCGTGCGCCGAATTCGGGGTCGTAGCCCGCGCGGGCGAGGAAGTCCGTGGCCGCTTCCGTCAGCTGTAGCGTGACGCCGTTTGCGGCCAGCATCTTCGCGATGCTGCGGATCTGCAGTTCCACCACGTGGCGGATTTCCTTCTCGTTCAGGGGCAGGAACATGATGGTTTCGTCGATACGGTTGAGAAACTCCGGCCGGATGGTCTTTTTCAGCATAGCCATCACTTCGCGCTGTGTCTCGCCGACGATGGCGTCGCGTGCCTCGGGACTGCTGTCCGGCGTCAGTTGCTCAAATCTGCTGCGGATGTACTCGCTGCCTAAGTTGCTGGTCAGGATGATGAGCGTGTTGCGGAAGTTCACGGTGCGTCCCTTGTTGTCCGTCAGCCGTCCGTCGTCAAGCACCTGCAGCAGCGTGTTGAACACGTCGGGATGCGCCTTCTCTATCTCGTCGAACAGCACCACGGAGTAAGGTTTGCGTCGCACGGCCTCCGTCAGTTGTCCGCCCTCGTCGTAGCCTACGTAGCCCGGAGGCGCTCCGATGAGGCGGCTCACGCTGTGCTTCTCCTGGTATTCGGACATGTCGATGCGTGTCATCAGGTTCTCGTCGTCGAAGAGATACTCGGCCAATGCCTTGGCCAGTTCCGTCTTGCCCACGCCTGTGGTGCCGAGGAAGATGAAGGAGCCGATGGGTCGCCGCGGGTCCTGCAGTCCGGCGCGGCTGCGTCGCACGGCGTCGCTCACGGCACGTATGGCTTCGTCCTGCCCGACGACGCGGCGGTGAAGTTCCTCCTCGAGATGGAGCAGCTTCTCCCGTTCGCTCTGCAGCATGCGGCTTACGGGGATGCCCGTCCAGCGGCTCACGACGTCGGCGATGTCCTCCGCCGTCACCTCTTCGCGTATCATGGCCTCGCCGCCCTGCGCCTGTCGCAACTGTTCCTGCATGCGGTCGGTCTCGTCCTCGAGCGCCTTCATCCGTCCGTAGCGTATCTCGGCCACGCGTCCGTAGTCGCCTTCACGTTCGGCGCGCTCAGCCTCGAAGCGCAGTTGCTCCATCTGCTGCCTGTTCTGCTGGATGCGGTCGGCCATTTCCTTCTCGCCCTGCCATTTGGCGCGCAGGGTGTTCTCCTGTTCGCGCAATTCGGCTATCTCGCGGCCGAGCTGTGCGAGTTTCGGTTCGTCGTGCTCCCGCTTGATGGCCTCGCGCTCAATCTCCAGCTGTGCCAGTCGGCGCGATATTTCGTCCAGTTCCTCCGGCACGGAGTCGCGCTCCATGCGCAGGCGGGCGGCTGCCTCGTCCATGAGGTCGATGGCTTTGTCGGGCAGAAACCGCTCGGTGATGTACCTGTGGCTCAGTTCCACGGCGGCGATGATGGCATCATCCTGTATGCGCACCTTGTGGTGGCTCTCGTACCGTTCCTTCAGTCCGCGCAGGATGGATACGGTGTTCAGCGTGTCCGGTTCGCTGACCGTTACGGTCTGGAAACGCCGTTCGAGCGCCTTGTCCTTTTCAAAGTATTTCTGGTACTCGTCGAGCGTGGTGGCCCCGATGCTGCGTAGCTCGCCGCGCGCCAGCGCAGGCTTCAGGATGTTGGCCGCGTCCATGGCACCCTCGCCCTTTCCGGCACCTACCAGGGTGTGTATCTCGTCGATGAAGAGAATGATGCGCCCTTCGCTGCGTGTCACCTCGCCGATGACTGACTTGAGCCGCTCTTCGAACTCACCCTTGTATTTGGCTCCGGCCACGAGTGCGCCCATATCGAGCGAGTAGAGCTGTCGGTCGCGCAGGTTTTCCGGCACGTCGCCGCGCAGGATGCGGTGTGCCAGTCCCTCTACGATGGCCGTCTTGCCCGTTCCGGGCTCGCCGATGAGGATCGGGTTGTTCTTCGTGCGCCGGCTCAGTATTTGCAGCATGCGGCGTATCTCCTCGTCGCGCCCGATGACGGGGTCGAGCCGTCCCGTTCGTGCATCCTCGATAAGGTTGCGGGCGTATTTGTCCAGTGCCTGGTAGGTATCCTCGCCCGTTGGCGAAGTCACACGTGCGCCCTGCCGCAACTGGCGGATGGCATCCTGCAGTTCCTTTTCGTTCACACCGGCGTCCTTCAGTATTCTGCCGGCTGTGCAGGCAGTGGCCGCGATGGCCAGCAGGATGTGTTCCACAGTAGTGAACTCGTCGCCCTCGTGCGAAGCAGTCTCCGTGGCGCGGCGAAGCACTCCGTCTGTCGTGCGGCTCAAGTACGGTTCGCCGCCGCTCACGTGGGGCAGCGAGGCAATTTGCTGTTCCAATACCTGGCTCACCTGTCGGGCGTTGATTCCCATTTTGCGAAACAGGTATCCGGTCACGTCCCCGGCTTTTGTCAGCAATCCGCTCAGCAGATGTTCCGGTTCCACAGCTTGCTGTCCCCGTTGTTGTGCCAGACCGACGGCTTCCTGTATGGCCTCTTGGGCCTTGATGGTGAATTTGTTGAAATCCATAGTTTCGGTTCTCCTTTCTTATTTTCTTGTTGTTTTGTATTGATTCAGTGACGTTCCGGCTTGCGTCTCCGCAGCTTTCGCGTTCCGTCTGTATGGCATCAAAGACGTTGCCAGTGTATGAGTGCGGACGTTTTGGCGTAAAATAAGACTTTTTGACAGGGTAATCTGCTTTTTCTCCGTCCGATGCTGACTTTGGCTGTGGGGGACGGAATAGGATGTTTTAATGCGGGTAATATTGGTTTGACATTAGGATATTGTTTTTAACAAAATGTAGCTCTCTGAGAGGAAATGCGCGAGCACATTCAAAGAAATATTGTAATAGAATAAAAAATGTCTATTCTTTTTTGTATTTCTTGCATTCTTTGTATCTTTCGCCTCGTAAAAAGAAGGAGGATAATTATATGAAAAAGAATTTATTAAAAGAGTTTAAAAGGGTCGCTTTCGTAGGAGCGAGTGTATTGTTATCTGCGGTTATTCCTTCGCAGGCGGATGCTTGTACCGGCATTACGCTGAAGTCAAAAGACGGTTCGATGGTGGTTGCACGTACCATAGAGTGGGGCGGCAGTTATCTGAATAGCCGGTATACCGTTGTGCCGAGGGGGTATGTCCAGCGGTCTTATCTTCCTGGCGGGCAGAAGACCGGGCTGGAGTTTAAAGCTCGTTACGGATATGTCGGCTTTTCGGTGGAGCAGGAAGAGTTTGTGGTGGAAGGTCTAAACGAGGCCGGACTTTCCGCAGGATTGTTCTATTTCCCGAACTATGGGAAATATGAAGATTTCGATGTGAAGAAGAGCGCTTCCTCCCTGTCGGACCTGCAGCTGGTGCCTTGGATACTGGCATCGTTCAAGACGGTAGAAGAGGTTGAGAAGGCCATAAAGACGATACATGTCGTCGCGTCCGATCCTCGTGCCTCCACGGTGCATTGGCGTGTGGCAGACGCATCGGGGCGTCAGGTCGTGCTGGAAATAGTGGACGGCGAGGTACATTTTTATGAAAACAAATTGGGCGTATTGACCAACGCGCCGGGTTTTGAGTGGCACCTGACCAATATGAACAACTATGTGAATTTATTTCCCGGTTCGGCTGCCGGCAAGCAGATGGAAGGCATAGACATCGCACCTTTCGGAGGCGGAAGCGGCCTTTTGGGGATACCCGGTGATTTCACACCGCCGTCACGTTTCGTGCGTGCGGCTTTCTTTCAGACATATTCGCCCAAACAGGAAACGGCACAGGGGACTGTGCGCCAGGCTTTCCAGATATTGAATAACTTCGATATTCCTCTGGGCGTGGTGTTTCACGACGGAGAGCCTCCGGTAGATATGCCGAGTGCGACTCAGTGGACAGCCGCCACGGATATCACGAACCGGTGTATCTATTTCCGGACGATGTATGACAGTAAAATCCGCAGTATAGACTTGAAGGCCATTGATTTCTCGAAGGCGGCATACAGGACGGCTCCTTTGGACAAAGACCGGGAACAGCCGATTGTGCCGGTTGTGATAGACCAGGTGGTCTTTTAACAGTGGTGTACCGGAAGGGGGCCGCGTCGCAATGGATTTTTATTCCGCGTTTGCGACGCGGCCTTTTGCATTTTCATAAACTCCTCCCGACAGTTATCATACGGCCGTCGCATCAGTTATCATACGGCCGTCGCAACAGTTATCATACGGCTGTCGCACCAGCTATCATACGGCTGTCGCATCAGCTATTCGCTTGCAGCGCTGATAACGGTTCTGGAATGCTTATGTATGCAGTCGTATGGCTGTCCCGACAGTAGTTCCTCTGTCTCAGGGGATGCAACCGGTCTTTCTCGCGGATTCGTGTCCGATTCTCCTTCCCGCTAATTTTTCTGCTGTCCCTGATTTTAAACTATAAGATTAGGCCCCCAAAACGGCGTCTTATCTATAAGATATAAGTTTTTCTTTCGTTCACCTTATTCGTTTGTTACGGAGATTTTATGTAAGTTTGCATTCAATATGGGTGAAGTGCTTCGGATAGAACATTTGACGTTGGAGATGGGCGGACACATCCTGATGCGGGATTTTAACCTGCGTGCGGATGCGGGGGAGATGGTATGCCTGAGCGGCGAGTCCGGTTGTGGAAAAACCACACTGCTGCGTGCCTTGCTGGGGTTTGTTCCTCTGAAAGAGGGGAATATTCAAGTAGCCGGATACGCGATGTCGCCGGAAAGGATCACGGATATCCGCCGGAGGGTAGATTATGTCCCGCAGGAATTGTCTGCGCCCTGCGAGCGGGTGAGCGAACTGGTAGAAATGGTATTGGGACTGAAAACGAACAGGCGTTTTGTTTACGCGGAAGAACGTCTTTTTGCCGTTTGGGAAGAGTTAGGATTGGATAGGGAACTTTACAGTCACGGTCTGGCAAAAGTTTCCGGCGGGCAGCGGCAGCGTATATTGTTGTCTGTGGCAGCGCTGACCGACAAGCCTTTGTTACTGGCTGACGAACCGACTGCGGCTCTTGATGAGGACAATGCCCGTCGGGTGAACGGATTCCTCCGCCAGTTATGTGGGCAGGGACGGGCGGTGCTGGTCGTGTCACATGATGAATGTCTGGTGCAGGATTGCGACCGTGTGATTTATTTGTGAGATTATGGGAGCTATAGATATAGAGTGGGCTGGGCTGGGCATCGGATTGCTTTTGATGGCGATTCCTGTTTATTTCCTGTGGCGGCTCAGGACGGGGTTGGTGACGGCCATATTGGTAGGTACGGTACGTATGTGTGTTCAGTTGTTGCTGATCGGGGCCTATCTGCAGTATCTGTTTTTGTGGAACAGTCCCTGGCTTAATCTTCTGTGGGTTGCCGCCATGGTGTGGGTTGCAGCTCATACGGCGGTATTGCATACGAGACTTAAGTGGAACGTGCTTTTTATGCCTGTTTTCCTTGGCTTCATTTTGCCGGCGGTGATTGTCGGCTTTTTCTTTTTAGGGTTCGTGTTGCAACTTGAGAATGTTTTCAGTTCCCGTTATTTTATTCCGATTATGGGGATTCTGCTGGGTAATATGCTATCGGTGAATGTCGTGGCTCTCAGTACATATTATACGGATTTGCACCGTGAACAGCAGATGTACTATTATCTGTTGGGTAATGGGGCGACCCGATTCGAGGCGACGCTTCCCTTTTTGCGCTCGGCCGTGGTGAAGGCCTTTTCCCCTTGTATCGCCAATCTGGCTGTGATGGGACTTGTCTCGTATCCGGGGACGATGATCGGGCAGATATTGGGAGGCAGTTCTCCGGATATAGCCATTAAGTATCAGGTGATGATTGTGGTTATCACGGTATCTTCGTCCATGTTGTCGCTGATGCTGACCGTCGGTCTTTCCATGCGGAAGAGTTTCGACCGTTACGGCAGGCTGAGGGACGTTTTTCAATTCAGGAAACGAAAATAAAGCTAAAAAATACGTTTCTGATTGTGTATATGTCTGCAAATGCTTATTTTTGCAGAAAATATTGAGCGTGAAGATAAAGGAGATTATATGCGCCCTTGAACGATTCGCGCCTTTGCCCTTGCAGGAAGACTATGATAATGCCGGCTTGCAAGTAGGATTGACAGAGGCGGAAGCATCAGGGGCTTTGTTGTGTCTGGACGTTACTGAAGAAGTAATCGATGAGGCCGTATCGTTGGGGTGCAATCTGATTGTGGCTCACCATCCTTTGTTGTTCCGGGGGCTGAAGTCCGTTGCCGACCGTAACCTGGTGGAGCGCTGTGTGAGAAAAGCCATTCAGAACGATGTGGCCGTTTATGCAGTTCACACTAACCTCGATAATGCGGAAGATGGCGTGAATTATAAGATTGCGGAGAAGCTGTCGTTGGTAGATGTCTCATTGCTTTGCCCGCGAACGGTGAAGGTGCGCGAAGGACGTCAGGAAAGGAGTATCAAGGCGGGCAGCGGTGTTATCGGTTATCTGCCGGAACCGGAAGATTCTTTGAAATTCCTTCAGCGTATCAAGTCTGTTTTTCATGTGGAGTGTTTAATGCACAACGAATTGTTGGCTCGGCCGATTCAAAGCGTTGCAATTTGCGGCGGGGCAGGAGATTTTCTTCTGTCCGATGCGATAGCGGTGGAGGCGGATGCTTTCCTTACCGGTGAGATGCATTATCATACTTATTTCGGCCATGAACAGGAAATACAGATTGCTGTCATGGGGCATTATCAGAGCGAGCAATTTACGAAAGATATATTTTATTCAATCATAGCGGAGGAGTTTCCCGAGTTGCCGCTTTATCAAACGGCGGAGGATACGAATCCTATAAAGTATTTGTAATCATAATCATGGCGAAAGAAACTAAAAAAGACCAGACTGATCTGTCTATTGAAGAAAGACTGAAAAACCTCTATCAGTTGCAGACTATGCTTTCTGAAATCGATAAAATCAAGACCTTGCGGGGCGAGTTGCCGCTGGAGGTGCAGGATTTGGAAGATGAAATAGAGGGACTGACAACACGTGTGGAAAAGATTCAGGCGGAAATCAGTGATTTGAAAAAAGAAGTGGCTGACCGTAAGTTGTCGATTGAAAACAGCAATGTGTCCATTGCAAAGTACAAGGAACAGTTGGACAATGTGCGTAATAACCGGGAATATGAAGCCCTGAGCAAGGAGGTTGAATATCAGACACTGGAAATTGAATTGAATGAAAAGAAGATTCGTGAGGCCAATCAGGCTATAGAGCATAGAACAGTGGAAATACAGCACTGCTCAGAGCAGGTGAGTGAGCGCCGGACGGATTTGGATATCAAGAAGTCTGAGTTGGACGAGATTATTTCCGAGACAAAGGCTGAGGAAGAAAAGTTGCGTGAGAAGTCCAAAAATCTGGAGGCGACTATTGAGCCTCGTTTGCTTTCGGCCTTTAAGCGTATTCGCAAGAACAGCCGCAACGGTCTGGGTATCGTATACGTGCAGCGTGATGCGTGCGGCGGTTGCTTTAATAAGATTCCGCCTCAGCGTCAGTTGGATATCCGGATGCGTAAGAAAATCATTGTTTGTGAATATTGCGGCCGTATTATGATTGACCCGGAATTGGCCGGTGTACAGCAAGAGAGCAAGGTTGTGGAGGAAAAGCCGAAACGCCGTCGTCGCAAGACAGCGGAAGAAGATTGATTTATTTATCCTTCCGTCTTTTGCCGTTTTTATTCAGGCTTTTAAATTTTGCAATATTTGAGAATCGCGTATTTGTGCATGAATGTCCGTTCGTGCGAAAATACGCGATTCTCGTCTGTTTATAAATCTTTGTATGCAGGTATGTCCGGCAGGAAAGCGTATGTCCGGTGTTCGTAGTCCATCCGGCAGCAATAATGCGTCAGACCGTTGCTTACAACCAGGTAATCCACGTGCAGGGCCATGTTGTATCGTGAAATCTGCGAAAAAACATTCTGGGTTATCTTTATGTGAGGAGCTTTGTATTCTATAATCATCTGCGGGGAGGCTGTGCGTGAAAACAATATGGTGTCGCACCGCTTGGCCGTGCCGTTGAGTGACAGGGAAATCTCGTTGCCCAGTAAGGAAGCCGGATAGCCTTTTTTCGCAATCAGGAAATTTACAAAATGCTGGCGGACCCATTCTTCCGGTGTCAAAGCTACATATTTGTGCCGTACGGGATCGAATACGCAGCGTTTTCCATTGCGCATAACAATTTTTATTTCAAAGGAAGGTAGGTTTAATGCGAACATTTGCTACTTTTGCAGGTGAATCTTCCGGCAATACAATGCCGTGCAAAAGTAAGGAAAAAAATGAAAACGAAGCAGGAAATAGTGGAAAATTGGTTGCCACGTTATACACAGAAAGCATTGAAAGACTTTGGAGATTATATATTATTGACCAATTTCAATAATTATGTGGATATTTTCTGTGAGCAGTTTCAACAGTCTGTTCCTGATTATAAAGCTAATATGCGTACAGCAACGTATGAGGACCTGACCATTATCAATTTTGGCATGGGAAGTCCGAATGCAGCTATCATTATGGATCTGTTGAGTGCGGTGAAGCCTAAGGCATGCCTGTTTCTGGGGAAGTGCGGCGGAATCTCTTCCAAGACTCATTTAGGAGATCTTATTCTTCCGTTGGCCGGCATACGTGGCGAAGGGACGTCGAATGATTATTATCCGCCCGAGGTGCCTGCGCTTCCAGCCTTTATGTTGCAGCGTGCCGTATCCACATCCATAAGGGATGCCGGACGTGACTATTGGACCGGTACGGTCTATACGACCAACCGTCGTATATGGGAGCATGATGATGCTTTTAAGGATTATCTGCGCACGACGCGTGCCATGGCCGTGGATATGGAAACAGCGACGTTGTTTACTTGCGGTTTCGCCAATCACATTCCCACCGGAGCCTTGCTGTTGGTTTCGGATAATCCGATGACTCCCGATGGGGTAAAAACCAGTGAGAGCGACCGTACCGTGACGCAGAGTTTTGTGCATGAGCACGTGCGTATCGGCATATCGGCGCTTCACATGATCCGGGACGAGCGTACTACGGTGAAACATTTGAAATTCGATTGGTAAGTATGGCAGGTAAGAAAGATTCCATAGCGTATGAGGATATTGTTCGTGATGTGAGAGCCGGTAATTTTGCTCCTGTCTATTATCTGATGGGGGAAGAGGCTTATTATATAGACCGTATCAGTGATTATATCGTAGAAAAAGCTCTGAAAGAAGAGGAGAGAGACTTTAATCTGACCGTGTTTTATGGAACAGATACGGATGCACAGACTGTTATCAATGCGGCTAAGCGATATCCGATGATGGCGGGAAGGCAGGTAGTGCTGGTGCGTGAGGCGCAGAGTCTTCCTAATAAAGATATGCTCTCTTTTTATATAGAACAGCCTCAGCCGACCACAATCCTGATACTTTGTCATAAGCACGGTGTACTGGACAGGCGTAAGAAGCTGGCAAGTGATATCCAGAAGGCAGGAGTGTTGTTTGAATCTAAAAAAATGTATGATAGCCAGCTCCCCGGTTTTGTGATGAACTATTTGAAGCGAAAAGGAGTCGGAATTGATGCCGACGCCGCTCAGATGCTTTCAGAATATGTCGGTTGCGACTTGAACCGTATGGCCGGAGAATTGGACAAGCTGGTACTTGCCCTCTCTGAAAGCAATAGACGGATTACGTCCGCTTTTATAGAGGAACATATCGGGATAAGCAAAGATTTTAACAACTATGAATTGTTGAATGCATTGGTGCAGCGGGACGTGCTCAAGGCAAATCGTATCGTAAAATACTTCAACAGTAATTCCCGTAACTATCCGATACAGATGACTGTGTCCGTACTGTTCAACTTTTTCAGTAATCTGATGCTTGCTTATTATGCGCCGCAGAAGACGGAGGAGGGGATTGCCGCCTGGTTGGAGCAACCTCGGTGGCAAGTGAGCCGGAATGTCATTCCTGCGATGAAAAAATATTCTGGTGTAAAAGTCATGCAGATAATAGCAGAATTGCGGCAAACGGATGCTAAATCCAAGGGTGTGGATAATCCAAATACGCCGGATGGGGAACTTTTGCGGCAATTAGTATACTTCATTCTGCATTAAAAAGCGTTTTTTTAGCTGGATGCTTTAAAATGGCGAACAAGAAAATATAAGTTATTTTGTTTGATTCAAATAACTTAGCTCTAAAACTACGCGATGAGAATCGCGTAGTTTTGGCTTTTTATATAGCTTTGCGAGGAAAATGGAAGCATTCCATTTTTTAGTATTCTCAAAAGAGGGGATTTTACATTTAGTATTTCTTAGCATTTACATATTATTATTTTAAAATATAAACTCATCATCTATGTATAAACACATACACAAGTGTAATTTTAAAAAAGTAAACACAAAGTCAATTTAGGAATATAACTTTCAAAATGCAAACCTAACGCAAAGCTAAACCAATGTGTGAATGAATAAAAATACATTGCGTTTTTTATTTCTTTATAGGTTAAAAACCAGTCGTATAAAATGTATCTTACGGATTTATACCATTGAAAATGTATGTATACAAAAATTAATAGTCTGTATATCCGGTTAACTGCCTGTTTCTCGTTATAACTGTAAAAGAACCATATATTTTAATAGTTTTATTGAATTTTATCCTAAATAAGGTTTAATACTGGATACTATATTTATATTTATGTATGTAAAACCGTTACGGCTGTCTTGTTGTATTTGTGAATTTACACATAGTAAAACATAAGATGATAGGTTTCTATATTTAAATTTTAATCCTTGTATAAAACCGTTTTTATTTTTATCTTTGTAAACAGATATAAAATGGTGTTTTTTGCCAACAAACATACTTATTCATGATAAAAATATGAAAGATCGAATATTGCAGATAATGAAACAGGAGAAGATGACCCAACAGGAGTTCGCCTCCGTATTGGAAATCTCTCCGGCTTCCTTGTCAAGTATTTTTAATGGTAGAACCAATCCTACCAATAATCACGTACAGGCTATACATCGTTGCTTTCCTGCCATCAGTGTGAATTGGCTGATGTTCGGCGAGGGCAATATGTATGTGTCTGCTTCCTCTGCCGGGAATGATGAACATAAAACAGACCAGACTGACGGGGTATTGAATTTTGAAGAATACGACAAGGCTTCTCTGGATCCCTCCTTTTCTGCTTCATTTGCGGGTACAGTCGGTAAGGGAGAAGATAATCCGGAGAGGTTAAAACGGGAAACAGAGGGGGGGGCTGTGTATTCCGCAGTGCAGCCTGTGATTAAGGAAACTATTAAATATATTGACAAACCGCAGCGAAAGATAACTGAAATAAGAATCTTTTATGATGACGGTACATACGAAACTTTTAATTCCAGATAGCATGTTTTAATTACAAATGGGGGTGACATGGCAGCCAAGGAGGCGTGCCGGATTGATGAATAGCGGGGAATATCTCTGTTTTTCTCTTGTAATAACGCGGAAACATGTATCTTTGTAGGAAATGTTTTTATACCTATTATAATATAAGATGAAGAAGTATATTCTGGACCTAAAGGTTACAGCTAACGAACGTCCTCACGACCGGTATGTTTTGCTGAAGCTTACCGACGAGAAACCTTTGCCGGAGATGTTGCCGGGACAATTTGCGGAATTACGTGTGGACGGTTCTTCCACCACCTTTTTGCGCCGTCCTATTTCCATTCATTTTGTGGACAGAGCGAAGAATGAGGTGTGGTTTCTTATTCAGACGGTGGGGGACGGAACCCGTAAATTGGCAGAGTTGAAAGTGGGGGATTTGCTGAATGTCGTATTGCCTCTGGGACGCGGGTTTACGTTGCCAGTTTTGCCGGAAGAAAAGGTACTGTTGGTGGGCGGAGGTGTCGGTACGGCTCCTCTTTTGTATATGGGAAAACAGATGGTTGATGCCGGTTGTCGGCCTACGTTTTTATTGGGTGCCCGGTCGGCTGCCGATCTGATGCAGCTGGATTTGTTTGCTCAGTATGGTGATGTTTATACGACGACGGAAGACGGGTCGGCCGGGGAAAAGGGATATGTCACGCAACATTCTTTGCTTGTGAAGAAACGTTTTGACCGTATCGCCACTTGTGGCCCTAAACCGATGATGTTGTCTGTAGCCCGTTATGCAAAGAGCCACGGCATTGATTGTGAGGTTTCGCTTGAGAACAATATGGCTTGTGGTGTTGGCGCTTGTCTGTGCTGTGTGGAGGACACGAAGGATGGTCATGTCTGTGTTTGTAAGGACGGACCGGTATTTAATATAAATGAGTTATTATGGCAGATTTAAGTGTTAAAATAGCTGGACTGGAGCTGAAGAATCCTGTAATGACGGCTTCGGGGACTTTCGGTTATGGAGTAGAGTTTGCGGATTTTGTGAATCTTGAGGAAATAGGCGGAATCATTGTGAAAGGCACGACGTTGGCCCATCGTGAAGGGAATCCTTATCCTCGTATGGCGGAGACCACATCCGGCATGTTGAACTGTGTCGGACTCCAGAATAAGGGGGTAGACTATTTTTGCGAACATATTTATCCGACTATCAAAGATATACGTACGAATATGATAGTCAATGTGTCCGGTTCCTGTCCGGAGGATTACGCTGAATGTGCGGCTCGTATCGATGCGTTGGAGTGTATTCCTGCCATAGAATTGAACATATCCTGTCCTAATGTGAAGCAGGGGGGGATGGCTTTCGGTGTGACCACCAAGGGAGCCTATGAAGTAGTGAAGGCGGTTCGCCAGGCGTACCATAAAACACTTATCGTAAAACTCTCACCAAATGTAACCAGTGTGGCGGATATCGCCTGTAGCGTGGAAGATGCGGGAGCGGATGCAGTCAGTCTGATAAATACATTGATGGGAATGGCGATTGATGCGGAGAAGCGTCGCCCCATATTATCCATTGCGACAGGAGGTTTGAGTGGGCCGGCGGTTAAACCCGTTGCGTTGCGTATGGTATGGCAGGTGGCGAAGGCTGTGAAGGTTCCGGTGATAGGTTTGGGGGGCATTATGAATGCCGCTGATGCCATAGAATTCATGCTGGCTGGAGCATCGGCGGTAGAAATAGGTACAGCTAATTTTATAGATCCGGCTGTCACTGTGAAAGTGGCACGAGGAATCGACGAGTATCTGGAACGTCACGGATGCCGTAGCGTGAACGAAATTATAGGAGCCTTGGAATACTGATATACAATAAGTTCCGTTGATATAGACAGGAATCCCCTACAACTCAAATAAAAGTTTTAGTTGTGGGGGATTTTGTGTCCAGTCGGGCTTTTTCCCGTTTCAGTAGAACTCCTATGTCCAGGGCTATCCGGGACACGAAGAAAGAAGGTATCCTTCCTCTTTCATCCCGTACGGGAGCGCATTTTCATCTTGTACTGAATGCCCCTTTCATCCAGTACTGAATGAGACCCTGAAAAAAACAGTTCCAACTCTTCGACATTCATCGGCACTTTTCGACACATGCCATCGGGCGAATATTGTATCTTGCGAAACAACTCCCCGGTAAATAGCGGTTGTTTCCTTTCCCCTTTTATAAAAAGGGAAATCCCTAACAGCTTTTGGGGATTTTCTGTTGGAAACGTTTGTACCTTGTCATACCTTTGTCGTAATGAAAATTTCATCAGGTTAAAAACAATGTGGATATGAAAGCGATAAAGAATATAATGACGGGTATGGTGCTGGTGATTTCAGCCATGTCTTTGGTTTCCTGCGAACCTGATTTCGATAGTGACAGAGGGTACATGTTGTCCGGTAAGTGGTTCGGCGATGTCGGGATGTATATCGACGGACGTCCGGCCCGTGGTTCGGTGCTGGAGTTCATACCGACCGGTAACTATACATCCGGATATGGTACGGAGATAGATTATTACGGAAGATACGGCATGCAGACGGTATACCATGATTTTGAATGGTATGTGGCGGACGGTGTAATCGTGCTTCTGTTTGACAATCCGGACTTGGACTGCAAGATATGGGACTATAGTCTTTCCGATAGCTATTTCACCGGATATATGGATGGTGCATATTCAGAGACCCGTTTCCGTTTGCAGAGTTACGGGAAGTATTGGAACATAAATGGATACGGAGGTTATGATTACGGCTATTCCTGGTATGCTCTTCCGTATGCCACCCGTTCTATGGATGCCGGACCTGATTCCTCGGCTGCTGACAAACCGGTGTGTACCCGTCGTCTGGAGGGGGCTGGAATAGAAACAGTGATTGAATGACACTCCTGATTGTCACGGAAGGTAAACAGAATCCGCGGCAGGGATGAAGTTGGTTCATTGAATCTTTTTCAAAAATCTCTCTCGGTCTATAATGAAGCGGATGTGTTTGCCTTCCCCGACAAGTCCTTTCTCGTCGTGCGCTTCTATGTCGAATGTCAGTTTGTGTCCTTCGACAGATGTGAGTGTGGCGGTTGCTTGGACAGTGTGTCCCGGACCGGTGGGTCTGATGTGTGATGTCTGGATATATCCGCCTACTGTCGTGCAGCCTTCCGGAAGTAGGGAAGCCACTGCGTTGAGTGCGGCATTTTCCATCAGGGCAACCAGAGAAGGGGTTGCCAGTACGGGAAGATCTCCGCTGCCCATGTGGGTGGCGGTGTTTTCGTCAGTCACGGTAAGTCGGCTTGTGTAGGATAATCCTGTTTCCATTTTTATAAGTCTTCCGGTTTTGCTTCCACTACCTGACCGTCGCGCACTACAACCAATGTCTCATTGTCATGTCGTGCACGCTTTATCAGTCTTTCCTGTGCAAGCAGGATGCCTTTATCAATCTTGTTCTGCATCTCTGCTATTTCCTGCTCATTCATTGCACTCGGGACCGTTGTATTTACGTTTGAATTCCTCATAAACAGTAGATTCCAGGATGGTTACTTTTTTATCTTTCCAGCCATAGGCCACTTTGTGAGCCGGGCAGATACTGTTGTCGTACAATGCCCAGTAGTCACAGACGGGCATGTATAATTTAAACAGGTTGTTCAGTCCGCTGTCATATCTGCGGTAAATTACATCTGTGGGGATATTGTGTCCTCCCAGGCTGACGCGCTTTGCTACCCGCCTGACGGCCTGTTCGGGAGTTGACAAGGAAAAAAACAGCAGTGTGACGAAATAACCCCGTTTCTGTGCCTGTTGGATCAACTTGACATAAGACCGGGTTGCCAGTGTCGTTTCGAATGCAAAGGTCGTTCCTTCTTTCAGCAGATGTATGATCCGGTTGATCATCAGTCGGCCCGCCTCGATAGCCACTCCTTCCGGATTGAACGGAGAGAGTCCGGCCGCAATCTCGTCGGCATTGACAAATTCCTTGCAGTCGAGCATCTCCGGCAGTACGGTAAAACTGGCCGTAGTCTTGCCCGCTCCGTTGCATCCTGCAATGATGTATAGATTATGTTTTTGATCGGACATGGGCTGAAACGGTTAGTTATTGATGGACAAATGTAGCATGAAGACTTGGATATAGCAATAAAAGAAATGTTTTTTAACCAAATAAATCCGTTTTTGAATGTCCGACGGTGTATCTTTGCATTATTATGGCTATTGTATATACTCAAGGTGAAGAACGTACGAATGCACTGTCGCATGCGGCAGGCATAGTGTTGGGCGTGGTGGTAGGAAGCCTGTTTCTGAAGACATGTTATGACAGGGAAAACGGATGGGCCGCCTTAGGGGTATGGCTGTATCTGGCCGGTATGCTGGCATCGTATGCGGCTTCCACACTTTATCATGCCTGGCCCCGGGGCGGATGTTGGAAAGAACGGTTGAGAAAATGGGACCATGCGGCTATTTATTGGCATATAGCGGGAAGTTATTCCCCCATCACCCTGGTAGCTTTGCGGGAGCAGGGCTATTGGGGATGGGGATTGTTTGTCTTTGTCTGGTTGTGTGCGCTGGGCGGTACGGTGATGAGTTTCCGCAGGCTGAAAGAGCATAGCAACTGGGAAACGGTATGTTTTATCGGGATGGGTATGGTGGTAATAACGGCTTTCCGGCCTTTACTTCAGGCCGTCGGCAGGGAAACTGTCGGGTGGATTGTCGCAGAGGGGGTATGCTATGTGGCAGGCGCTTTGTTCTATACTTTTCATCAGCGTCCCTACCTGCATTCAGTGTTTCATTTTTTCGTCCTGGCAGGCTCGGTATGTCACATTGTGGCAGTATGGGATATGTTGCAGTCCCTTTGAATATCCTATTTGTTTTTTTGCAACAGGTCGGGGCGCAATGCCTGTGTGCGATCGAAAGACTGCTGGAGTTCCCATTCCTTGATCTTGGCTTCATGCCCCGACAGGAGGATGTCGGGAACCCGCCATCCTTTGTAATCAGCCGGTCGCGTGTATACGGGAGCAGCCAGCAGATTGTCCTGAAACGAGTCGGACAAAGCGCTTTGTTCATCGCCGATAACTCCGGGGATGATACGCACGATAGCGTCCGTCATGACTGCCGCAGCCAGTTCTCCGCCTGTGAGGACATAATCTCCGATGCTGATTTCCTTAGTGATGAGATGTTCTCGGATACGGTAATCGATTCCTTTGTAATGTCCGCAGAGGATGATTAGATTCTGTTTCAGTGACAGGGAATTGGCCATCGGCTGGTCGAACTGCTCTCCGTCAGGAGTAGTGAAAATGACTTCATCATAGTCCCGTTCCGCCTTCAAAGCCGAGATACACCGGTCGATGGGCTCGCATTGCATCACCATGCCGGCGAATCCTCCGTAAGGGTAATCGTCCACCCGGCGGAATTTGTCGGTAGAGTAGTCGCGCAGGTTGTGCAGGTGTATTTCTGCAAATCCTTTCTTTTGGGCGCGTCCTACGATGGATTCGTTCACGAATCCTTCCAACATTTCCGGCAGGACGCTGATGATGTCAATTCTCATGTCTTTAGTCGTTAGCGGTTGCAAAAGTAGGTATTTTTTGCTGATTGCAGGCTGTCCGGCCGGCTTTTTTGCAGACAGGGGCGGGTGCGGCAAGTCTGTGTCTCAATATGTCCGACCGGTAGCCTGTCTGTCGTAACCTTGTTCAGTCGTATTTCGTATAGTGCACGATATCAGGTTTTTTATTAGATGCTTCGTACATAGGGCAGATTCTGCTTGCTTCGGCTACAAAACGCTCGTCGGACAGTTCACATTCGCAAATGATAGGGTTTTTCATCCATTGCATATAATGTCCGTGTTTGCACTGGATACATTGTACCATGGTTGCCATATACTTTATTCAGCTTTTTTCGTGTGGTAAAGTGTTTCGTATCTATCACCCTTGAACGACAGTTGCATAGAGTCGGTGCAGAGGGAGAGGATTTCCGCCGTATCGGTGGCTGTGGTTGCCATGCGCGGCTCGCTGACGGTTACTGTTCTGTGGAGTAGCAGGAAGTTTCCGTCGAGTGTCCATGATGTGTACGGGGGAATTCCGTTTCCCTGTATTTCTACCCGTCCGTCCGGGATGATACGGAGCATATAGTCCGCCGTGTGGGGGGATGTCCATTCCGTAGATAACTGCGACAGGTTGACGGCCTGTAGCATAAAAGTGCAGCTGTCGTCGGTCGTCACAGCGTACCGGTCGGTATAGTTGGTGATGCATCCGAGGATAAGTCCGTACGTACCGTTGTTTTCGTCTGCTTTGCTCAGGGATAGGGTGTCGCCGTTGTCGGTGATGAGTTCCAGACTGCTCATGCCGGTGTTTTCTCCCAGATGTCCGTAGAAGATTTTCGGTAACTCGGTCTGCAGACTGTCGGAGACGGTATCCTGTCCCATGTCTTTTTCAGTTTGCCGGCATCCGCCCGCACAGAACAGAATGGCCATGGCCGTTGCAAGAGTTGTTGTTTTCATCATATCACGAATGTATGTATTACCCTCTACAAAATTACTGAAAAAAAATACATGTCCACGTAAATACGGAGAAAATCTCTGAATCAGTCATGCGGCGGATGGGGTTAAAAATATAAAATAATGAACTGTTTTGGGAGGGAGAAAGCTTTATCTTGGTTACTTTTGTAGCCATTGGCACGGATTTTGAAGAAATTCCGGTGTATGAATCATTATAAAGAGAACGAATTATGTATTGGATTATTTTTATCGGCATTGCTCTGTTGAGCTATGTCGTACAGATGAATTTGAAGAGTAAGTTCGAACGTTATTCCCGTATGCCCCTGAGAGGTGGGCTGACGGGGAGAGATGTGGCAATGAAGATGTTGCATGACAACGGCATTTACGACGTGCGGGTGGTGAGCACCTCCGGTTCGCTTACCGACCATTATAATCCTGCCACGAAGACGGTGAACCTGAGTGAAGACGTCTATAGCATGTCCAATGTGGCGGCCGCAGCCGTGGCCGCTCATGAATGCGGGCATGCAGTACAGCATGCCAAGGCGTATGCCCCGCTGAAGATGCGCAGCAATCTGGTGCCGGTTGTGTCTTTTGCCTCCAGCTGGATGACTTGGATACTGTTGATAGGAGTTTTGACGATACAGACGTTTCCGCCGATATTGCTGGCCGGAATAGTTCTGTTTGCCATGACCACCCTGTTTAGTTTCGTCACGCTGCCGGTGGAAATAGATGCCAGCAGACGGGCAGTCAACTGGCTGGCCTCTGCCGGTATAACGGATGCGCGCAACCATGGGGCAGCTGTTTCCGCCTTGCGGTCGGCCGCTTATACGTACGTAGTGGCTGCTCTCGGGTCGCTCGCCACGCTGGTTTATTATGTAATGATATTCATGGGGCGCCGCGACTGACGCGTTTGTGACAAGTATATGACAGACATTCTTTATTTGATAATAGGTATAGTCGGCATCCTGTGGGGAGCCGACAGACTGACGGACGGTGCTTCGGCACTGGCCCGTCGGTTTCGTGTTTCGGAGTTGGTCATAGGGCTGACGGTGGTTGCATTCGGTACGTCGTTGCCGGAGTTTGTAATCAGTTTCGTGTCGGCTTTGCAGGGCAGTTCTGAACTTTCTATGGGCAATATCATCGGGAGCAACATTTTCAATACGCTGACGATCGTAGGAGTATCAGCCCTGTTCTGTCCCATTGCCGTGGGGCGGTCGGTTGTGCGTAAGGATATGCCTTTCGCCTTGCTGGCTTCGCTGGTGCTGGCGGTCATGTCTTTTGATACGTTTCTGTGGGGGGCGGGAGAAGACGTCATAACCCGTGGAGAAGGTCTTGTCCTTCTGGCCTTTTTTATGGTATTTATGGCCTATACGTTCTCCATAGCCCGCAACGGGGAACAAGAGGATTTTCAGGAGCAGACCGTTGTCTCTTATGGCCGTATAGTGATATTTCTTCTGGCGGGTCTGGCGGCGCTTGTCGTGGGAGGGCGTCTGTTTGTCGACGGGGCCACGGGAATCGCTTTGGCTCTGGGAGTGAGCGAGACGATTGTCGGACTGACGATAGTGGCGGCGGGAACCTCCTTGCCGGAATTGGCAACTTCAGTCGTGGCGGCCCGTAAGGGAAGTTCCGCACTGGCCGTGGGCAATGTCATAGGCAGCAATGTCTTCAATATCTTTTGGGTGGTCGGATGCAGTGCCGTGGCGGTGCCGCTGGATGCCGGTGTCGTGTCGGGAGCCGATTTTGCCCTGATGATCTTCGGTTTGCTTCTGCTTTGGCTATTCTCTTCGACAAAACTTACGGTGGAACGGTGGGAGGGAGGCATACTGGTGTCGGCCTACCTCCTGTATATGGCCTGGCTGGTTGTAAAGGCTTAGTGTCGTTTCCCTTTGCTTTGTTATGCTAAATGCGGAATGGAAAGGTTCTTTTGTCTCACTCCGTCTGTTTGGTGAACCGTATGTCGACCGGAATTTTCACCAGTTTGCGGTTGACGACTTTTTTGATGCAGGCTTTTCCTTTCTGCCGGAACAGGCAGGTGGTGTCGTTCTCGAATGTCAGTTCCACCTCCTGCGTGTCCGACCCTTGGTCGTTTGAAAGGCGGATGACAGCGGTCTTGTCATTGATGACGCGCGAGGATGTGATGGTCCAGATGCCGTAAATGTTGCCGTGGAGATAGCCGTTGCACGGGCCGAAGAACTCCATTCCCGGCACAGGGATACTCTCGTCGTATAAGTCGATTTTCAATGACAGCTGTTCCGTTTTGTTGTGTAAGGTTCCTTTAAAAGGCCGCTGTGCCAGTCCCGGCAGGCTGCAGATGGCGGCTGTCACGTAAATGATGATTCTTTTTCCCTTCATGGTTAAAATGTCTCTTTTTTCAATATAGGGTGGTAGTTTTAAGTCAAAGGTACGTTTTATTTTTGCCCCTTGTCCTAAATATCGGCGTTTTAGAATAATTTAATACTGTCATTAGCGCCATCGGCATTCGTGTGCATGTGTGTTTTTTACAAATGCCGGTTCTCTGTTGAGTGTAAAAGCAAGAAATTTGTTTCTTTTTTCAAAGAAAATACCTACCTTTGCACGCAAATTCAGAATGTTAAGATGAATCAAGATAGATTAACCCCCGATTTTATCTTTGAATCCAGCTGGGAAGTATGCAATAAAGTCGGTGGAATATATACGGTTCTTTCAACGCGCGCGAAGACATTACAGGATGCGATGAAGGACAAAGTCATATTTATTGGTCCGGATTTTTGGAGAGAACAGGAAAATCCTCTGTTCATAGAAAATGAACCGTTGTTGACGGCCTGGCGGAAGCAGGCTGTGGAAGACGGGCTGAGTGTCCGGACAGGGCGCTGGAACATCCCGGGACGGCCTTTGGTGATTCTGGTGGACTTCCAGCCTTTTTTCGCCATTAAGAACGACCTGTACACGGAGATGTGGAATGATTTCCAGGTGGATTCCCTTCATGCGTATGGGGATTACGATGAGGCCTCCATGTTTTCTTATGCGGCAGGCAGAGTAGTGGAAAGCTACTATCGTTTTGCGCTGGGCGAAGATTCGAAGGTCGTTTATCAGGCCCACGAGTGGATGACCGGTCTGGGAGCCTTGTATATCCGTAAGCATGTACCGCAGATAGCTACCGTATTCACGACTCATGCGACCAGTATCGGACGCTCCATTGCCGGAAACAACAAGCCGCTGTATGACTATCTGTTCGCGTATGACGGTACGCAGATGGCCGGGGAACTGAACATGCTGTCCAAGCATTCGATAGAACGTCAGACGGCTCATCACGTGGACTGTTTTACGACGGTAAGTGAAGTAACGGACAACGAATGCAGGGAATTGCTTGACAAACAGGCCGATGTGGTGCTGATGAACGGGTTTGAAAGCAACTTCGTGCCGAAGGGCGTGACGTTCACCAACCGCCGCAGGAAAGCGCGTACAAAACTTTTGCAGGTGGCCAATGCCTTGTTGGGGACTCAATTGGCGGATGACACGATGATTGTTGCTACCAGCGGACGTTATGAATTCAAGAACAAGGGTATCGATGTCTTTATAGAGGCGCTGCACCGCTCGTTGCAGAATAAGGACCTAAACCGTCAGGTACTGGCTTATATACAGGTGCCCGGATGGGTGGCCGGTCCGCGTGAGGATCTGCAACAGCGTCTGGCCTCGAAAGAAGTTTTCAGCACGCCGCTGGAACATGCTCATCTCACCCATTGGTTGCATGATATGGACAATGACTCCGTGACCGGTATGTTGCGCTATTATAATATGTATAACAGACCGGAAGATAAAGTCAAGGTCATTTTTGTACCCTGTTATCTGAGCGGCAATGACGGTATATTCAACATCCCTTATTACGATTTGCTGATCGGCAACGACTTGTGCGTATATGCCTCTTACTACGAACCGTGGGGGTACACTCCGCTGGAGAGCGTGGCTTTCCATATACCGTGTGTGACAACGAGTCTGTCGGGTTTTGGCATGTGGGTGAATCAGTTGCAGGGGCGTGACGGACAACTGGCCGAGGGAGTGGAAGTTATCAAGCGCACCGATTATAATTATTCGGAGGTGGCCGATGCCATCAAAAACGCCATCGCGGAATATGCCTCGTATGACGAGGCCCGTGTGAAGGACGTGCGCAGGAAAGCGGCGCGCCTGGCTGAGAAGGCATTATGGAAAAACTTTATTACCTATTATTATGAAGCGTACGACATAGCCTTGCGCCATGCCGCACAGCGTAATGAATACGATAACTAAAGGATAGATTTTTTAAATAACTAATTTGAGAGTTTTATGAAGATCAAAGCAAGTAACTCCAATGCTGTGGCCTGGAGAGACGTAACAGTCAAGTCACGTATACCGGAGGAGTTGAAGAAACTTGAAGAGTTGGCCCATAATATGTGGTGGGCATGGAATCACGACGCACGTTCATTGTTCCGTAATCTGGATGAAAAACTGTACGATGAAGTGGACGGCAATCCGGTGCTGCTGCTGGCTCGTCTGAGTTATGAGAAGATGGAAGAGCTGGCAAAGGATAAGACCGTTCTCCGGAAGATGGACGATGTGTATGCTTCATTCCGTAAATATATGGATGTCGAACCCGATTCCAAACGTGCTTCTGTTGCCTATTTCTGTATGGAGTATGGCTTGAATCAGGTCTTGAAAATCTATTCCGGCGGTTTGGGCGTTTTGGCCGGTGACTATCTGAAGGAGGCTTCGGACAGCAACGTAGACATGTGTGCCATCGGTTTCCTATATCGCTACGGCTATTTTACGCAGTCCCTTTCCATGGACGGACAGCAGATAGCCAATTATGAATCGCAGAACTTCGGAACACTGCCCATCGAACGCCAGCTGGACGAAAACGGCAATCCGATGGTAGTGGATGTTCCTTATATGGATTATACAGTACACGCATACGTATGGCGTGTCAACGTGGGCCGTATCAAGCTCTATCTTCTTGACACGGATCATGAGATGAACTCGGAATTCGACCGTCCTATCACGCACGCCCTTTACGGCGGCGACTGGGAAAATCGTCTGAAGCAGGAAATCCTGCTCGGTATCGGCGGTGTGCTCACGTTGAAGAAATTGGGTATCAAGAAAGACATTTATCACTGCAACGAAGGACATGCCGCGCTCTGCAACGTGCAGCGTCTGCTCGATTACGTAAAGGAAGGTCTGACGTTCGGCCAGGCACTGGAACTGGTAAGAGCGTCTTCGCTTTACACGGTGCATACGCCGGTACCAGCCGGGCACGACTATTTCGACGAAGGCCTATTCGGTAAATACATGGGTGGCTATCCCTCTATGTTGGGCATCACGTGGGACGAGTTTATCGGTATGGGACGTCAGAATCCCGAGGACCATTCAGAACGTTTCTGTATGTCTACCTTTGCCTGCAACACCTGTCAGGAAGTGAACGGTGTGAGCTGGCTGCACGGTAAGGTATCTCAGGAGATGTTCTCTGGCATCTGGAAAGGATACTTCCCGTCGGAAAGCCACGTGGGCTATGTGACCAACGGCGTACACTTCCCCACATGGGCTGCCAACGAGTGGAGAAAACTCTATGCAAAGCATTTCGATAAGAATTTCGAAAGCGACCAGAGCAACGAAAAGATTTGGGAAGCCATCTACAATGTTTCGGACGAGGAAGTATGGAAGACCCGTCAGGAAATGAAGATGAAGCTCATTACCTATATCCGCGGTCAGTTCCGTGGTACATGGCTGAAAAACCAGGGAGATCCTTCGCGTGTGGTATCGTTGATGGACAAGATTAATCCCAACGCGTTGCTTATCGGTTTCGGACGTCGTTTCGCCACTTACAAGCGTGCCCATCTGCTGTTTACCGATCTCGATCGTCTGGCCAAGATCGTGAACAACCCCAATTATCCCGTGCAGTTCCTCTACACTGGTAAGGCTCACCCTGCAGACGGTGCCGGCCAGGGATTGATAAAGAAGATTTATGAAATCTCACAGCGCCCCGAGTTCCTCGGTAAGATTATCTTCCTCGAGAACTACGACATGCAGCTGGCCCGCCGTCTGGTAAGCGGTGTGGATATCTGGATGAACACGCCGACCCGTCCGTTGGAAGCATCCGGTACGTCGGGTGAAAAGGCTTTGATGAACGGTGTTGTCAACCTCTCCGTACTCGACGGATGGTGGTTGGAAGGTTATCGCGAAGGTGCCGGATGGGCATTGACCGAGAAGCGTACCTACCAAAACCAGGGACATCAGGATGCCCTCGATGCAGCCACTATCTACAGTCTGCTCGAGAACGAAATCCTGCCTTTGTATTACGCCCGCAACGAACGCGGCTATTCTACCGGCTGGATTAAAGTCATCAAGAACTCCATTGCACAGATTGCGCCTCATTACACGATGAAGCGTCAGTTGGACGATTACTACGATAAGTTCTATAACAAGGAGGCTGCCCGCTTCAAGGTACTGAGTGCCAACGACAACGCCAAGGCCAAGGAAATTGCAGCATGGAAAGAGAGCGTTGCCGAGCGTTGGGACGACATTCAGGTGGTTTCCTGCGACAAGTGCGAGGAACTGACCAACGGTGAAATCGAGAGCGGTAAGGACTACAAGATTACGATGGTCGTAGACGAGAAGGGTCTGAAGGATGCCATCGGCATCGAGCTGGTTACCATCAGCACTGACAAGGACAACAAGGATCATATCTACTCTGTGGAGCCGATGAAGGTGGTGAAGGTAGAGGGCGATTTGTATACGTTCGAACTGATGCACTCGCTGAACAATGCCGGTAACTTTAAGGTGGCTTTCCGTATGTTCCCCAAGAACGACGATCTGCCCCACCGTCAGGACTTCTGCTACGTGAAGTGGTTTAACTGACAGATAGGATAAAAATAGAAAAATAAAAGCATCACCGTTTGTGAACTGTACCCCGAAAGTTAGATAAAAAACTTTTGGAGTGCAGTTCATTTTTTGTATACAGCCTCATTAGAATAACTGCTCTTTGAGCAAAACATACTGCAGGCAGAAGCACACCTCGTTTCAACGGGGCAGCTCTATCACGCTCCCGTCCTCCGCCAGTCCTTCCACCACGATATTCCATCCGACGGGAACATTGTCGGGCATATAGAAAGTCACGACTGCGTTTCCGTTCTCGTCCGGTTCCACGTCCGGATTCCAGTAGAGCGTGGTGCGGAAGTCATGGCCGGACGTGTCCCCCGGTTCGTACTTCGGAGCGTAGAACTCAGCCGGCGTTTGGGTGCCCAAAGGGGTAATCACCTGCATGGGCAAAGGCATGCTGTTGTTTACGAGGTCCTCGCCCCGCTTGGTGGTGACGCTCAAAATTCCGCCCCCTGTCCCCTTAGAGCCGAACACAACGGCCATATAAGGCGGAATAAAGTCTATGCGCTTTACCAAATTCATCGGCAACGACTCCTTCAAATCCGTAAACGGCGTTGTCAGGAGCACACCCGGCTGCTCAACACGGATTCTGTGCATACTCTTTTTGGTTTCCTTTGTCTCCGAGAAATTGGCGAGAGTAGCTTTATTGGTTTTCTTTGTCTCCGAGAAATTGGCGAAAGTAGCTTTATTTGCTAAGGGGTTCTCCATAATCACGCCGTCTAACATGATGGCCACAGAACTTCCCCGATAGGTAAGCTTGTCCTCTCCGATTTGCAGTCCCGCAATCTTGCGCAGCACCTCGTCGATATGGGTGATGTGATTGTCCTTCAGGTAGTCGGCGTCGAAGGTGCGGCGGGACATGATGTTCAGCAGGTTCTCCATGGCCGGCGCCGCCTTGCGCTCGGTCACCACCACCTCCGGCAGCAACATCTCCCGTTGAGACGGGTTGAACGCTATCCGCTGGTATTCAGGGTTGCTCATATTCTTTCGTCCCCATTCTCCGGCAGACATGCGCCGGCCGTCCACGTATGCGGCGGCCGAAGGCTGATACTCTTCGTACACCAGATTGTATTCCGGCTTCCCGTCGTTGCGCAAGGCTTGGAGTACGAACGAGGTTCCCTCGGGGAAGTCTGGCACATCCAGGGCGAAGCGACCTTCCCCGTCGGTCTGCGCCATCGCCTTTATGCTTCGTTCGGGAGACAGTGCCGACACGTTGATGCCTGCCTGGGGCCGGTTGCGCCACAGGCTCCTCACCGTGCCGCACAGCTGCAGACCCTGTTCCAGAGGTTGTTTCGGGTTGGATATATTTCCCGCGAGCACCTCGGGCAGGTTGTAGCGCCGCCAGCCCTGCGTCATCATCAGCAGGTCAAGCTCGTGGAGATGCCCTTCCGTCAGATAGAACGCCGGATGCTCCACCCGCCCTTTCAGGTCGCCCTGCAGGAGCAGCTGTGCAGCGATGCCGGACCGGTTGTCCGCCGGATCGGCTCCGCTGTCCGTGACCGATACGGCCACAGAACTACGCGCGCCGATTCCGGACAGCGCCAGTCTCACCGCTTCGCGCGGCGCATAACCGGACTTGTCACGGTTCACCTTCACGAGATGTATCTTTCCGGCATGTAGGAACACCAGCCGCTCGCTCAGCACCCGAGCCTCCGGACTGACCAGCAGTATCTGCGCGATGCCGTCCGAGAACCATTTCGGCGAGAAGCCCTGAGCCCTGTCGGCCGGAGCCGTGGCCTGCGCCGTGCCGCGTTGCAGGATGAGGAAGAAGCTGCCTTCGGGGCACTTCCCCTTCGCCGTCACAACCAGCGTGTCCCGTGTACATATCGCCCCCACCACAGCCACGTCGCCGCGGGTTTCGGGCAGCGCGAAGGTCTTCTCCGTGCCGTCCGCCGCCGTCACGCGTGCGTGATACGTACGCCCGTCCTTCGGGGTGAGAAGGAACTCGCCCATGCCGGCATGCAGGGTAGAGAGTGAGCTTACCTCCGTACCGGTGTCGTCGTACACCCGCCCGCTCACGTCTATGCTCTGTCCGTCCGCATTCAGTGCCTTGAACGCCATCCGGCAAGTCTCGTCCACCACCGCATAGCCGCCCTCAGGATAAAACGACACGTCGAAATCCCGCACGGGCTGCGATGGCAGGCGGAGAAAAGCCCGGTGGTTGTGGCCGTATCCCACCAGGATGTACGGCCGCGCCCTCTGCTTCGCCTTCAGCCTCAGGCGCACCGTGCCGTCCTTCTGAATCTCCGGCGTATGTGTTTCGCCGTCGGCCGTGGCATACCACATTTTGTCGTAAGTCTGTGGCTTACCGGTCTCTGTGTCCACATAACGTAGCCGCACCTCCAGTCGCTCCCCCTTCCAGTCATACTCCGCCCGTATCTCATTGCGGTAGGACACGGGGGAGGTCACGCGGACAGTTCTCCGGAAATGATAGTCCGGCCCTGCGTTGTCCATAAACATCGTGTGGGCCGTGAGCGTGTATTCTCCCTCCGGCAGGTTGGCCTCCAGTGGCAGATAGCCGATATACTTGCCGGCCGTCGCTGGAATGCGCACCCGCAGAGCCACGGAATCGAACGGGTTCTTCAGTTCCACGTAGGCATACCGGCTCCAGGCCACCGGCCGGTGGGTGGCGGCGTCCGCAACGTGCAACCGCATCCACACGGTATCCCCCGCCACGTAGGCATTGCGGTCCGTGGTGACATGGATCTTCTCCTGCGGATAGGCCTCCCGCTGCTTGTCGATGCGGGCCACAAGCGTGTCCACGCTAACCGGATGCTGGCTCCGCACTGCGGCTGGAAGCAACACCAGGTACAATAAAAACAATATCTCCTTTTTCATATTCATGGTCATTTTATTGATGAACGATATTTGGACTGTGCTATAAAACTCTTATAATATCTGTTCAGGAAGTTGTATACAACAAATTCATTAAGTCTATTTTTATGTATGAACAATCTGTTCATCATCATATGAATTAATGAAGGTATAGCCTTATGAGAAATATCTATAAGGTGTTGATTACAATCTATTTGCTGTATAATATCACGAATCAGATTTATATGATGAAATGATGAATTTGCTTCTAAAGCTGAAATAATAGAGGATCTAAGCTCACGATATCGCAAATTCAACCTTACTTGGCTATTGGAAAGATCAAGTGCAGTTTTGATCTCCTCATCCATCAGATTTATTATTGCCTGCCGCTCAGTTAAATCAAATTTACTAAGAAAAGAATCAATTAAAACAAAAGCAGAAAGCCACCGTAAATTTTCTCCATACGTTCTTACCAAGGATAAAACTTGGGCGGTGATGCAACTATTCAAATAAAAAAGTGATTCACATTTCTCTATAGAGTTTTCCCCATATCTTTCCAACTCCCTATTATAGGTGTCAATTACGACTCTATATATCTTTTT
Source organism: uncultured Paraprevotella sp. (assembly GCA_964540455.1). Lineage (GTDB taxonomy): Bacteria > Bacteroidota > Bacteroidia > Bacteroidales > Bacteroidaceae > Paraprevotella. Next base: position 60,448 of record CAZIMK010000013.1, read on the forward strand.
CTCTTCAATAGAACTGTGTATTGATTTATTGATACGATTAAGTACATAAGAAAACAAAGAATTTCTTTTCAGCAAACATCTATATCTTAAATGAAAATTAGGATCTGTATATCGTATATAAAACCATTTTATTATAACATCTTCTGCAATTAATTGATTAGATACTGCTAATAATATATTGGTAATTATATTATCTGACGTATTTATCCCACAATAGATCTTTATATAGACCCATTCGGAACCTGGATAAAAACTTCGTTTGATTTTACTCATATTATATTCAAGTTTAAGCAGCCTTCTATAACTGAGCCACAAGTGGAACAATACACTCATTTGCAACTCTCTTACCTTCTCTGCAAAAGCCATTACAGCCAATATGCCAAAGATACTCTTGAAGTCGCAATTTCTTATGCCTTATTGCTTCGGAGATTAAAATCTGAATATTTTCTGAAACCGACAAATCTAAGAATATATGATTATCTCCATTCGTCACTTCTACAAATCGTGGTATTTTATTAAAATTTATAATTTCATGGATCCTATGTTCCACTTCTTTGGGCTTTTGTTGTTCAAAACTGAAATTCCATCTTTCAGGTGAGAGTATGATATTTTTGTATTTTATTCGTGGAAAATGGGTGATGATATATTCCATACTCCCCCATGAAAAAGACAAGAGTTTCTTTTTGTGTTGCTCTTGGCAGTCGCAGAGAAATTGATAGAGAGGCATTTTTACAGAACTGTAATTATGAGCGCATGACAATTTGGGAATAATTTGTTTCTTCAGCCTTTTTGATTTAAAGACAATTTGATTATTCTTTAAAGATACCAATATATCACTAACAGGTATATAGTGTACCCCTTTCTCCAAAGAATTAGTTCCACATCCAATTTCATATTCTCTTGTTTTCGCCCGAAATATCACATTACCTGAATGCGGATAGGGAAGATAACATATCTCGGCTACTATACAATCCTTGTAAAAATCGTCTTCAATATCAGTAATGGTTTTTAAGTATTTAAGAACAGATTTATCACAATGGCTGAATCTACCGATTAAATTCGATGCAGATGTTCCAGTTACCTTGAAGTCACCCAACAAATATTCTCCTGTTGTTTCATCTTTTGCAAGCATATTAAACATGACAGACATTGTGGGGGGCAGGTCTGTAAAAACGGGATCTTCATTCTTATATAAATCGTTCATATTCGACAAGTCATATTCAAACGAGTCGGTAAACTGCCTTTCATTCATCTCAGAAATAATACGGCCTAAAATGTCATTGACATTGGATTTTCTAACACTCTGTTTTAATGAAAGTCCATCAATCAATGGACATGAAACATCCAATTCATGACAGGGATAACCGAGACCTATGTCATAATCCATAACTTCCAATAAAGCTACCTCTTGTTCTTCGTACCGCTCTGCAAATTTCTGCTTAAAACTCAACAAATTATTATGTTCTACATTGGGAGAGAACCTATACAAGAATTTAACGCACTCCATAATTTGAGATTTTATCACCGGAGATAAACAAGGGGTACTCGAATTGAAAGTATCAACCTGAATAATATTATTATTCAGTATATTACGGTTTAATGTTCTACATTTAGATATAATATCCTTTATGCATTGTCTGAAACCATTGAATGTTTTCATTTCCGAGATAAAAGTGAATAAACGGGCTATTTCATTAATATCCGAATTATTCGCGGACTCATATTTATTAGCCAATTTTACTACATGGGAAAAATATTCATCTCCAATACAATATGGCGCAATCTCACTTATGAGGAAACCATTTCGAATAAGTTGAATTATATACTTCTCAATGATATCTTTACCTATGCTGTCCCCCGAAATCATTTCCAGATGTGTACTTATATCCAAAAATGATTTTGGCGTCTTTGTATACGACATGATTATTGATAAAATAGGAGTATTGTTTACCTGCTTTAATTCATGGAACCGTGCTATATTTTCACTCTCAGACGCATAATATCTAACTGATTTTCCAACCTTATAAATAGTAGGATTTAACTTGAACGTCTGTTTCTTTAAAAAGCTAATATCCGCTTGAATTGCATGATACAACAAATACGACAACATCATATCCGGCCTTGCATGAATCAAATTATCATTGTTAAAATTCAATTCTTCCCTTTCGCCGATTATCCCTATTGCACAATTCGCAAAGAGACCAAAAGGTGTGCAACGAGTTGACATTCGTGAAATGTACTTATACAATGATTTTCTTATTTGACTCTCCTTTTTACACTCACCATGTAGAAACAGATCAAGTTCTCGACTTAAGCTATCTGAAGCCAAATAAATAGCAATCCGAAAGAAATCAGATGCAACAACCCTTTTTAAACATTCATCATCTTTGGACGCATCAATAAAAGTTTGAATAGGTAAACAAGGTGTTCTAACAAAAAAGGTATCTAATACAGTATATTTAGCCATGTTGTTTGTCGAGTTTTAAAAAGATAAAACACTTTATGTGACACTAATCAATAATCAGCAGTTTTGCCAAAAGCTTAAAATCTCCCATAAGATATAATCCGACACCAGAAATACCCTCTAGTATACCGTACTCTATTCTATAGTTATTAGATTCCCCGGCTGTATAATACGGGAAAGTCATTTGTCCATCAAGACTCCTTCGCATAGATAGTGTTGTTTTGTCCCAAAAACAAAATGCCTCTTGAAAAATTTTACTATGAAATTCAGAGTAAAGCTGATTAAACACAATGGCCACTCCTGTAGAACCGTGGCATAAACTTGCATCTAAAATTCCATTTGCAAATAAATTTCTTCTTCTTGTTGAAAACTTAAACACATCAAAAGCAAAGTTCCTTATTTCTTTTAAATCCAATATATCAGCAACCCTCAACAACGCTATTCCAATACCTAAATCCCCGTAACACCAAGCTAACCTGCTTTTATGAGGATAAGCTTCAGCAATGGGCCATATCGGAAAATACGATCCAAAATTATCGGGATTTAGCCGATTCCGAAGAATGAACTTTGTGCATTCCAACATTAATTTTTCTATTATTCTGTTTTCGTCTGTTTTCCAAATGTATAGTTTATATATCTTGGATAAGAGAATTAAAATACTTGAACATCCATGAGATAAAGATATATTAAATTTATATCTATCAAATTTTGTATTTATCCAAGACAATCCATTTTCACAGGCCACATAATGACAGTTCAAATAGTTGATTATATTTTTTATTGGAATGAAATTTTTCTTTTTGTTCAAAACACATCTATAATAGAAATAAAATCCAATTCCGATAAATCCATGTAGAAAATCAACATTGTCATTCTGTAAATCCTCCTTTAACAAAGGGGTTAAACGAGTATCTATAACTGATAAAATATCTTCTATATTAGCGATGGTTTCCTCCTGATTTATTATCATAAGAGCAATACCCAGTCCACTTAATCCATTGCAGTAGCTTCCGGTATTATAGAAAGGTACACTCTCCTTAATTATTCTGTGGATATAGTCAAAGGCTATATTGGTCTTATCTTTATTAAAGAGACGATAATAACGTAACAAAAAGAGCGTACAGCCCAAATCTCCACCCAAAAGTGAATAGTTCAGATTCGTTTTATCATTTAACATAGTCTCAACCTGAGAGGCTATTGATGTTATATATTCAATTCTTTGACTATTCATGGATGAAAATTTAGATAAACACAGATATTATAAGTGCTATTTATCAGTGATAATACATTTATCAACAGTCAAATCACAATCTTTAGAAATAATACAGTCTAGATTGAACGATAAATCACAATCACGAGTTGCTACCAGACAATCATAATCAGATGTAATAGGACATTTAGGCGAAAGTGGTTCGACACACGCATTTGCTCTTGTCATATCACAGCAGTCTGTATTGGGATTTTTCGTACATATTGCTGTACCTGCACAATTTACCTGAGTATAACAAAGGCAAACGCTAGCAAATGTTTCCCTATCTTCATTTTCTCCTGTATTCCCCGTATCTCCTATAAATGAACTGTTGGATTTCGATTCATAAATTTTCTGTGGATTAAAATAAAAATCCTCTGGCTTAAATTTCTTCATAATATTAATATTTTAAATCAACATCTTATTATTTATTACTATTTTAAATGCAAAGATAGACATTTTTTCTTATCACAAACTCTTATTATGAAATAAATAAGGGAAACCATCACGTTTTTTCAAAAAAATAAGGATAACTTTATTTTATAGCGGAAATGCGTATCTTTGCGCACAGCGATGCCGAAGCACAGCCTTAGGTGTTTCTTTTTCGTCGATTAATTTTTTAGAGTCGGAAGCGGTTTGTAATCATGCTCCGCCTTGATTTTTGCTGAATTTTGGAGCGAACCGTCCATGAATCGTCATTCATGATGATTGGCTATACGGAGTCTGTTATTGTAGTTGTCGTCAGGCCGTCATTCCAACTACAATGACATGCTCATTCTAACTATCCTTAGGGTGTAAGGAATACTATCGTAAGCAGCTAAGGATAGTATTTCACTACCCATAGTGAACAGCGTTCCACTACCTACAATGAACCGTGCTTCACTACCTATAGTGAACCGCACTCCACTCGGCAAATGAACAGCCTACGGCTTGACACTGGAACTACCTGCGGGATAGTCGACCAAAACTTATCGCCCTCCTCCCTACACAGATGTTGGCGAAAAAAGGCTTCAATGGTTCAAACTGTTTGATTGCCAGCGATAAATGGTTCATTTATCCTTCAGTTTTCCTTCATCTATCCTTCAGCTTTTTCCGCCGCAGGGTGCGGTTACCGCTAATTCCTGAACCATTACGCACTGATACTCAGCGAGTCTGAACTATCGCTGAACCATTGCTGAACCATTTGTGAACCATTACTCGTTGATACTCAGTGAGTCTGAACCATTGAAGCCTATTTCCGCCAACATGTGTGTATAGGATCCGTCCGTTTGGTTGCGCCGGCAACCAATATGCGGAACGCATTGTGCTTCAACGGGTAATGGTTTAGGATGAGGGCTGCGGCGGCCCGGGGTCTTGACAACGGCTTTTTCATGTTGTATCTTTGCAGCCGGAACCCCCAAACAATCTTGACTATGGACCTGAAACACATCGCCCGCTCCGCCG
>CAZIMK010000014.1:0-64606 GCA_964540455.1 uncultured Paraprevotella sp.
CTTATTCCGCTTGGCTAATATATATGCGTATCCCCACTGATTTTCTACTGACCCATGAAAATGCGCTCCCGTACGGGATGAAAAAGAGCGAGGCCGCGACACACCCGTTATGCCGCGGCTTCGCCTGTCTTAAAAAAAACGGACGGGCTTTATTACTTGATAACGCCCAGTTCCTTGCCTACCTTGATAAAGGCAGCAATGGCCTTGTCCAGATGCTCCGTCTCGTGCCCGGCTGACAACTGCACGCGAATACGAGCCTGACCTTTCGGCACAACCGGATAATAGAAACCTGTCACATAGATGCCTTCTTCCTGCATGCGTGCGGCGAAGTCCTGAGACAACTTGGCGTCATACAGCATAACGGCGCAGATGGCGCTCTGTGTCGGCTTGATATCGAAACCGGCAGCCAGCATCTTGTCGCGGAAATAAGTCACGTTGTTCATCAGCTTGGTGTGCAGGGCATCGCTCTCCTTCAGGATGCTCAGCATCTCCAGACTGGCACCCACAATGGCCGGTGCCACAGAGTTGGAGAACAGATAAGGACGCGAACGCTGACGGAGCATGTCGATAATCTCCTTGCGGCCGGTCGTGAAACCACCCATCGCACCGCCGAACGCCTTGCCCAGCGTACCGGTGAAGATGTCCACGCGGCCATATACGTCGAACTGCTCGGCAACACCGTGTCCCGTGGGACCTACCACACCGGCGGAGTGCGATTCATCGACCATCACCAGGGCATCATATTTCTCTGCCAGTTCACAGATTTTGTCCATCGGAGCCACATTGCCGTCCATCGAGAACACACCGTCCGTGGCAATGATACGATGACGCTGTGCCTGTGCCTCCTGCAGACAACGCTCCAGATCGGCCATGTCGGCATTGGCATAACGGTAACGCTTAGCCTTGCAGAGACGGACACCGTCGATGATGGAAGCATGGTTGAGCGAATCGGAGATGATAGCATCCTCCTCCGTAAAGAGAGGCTCGAACAATCCGCCGTTGGCATCGAAACATGCCGCATAGAGAATCGTATCCTCTGTCTTGAAGTAATCCGAGATAGCTGCCTCCAGCTGCTTGTGCAAATCCTGTGTTCCGCAGATAAAGCGGACGGACGACATGCCGTAACCGTGCGTATCCATCGCTTTCTTGGCCGCATCGATCAAACGCTGGTCATTGGCCAGTCCCAGATAGTTGTTGGCACAGAAGTTCAACACGTCCTCTCCTGCATTCACCTTAATCTCCGCCCGCTGCGGGGTTGTGATGATGCGTTCGTTTTTATAGAGCCCGGCAGACTGGATATTAGCCAGTTCTTCTGCAAGAAACTCCTTCATCTTCCCGTACATAATAAAAAGTTTTTTATATTAAATAATAGTTTAAGGGTATACATTCACATAATGCAGAACAAAGGTCTTATTTTTTTTTGAGAACAACGCAAAATATTCTGAAAACTTTGATAAAATTCGCCGCAATCTATCTATCTTTGTTCTATGAATTAACCCAAACTTAATTTGCTAAAATGAAAAACGTATTGATTATCGGCTCCACCGGACAGATCGGTTCGGAGTTGACCATGAAACTGAGAAGTTTGTATTCCGGCAACATCGTAGCCGGCTATATCCCTGGTGCAGAGCCTAAAGGCGAACTGAAAGAGTCCGGTCCGTCGGCCATTGTAGACATCACTAACGAGCAGCAGATTGCAGAAACCGTTTCCAAATATAACATCGACACCATATACAACCTGGCAGCCCTGCTGTCGGCTGTTGCCGAAGCCAAACCCCAACTGGCATGGAAGATCGGCATGGGCGGTCTGTTCAACGTATTGGAAGTGGCACGCACGATGCACTGCGCCGTCTTCACTCCCAGCTCCATCGGCGTATTCGGCAACAACACTCCGAAGGACAAGACTCCGCAGGACACCATACGGAACCCGCGCACGATGTACGGCGTGACCAAAGTTTCGGGCGAATTGCTGAGCGACTATTACAACATCCGTTTCGGAGTGGACACACGTTCAGTGCGCTTCCCCGGCCTCATCTCCTACGTTACTCCTCCGGGAGGAGGCACGACGGACTATGCCGTAGACATCTATTACTCGGCCGTGAAAGGTGAGAAATTCAAGTGCCCCATTGCCGCCAACACGTTCATGGACATGATGTACATGCCTGACGGACTGCGTGCCGCCATCGAAATCATGGAAGCCGACCCGTCGAAATTCGTACACCGCAATTCGTTCAACATCGCATCCATGAGTTTCGATCCCGAAATCATCTACGCCAGCATCAAGAAATACATCCCCGAATTCGAAATGGAGTACGAAGTAGACCCGTTGCGTCAGTCCATCGCCGAATCATGGCCAAACTCACTGGACGACACATGCGCCCGTGAAGAATGGGGCTGGAAACCCGAATTCGACCTGGATGCCATGACACGTGACATGATCGAGAAACTGAGAGTCCGCATGAACAAATAATCCACACGGGAATATCCATAAAATCCTCTTCTTTGTCTCTGAACGGGAATCAAAGAAGAGGATTTTTCTTTGTATTTCGACGTTCCGGAACAGCCTCTTATCCTGTACCGGAAACCGGCAACCGGAATTTCTGCATGATTATTTCAAAGAAAAAGACCTTTTCTTTCGCTTCATATTAAAAAAAACAGTATCTTTGCACCGCAAATCGGGATGTAGCGCAGTTGGTAGCGCACTACGTTCGGGACGTAGGGGTCGGGCGTTCGAGTCGCCTCATCCCGACCATGCGACAGCAACTTACTTACATATAGAGTAGTTGCTGTTTTTTATTCCTCCAGAATCATCCCTTTTTCTTCAGTTTATATTTCTTAGGCGACATACCCATAACCTTGGAAAAAAGCCGCGAAAAATAATAGCAATCGGAGATTCCTATTTTATAGCACACTTGATTGACACGCATATCCGCACAGTCCAGCAAATAACAGGCACGCTGAATCTTCAACCGGTTGAAATAATCGACGGGGGAATAGCCAGTGGCGCTTTTGAACATGGCGGAAAATCTGGATACGGAATATCCGATATGCTCTGCAATATCTTTCACCGTAAGTTTCTTTTCAAGGTTCTCCTTCATATAATGTACCGTCGTATCAATCAGGTCGCCTGTCATTTCTCGCCCCTCCGTCCCCCGATATACCTGCAAATAACAGACCGTACCCAGAAAATGATGAAAAACCGAACAGGCATACAGCAGATGATCTTTGCTGTACCCCATGTCCAGAATACGATAAATCTCCTCAAACAACTCCAACCGCTCGTCAATGCGTGACACCAACGAGATATTGATCCGGGTAGGCAGCCGCAACCGTTCCACATAACCGGCTGCAAGCGTACCCTTGAAATGAATCCAATAGATGGTCCAGGGAGTCGCCTCATCGGCCCCATAGCGATGAGGGATACCCGCCGGCAAAACAAAACACTGCTCCTGCTCTACCGTATGACGCATTCCGTTTATCTCAAACCACCCCTTGCCCGCCGTACAATAAATGAATACATGCTGGGGGATGGCCGCATCCCTTTCCCGATAGTGATACAGAGCCTGCGGATAATAGCCCATATCCGTGATATACAAGGCTGAAGCCAACGGATGTCTCTCCATTTCTTTGATTACAGAATCGGGCAATACAATAGCCCTTTCTCCCGAAAAACCGTCTTTGCGTTTTATCATGCATTCTGGATGTTAACCGGCATTGCAAATATACTTGTTCAGCAACATTTCATCAAACAACCGACAACAAAAATTTACCGGAGAAAAGTCTGCTTTCCTCCGACAAACTTCAGTCAGACAACTTTCCCGAACCGAATTACCTTCACCGGTTCAACAGTTGCATCACCGCCGCTCCTGCACGACCGGTTCCTCCCTCTGAACGACCCTTGGAAAAAAGAGCGTCTACCTCGTAAGGCTGCAACGTGACCGCCGGTGCAAAACGGTCGGAACCAACATACTTTCTCACGGAATAAAGCAATTGCTGCATGGCCGGAAGCCCGGTGGTCTGCTGTCCGTCATCCACACATAGTACGAACAACCGCCCCCGACCGACCTTTGCCTCGAAAGCAATACCCAGTTTCCGGTTGTATTCATACGTATCAATACTCTGAATAACCGGAGTCAGGCAGTGCAGGTCCGTCAGTTCCATAGCCGTGGCGTGATTCAATACGTCCCACCACTGCCAGTCGGCGTAGCTCGCCGTCGGGAAATCCCTGAATGCCGGATGAGCGGCATCTATCAACGTTCCTACAATCATCGGATCCCAGTTGAACATAATCGGGTTCCAGAAGTGGCTAGCAAAATGCGTTCTCCGTCCTTGCGGCTTTTCGGGAATCAACAGTACGCTCTTCCCGACAGCCAATGCTTCCCTGGCCGTCTCGTCCCATGCCTTTAGGCACACAAAACCCGACGGTATGTCGGCAGGTTGAGGATATACCCATATATCCCATTCGTTTCTTACGTCTCCCAGTTTTGCTCTCAAGGTCAGTTTGCAGGCTTCTTTCACAGCAGCCAGCGGACAGGTTATCCGCCCCAGAGAATCCACAGTAGAGGGATCCACTGTTTTCTGTTTCAAAGCCCCTTTGCCAACCACATGCCCAGCTTCGTCCGACAATGTCCAGTTCACCCGTTTCCCCTTCAGAGCCTCCGGGCCGAAATGATATACGTCGATTTCCACCTCAAGTGTTTCCTCGGGTCGGAACGTACGCTTCGGCAGACGGGCCAACAATACGACAGGGGCACACGACTCGCGAAATTTCTCGGGACTTACCAGCCCTTTATCTTCCCAAAAAGCATCCAGGATGCCAACAAAAGCACTGCCCTGTCCCGGGAAGTCAGCCAGTCCCAGCAACTGAAATCCTCCCGATCTGGACGAACGCAGAAGAGATTCATTCACCTCCTTGTACTGAAGAACCGTGTGTGCTCCTGTGGCTTTGAAAAAATCATCGGCCTGATGCAACATGCCGTTCCGCGCCAACCGCTCACGGAACACTTCGAAATTACGAGCTTCCAGCACACCGGTGTATTTACTCATTTCGGCAAAATCGGGATACATGCAGCGCTGGCCTGTTTCGTGAGCTATGACCGGCACGTCAATCATAGACTCCCGGTTCTTGTCCCAGTTGGTCCAGGGCACCCCTTCGTATACGGTAATACCTCCTTTCGAAGTAACATGGGAAACATAATATTGGTCGGAAGCCGTATGCGTGCGAGCCGTCGAAGCCGAATACAAATGTCTATCGTCGTAAGCGCGTCCCTTCTTCACCAGGTCTTCCAGAACCTCGAAATTTCCTTCATTTTCATTACCGTTACACATCAGTATGAATGAGGGGTGGTTGCCATAGGCATCAAGCAACGCATACATTTCGTTCTCAAAGAAATCTCTGCGCCCGGGGTACTTGCCGACGTCTTTTATCCACATCGGCAATTCTACCTGCAGATAAAGCCCCAGTTCGTCACCGGCTACGAAAGCAGCTTCCGGCGGACACCAGGAGTGGAAACGCACATGGTTCATCCCGTACGACCTGATGGTCTGGAAAATACGCTTCCAGTCTTTCACGTCGGTAGACGGATAGCCCGTTATCGGGAACACCGCACAATCCAGCACGCCTCTCAGATGGATATCCCGCCCGTTCAGACGAATGTGATGCTCTCCCTGTTCCACCTGACGCATTCCGAAGCGCAAGGTTTTCGTGTCTTGCCGACCCTCAACCTGCAACTCCGCATCCAACGTATATAAATAAGGTGTAAACTCGTTCCATTGGTTTATCTTCTTGCCCAGACCGACAGTCGTCTCCATGCCGTCTTTCGTCAGCAGACTGTCGATCTCTATCACACGGGAGGCCACCGTCTCCCCGGAGGCATCGCGGACTTTCAGTGCCAATGTTCCCTTCTGACCGCTGCCTAATTGCGGAAAAACAGCTTTCACACGAACGGATTTTTCCGTTACATCGGGATACACATCCACCTGTTGCAAATAAATCTTCTCTTTAACCGTCAGCGAAATTTCTCCCACCACGCCGTTCCAGTTGGTCTGCGTGTATTCGGTAATTCCGTGTGTCCATTGGTCCATCGGGTACTTCAGACGGTTGTCCACGCACAACGTCAGCGTATGAACACCGGGCGCAACAAAAGCCGTCAGATCAAATTCATTCGGTGTACTCAGTCGCTCGCCACTGCCCACATACTGACCGTCTACATACACGGTCGTTTCCCAGTGGCAACGTTCCAGTTTCAGCCATACCGTTTTACCGCCCCAGTCTTCCGGTATCACGAACTCTCGCTGATACCAGGCCATTCCCATGTATTCGAATTTACGACTCAGACGGTCCACATAGCGGGCATTATTTTTGATTCCCTTGCCTCCCTGGTCAGTGGAACCGGGAAGCATTATCGTCTCTACCAACCTATCCAAGTACAATTCCGAACCGGGCGTCTGTCCGAATCCCATCGGATCCAGTTGAAAGCGCCACATGCCCGACAGGTCTATCGCAGCTCCATCCTGCGCCGCCCATAGGCCAGATACGGCCATACTCAGCAGCGGCATAATCATCCATTTTCTCATATGCTATTTCTTTTTGAGTAATTCAATCGCCTGTCTCAAGTGTACCTGCACGCCCAAGTGATTGCTATCCAGCGCGGCGGCTTCCGCCAGACAGGATACGGCCTCCGGAAGGCAACCCAAACCAAGATGGCCCAAGCCCATCAGATAAAGGCAATGTATGCGGTTCTTCCGGTTCATATCCTCCTCCCATATCTGCAGGTCTGGCAACGATACGGCAAAGTAGTCCATGACAAACTCGTCGTGCAGATGTTCTTCGCCGTAGTTCAACAGACGGTTGAACCGACCTCGCGCCTCGGACTCGCGGCCCAGCCTGCGCAACGCCATTCCCTGGTAGAAAATCTTATCGGGCTTCTGGTCGTTGTAGTACATGGCGGCGGCAGGCTCGCTCAGACCGACAGATGCCTGTTCGAACAGGCCGTGCGCCTCGTTGTTCCGACCCAGTGCCTGAAACAAGCAACCTTTATAGTATAGGAAATCGTTCTCCTGAGCCCCACGCAACCTCCCCTCGCCCAGATGATGCGGATACACAAAGCATTCGTCCACCCGCCGCAAGGCTTCCTCGTACCGGCCCTCGCCCATCAGTTCCTTGGCCTGTTCGAGCCGACAGAACTGATACTGCGCCGGCACCTTGCCTTCGCCGCCTTCCCAGGGATGGAACGTGCGGACATCTATCAGACGTCTCGCTTCGTCGTAATTCCCCTTCTGGTTCTGTAGCGTAATGTATTCCAGGTATAAATCGTCCCGCTTCAGCACCGTGTCCATATAGGTTTCCAGCAGACGGATTCTCTCCTCATACGGACGATTCAGGCACTTGTAAAGCTGGTCGAGTTCCATCAGCACACGGGTATCAGTCGTGTCCAGTGCAAAGGCTTTTTCCAGCAGGGCTACAGCCTCTTCCCGGCGATCGCACTTGTTGAAATAAGCCAGCGCCAGATTGCGCAGCACCGTGGGGAACGCGCCGTCCCACCCGGCAGACTGTTCCCAAGCAGCCACGGCCTCGGCATACTGTCGTTTGTCGTACCATAAATTGCCCAGGTAATAACCGGCCTTAGGCGCCCGACCCAGAAATCCGATAACGGCCTGTAATGCCTCGATGGCCTCCAAGGCGTTCGGGAAACAGCAACCGGCAGGCATCCGTTCAGCCTCCTCACCGGCCCGCCGGGCTTCGCCGTCGCGTTGCAGCTTCAGCAGACACCACGTTTCATAGTAATGAAGCAACGTACTTTCCTCTATATTCAGCCCGATGGCCATCCGGCTCACGCCCAACGCTTCTTCCCATGCGCCGGCAGCGGCATAATCCAATACCAATGTCTCGTAATCGGGAGCCCCGCGACGCATCAGGCCGACCAATTCGTCGCGGTCGGCTTCGCTACCGGTAAGCAAGTATCTTTCCCAGCGGCACCCGTAGTTGAAAGTGTCAATTCGCAACGAGTCTTCTATCCATTGCAAGGCTTCGTCGCCGCGCCCCAACCGACGCAGCACCATCGCCTTCAGGTGCCGGGCACGCAGGCTGTGCCAATTGCGTAACAAAGATTTCCCTATTTCTTCGAGCGCAATCTCCCAACGCCCGGCGCAAGCCGACAACTGAGCCAGAGCCAGATAAGCGGCATCCTGCCAAGCTGCGTTCCAGCAGGCTTTGTAGAAAGCGGCATAAGCCTCATCAGACTTTCCCTGGTATTTAAGCGCCAGGCCTAAATTATAGTAAGGCTCACCGTCGTAGGGATTGGGATTACGCTGGGTCAACGTGCGGATGGCCTGTCGCAGATACGGCTCCGCTTTGGCAAACCTCCCCTTGCGGATATACCACAGTCCCATCGCGTTGTTGCAGCGGGCATCCTTGGCATCACGTCGCAATCCTTCCTCGTAATAATCGGTCGGACAATACGTGGCATGGCGGTATTGTTCCAGGTGCAGCCCATTCAGATAAAGTTCCTCCACCGTACGGATATCCGCAGGAGGCAGGGCTGCACGGGCCGGTTCGGGCACTTCGCGTCCGCTGTTATCCTCGGCCTGCCAGCACAACGCCTCACGCCCGTCGGCGGCATATATGCACACCGATGCCCGGCCTACCGCCTGCACGGGCACCTCGGTGTCGAGCAGATTCTCAGGTGACAGGCAGCACACCTGTTCCCAGCACACGTCGCCATCCTCTTTTACCACGATACGCAAGTTGTCCTGCCTTGAAGTAGCGAATACCTTCAGACGACAACTTCCGTCCTCGGCCACTAAATTCATCAGCAGGTCGGCAGTCGCGTTTTTCACTACGCCCAGTTCGCGATAGGGCATGAAGTATTGTGTGAAGGTCTTTTCCTCGTAAGGTTGCAGCCAGGCGAAGTCAGGCTGATTGTCGGTGTATACGCCGGTCATCAACTCGATGTACGGGCCGTCGGTGTCGGTGAGATTGCGATCCCACGCCTGGCCGAAGTCGCCGTTGCCCCATGTCCATTGCTTCTTTCCGGGCGAAACGTGGTGATTGGCCACATGAAGCACGCCGGCCCGGGTATCATTCTCGTAACCGCCCACGAAATCATACTTCGACCGGATGGCCATGTACGAGGTAGGCACAGGAATATTCTTGTAACGGGAAATGTCCACGCCCGCCGAATAATCCATCTTATAATACGTCCCGGTAGCGATGGGATAACGGGAGACGTCGCGCTTGCCGTGGTCGAATACGGCATTCACATCCGACGGGAACACCGACTGATAATGATCGTTCACCGCCACGGCAGGATTGGCCCACCAAAGGAAAGTTTGCGGTAGCGGCGTGGGATTGGCCACCTTTCCCTGTATTTCCAACCGGGCCTTGCCCGGACGCAGCACAAAGCCGGCCGTTCCCTTCTGACCGAACATACGTTCGCGCTCGCTCACCCACACGGCAGCACCGCCATCGGGCAGTTGCTCTATGCTATAGTCCACCGGCAGAAAGGTACTCGGGCGATGGTGTTGCGGCCAGTTGAACTCTATACCGCCCGAAATCCAGGGCCCGGTCAGTCCCACCAATGCAGGCTTCACTACGTGGTTATAGTAAATAAAATGCCGCTCTTTCAGTTTGTCGTAGGCCATCTGTACGCGTCCGCCCAACTCGGGCAGTATCATCACCCGGATGTACTCATTCTCCAACCAAACCGCCCGGTAAATCTTGTCCTCACAGGCGTCTTCTATCTTTTCAATCACCGGATAAGGATATACCACTCCACTGCTACCCTGATAAACACGCTTTTCCAGAAACATCGGATTCTTCTCCGGCCGACCGGTTCCGTAAGTCGGTATGCTGATTTCTTCTTCCCAGACCTTTACCCTCGTCATCATTGTCTTATTCTATTTTCTGATCAATTCTTTTTCTATTTCTTCCAGAGTCTTCCCCTTCGTCTCGGGCAAGTTCCTGCGGATAAAAAGGAATCCGGCCAGACAAATGCCGCCATACAGCCAGAATGTTCCTGCAGCCCCCAGTAGCTCGTTGAGCAACGGGAAAGTATAGGTCAGCACAAAGCAGGCCGCCCACAAGGCAAAGGTGGAAAGAGCCATTGCAGCGCCGCGTACCTTTACGGGGAATATCTCGGACAGAACCACCCAGACCACCGGCGCCAGTGACATGGCATAGCCGGCAATGGCCAGCATCACCAGGCACAACATGGGCCATCCGCCCAGTCCCCAGCAATAGCCGCAACCCATGCAGAGGTAAATCAGTGCAAGCGCGCTGGAACCGAACAGCATCAGGGTGCGACGTCCCCAGCGGTCTACCGTGTAGATGGCCACAAACGTGAATACCACATTCGTGCAACCGGTAACGACGATGTTCATCAGCACGTCTGACACTTCGTAGCCGGCGGCCGAAAATATTTCATGCGCGTAGTTGAAAATGACGTTGATACCACACCACTGCTGAAACACCGCAAGAACAAAGCCTATCAGCAGTACGCCGCGCAATTCTTTGCTGAAAAGCGATCTGGTCCCACTGACTTCCGACATATCCGGTGACAGCTGTTCCAACTCCCGCAATGTGTTCACGGCATACGCCCCGCCACCGATACGCGCCAGAATATGGACGGCTTCTTTGCTCCGGCCCACCGATGACAACCAGCGCGGACTCTCGGGAATCACGAAGGAAAGGACAAAGAACAGCAATGCCGGTACCAATTCAGCCCAGAACATCCAGCGCCATCCCCACTCCGTACTTTCGGCATTGAACATGCCTGCATCACCTGCATACCAGTTGCCAATCTGCCAGTTGGCCAACTGGGCCAATAGAATGCCAGCCACAATAGTGAGCTGGTTTAGTGAGACCAGACGCCCGCGCACACAAGCCGGCGACACTTCGGCGATGTACACCGGCGATATATTGGAAGCGATTCCGATTCCCACACCACCCACAATGCGATAAAACACGAACCACGAAAAACTGTCTGCCGCACCAGTACCGTAGGCTGAGAGAGAGAACAGGAAGGATGCTATAATCAACATTTTCTTCCGCCCGTAACGGTCGCTCCAACGTCCCGAGAACAACGCTCCGGCCAAACAACCTACCAGTGCGCTGCTCATGGCCCAGCCTCGCAAAGCCGCCGACTGTTCTATCGCAAAAAAAGGCTCGTAAAAAATCTTAGCCCCGCCTATCACTACCCAGTCGTAACCGAAAAGCAACCCGCCCATAGCCGACACCCAGCAGATAAGCCATAAATAACCTTGTTTCTGTTGCATAAGAATATTTTTAATAGACAATGCAAAATAAACACATCCGTTATAACCATCAAATAGATTCTTTAACGAAGAACATGGATTTTATTCTTATCAAGCGTAAACCCACAACTGCAACAAAGATATATTCTACCATAAAAATATATCCCGCCTGCCAGACAGACGGGATATATACTTTATTTATATAAGAACTTCCGTTCGGTATATTATTCCTCGCGAGAAGATTCCGGACGCGGACGGCGTTCACGACGCTCCCC
This sequence comes from uncultured Paraprevotella sp., assembly GCA_964540455.1. Classification (GTDB taxonomy): domain Bacteria; phylum Bacteroidota; class Bacteroidia; order Bacteroidales; family Bacteroidaceae; genus Paraprevotella. The sequence goes on from CAZIMK010000014.1 coordinate 11,529, forward strand.
TCTCTCGGGACGCTCGCGGCGGGCCGGACGCTCGACATAGCCTTCCGGTTTTTCGAGCAACACACGGCGTGACAGCTTAAACTTACCGGTCTTCGGATCAATCTCCAACAGTTTCACCTGTATCTTGTCACCTTCTTTCAAACCGGCTTCTTCAACCGTCTCCAGACGCTTCCAGTCAATCTCGGAAATATGGAGCAAACCATCCTTGCCCGGCATGAACTCTACAAATGCACCGTAAGGCATGATGCTGCGGACGGTACCCTCGTAGATTTCTCCAATCTCAGGAATAGCCACAATGGCACGTATCTTGGCCATGGCTGCATCGATGATATCCTTGCCGGCACCGCTGATCTGTACACGACCTACACCGTCGATTTCCTCAATCGTGATGACAGCGCCCGTCTCCTCCTGTATTCCCTGGATAATCTTTCCACCCGGACCGATAACCGCACCGATGAATTCTTTCGGTATCGTAATCTGTTCGATACGCGGCACGTGCGGTTTCAATTCAGGACGAGGTTCGGACATGCACTCGGTAATCTTTCCAAGAATATGCTCACGACCGGCCTTTGCCTGCATCAGGGCTTTTTCCAGAATCTCATAACTCAGACCGTCGCACTTGATATCCATCTGCGTTGCAGTCAGACCGTCTTTCGTACCGGTCGTCTTGAAGTCCATGTCACCCAAGTGATCTTCATCGCCCAGGATATCGGACAACACGGCGTATTTGTCTTCACCCGGATTCTTGATAAGTCCCATGGCAATACCGCTGACGGGCTTCGCAATGGGCACACCGGCATCCATCAGTGCCAAAGTTCCGGCACATACCGTAGCCATGGAAGAGGAACCGTTGGACTCCAGGATATCGGATACCAGACGAATCGTATAAGGATAATCTGCGGGAATCTGTCCCTTGAGCGCGCGCCATGCCAAATGGCCGTGACCGATTTCACGACGGCCTACACCACGCTGCGCCTTGGCTTCACCCGTAGAGAACGGAGGGAAGTTGTAGTGCAACAGAAAGCGCATCTTGCTTTGGTCGAGCACATCGTCCACAATCTTCTCGTCGAGTTTCGTTCCCAGCGTACATGTCGACAGAGACTGAGTCTCACCACGCGTAAAGATAGACGAACCGTGAGGACCCGGCAAAGGATTCACCTCGCACCAGATAGGACGGATTTCCGTCGTGGCGCGACCGTCGAGACGCTTGCCCTCATCCAATACGCAACGGCGCATGGCATCACGCTCTACATCATGGTAATAACGGTCGATAAGAGCCACTTTCTCCGCCAGTTCATCTTCCGAAAGTTCCGGATGAGCCTCCACATAGGCCGTCTTGTAGTCTTCGCGGACAGCAACGAAAGCGTCCTCACGGGCATGCTTGTCACGGCTTCCCTCGCTGGCAATGGCATACGCCTTGTCATAGCAGGCCTTGCGGCATTCTTCGCGCAGTTCCTCATCGTTCACCTCGTGACAATATTCGCGCTTCACATCTTTACCCAGTTCCTTGGACAATTCTTTCTGCAGACGGCACATCGGCTTGATGGCTTCGTGAGCGACTTTCAGGGCTTCCAGCAGATCCTGCTCCGAAACTTCTTTCATCTCTCCTTCCACCATCATGATGTTTTCTTCCGTAGCGCCTACCATAATATCCATGTCGGCATTCTCCAGTTGCTGGAACGTGGGATTTACGATATATTCGCCATTGACACGGGCAACACGGACTTCCGAAATCGGGCCGTCAAAAGGAATGTCGGAAACAGCCAGTGCCGAGGATGCGGCAAAACCGGCCAAAGCATCCGGCATGTCCACACCGTCCGCCGAATACAATATCACATTTACATATACTTCAGCATGGAAGTTTCCCGGGAAAAGAGGACGAAGCGCACGGTCCACCAGACGGCAAGTGAGAATTTCATTGTCCGAGGCTTTTCCCTCACGCTTGGTGAATCCACCGGGGAAACGACCCGCAGCGGCATATTTCTCTCTGTACTCTACCTGTAAAGGCATAAAATCTGTTCCGGGAACGGCGTCTTTGGCCGCACAAACAGTAGCCAGGAGCATGGTGTTACCCATGGTAAGCATAACAGCTCCATCCGCCTGCTTGGCCAGTTTCCCGGTCTCGATGCTGATGGTTCTTCCATCAGGCAATTCGACGGTCTTTTTAATTACGTTCATCTAATTTCTTAAAAAATACATCAATAATCGGGCAAATTTACATATAATTATTGATTCATCAGGTGATAGCCCCATTAAAAAACATTATAATAAGCCCTTTTTTACAAATACACGCATTCCGGTTATACAGAGAGATAAAAAATGGCGTATCTTTGTCACTTGATCAAATTAAACGCGCATGAAAAGAATCACATATTGGTTGTCTGCCGTCATATTCCTGTTTACTGCCTGCAACGAATCCGGCGACCATTTCATCCTAAAAGGAAATCTGACAGACGCCGCCGACAGCATATTGCTGTTTGAAGCACTCGGGCTGGACGGAATAACCGTTCTCGATTCCATCCGCCTCGACGCATCCGGACAATTCGCATTCAAAGGTGAACGTCCGTCTGCCCCTGAATTCTACCGGCTCAGGATCAAGAACAAAGTCATCCATTTAGGCATCGACTCCACGGAGACGGTTGTCGTGCAAGCTTCTTATCCATCCATGGCAACGGAATATCAAACCGAAGGCTCTCCATTATGCGACACTCTCCGCACACTGACCCTGCTACAGGCTGATTTACAGAAACAAATCACAGCCATCAGCCAGAACCGCGGACTTACAGTAGGAGAGCAGGCACGCCTGATCGACCGGTTGGTCACAGATTACAAAGAATGCATCAAAAAGGAGTTTGTTGCTCCGAATCCGGCATCGCCCGCTTCTTATTTCGCACTGTTCCAGTCCATCAACGGAACTATGTTGTTTAACCCCGTCAATGATGCCGAGGACGTAAAATGGTTCACCGCTGTCGCCACGGCATGGGAACTGCATTATCCCGACGCCCAACGCACCCGGAACCTTCGAAACATCGCCTTACAAGGACAACAGAACACCCGCCGTCCCCAAGTCAGACAATTGGAGGTAGACGCCGAGAAAATCACCGAAACCGGCATCATCGACATCAGCCTGCCGGACATCAAAGGCGACACACGCCGCTTGTCCGATCTGAAAGGGAAAGTGGTTCTGCTTGACTTTACCGTCTTTGCCGCCCCCTATTCCCAGGAGAGAATACTGGAATTACGCGACCTGTACAACCGATATTCCGCACGGGGATTCGACATCTACCAGGTGTCACTGGACACCGACGCCCACTTCTGGAAAACTTCCTGCGAACATCTTCCCTGGACATGCGTACACGACGAGGAAAGCCTCAAATCGACATACACGCAGCTGTATCAGCTGGAAACATTACCCACCTATTTCCTGATAGACCGGAACAACGACCTGCAGGCAAGAAACAAAGATATTCCGGACTTAAAACAGGCCATCGAACAGCTGCTATAAGTTAAATAGGACTATTTTTCGCAGAAACATTTGTTTTATAAAAATTAAGCGCTATCTTTGCAACGAACATTTAGGGCAAAGGGTTCCGGTAATTTATGCCGGAATTCTTTTGTTTTTAATATCGCCCTATAAAAAACATTATAATTAAGGAGGTTATTATGGCATATATGTCACAAGAAGGCTACGACAAACTTGTAGCCCAGTTGCGAGAAATGGAAACGGTACAACGCCCCGCTGCATCGGCCGCAATAGCGGAAGCGCGTGATAAAGGGGACCTGAGTGAAAATTCAGAATATGATGCCGCTAAAGAGCATCAGGCCATGCTGGAGATGAAAATCAACCAGCTGAAGGCAGTCATCGGCGATGCAAAAATCATCGATACTTCAAAACTGCAAACCGATACCGTACAGATTCTTTCAAAAGTGGAGATGCAGAACATCAAGACGAACATGAAGATGACGTATACCATCGTGTCTGAGACAGAAGCAAACCTGCGCGAGGGAAAGATTTCCGTACAGACTCCGATTGCCCAGGGACTGTTGGGTAAAAAGGTAGGAGATGTGGCCGAAATCAAAATTCCGCAAGGCACCATCCAGCTGAAGATTATTAATATTTCATACGAATAACATACATATCATGGCAACCATTTTCAGCAAAATCGCATCCGGCGAAATCCCTAGCTACAAATGTGCAGAAAACGATAAGTTCTACGCTTTTCTGGACATAAACCCTTTGGTCAAGGGACACACGCTGGTGATACCTAAAAGGGAAGTGGACTATTTCTTTGATCTGGAAGACGAAGAACTGGCCGAAATGCAGATTTTCGCCAAACAGGTCGCTGTTGCCATCAAAGCCGCTTTCCCCTGCGTCAAGGTCGGACAAGCCGTATTGGGACTGGAAGTCCCTCATGCACATATCCACCTCATCCCGATGCAAAGCGAACGGGACATGCTGTTCAACAACTCCAAACTGGCATTCACAAAAGAAGAGTTTCAGGAAACAGCACAAGCCATCGCCGCACACTTTAAGTAAGACGACTCATTATACATCAATAGAACAGTCTGCGGGATTGCATCGAAACATTCTGTGATGCAATCCCGCAGGCCTTTAATTATCCACCGGACTATCCGGTTCAGGAAAACTCCTCGCCCAACCTCATCTGGGCATCCGTCATCAGACGACGCAAGGCCGCCGAATCATCCTTCGGACATATCATCAATACATTACCCTCTTCGGCCACGACAAAACCCTGCAAGCCGTCAATAACAGCGATACGCCCTTCCGGCAGGCAGACTACATTGTTTTTGCTATTATACAGCATGGCCTTCGTATTGAGCAATACATTCCCCTCCGCATCGTGAGGAATATCATCATGCATGGAATGCCAGTTTCCGAAATCAGCCCATCCAAAATTGCATACCTGCACAAACACATCCCGACTACGTTCCAAAATACCGTAATCCAGCGAAAGATTAGGCAACGAGACAAAATGTTCAAGCGCATAATCCACATCCTTCCCATTGTCTCCATTCGCCCACCCTGCAATCTCCATCATATAATCGGGCACCAGATCGCAGATCGACTGTATCATCGTCCGGGCATTCCAGAGAAACAGTCCCGTGTTCCAATAAAATTCACCGCTGTCAACAAACATCCGGGCAAAATCCATCGCCGGTTTTTCCGTAAATGATTTCACCTTATATATAGGTGTTCCTTCCACGACCTCGCCGGCCTGTATATACCCATAACCGACATCCGGGCGTGACGGTTTTACCCCCATCGTGAGCAAAGCTGAACTGGAGGATACAAATTTCAAACCGTTCATGACATCACGGGCGAAAGCCTCTTCGTTCAGGATCAACTGGTCCGCCGGTGTCACCACGATGTTGGCCTCGGGACAAATCCTGTAGATATGCAAGGTTGCCCACGCTATACTGGGTAACGTATTGCGCCGGATAGGCTCCGCCAGGATCTGCGAACGGGTAATCTGAGGAAGCTGTTCTTCCACCCATCCGATATATTCCACATTCGTAGATACATATATATGAGAAGGATCCATAAATGCGGCAAAGCGCTCATACGTTTGTTGCAGCAACGTACGCCCGCATCCGAAGAAATCCAGAAATTGCTTTGGCTTCTCCTTACGGCTCACCGGCCATAAACGCCCGCCAATGCCGCCGGCCAAAATAACACAATATTCCCGATTGGTTGTATTCATAATATTCCCATTAACAAATCTTCCGCGCTAAGATAACCCGTTTTTACGACCCCAACAAAAACAAATCGATTAATTTTAGTCAAAAAGCTACAAAAAGGAGGATCTCCCTTTATTTCTTTCCATTAAAACGGCTCTCCGGTCCGCCGATTTATAAAAAAGAGAATAAATATTTGGCTGTTTCCAAAAGAAATCATACCTTTGCATCGCAATCGAAAGAATGCGCCCAGATGGCGGAATCGGTAGACGCGCTGGTCTCAAACACCAGTGGGGCAACCCATCCCGGTTCGATCCCGGGTCTGGGTACTGAAAAGAGGATTCTCACTGCGAGAGTCCTCTTTTTTTCGTCCATCCTTACTCATTGACCTGGGGGCAGTAGACCCGTTTGTTTATGCTCCTGCCAGCCCCCCGTTATCCATCAGATAGGTGATAATAATAAGCAGTTCACACATTACCTTTTTCACAAAGGCGACAAAAAACATCTTCATGCAATTCCACACAATTCACAACAGACTATTACAGCAATAAAACAACTTAAAAAGAAAACACGCCTTTCAATAACAGAATACCATAATTATACTATTTTTCATATTTTATTGCCATTTATTTGCACTTTATACAATATTTATGTTACCTTTGCCGAAAATATATTAATATAGATAAATAATAACACCATCCTCTAATTAGGATATTAAAAAAGTTTTGTTATGAAAAAGTTGTTTATTCTAACTCTTACGACTCTTTTTGCCGCCGGAACGGTGCTGGCACAGAGTCCTAAGGCATTCGCGAGACAGGGAAGTGCAAAAACGGCCATTCCCTCTGTGGTAACCCGTTCCGAAAAAGACCTTTCCACAGCCAAACCTGTAGAGCACAAATTAGAAAGGGTAGAAAAGAAGCAGGAACTGCTGAACCGGACGCTATCCCCCGTCCGCCCCGCACTGAAAGCATCCAATACGGTAAAGCCCCGCGCCGTGGATGCCGTCAACCCGACAATCGACGAACTCGTGGGAGACTACACCCTAAAGTACATAAATGTATTGAACGGGAACGACAAATCCGGCACTAAGATCAGCTTTTCCAAGAAATCCGATACGGAAATCACGGTAAGCGGGTTGCAAGGCACTTATACCGTAGACGGAACATACGATGCCGAAACCGGGACACTGACTTTCACTCCTCAGAATCTGGCGCTTTATCAGGCAGGAGCCTATATTCAGTTCACAAGCTGGACATCGGCAGGAACCGCCAAACCGGATGCTTTCTCGGCGACTTGGGACGGGAGTGCCTTCGTATTTGACACATCCGCTTTTATCGGCGTAGGTGTCAATGGCGTGGGATGGTTCTGGATGGGCTACGAAATGGCCTGGCAAAAAGCACCGGAAGGAGACTACTCCGTCGCCATCTCCATGGCACAATCCTGCACGGGTGACAACGTGATTCCCTTCGGAGTGGAAATCGGAGCATCTGCCGCTTCCGCCAAATACCTGCTCTTAGCAGGGCAATATACCGGAAGCACCGCAAACTTTGAATATGTGGCAAGCCTGACCAGCACGATTACATCCGGAGATGATTACATATTCAATCTCTCCACTGCAGCGCCGGGCATCTATACGTTGTTCGTCGTCTCGGTGGACGCCGCCGGAAAATTCGTAGAAGGAGCTTTCAAATGGTTTTTCGTGCAGGACTATAGCAACAACGGCTGGATTTCAAAGGGCTATGCGCGTTATTCCGATGACATCGTCTATGGTGCATATTCCGGTCTGAACCAATATGCCGGCACCCAATGGGGCGTAGAAGTGCAGGAACTCGCGTCTGCCCCCGGAACCTACAGACTGGTGAACCTTTACGGAGAAAACTCCCTGTTCGCGGACGAAGAAGACATACACGCCGGCCACGATCACTTTGTCAACATCAATGCGACCGATCCGACAAAGGTCGTAATCAAAGACAGCCCGCTTGGCATACAATGGGACGCCGAAGACGGAGACTGGATAGTTTCCACCCTGCAGTACGGAAAATTGACCGACAACACCATCACGTTCCCGACGCGCGGACTGCTCTTTACCATAGCATCAATGTGGGAAAACGAAAACGGCGGATTCTATGGAAACACCAACGGAAAATTCAAAATCGAGCTCCCCGGCGAACTCAGCATCTCCGTCACCGACGCGGAAGGCCAGCCCTTGCAGGATGCCCAGGTAACAATCGACGGAAAAAATATCGCCACAACAGATGAAAACGGCCAGGCCTCTATCACCATAGACGGTGCCGGAGCCGAAGAATTCAACGTGGCCATAACCAGGGAAGGATACACAACCTATGAAACGACCGTAGACTTCAAAGAAAACGGAACGGCCGCGATAGAGAGTACGCTGGAAGCCATTGCCGTAGTATCGGAAGACGGCTACGACGCCAGCCTCAGCGGTCTGTATAATGTAACGCTGGACCGCGTGTTCAACGCCGGCTGGAATACGGTATGCCTGCCTTTCGCCATCCAACCCGAAAGTATCTGCGAGGGCGCCGTCGCGCAAAGTTTCAGCAGTTGTGACGCCAACGGCCTGAACTTCACGAAAGTGGACATCATGGAAGCCAACACTCCGTATCTGCTCTACTGCCCCACGGCAACAGAATCCGGCAAGGAGTTCAATGCAGTAACCCTATCCGCCGAAGCCCCCAAAAGCATCACACAGGGCGACTTCACTTTTACGGGTACGTATGATGCTGTGACAGACATGGAGAACAAATACGGTGTAGCCACTATCGGCGGCGAGGACAAGATCACAAAAGGAGCAGCCGGTTCTACGCTGAAAGGCACGCGTGCCTACTTCACGACCACCCAGGCCGACATACAATCTGTAAAACTGAACTTCTCTGACGGCGAAACGACAGGCATTGCAACGGTCGATACGACTGTTTCGGAAGCATTCGACGCATACACGCTCTCCGGCGTACAGGTACTCCGCAACGCCAAAACGTTAAAAGGCCTGCAGAAAGGTATCTACATTGTGAACGGCAAAAAACAAGTAATCGAATAATTTAAAATAAGACAATCATGAAAAAGATGACATATACGGCACCTGCATGCGAAGTAACGCCGGTAAGAATGGAAGGCATGCTGGCCTCCTCCACCCTGACGCCGGGAGGCGATAATATCGGTATTCTACCGGGTGACAGCGGTTACGACGGAGAATTCAACTCCAACGAATGGGAAGGAATCTGGTCTGAATAAAGACCTCCCCTGAAGAACAACAAACCGGCGGCCTTGCAGTAAATTTGCTGCAAGGCCGCCTTTTTTTTAATCAATCGGCCTCCTTATTGAAAAAAGTCCTTCAAGAAACGAATCCGCTTGCGGATGCGGGAAATAAGCAATATCGCCGCAACAGACAATCCGACGATATAGCCCACATAAAATCCCACCGGCCCCATATCAAAAACAAAGGCGAACAGATAACCTACGGGAAGATTCAACAGCCAATAAGCCACAAAGGCAATGGGCATGATTATTTTTACATCCTGTATACCACGAAGCACACCCACCGAAACATTCTGCAACCCATCGGACAACTGGAACAGCGCCGCAAAAACAAAAAGCGAGGAAGCAATGCCGACAACTTCCGCATTGGACGTAAACAGAGTCGGGAGAAAATCACACAACGACACAAACACCAGGGCAGCAAAGGCATTCCATGCCAACACCAGATGATAGGAGGCCTTCACCGCCAAAGACAGCTCGTGAACGTCACGCCGTCCGTAGCAATGAGATGTACGTATGGTCGTGGCAGCACCTATGGAAAGCACTATCATGAAAGCACTGTTACTCATCGTGCCCGTTATCTGATTAGCGCTCATGGCCTCCTTGCCCAGCCATCCCATCATAATACTCGTGCCGATAAAAGCAGACGATTCCAGAAACATCTGCGCCGAAATAGGCAGTCCCATGGACAACAGACGACGGACGGCACCGAACGAGAAATGACGCATGGAAAAGTCTTTCAGATAGGAACGGTAGTCGAGCCGCCACACAAAATAACCCACAATCAGCACCGCCGCTATGATACGCGACAACAAGGTCCCAAGACCGGCTCCCGTCACTCCCATCTCGCCGAATCCCATACGACCGTAAATAAAGACATAGTTGAACACACAATTAGCCAGATTCGCTACGATGGTCACCGCAAGTTCCACCTTCGTATTTCCCACTCCCTCGAGAAACTGTTTAAACGCGAAGAACAGCATGACAAAGGGCATGCTCACAATCAACATACGATAATAGGGAATGGCCATCTCCACAACGTCTTCCGGCTGCCCCATCCTGTACATCAGCGGAATGGAAACATACTGCACGACAGAAATCAGTACACCGAGCAGCACATAAAACAACACCGCGTTCTGCAACAGGACGGACGAGCGCTTACGGTCCGACTGTACATACAGTTCGCCTATAAGCGGCGTAAGCCCCAATGCCATGCCAATGGCCGCAAAAAAAAGAATCAGCGCGACAGAACCACCGAACGAAACAGCCGCCAGCGGCTCGGAAGCATTGTCCCCATAGCGACCCACCATAAGGTTGTCAACCACTTGTGTGAATATCTGCCCGAGCTGAGTCAGCACTACGGGGAATGCCAACTTCAGATTCTGCTTATATTGCTCCTTATATTTGCTAAAAATTGTGCTCATAATCATAAATAAACCATTCTTTCAGACAAAAAAATACCCGGACAACAAATGACCGGGCATCTTTTCCCTTTAAAAAACAGGTCTCGCGCCTGTTACTTCTTTCCCTCTGTAATCTCTTCGGCCACAGTCGGCTCTTCCGCTTTTCTCTTCGCCAGATATTCCGGCAGGTTCAACCCGGCCATATCAAACAGTTCGTTCAAAGGAGGCACGGATTTCATCAGTCCGGACACGAAACCGGCTGTCGAACCCTTTCCGTTGGCTCCTTCCGCTCCACTGTCCCAGACAGTCACGTGATCGATATTGATACCCTTGACAGCTTCCACCTGTGTCTTGACCAGTTCCGGAAGTTTCTCAAGCAACAGAAGCATATAAGCCTTGTTCGCATCGCCTCCGGCAGCCTGCACCATCTTGTCGTAACCGGCGGCCTGCTTGGTAAGTACTTCGAACAAACCTTTTGCCTCAGCCTCCATCTTGGCATAAATGGCATCCGCCTCGCCTTTTGCATTCACACGCAACTTCTCCGCTTCAGCTTCCGCCTCGATGATACGACGCTGTTTTTCTATTTCCTGCGGCACAATCACATTGGCATATTCGGTGGAACGTTCACGCTCGGCACGCGCCAGCTCGGCTTCCCGTTCTGCGGCATAAGCGTCGGCCATGGCCTTTGCCTGCTGCACCTTCTCGGCAGATACGGCCACGCGCTGTGCCTCGGCTTCCTTCTCACGACGGAAGGCCTCGGAATTGGCAATCGCCACCTTGGCCTCGTTCTCACCCTTCACGGCGATGGCATTGGCCTCGGAAGTACGGATACGCGTTTCCTTCATCGCTTCCGCCTTACCGATTTCTCCATTCTTCTCCTGTTCCGCCACACTCACCTTGGCCTCATTGATAGCCTTAGCCGCAGCTTCCTTACCCAAAGCCTCGATATAACCGCTCTCGTCCGTGATATCCGTTACGTTTACGTTAATCAGACGCAAACCAACTTTCTTCAGCTCCACTTCCACATTCTTTGATATGTTGTCCAGAAATTTGTCACGGTCGCTGTTGATTTCCTCGATGCTCATAGTGGCAATCACCAGACGCAACTGACCGAACAATATATCACGGGCCAGGTCCTGAATCTGTCCGGCCGTCTGTCCCAGCAAACGTTCCGCCGCCGCCGTCATGCTTTCAGGATCGGTAGAGATGGCTACCGTAAAACGGCAGGGAACATCCACGCGGATATTCTGCTTGCTCAGCGCATTGGTCAGATTCGCATCGATGCTGATAGGCGTCAGGCTCAGGTATGCGTAATCCTGTATCACAGGCCAGACAAACTTACCGCCGCCGTGCACGCACTTGGCCGAACCTTTGTTCATCGTACTACCGTAAATCACCAGAATCTTGTCCGAAGGACAACGACGGTAACGGTTGGCTACCATCAGCAGTACCGCGATGATAATCACCACTCCCACTACCGGAATCGTTAACATTTCCATACTACATCCATTTAAAATAAAATCATTATAAATCAATTCATACCGTCAGACCGGCTCTACCAGCAAGGTGTCGCTGTTGACAATTTCCTTCACACGCGCCTTCTGCCCAGTACTCAGACGCGCCCCTTCTGTCAGCGCATTAAATTCCAGGACGGAACCGTTCAGGCTAATCTGCACTTTACCCATGCCTGTTTTACCCTCCGGCACAGACACATATACATCCACAATCTTTCCGATACAGTCTGCAAGGTCGTAATTTCCTTCATGCTCCAGTTTCAGCACCAGTTTCAACGTGAAAAAGAAAACCAGCATGAATACCACTCCGACAAGCACAGCGATAAGTCCGAGCAACATACGATCCTGGATATCTTCCCAAAAACTGACACCGGCCCAGCCCAGCCCCAGAAAGAATGTAATGAGACTCTTTATGGACACCAGCGAAAAACCGCTGTATACATCAGGCGTATCCAGATCTATATCCACATCCGAAAAATCCATACCCGTAATCATCAGCACCATCTGAATAAGAAACAGCGCGGAACTTATCAACGCGCACACCCAATAGAACTGTAGTAATGTTTCCATGGAACCGAACCATGTGGTAAAATTTTCAATCATACTGTCCACCTTTTAAGTTTCGACAAAAATAATAAAAACATTCAATATTCTATTACGGAATATGATTTTTTAATAAAATCCCTCCCAATTAGACAGCCTTCCATGAAAAAGCACACTTTCATATAAGGGATAACGCTTCTTTTTCGTATTTTTGGCATTCATAACCATCCATCGGACTACTATGACCCTCGAACATCCTTTCGATTCCTTTCATTTCTGCCCCCGTTGCGGTTCCGGGCGTTTTGTCATTCACGACGAAAGATCCAAACGCTGCGAGACATGCGGTTTCGTCTATTACTTCAATCCCAGCGCAGCTACGGTAGCGATCATCACCAACCGGCGCGATGAACTGTTAGTGTGCAGGCGTGCCAAAGAGCCGGCCAAGGGAACACTGGATTTGCCCGGCGGGTTCTGCGACCGCTTTGAAACCGGCGAAGAAGGAGTCGCTCGCGAAGTAAAAGAAGAAACCGGACTTACGGTGACAGACACATCTTTCCTGTTCTCACTGCCGAACACATACCGCTACTCGGATTTCCTCGTTCACACGGTCGACATGTTCTTCCGCTGCCGTGTCGCGGACGAACTCCGGATAAAAGCAATGGACGACGCGGCCGAAGTCTTCTGGATGCCTAAAAAGGACATCGTGCCATCCCTGTTCGGCCTGGACTCCATACGCGCCGGCATTGAAAAATGGCTGTCCGGGGAATGACCGTTATACGGAGACAGGAAGCCTCTGCCCAAGACACATTCAAAAAAACTTCCATATAATAAGGTGTACAACGTTTTTTTTTCTACTTTTGCGCCCAAATATACATAAAAGCTATAAAAAACGATGCAAAGGAACCTTGTTATTGTAGAGTCCCCCGCCAAAGCCAAAACCATAGAAAAGTTTCTGGGAGACGACTACAAAGTATTGTCAAGCTACGGACACATCCGCGATTTGAAGAAAAGAACATTCAGTATCGACACCGATACATTCACCCCCCAATATGAAATCCCGGCAGAGAAGAGCAAACTGGTAAACGAACTGAAGACCCAGGCCGACAAAGCCACCACCGTATGGCTGGCTTCCGATGAGGACCGGGAAGGAGAAGCCATATCCTGGCATCTGTACGAAGTATTGGGCCTGAATCCGGAAAAGACAAAGCGCATCGTATTTCATGAAATAACAAAACCGGCCATACTGTCGGCCATAAAACACCCGAGAGAGATTGACCTGAACTTAGTCAACGCCCAGCAGGCCAGACGTGTGCTGGACCGCATTGTCGGTTTCAAACTCTCTCCCGTATTGTGGAAAAAGGTCAAACCGGCCTTGTCCGCCGGGCGTGTCCAAAGCGTGGCCGTACGGCTCATTGTGGAGCGTGAGCGTGAGATACAGCAGTTCAAAAGCGAGGAAAGCTACCGTATCACCGGTGTTTTCTCCGTCGGACAGACCTCCGGAGGTACGTCCGAACTGAAAGCCGAACTGAACCAGAGATTCAAGACCAAGGAGGAAGCAGAAGCCTTTCTGGAAGCCTGCAAAACGGCCGGCTACCGCATAGAAGAAATCGCCACCCGTCCCCAGAGACGGACTCCGGCCGCTCCGTTCACGACTTCCACCCTGCAACAGGAAGCCGCCCACAAATTGGGGCTCACGGTTGCACAGACCATGAGAATCGCTCAAAAACTTTACGAGTCCGGACGCATCACTTACATGCGTACTGACTCTGTCAACCTGTCCTCCCTCTGTATCAACGCCAGTACAAAGGTTATTACGGAGACGATGGGAGAGAACTATGTGAAAAGCCGCCAGTACCATACGAAAACCAAAGGCGCGCAAGAGGCTCACGAAGCCATACGCCCCACCTATATGGACAAAAGCGAAATCGACGGCACTCCTCAGGAACGTAAGTTATACGACCTGATATGGAAACGCACCATCGCTTCGCAGATGGCGGATGCCGAACTGGAAAAGACAACGGCCACCATCTGCATAGACGGTCAGAAAGCCCAGTTTATCGCAAGCGGCGAAGTCATCAAATTCGACGGTTTCCTGAAAGTCTATCGGGAAACCCGCGAAGAAGAAACCGAGCCGGAAGACGAAAGCCGGTTGCTTCCGCCGTTGCTCAAAGGCCAGACACTGGAGCGCAAGGAAATCCAGGCTCAGCAACGGTTCACGCAACGGCCGGCCCGATACAACGAAGCCAGCCTCGTACGCAAACTGGAAGAACTCGGCATCGGCCGACCTTCCACCTATGCTCCCACCATCAGCACCATCCAGCAACGCGGGTACGTAACCAAAGGAGATAAACAGGGAGACGAACGGGAGCAGACCATATTGATGCTGAAAGAGAATCAGATTACGGAACAGGTAAAAACCTGCCGCATCGGAACCGAACGGGGAAAACTGCTACCCGCAGACATCGGCATTGTTGTCACCGACTTCCTGCAGCAATACTTTCCGGAAATCATGGACTATAACTTCACGGCAGAGGTGGAAAAGAAATTCGACGATGTGGCGGAAGGCAAAGCCGAATGGACACATGTGATGAAAAATTTCTATACGGGATTCGAGCCCTTGGTGGAAAACACGTTAAACGCAAAGGCCGACCACAAAATCGGAGAGCGCAATCTGGGAGTGGAACCATCGACCGGGAAGCCCGTCATTGTCAAGTTCGGGAAATTCGGCCCCGTCGTACAGATCGGTTCCACCGACAGCGAAGACAAACCCCGTTTCGCTCAGATAGGGAAAGAACAAAGCATCGAGACCATCACATTGCAGGAAGCCCTCGACTTATTCAAACTGCCCCGCACACTGGGAGAATACGAAGATACGGCCGTCACCGTCGGCAGCGGCCGGTTCGGCCCGTACGTCCAACACAACAAGAAATACGTGTCCATCCCTGCGGACAAGGATCCGATTACCCTCACACTGGACGAGGCCATCGGACTGATACAGGAAAAACGACAGGCGGAAGTGCAACGTCATCTGAAAACGTTTGAAGAAGAGCCTGAACTGGAAATCCTGAACGGGCGGTTCGGCCCTTATCTGGCCTATAAAGGCACTAACTACCGGTTGCCGAAGACATTGGCCGAAAGGGCTAAAGACCTGTTGCTGGAAGAGTGCATGGCCGTTATCAAAGACCAAAGCGGAAAAACAGCGAAAACACCCCGCAGCCGCAAAACTCCCGCAAAAAAGAAATGATACGTATCGCGCTGACAGGCTACATGGGAGCCGGGAAAACCACCATCGGCAAAGCCCTGGCCAAAGAGTTGCATGTTCCGTTCTATGATTTGGACTGGTACATCGAGGAACGGTTTCACAAGACCATCGCCCAGATATTCGCCGAAAAAGGCGAAGCCGGTTTCCGCAAAACGGAACAGCAGATGTTGCACGAAGTAGCTGAGTTCGAGAACATCGTACTTTCCTGCGGCGGCGGCACCCCCTGCTTCTTTGACAACATGGAGTATCTCAACCGCCAGGCGGACACGGTCTACCTGAAAGCATCCCCGGAAGTCCTGTTCCAGCATTTGAAAATGGGCAAGAGCGAACGCCCCTTACTGAAAAACAAGACGGAAGAAGAGATGATTCTTTTCATCAGGGAATCTCTCGCCGCCAGAGAACCTTTTTACAACCAGGCGCGACACATCGTCGATATCGATCTGTTGGAAACCCACTCCAAAATTAAGAACACAGTATATCAGCTTCGTAAAACCATAAACATTTAACGCGAATGAGAAAATGGCGTATTGAGGATTCCGAGGAGCTCTACAACATCAACGGTTGGGGAGTGAATTATTTCGGCATTAACGAAAAAGGGCATGTATATGTAACCCCGCGAAAGAACAGCGTACAAATTGATTTAAAGGAACTCGTCGACGAACTTGCCACCCGTCACGTGACAGCTCCCATGCTGTTGCGCTTTCCGGACATCCTTGATAACCGCATTGAAAAAACAGCCAATTGTTTCAATAAAGCAGCCAAGGCATACAGCTTCCAGGCGGAGCATTTCATTATTTTCCCCATCAAGGTGAACCAGATGCGCCCTGTCGTGGAAGAAATCATCAGCCATGGCAAGAAATACAACCTCGGGCTGGAAGCCGGCTCCAAGCCTGAATTGCATGCCGTGCTTGCCACCCACATGGATTCCGACAGCCTTATTATCTGCAACGGACACAAAGACCAGAGCTTCATCGAACTGGCTCTCCTGGCTCAGAAAATGGGCAAGCGGGTCTTTCTGGTGGTGGAAAAACTGCCCGAACTGGAAACCATCGTCCGCACGGCTGAGAAATTAGGCGTACGTCCCAACATGGGCATCCGTATCAAACTGGCATCCAACGGTTCCGGCAAATGGCAGGAAAGCGGAGGCGATGCCTCCAAATTCGGCCTTAACTCTTCAGAATTGCTGATTGCCTTGGAAAGACTGAAAGAAATGGGGATGAGCGATTGTCTCAAACTCATTCATTTCCACATCGGTAGCCAGATAACCAAAATCCGGAGAATCTCGACAGCCCTGCGCGAAGCCGCGCAATACTATGTACAGCTACACTGCATGGGATTTAATGTGGAATTCGTAGATTGCGGAGGAGGACTGGGCGTAGATTACGACGGCACCCGCAGCAGCAACAGCGAAAGTTCCGTCAACTACTCTATCCAGGAATACGTAAACGACTGTGTGTACACATTCGTCGAGGCCGCGAACAGGAACAACATGCCCCATCCCAACATCATCACCGAAGGAGGACGCTCGCTCACCGCCCACCATTCCGTCCTGATTCTGGATGTGCTGGAGAGTGTCAGCACTCCTCAGATGCAGGAAAATTTTCAACCGTCGGAGGGGGACCACCGGCTGGTGCACGACCTCACGGAAATCTGGGACAAACTGTCCTCACGCTCCATGCTGGAGGACTGGCACGATGCGGAGGACATACGCGAAGAAGCCCTTGACTTGTTCCGTCACGGCATCATCGACCTGAAGACACGTGCACAGATAGAAAGCCTGTACTGGAGCATCTCACACGAGGTTTCCGAGTTGTGCCATACGCAGAAGCATGTACCTGACGACCTGCGTTCGCTGGACAAGCAGATGAGCGACATGTACTTCTGTAATTTTTCTCTGTTCCAGTCCCTGCCGGACTCGTGGGCCATAGACCAACTGTTCCCGATCATACCCATCCAGCGACTTGACGAGAAACCGACCCGGAGCGCCACCTTGCAGGACATCAGTTGCGACAGCGACGGCAAGATATCGGCCTATGTAAACCATAACCAGCAGACCAACTATCTGCCTTTGCACGAGATAAAGAACGGTGAACATTACTATATAGGCGTATTCCTGGTGGGCGCCTACCAGGAAATACTGGGCAACATGCACAACCTGTTCGGCGACACCAACGCCGTCCATATCTCCGTAGACAACGACCGGTATACCATCGATCAGGTAATCGACGGGGAAACCGTAGCGGATGTGTTGGAATACGTCCAGTACGACCCGAAAAAATTAGTAAGGCGTCTTGAAATATGGGTAAGCAAAGCCATCAAGGAGGGACGCATCAACGACGCGGAGGGTAAGGAATTCATTTCCAA
Organism: uncultured Paraprevotella sp.; assembly: GCA_964540455.1. GTDB lineage: Bacteria > Bacteroidota > Bacteroidia > Bacteroidales > Bacteroidaceae > Paraprevotella. The sequence goes on from CAZIMK010000014.1 coordinate 29,588, forward strand.
CTACCGCGCCGGCCTTTACGGATATACCTATCTGGAATAAAAAGAGAGATGAAAGAGAAACTTACTGTGGTCAAGGTCGGAGGCGGTATCGTCGAGGAAGAAAGCTCCCTCAGGCAACTGCTCGCCGCTTTCAGCGCGATAGACGGATACAAAGTGCTTGTACACGGCGGGGGACGCTCCGCAACGAGGATGGCCGAACGGCTGGGCATAGAAAGCCGGATGGTGAACGGCAGGCGGATTACCGACGACGACATGCTGAACGTCGTCACAATGGTATATGGCGGCCTGGTAAACAAGAACATCGTGGCGGGCCTTCAGGCCTGCGGCGTCAACGCACTGGGACTGACAGGAACAGACATGGATGTGATCCGCTCCCACAAAAGACCGGCCAAGGATGTTGACTACGGATTCGTAGGAGACGTCGACACCGTGAACGGAAAACTGCTGGAGGAACTGATCAGGAAAGACATCGTCCCCGTAATGGCTCCCCTGACTCATGACGGGAAAGGGCATATACTGAACACCAACGCCGATACGATCGCCGGTGAAACGGCCAAGGCGCTTGCCCCTTATTTCAACGTGACCCTGATTTTCTGTTTTGAAAAGAGAGGTGTGCTTAGGGATGCCGACGACGAGAACAGCGTCATCGGACACATCGACGAGGCCGACTTCAGACGCTACGTGGAGGACGGGACCATCCAGGGAGGCATGATTCCCAAACTGGAAAATTCGTTCAATGCCATCCGGGCCGGCGTCGACAGGGTTGTCATCACACAGGCAACCGCCATCGACGGACAGTCCGGCACCATCATTGAAAAATAAAAAAGGAGGCTTATCCGGTTCGATACCAACAACAAAGAAATATACCTTAAAAAAATATGCGGGTGAGTGTAACTTTTCGGGCACTCACCCGTCTTCATAATAGAGAGATGAAAGAAATCAGTTTCCGGAACGACATATTGCCATTCAAAGATAAAATCTTTCGGCTGGCTCTCCGCATCACCATGAACCGTGCAGAAGCGGAAGACATCGTTCAGGATACGCTGATCAAGGTGTGGAACAAACGGGACGAATGGTCCGGGTTTTCTTCGATGGAAGCGTATTGCCTCGCCGTATGCAGGAATCTGTCGTTAGACCGTATTTCTCTTAAAGATAATTGCCACGTAACGCTGGAGAACCAGCCCGACACACCGGATTCCTCCACTCCTCACGACGCTCTGACCCGCAAGGAACAGATAAGTCTGGTGGAGACATTGCTTACAGGACTGCCCGAAGTCCAGCGGAGTATCATACAACTCCGGGAAATCGAAGGCAAAAACTACAAGGAGATAGCGGAAGTCCTGAGTATCAGCGAAGAGAAAGTCAAAGTATACCTGTTCCGGGCAAGACAACGGATAAAGCAGGCGTATGCAAAAATAGACGGATATGGACTATAAATACATCGAGCAATTGCTGGAACACTATTGGGAAGGGCAGACAAGCCTGCAAGAAGAAGGTATCCTGCACATGTTCTTTGAACAAGAAGATGTTCCTGTTCACCTGCAACGTTACAAATCTTTGTTCGAAGGCCTGGCGCGGCAGGCAAAGGTTCGTCTGGACGAGACGTTCGAAGTGCGTCCGCCGATAGCGGAAAAAGAGCGGCCGGCCGTAAAAGCACGTCCCATCACATACATGCAACGGCTGTCCCCCCTGTACAAGGCGGCGGCAATCGTCGGAATCACCCTGACACTGGGAAACGCAGCGCAGAGTTCCTTCAGGCCGGAAGAGGACTACGCCCCAAACAGCTACCAGAACACGTTCGAAAATCCGGAAGCCACTTATGTCGACCAAACGGAGACCGTGAAATTCGTGTCGGAACGGCTCAATGAAGTGAACGGGAACGACTCGCTGGACATTGCCGAAGAGACAGCCGACCAATAGTCCCGCACAAAGGGATTCCGGCACATGAACGGGACGATGGAACATACAAACAATGAGATAATTTTGCTTTTTCTATAAAAACAAATTAGTGCTTAATAAAACAACGAAACTGTGAAGTTTCATTTTCTCTCAAATTTTTTCATAACATACTAACGACGAAAGAGGTTGCCTGTGGAGGTAGCCTCTTTTACTTTACAAACAACCCGACATACAAAATAAAAGCGTATCTTTGCCGCAGACAATGATAGACCGGACATTCCACATCGATACGGACGTGCTGCAGATGTCGCTCCGTAGCGGCACCGACCGAAAGTTCTATGTCAGCACCAAACCGGGGACAGTGATTATCACTTATCCCCCGGAGACGGTGTTCAGCACCCCTGAGATGCAACGGTTCCTGTTCAAGGCCGTCACGGAACAACTGCGCCGGCAGGCACGGATTTACCTGCCGGAACGGCTCGGACAACTGGCCGGCCGATACAGTTTCACCTACACCGGCGTGAAAATCAATTCAGCACATACAAGGTGGGGGAGCTGCTCCTCCCGTCGCAGCATCAACCTGTCCCTGTTCCTCATGCTGCTCCCTTCGCGGCTCTCGGACTACGTGCTGCTGCACGAATTGTGCCACACCCGGGAGATGAATCACGGTCCCCGCTTCTGGGCTCTGATGGACAGCGTCACGGGCGGATGTTCCCGTGCGCTTCGGGCGGAATTGCGCGGTTTTCATTCTCCCTTCTGAATATTATAGCATTTTTGTGGTTTTTTAAAAGCAAAAAGCCACTTGTATTACATAATTTTTCTACCTTTGTAAGCGACCCTTTTACCGTTATTTAACCGGATATATACTAAAAACACAATAAACAATTACACTTTATGAGAAAAGCAGCTTTTAGTTTTATGCTGTGCTGCCTGACAGCTACAGCCAAATCCGAGAGCCAACCCTTGCAGGGATTCTACTACGGCAACGACCTGCATCCCTCGGGCATCGAATGGCAATCCACGGATTCACTGGCCTACAACAAAGAACAGCCTCGCGCCACATTCTTTTCGTTTGCCAACATAGAAAGTGCACGCCGCGTACTGCCTGAGAACAGCACTTACTGGGCTTCCCTGAACGGGGAGTGGAAGTTCCACTGGGCCCCCAATCCGGACGAACGCCCGGCAGATTTCTACAAACCGGAATTCGACACCAGCCAATGGGACGACATCCTCGTGCCGTCCAGCTGGAACATCGCAGGCCTGCAGAAAGACGGGAGCCAGAAATACGGCACTCCCATCTACGTGAACCAGCCCGTCATTTTCCAACACCGCGTGGCCGTGGATGACTGGCGCGGAGGAGTGATGCGCACGCCGCCCGCTCACTGGACCACCTACAAGCACCGCAACGAAGTGGGCTCTTACCGCCGCACGTTCGAGATACCGGCCCACTGGGACGGCCGCCAGGTATTCATCAGCTTCGACGGTGTGGACTCGTTCTTCTACCTGTGGATAAACGGTCGCTACGTGGGCTTCTCCAAAAACTCACGCAACGCCGCCCGCTTTAACATCACCCCTTACCTGAAGAAAGGCACCAACGTGGTGGCGGCGGAAGTGTACCGCAGCTCGGACGGCTCTTTCCTGGAGTCGCAGGACATGTTCCGTCTGCCCGGCATATTCCGCACCGTGGCCCTCTACTCCACGCCCGAAGTGCAGATACGCGACCTCAGAGCCATTCCCGACCTGACCAACGACTATCAGGACGGCGTGCTGAACATTACGGCCGATATCCGCAACCTGGGCAAAAAGGACGCCAAGGAATACTCTCTGACTTACAGCCTCTATGCCAATCCGCTCTACTCAGACGAAAACACGCCTGTGGAAGGAGCTTCTTTCACGACCGTGCCGCTGAGCATAAAGGCCGGACAGTGCGAAAGCTCGACCGGCAGCCTGTCCATCCAGATGCCGAAGCTGTGGAGCGCCGAAGCCCCCTACCGCTACACGCTGGTGGCCCAGCTCAAGGACAGCAAGGGCAAAGTCGTGGAGACGGTGTCCGTCTACACAGGTTTCCGCAAGGTGGAAATCAAAGAGACCAAGGCCGAGGACGATGAGTTCCACCTGGCCGGACGCTATTACTATATCAACGGAAAAACGGTGAAGCTGAAAGGCGTCAACCGGCACGAGACGGCCGCCGCCATGGGGCACGCCCTCACCCGGACATGGATGGAGGAAGAAGTGATGATGATGAAACGCGCCAACATCAACCACGTCCGCAACTCCCACTATCCCGACGACCCCTACTGGTACTACCTGTGCGACAAGTACGGTATTTACCTGGAGGACGAGGCCAACATCGAATCCCACGAATACTACTACGGCGCCGCCTCGCTCTCCCATCCCGAAGAATGGAAAAACGCCCACGTGGCCCGCGAGATGGAAATGGTCCACAGCACCGTCAACAGCCCGTCGGTCGTCATCTGGTCGCTCGGCAACGAGGCCGGCCCCGGCAAAAACTTCGTGGCAGGCTACGAGGCCATCAAGGCCTTCGACCCCTCGCGCCCGATACAATACGAGCGTAACAACGACATCGTGGACATGGGGTCCAACCAATATCCTTCCATCGGATGGACACGCGGAGCCGTCAAAGGCAACTACAACATCAAATACCCGTTCCACATCTCCGAATACGCCCATTCGATGGGTAACGCCGTGGGCAACCTCATCGACTACTGGGAAGCCATCGAGAGCACCAACTTCTTCTGCGGCGGTGCCATCTGGGACTGGATCGACCAGTCGCTCTACAACTACGACACCCAGACCGGACAACGCTATCTGGCCTACGGCGGCGACTTCGGCGACACGCCCAACGACGGGCAGTTTGTCATGAACGGCATCATCTTCGGCGACATGACGCCGAAGCCCCAGTATTTCGAGGTGAAGAAGGTCTACCAGTACGTCGGCGTGAAAGCCGTGGACATGAAAAAGGGCCGCATAGAAATCTTCAACAAGAACTATTTCACACCGCTGACAGACTACGTCATGGAATGGAGCCTCTACGAGAACGGGAAAAAGGTACAGGGCAGCAATGTCTTCGGCGGACCGCGCAATATCGTAGGCCCGCGCGAAAGACAGGAATACACCATCCCTTACGATTATGACAAACTGAACCCGCAAAGCGAATACTTCGTTACCGTGCAGTTCACCCTGGCTGCCGACAAGCCGTGGGCGCGTGCCGGATACGTACAGGCCGAGGAGCAACTGCCCGTGAAGGCCGCCGGCGAGAAGCCGCTTATCGGCACCGTGACGAAGGATGCCCCCGCACTCGCGAAGACAGAGGCCGCAGGCGGGCACCTGCAGACGATAAAGGGCGAGAACTTCGAAGCCTGCTTCGACATGACCGCCGGTACGCTCTACAGCCTGACGTACGGCGGCCGGAAGGTTATCACCGACGGCAACGGCCCGAAACTGGACGCGTTCCGCGCGTTCACCAACAACGACAACTGGTTCTACACCCAATGGTATGAGCGCGGCCTACACAACCTGAAGCACAAGGTGCTCAGCAGCCAGCAGTTCAAGGGCAAGGACGGATGCCAGGTGCTCTCCTTCACGGTAGAGTCGCAGGCTCCCAACGCCGCCCGCATACACGGCGGCACCAGCTCCGGCCGCAACCGCATCGAGGAACTGGCGAACCGGCCTTTCGGAGCAGACGATTTCAAATTCACCACCAACCAGGTGTGGACCATCTACAAAGACGGTTCCATCGAACTGGAAGCCGCCATCACGTCGAACATGCAGAACCTCGTCCTGCCCCGTCTGGGCTATCTGATGCGCGTGCCGCAGCAACTGGACCGGTTCACATACTACGGACGCGGACCCGTGGAGAACTATGCCGACCGCAAAACCGGCCAGTTCATCGCGGAATACCAGAGCACCGTGAAACAACAGTTCGTCGACTTCCCCAAACCGCAGAGCATGGGCAACCACGAAGACGTGCGCTGGGCCGCACTGACTGACGGCACCAGCGGCGTGATCTTCATCGCCAACCGGCCGATGGCCGCAACGGCCCTGCCTTACTCGGAGCTCGACCTCACGTTGGCGGCCCATCCCTACCAGCTGCCGGCCGCCGGCGACACATACCTGCACCTCGACCTCGGCATGACGGGACTGGGCGGCAACAGCTGCGGGCAAGGCGGCCCGCTGGAGCACGACCGTGTGAAAGCATCCGACCACAAGTTCGGCTTCATCATCCGCCCCGCACTACAGAACAAGCTGAGCGAAACGGCACAGGTGGCGCCCGACGGCTACATGCCTCTCAGCATCAGCCGCGACCGCGCGGGCAAAATGAACATCTCCTCTGCACTGGAGGGTGCTAAGATACTCTACACGGTGGACAAGCAGAAGAAACCGTCAGAATACACCGGACAGCCTGTAGCCCTGCGGCAGGGCGGTACAGTGACGGCCTGGTACAAAAACCAGCCGGAGATAAAGGCCACCATGGTATTTCCCAAGATTGAAACGGTGGATACGGAGATTATCTACGCCAGCAGCGAGGAAGGCGGAAGTTCCAGATTCCTGACCGACGGCGACCCTTCTACCATCTGGCACACCATGTACTCCGTCACGGTGGCGCAGTATCCGCATTGGGTGGACCTGGATGCCGGAGAGACGAAGACCATCAAGGGATTCACCTATCTGCCGCGTCAGGAGGGCAACAACGGCGACATCAAAGACTACCGCATCTACGTGAGCAACGACGGCAAGGAATGGGGCGAACCCATCCACGAAGGCCGCTTTGAATTCAACAAAGACCTGAAGAAAGTCATGTTCGGTAAGCCGGTGAAAGCGCGTTATTTCCGCTTCATGGGCCTCAGTTCGCAAGACGGGCAGGATTTCGCGTCCGGTGCGGAACTGGGCATATTGGCCGAATAAACGCCGTCCGGCCCGGCGCCTGACCGGTTTATAGTTTATAGCAGACAACGGGGTTGTGTCGTACGGAATGACGGCGCAACCCCGTTCTTTTGTGTGTTATCCGGCAGGCACACGGCTGCAGGAATGCCGGCACGGGCGGCGGGCGGCTGTATTTTCCCGCGACAACTTGCGGTTTGTCGAGTGAACAGTGCTCCACTACTCATAGTGAACAGTGCTCCACTACCCATAGCGAACAGCGCTCCACTACCCACAGTGAACAGCACTCCACTACCCATAGTGAACAGCGCTCCACTACCCATAGTGAACAGCGCTCCACTACCCATAGTGAACAGCGCTCCGCTCAGGAAATAAACCGCCGCGCACTTGCGGAACCGTCCGCTGCAAGCGCGGAAAGCGGACAGCATGCGACCGCGAAAACCGGCTAAGCGTATTGTAATTTACTGTTTACATGCAATTTACACATCCACCCGAAAACCATTTCAAGAACTCATGGGGCAAGATGCAAGATGCCGCAGGCAGATACACAATGTTTCTATCAGAATATGAGCATTTTAGAACCATTTACGACATACACGCCGGCTTGCAGGTCGAGAATGCGCGTTTCACCCGCCCGCAGACTTCCCCCGTCCATCCGGATGCCGGTTGCGGTATAAACGGCATAATGCCCGTCTGCGACGGCCTCCACGCGCAACCGCCCCTTACCGGCGGCCGATGCCCGGACAGGCACATCCGCAGACGTGCGGCCGATGCCTGTTTCTTCCGCATAAGCCTTCGTTAACGTCAGCGTTATGTCGTCCACCCACAGCTCGGCGTTGTTGCTTCCGTCACCTCCGGTGAAACCGAACGAAAGGCAGAACACGGCCGGCTCGTCCAGTTCTATATTGACGGTCCTCTTTCTCCACGACCCCGTGGCAGATACCTTTTTCCGCACACCGTCCACCTCGTAATAACAAAGATTTTCCCTGGCCGCGGACAAATCCGTCTTCAGGTAAAAAGAAAGGGCATAACTGCCGGCGGGCAACGCCGTTTCCTTCAGCACACGGGCCGTGCCCGCCTCCGTCATCCATTTGGAACGGATATAGAGGTAGTGGTCCGTCGTCACGCCGGAAGGCCTCGCCACAGTTCCGTAGGCCAGCCGCTCGAGATGGGTGTACTGGCGGTTGTCGTCCGTGGCGCTGCCGGTAAACGACGTGTTCCAGTCCGGCTGCCCGAAGACACTCGTGAAAAGAGGGTCGGCCTCCCCCTGCGATGCTTCAAAATCGAGGTTTTCACCGAGGAAAACGCTTGCGTCCAGCGGAGTCTCCTGCCGGCGGACATAGGCGCAGAACGCATCGTTCAATGTCCGGACGGCGTCCGCGAGAGCGGCATCCGTGGCCCGGTGTTCTTCCCCGCCGGCGGCGGACAGCACATCCGCAAACTGCACTCCGTCGAACCGGCGGAGAGCCCGCATCAGTTTCTCATAAAGACTGTACGTCCGTATGGATTCGTCCGTAGCGTCCATCACCGCACTGAATGCCGAGGCGGCTCCGGCAAAACCGTCGTAAGCGTCCGTCACGTCCTTCGCCTCGGCTGCATCCGCCACAGCCTCGAGCAATGCGCCCCATGCCTCCGCGCTCATCGGGCGGAGCGGTCCGGCGACACCGTCGTTATAATCCCGCTCAAAACGCTGCAGAGCCGCCACCAAAGGTGCCTTAGCCCTGTCGTAGGCCGTCAGCCATGCAGCCGCACGGTCTACAGCCGCCTGCAAGGCGGATGTCCGTTCCGCCACATCGGGCGCACCGGCAGGAGTGGCCTCGGCCTCCTCTATGGCCGCCGTCAGCGCGGCAGCCTCCTCCGCCCCCATCGGGGGAACATTCGCCTGCCGGGCTTTCTCTATCCAGGCCTGCATCCCGGCATACAGCTCCGACGCATCCTCCTCACTCCCTGATGCCAGCAAGACCATTGTCTCCCGCACCTGCGAACCGCAGACCGGCATTGCCTGCCATCCCAACACCGCCAGCAATGCGGCGGCAGAAAAACTGTTTCGTATTTTCATGTCCGTCTTCGTTGTCAAAAAGTCACCTGTTTTACCTCCACGACTCCCACACCGGCCTTGCACAACACCAGATAAGCGGCACCGGCTGTGCGGCCGGGAGCGGCCACCGTGTAATCCTTGATGCCGCCATACGTATTGACGGCATAGTTATGGGTGTGTCCGGAGAAATGCACCGGATTCTTCGTTTTCCGGATAATGGACGCCAGCGCGTCCTTCTTCTCCTTCGCCGTTTTATACCGGCTGTTGTCGAAACCCTCCGGCAGAATGGTCGCCCCGGACGAATTCTTGTCCTCCCACCAGCGGTCGCAGTCGCTGCCGCCGGCCACAAAGGGGTAATGCTGCACCCACACGGAAGGTTCGCCGGCATGGGCCTCCGCGTAAGCCGACAAAGCATCGATTACCCCGTCGGGGGTATAGTAGGTGGCCTTGGAAAGCGTCATGCTCCCCAAAGAGAGGAAATAACCGGAATAAGGCTTCTGGAACCAGTAGGTCTGTCCGCAGTAGAACCTCACGCCGTTATAGGAGAAAGAGAAAGGGTGCGCCTGCGTATGGCCGCTTCCGTCGGTGATGGTCTCCACCGTAAAGCCTCCGGCCTCGGCCGCCTTCCGCCATTGTCCTTCGACCACGGCTAAGGACGTCGCGTTGCACTTGACGCCGCCGTCTCCGGTAGTCAGGCCGTAGTCACCGCCTTCCCAATAGTCCGGCACCCAGTCGTGATTGCCGAGCATCGTGACGAAAGGAATGCCCGCTTCGTTCAGTCCGCTGAAAGCGTCCTTGAAATTCTGTGTCTCGCTCTCGCTGGCACTGTCCTTGTCCATGTCGCCGAGGCAAAGCACCAGATCGGCCGTAGGGATATAAGACGGAGCAGCCGCGAAACTGAACCGGGGTCCGCCCTCCTTGCCCATACGCACCATCCGGTCCACATATCCCCGCATGGTCTCCAGAGCCGTAGCGTCGTGGCCGTTGTGCTCGATGTGCGGGTCACTCATGACCACTACCGTAAAATAGTCCCCCGCCGTAAAAGCGAACGAATAGGCCTTCCCGTCGTAAACGAAAGTCTCTATCTCGCCGTCCGCCACAAAAGTCGTCAGCGGGTTCGGACGAATCACGGAAGGTTCCACCGGCCTGCCGTCCACCGTGACGGCCAGGCCGTAGGACGACAAACGGCGTACATCCGTACCCTGAGGAAGCACCACCTGGACGGTACCATCCGCCAGCGACCGCGTTTTCACTCCCGCTAAGCCGGAGAAACTGAATTCCATCTGTGCCCTCAGCTGCATGCTGGGCATCAGACACAGAAGAAGTAGGTAAAAATAGTTTTTCATGTCTTACGTGTATTACCGAATGAACGGTTTGTTCCGCCGCAAATATACGAAATTTACGGAACATGAGGTTTCTGCCAATTATTAAAAAACAACGCACCGATATATAAAATCCTGCATCAAAAACACTATATAATAAGATTTTATTCATAACTTTGCATATTAATATATCAATAAACAAACCGGAAGAATTGATTTTTATCAGATACATTCATTTTTTAATTAAAAGTTAGATGCTTATGAGAAAAACTATCTGGAATTTCGGATGTGCCATTCTGGCATTGTTATCCACTTCGTCCGTATGCGCGCAAATTACGGATCCGGCAGAACTGTACGGTACGTATGAGTTCACCGCAGACGTAGAGATTACGGAAGACGGCCAGCCTTATGCCGACCGTTTCGCTTCCAAATGTGAGGTGACGATTGAAGCGAGCGAATACCGCGACCTGAATATCATCGGCCTGGCCGGCGGTACGGACATTCAAACCGCCAACCTGAAGAACGGCAACCTCGAAATCTTCGACTACAACGGAAACAGTTACTATCTGTGGGGCGAACCTGTCCTGTATGGTAACGAGAACGGCGAGAGCCCGTGGGGAGGAAACCAGTGGACTATAATCTACACCGTAGATCCGGCCACCAAGAACATCACCGTCGCCGATTTCACGGCTATCACGGTAAACAAGAGCTGGAGCGCCGACAAGGTCCTGGCCAAATTCACCAACTGTAAGCTGACGTTCAAGGAAGCTGCCGTAATCAAAGCCGACGACGTGAGCGGTGACTACCGCTTCAAGGGCAACGGCACCATGGACGGTTCCACATTCCCGACGGAATTCGACGTCACGCTGACAGCCAAAGACGAAAGCAACAGAACATACGACGCGATTTTCAATTTCGGCGAAGGATTCAAGACGCTAGAACTGGCAGCTTCTTTCGACGGTACGAGACTGAACATCCTTTTCGAGAATGCCTATCTGAATGACAGCCAGACACTGGCACTCTGCGACTTCCAGAGACCCGGCATGTTGACTGGAAACATCACTTTCACCATAGGAGCCTCCGGCACCGCTTTCTCGCTGACCAGCGGCATGAGCATCAGCCGTGCCATAAAAGAGGGCGAAGAAGTGAAATACGCCTATGAACAGTATTATATGGGCGGAGGCATGAGCAAGCCGACGGCCGACGCGGATAACTTCGCCGGCACCTACCATGTGAAAGCCGGCACCTTCTACAACCTTGTCACTATGGGCGGTGAAGCCGACCCGTATGGCTACAACTATCCGGAAGAGTTCGACATCACGATAGAAAAGGATGAAACAGACGGACAGTATTACGTGACGGAATTCATAAGCCCGGATGTCTACAGCCTCAACTACGGCGGCATAGGCTGTACCGTGGAAGGCAACACGCTGAAAATTCCCGTCGGCAAGTTCATCGACCGGATTTACATGTCCGACGATTACATGACCATGGTATACCATGTCCTGTACAATGGCCAGGGCGAGAACACCGGTACGGTAGACCTGACCGTCAACGAAGACGGGACCTGCACGCTGGGCAACTTCTTCCTGTTCCGCCAGACAATGACATTCGACGCAAACTGGAACAGCGAATCCAAATACACGGAAGCGGCATATTATGGCGACTTGGCCGTTACCCAGGACAAGCCGGAAGTTGTCACATACGACTTCGACGGCACATTCCATGTGAAATCCGACTACATTTACAACGTCATCACCTCGGGCGGCAACACCGACCCGTATAACTACGACTATCCGTCGGAATTCGACATCACGATAGAAAAGGATGAAATGGACGGACAGTATTACGTGACGGAATTCATAAGCCCGGATGTCTACAGCCTCAACTACGGCGGCATAGGCTGTACCGTGGAAGGCAACACGCTGAAAATTCCCGTCGGCAAGTTCATCGACCGGATTTACATGTCCGACGATTACATGACCATGGTATACCATGTCCTGTACAATGGCCAGGGCGAGAACACCGGTACGGTAGACCTGACCGTCAACGAAGACGGGACCTGCACGCTGGGCAACTTCTTCCTGTTCCGCCAGACAATGACATTCGACGCAAACTGGAACAGCGAATCCGTATACACGCGGGCTGCATATTACAGCGAACTGACCGTCACTAAGGGCGAGGGAAGCGGCACCGGCATCGGCGACGCGGAGACCATCGCCGCACCGCAGGTTTACACCGCCGGCGGCACCATCTACGTAAGTGGCGAACCGGCATCCGTCAAGGTGTACAACACAGCCGGCGCCCTTGTGTTCAGCGGCGTCGCATCGACCGTGACCGGCCTGAACAAAGGCATGTACATCGTGAAGACCGCTACGGCTTCCGTGAAAGTAGTACTCTAAAACAAACAAGGCATGAGAGGAGTTCAGCCAACTCCTCTCATTATTTTTTACTCCACATATTTAGGAAAATATGCGCAAAAGTTTGTCAGGGATAATAACAGCCCTATTTCTCACCGTATCTTGTCAGGCAATAGCGCAGACAATATCCGGAACAGACCCTTATCTATATATCACTTCCGTCGAGGGAAGCCTCGGCATGATGCTGGAGCCCGACTATGCTCCGGAATCAGACATCCTGACACTGAAAGGCGGCGACCGTTTCACCTTGACGGTGTCTTCTCTGACCAGTGTCTGGAGCGTAAAAGGCCGCCTGGCGGTAGGCCTGGTACGCCAGGACAACACAGTAGCCGACATCTTGGCAACATACACGCTTTCAAACTCCGCATCACTCGGATTTATGTATTTCTCCTGTAGCTTGAAAGCCGATACCGAAGTACAGACCGGCGACCATATTCGCCTGTTATTCACAGAGGACAACCAGTCCTATACAATCATCAGCTCTCTGTATCCCGGGGAAACTATCGACAAAATCCCCGCGACAGACTATAAACTGCCCTTGTGCCGCATCACTTACCCGACCGATGTTCCCGGAGCGAACATACATACGAGCGAGGAAGCCGTATGGCCGGACAAGACCGTCAAGGGCCGCAATTTCTATCTTTATATCGAACCGGACGACCCGGAATCTACTGTCGTGGCGCGGGTCGACGGACAATTATGGTACGGTTCGGAAGACCACCTGTATATGCTCAGCCGCGTAATGGGGGACTGCACCATAGACATCAAGGTATACCCGCGCGGAACGGTATATCCTTATAAGAAAATCGAATGCTCGTCGACGGTGCGTGTCGCAGACTTACTGACGGAAGCTGAAGCGGACTGTCTGCTCGGCCTGAAGGTGAAAGGCTATCTCACGGACGAAGACTTCACCTTTTTCCGCACCCGCATGGCATCCCTGCAGGTACTGGACCTGAGAGAGTCCCGCACGCAGTACGACGTGATTCCCCAAAGCGCCTTCGACAGCAACCGTACCCTGCGGGAAGTGCATCTGCCGCTCAACACGGTGGCACTTTACAACAATGCTTTCCGCTACACGACCAACCTTTCTTTCATCGTGTTGCCGGAACAACTGAACTGGTTCGGCCTGAACCAGTTTTTCGGTTCTTCCGTCAAGACGGTACGGATAAAGTGGGACCCCGTCAAGGCCGGCAAAGACCCTCAGACCGGCTTTTCCATCCCTCCGTGTGCTTTCCGCTCCACCACATACGCCAGCGACGGTACGCTGATTGTGCCCAAAGGCTGTGTGGACGCTTTCAGGAACACGGACATCTGGGGCAACTTCAAGACCATACGCGAGCCGTTGCCCATCGATTTCCTGCTGGAGCTGGATTTCGAACGTCTGCTTACCGGCATGAGCGGGACGGCCGTTGCACAGGAGTGCCCGTTTGAAGTGGAAACGTCCCGGGGAGAATGCCGTGTGATACAGCCCGAACCGATATCCCGCCGGATTGAAGTCATAGACACCGGCGGACAGTTGCGCTCTACATGCCTGACCGCCGGCCGATGCACCGCTCTTTCTCTGCCTAAGGGATTTTATGTGATACGCATCGGAAACGAAAGCCGCAAGGTGTTGATTCCCTGAAAAACAGTTATTTAAACGAAAATAAAGCCATAGATGAAATTACAGATGTTTGCCTGTATGTGGTGTGCCGCCCTTGCCTGTAGCGGAATATCCGCTCACGCGACGGGAACACCCGCAAGCGTACCACAACAGGACGAAACCGTTTCCAAATTCATAAACGGTCTGATTGTCGACAAAACAACCGGCGAGACACTGGTGGGCGTGTCTGTATCCGTATACCAGCAAGACAGCCTCCGCGGCGGAACAGCCACCGACCTGAACGGCAGGTTCAACCTGCCCCGCCCGGCCGGCCCCTTCGAGCTGCGTCTCTCCCTGCTGGGATACAAAGGTGTGACCATTCCTGCCGGCAAATACAGACCGGACATGAAGATAGAGATGGAAGAGGACTCCAAGGAGGTAGGGGAAGTCGTGGTAAACGGATTCTTCACCAAAGACAAACAAAGCTTTACAGGAGCTGTAAAGCAAATCTCGGGAGTGGAAATCAAACAGGTGTCGGGAACCAACCTGATTTCAGCCATCGCCGCCCTGACACCCGGTATGGAACTGGTACAGAATACAGCCGCCGGTTCTAATCCGAACCACACTCCGGAACTCATCATACGTGGTATGAGCTCTTTCTCCAATGAAGGACAAGCTGTCAACCAGCCCACCATCATCCTGGACGGAACGGAAATCTCCATGCAGGAACTGTATGATCTGGACATGAACGAGGTAGAAAGTATCAACGTCCTGAAAGACGCCGCAGCCACGGCACTCTACGGTTCAAAGGCGGCCAACGGCGTGATTGTCATCACCCGCAAGCCTATCAAGGAATCTACCCTCCGCGTGGCATAT
This sequence comes from uncultured Paraprevotella sp., assembly GCA_964540455.1. Classification (GTDB taxonomy): domain Bacteria; phylum Bacteroidota; class Bacteroidia; order Bacteroidales; family Bacteroidaceae; genus Paraprevotella. The sequence continues at coordinate 44,627 of CAZIMK010000014.1, forward strand.
AATTTCACGGGCAACGTGCAGTTCCCTGTACTCAGGGACTACAATGTGCTGAATGCTGCGGAAAAACTGCAATACGAGCAACTGGCCGGACTTTATGATGCCAAAGGAGCATTGAACCCGGAGACCGGAGACCCGTTGCAATGGGAATACGACCGCCTGTATAATGAACGTTATCAGGCCATCCGCCGCGGACAGGATTCCGACTGGCTTTCGCAACCTGCCCGCAGGTCCTTCTCTCACGACCATTCGCTACGCGTTTACGGAGGCGCGGGCAATCTGCGTTATGAACTCTCCGGACGCTTCGGAAATACAAAGGGAGTGATGAAGGACGACTATCGCCGTCGCTATAATCTGGGATTCAAACTCGATTATTTCGTGAACAATGTCCTGCAGGTCTCTAACAGAACGAACTATTCCGAAGTTTCCTCGCAGGATTCTCCTTACGGCAGTTTCTCGCAATACACCCGCATGAATCCCTACGACCGCATGTATAACGACGACGGTTCCGTAAACCTGGATCTGGCCTGGGACCTGAACAATCCGCTCTATGAAGCCACCCTGGGCTCCTATTCGCGGGAAGGGACACACGTCTTGTCTAACTCCACGGACTTCCGCTGGGAAATCAACCGCGAATTCCGGATTACCGGTCACTTCAATATATCTTCCGAGACAGGATGGGGAGAGGACTTCCAGTCACCCGACTCACGAGGATTTAAAAACGAGACGGACCCGGACAAAAAAGGATACATGGCAATCTCTTCTTCCAAGGCTGTCAGCTACAACGGTAATCTGGTAGGATCATACAACAGGATATTCAAAGACCAGTCGTTGCTGAGCCTGACCGCCGGATGGGAAATCAATCATTCGCAAAGCCGGAGAGCCATAACAAAGGGAATCGGTTTCTATTCAGACAAACTGGCCTTCATTGGCAATGCGGCTTCTTATCCCGACAGCGAGACGCCCTATGGCCTGCAGTCGGAAACGGCCGACGTAGGTTTCTTCACCAATGGCACCTACTCTTTCCGCAACCGCTATTACGCTGACGTCACTTACCGTACGACCGGCTCCTCCCAATTCGGCGAAAACCAGCGTTTCGGCCATTTCTGGGCCACCGGCGCAGGATGGAACATCCTGAACGAGAGTTTCATGAAACGCATACGGAAACATTTCGACCTGTTCAAGATACGCGGCAGCGTGGGATATACCGGAAAGGTAAGTTTCAGCCCCTTCCAGGCTCTCACCATGTATAAATACGACGGCAGTTATTCCTACGGTGCCGGTATCGGCGCCATACCGATAACCATCGGAAATGTCGATTTGTGCTGGGAGCGTACCATGACTTACAATGTCGGACTGGATGTCAGCCTTTTCGACCGCCGGCTGAACCTCGTAGTGGACGCTTATATCAAACAGACCAAGGACTTGCTGCTGGATAAGGCCAAGGCTCCGTCTGTGGGTGTGACAAGCGCCAAGGAGAATTTGGGTGAACTACAGAACAAGGGTATTGAATATCAGATCGACGGTTATATCTTCCGCACCAGGGACTTTAACTGGAAACTGGGTACGGCCGGCTATATCAACCGCAACAAGATAACGAAAATCAATTCCGCCCTGGAGGAGATGAACAGGAAAAACGAGGAAAGCTCCAAAGGAGCTGTCGCTCCGCTGCCGCAATATGCCGAGGGGGAATCTGTAACCGCGCTCAAACTGGTACGCTCGGCCGGCATCGACCCGGCCACAGGAAAGGAAATCTATATCAAACGAAACGGCGAATATACATTTGACTACGACTCTTCCGACAAGGTGCTGATCGGAGATACGGAACCGGCTTTCACCGGTACGGTCAACACGTCTTTGTATTATAAGGGTTTCAGCCTCTATGCGCTCTTCAGCATGCGTTGCGGGGCATGGCTCTACAACACCACCCGCGCCTCGAAGGTAGAGGGTGTCGACCCGAAATACAATGCAGACCAACGTGTGTTCGACGACCGGTGGAAAGTACCCGGCGACGTAGCTATCTACAAGGACATCGCGGACACATCCACTCCCAAACAGACGGACCGCTTTGCCGAGAAAGAGAATACACTCACCCTGACATCTCTCAACCTGAGTTATGAGTTCTCAAAGAATATCTGTCAGAAGCTACACCTGCGCAACCTGCGCGTAGGTGTCAACGCTACAGATTTGTTCCGCCTGTCCACTGTCAAAATCGAGCGCGGAACAGACTATCTCTACAGTCAGGGATTTGAGTTTACAGTAAGCACGATATTTTAATCCGGTATGAAGATGAAGATTCTAAGAATTATATACGTATGGTCGGCCTTGCTGATGCTGTCGGCCTGTGAGAACTTTCTGGACATTACTCCCGAAGGGCAGGTAAAACGCAAGGAGCTGTTGTCTTCTGCCGACGGAATTGAGGATGCCATGTACGGCGCATACGCCCAATTGCGCGGCCAAAACTTATACGGGAAGGAAATGAGCTACTCCGCATTGGATGTCATGGCACAGTATTTCAATTCGTACGGCAATTACAAGGTGGAAAACCTGTTGAAGTATAACTACACATATTCGTCTGTCGAAACACTGTTTCAGAATCTGTGGACGAGCATGTACAACAACATATCCAACATCAACTCCATCCTGCAAAGCGAACTGGTAAGCGGCGCCACGGAATATCCCTATAAGATTTACCGCGGAGAAGCCCTGGGCCTGCGTGCCTTCATGCACTTCGATCTCCTGCGCCTGTTTTCCGAGCAGATTACACTCAATCCGGAGGCTGAGGGAATCCCTTACGCCACGACTTTCTCGCTCGCCACACCGGAGTTTTCCAAGGCATCCAGAATCTATGAGTTTATTCTCGCGGACCTGCTGAAGGCCGAAGAACTGCTGGCCGACGAAGACGCCTATACCGACAACAGGGATTTTATGACCCTGCGACAGATACACTTCAACATACATGCTGTCCGTGCGACACTGGCCCGCGTCTACCTGACAATGGGGAATTATGAAAAGGCGGAAGAATATGCCCGGAGAGTAATCGACGAAAGCGGTCTGTCACTGCTGAGGAAAATAGAAGTCTCCGGCGATGTAGCCGGATGCCTGTCCCGCAAAGAGACCATCTTCGGCATCTATTCCACAACTGAGTTCTATTCTTACGTATACAACGACCTCTGGCTGTCCACTTCGTTCTATTCCCTGGATCTCCGCAAAGATTATGCCACTTTCTATGAAACAGCCGAAGGCAATGACTACCGGTTAGGAGCCTACTTCACGACACAACCTTCGGGGGCTATCCGTTTCACCAAGATATTGGATAAATACAAGGTGGACGGAAATGAAGCCAAACGACCCGAAAATACGATACAGGGCCTCAACCTGATCCGATTGCCGGAAATGTATTACATCGTGGCGGAATGCCGGAACCGGGCCGGCAATCCGGAAGCCGCCGCCGACATGCTGGACAAGGTTCGTGAAAGCCGCGGCATCGAAGTGCGGACCGACTGGAAACAAATGACCGCCGATATGATACAGGAGGCCATCAGTGCGGAACGCTACAAAGAGTTTATCGGCGAAGGGCAGACTTTCTACCACATGAAACGTTTGAACCAGACCATCACAAATCAAAACGGAGAACGCCTCGCGCCTTCCCGGAACATCTATGTAATCCCTATACCGGAAATAGAATATGAATATCGTAACTAATCGGAAAATAAGAATGAAAAAGCATACTATATGGATTAAAACGGTAGGGGTTCTGTGCTCCGTAACCGGATGCCTGTTGTCAACTTCCTGTTCGGAAGAGTATTTGATATATGATACCGATTACTCCGGCATTTATTTCTCAGATGACACACTGCGCTATTCATTCGGAGTGACTTCCACGAACATACGCGAAAAGGAATACATGATACCCGTATGTCTGGTGGGAACACCCTCTGCGAACGACCGCACATTCACCTACCGAATTGATAAAGAGAACACTACAGCTGAGGAAGGTGTACAGTTCTCCATCGGCCAGTCCGTGATTCCGGCGGACTCCGTCAGGGGATATATCCCTGTACGCATTCACCGCGACGCACTGGCAGGAGACTATCAACATGGTTTCATCCGCTATAGACTGGAACTCCGCCTGACCGAAAACAATATGTTTGTCCCTACGCTGAACGAAAAAGATCAGGTATGCGTATTGTTCTTCGACAATGCCGTAGAGCAGCCTGATTGGCCGGATTACAAAGGAGACAAGGTATGGCACCTGGACGAATTCGGAGTATGGCATCCGTTGAAACTTATCAAAATGGTAGAGTATTTCCATGCATTGAAAGATATCCTGCCCGAATCTTATGCCAAGATGGTGGACGCTTACGGCGAGAATCTTGAACATGTACAGTGGGGGTCCTTTTACCAGTTCCAGACGATTGTGAACAAGTATATCAAGTATCCGGCCTATGAATATTTCGCCGATCCGACCAACCGTGAGGAAATCTTGAGATTGTATCCCGACTTCCCGTTTGATTTTCCGAATCCATACGCATAAAAGATGCGTTTAACCACTATATAACATGAAAATGAAAAGGTTTAGTAAATTAGGCGCCTTATGTATGTTGCTGTGCCTCTCGTCCTGTTTTCAGGATGAAACCACGGACGGCACAGGCCCCATCTCCGAGATTACGATAAAAGAGGGATGTATCAAAACTGTATACGACATAGACAAAAACGAGACGCTGACCATCTCTCCGGTTATCAGCCAATCGTATACTGACAAACCGGTAACATACACATGGGAGATTGACCAGAAGGTCTATTCCCGCGAACAAAAACTGATCTATGTAGGCAAAGAACTGGGCAGTTTCCGGTGCCGACTCATCGTGGAAAACGAAGACGGAAAAACATTCTTCCCCTTTACCCTGAATGTAAATTCCCCTTATGAGGAAGGTATCACGGTCATCAGCAACGACGCCGACGGAAACAGCATGCTTTCGTTCATGCTGAAACAACGGGTGGAAGGCGTAGCAGATCACTTCACCGAAGGAGACTGCTTTGCAGTGAACAATCCCGAATATACATTCACCCGCAATGTCATGGATGTCGTCCAATGCGACGGCAGTCTGATACTTGCCTGCCAGGGTGCCCCCGCCGCCGGCCAGTCCCCCGCCATCTATTATCTGAACGATAAGACACTGGTCATAGAAAACATGATTTCCGTAAATGATTTCGAGGATTTCCGCCCCTATAAAATTCTGTTGCCTTCCCATGGAACCGCCGGAACCATCTATCCGATTCTCTGTGAGAACGGAAAAGTCTATGAACTCTCTCCCACGGAAGGCGCCGTCAGCAGACCCGTAAAGTTTAAGTCGGAATACACGCTGTGTGGCTTTATCTACGATTCCGGGGCCGTCGCTTATAATAATGTATATCTCTGGGACAAAAAGTTTGGCGATGTGTGCATGATGTACAACGGCTACGGGCCTTATTATTGCAGCAACACATATCTGTTCACACCGGACGTCGTCAGCGAGGAGGAAGCACAAGCCTCCAATTATTTCAAAGGTCACGAACCCGTATTCATGTTCTTGCCGAGATCCGTGGAAAAAACGGGAGCCTTCGGCAAAAACATCGTATTGATTACCCAGAAAGGCATCATGAAGTATAAAACGATTATGGACAGGGGCTTCTGGTATTATAACGAAGAAACTTTGCAAAATGAACTGGGAACCTACGGAGGACCGCAAGGAGCCGGCATCAGTTGCCGACTGACGGAAAGAACGCCGTATGTGGCTACGGAACTGTATAATTACCTGTTGTATGGAGACGGGAACAAAGTGGAACGTTGGATTTACAGCCAACCGCAGACATTTGACAAAGTTAAGACATGCGCCATCGTGGGCAGCGACCGGGCTGTCATCACGGCCATGGAACTGAGCCAGGACCATACGGAAACATTCGTGGCCTTCTATGAACCGGACGAAGAAGGGCTGAACGGCCATGTATGGGTTTTGAACACGGAAGACGGCGCACTGCTACGCCAATATGACAACATCTGTTACCGACCGACCCGCATCATCTATAAGAAAAAATAAGTATCACGAGCTTTAAACAGACATTATGAACACAAAAGTATATCTTACGATAGCCGCCTCCTTGGGCACCTTCGTACTAAATGCGCAAACTATCCGTATACAAGGGAATTACCCGGCCGGGAATGTCGGGGAACTGGCCTTGCACATCCGCCCGCTGGACGGTACGCCCTCCTCTGACGGAGTTGAACTGAAAGCTGCCGGCAAGACGTTCGAGGGCGAGACGCCGGCATCTTCAAACGGTTTCTATCAATTGTATGGACACAACGGAAACGTACAACTGCTGATGCCGGTCTATTTCTCAAAGGCAAACGGTTCGCAAGCACTTACCCTGCAACTGGAGCAAGGTTGTCCTATGATAACAGGTGCCGGAGATGATAACAAGGCGCTATCTGCCTTCAATAAGAAGCTGTGGATCAACGACCGCTTTTTCTGGACACAGGGAAAAACCTTGAAGCCCGAAGAAATCTTGCCTTTCCTGCGTTCTTATCAGGAAGCTGCTGACTCCCTCACGCGAGTATATACCTGCTCCGAACCGGTGGTACAATATCTCCGCCTGTGGGCTTATACCTCAGCCTGGAACAACTATGAATCCATCCCGAGAGCAGTAGGCATCAGGCACGACAAACTGTCCTTCACCTCGAAGGATTTGTGCGAAGACCCGCTGCAGATATTGAACACTCCTTTGGCCGCCTGTTTCCCTTCCGCCACTTATATGATTTCCCAGATGCTTCCGGCCGGCCGCATGAACGAACAATTGGCTGCTTTGCATGCCCGTATCTCTGACGAAAACATGAGAAAGAATGTTGGCGATATAATTGCATCCAATTTTATACGTCGTTTCAACTACAGCAACGATTTCGAAGAAGGTCTGACTGAATTGAAGGAAGCAATCAGCAAGTATGGCATAGACGGCAAACTGGCCGAAGAATTTGTCCGGCGCAGATCCTCTGTCAAAGGTTCTCCGTTCCCGTCTGATATAACGTTGGTAGATGCAGACGGCAAGAAAATGGATATATCCGCATTCAAAGGCTCGTATGTCTATATCGACCTATGGGCTTCCTGGTGCGGTCCCTGTTGCAAGGAAGTACCCTTTCTGCAACAACTGGAAAAGGATCTGCAAAACGATCAGGTAAAGTTCGTGTCCATCTCCCTGGATCGCGATGAAAAGGCCTGGAAAAACAAAATGAAAGCCCTGGACATGCACGGAAACCAATGGCATGACCAAAACGACGCTCTGGGACGTGCGTTGAATGTACAGGGCATTCCCCGTTTTCTTGTTTACGACAAGGAAGGGCACCTGTATAACGCCAACGCTCCGCGCCCGAGCCATCCAGACACCCGCGAGTATCTGGAGAAACTGAAATAACCAACTGGCAAAGCAAAACCAGTTCGACCGGACAAACGAATCAGTTTGTCCGGTCGAACGCGTTATCCCGCGAAACGCTGTAAAAACGACGGATACAGAAGAAAAGAACAACGAACAGCAGCAGGGACAACGACAGTGCCGCTACCGTCGGCCATGGACCACCCAACGTGTCGGTCAACGACACGGACACTTCATCTCCCGCTCCCCATGCCGTAAGGACTCCTATCAGGTTATTGGTGGCATGAGCGAACCATCCCGGCCACAGGCTGCGGCTGTGCAGATACAGATAGCCGAGCATCAGTCCTAACAGGAAGGCAACGGGTATCTGGGCCGGATTGCCATGAAAAACAGCAAACAACAGAGCGGAAAACACCATCGCACGCCCTCCGGAACATCCGGACCGAAGCATCGTTCCCAACAATCCAGCCCGAAAAACGACTTCTTCCGCCAGAGGCGCCATCAGAATGATGTTCAACACGCCCCAGGATGTCCGCATCCATGCAAAAAACTGTTGTTCCAGCGTATTATCAAGCTGCATGGCTTCGGTAAGAAAATTGACCGGCAGAATGGCCGAAAGCATCCATGTCACGGCACAGACATACCCTTTCCACGACCAGCGTCCCCAACGGAAATCGACCGGACGCACCCACGAAAACAAACTGAAAAGGACAACCGTCAGCACAGAGGAAACCAACAGCCAGAAGGCAGAAACCGAAGGAGGCAGTTCCATGAAAAAAACATCACCTCCGAACCGGGAAGCCATCCGGATACAACCGAACTGCACTGCAAAGAAAAGCAATATCATTCCTGCCATGCGGACTGCCCCGGAACCGAAAGACAACAAAGTGCGAATATTCATAACCGACTTTTACAAAGACATAACCAAAATTATCAGACGAATCCCAGCACCCCACGGGCATGTGCCTCATCCGCGGCCAACTGCCGCCGCAAAGCCTGCAGGCTGTCAAACCGATGCTCCTCGCGCAAACGGGCCACAAATTCCACACGCAGACTACGCCCGTACAAATCTCCGGTGAAATCGAATATATTCACTTCTATGGTCGGTTGCGCCCCGTTGTCCAACGTAGGACGTACACCCACGTTAAGCATTCCCCCGTAAGTCGGCGACTGTACGCCGTCCACCTGTACGCGCACAGCATATACCCCCCTACCGGGTACCAATTTACACTCGTCATTCACCTGCACATTGGCCGTAGGATATCCCAGTTTCCTCCCTACCCGGAATCCTCGTACAACCGTACCCGAAAGTGCATAGAAACAGGTAAGGCAGTCTGCCGCGCTTTCCACATCTCCTGCGGCAAGCAATGCGCGGACAAGCGAAGAACTCACTGGTCCGCTTTTCCGGTTATACACCTCGGCACGCACGACTTCCAGCCCGATTTCACGTCCACAGGCTTCATAATCTTCCAGAGTCGCCGCCCCTCCCCGTCCGAAATGATGGTCATAGCCCATTACCAACGTATGCACGTTCAGACGGTCATGCAACACGTCGTGCATGAATTCATCGGCTCCCTGCGATGCCAGTTCGCACGTAAAGGGCAACACCAGCAAATAATCGGCTCCGACAGAGGAAAGCAAGGCACACTTTTCGTCCAACGTAGAAAGCAAAGACGGACGAAAACCCGGTTGCAACACACTGCGCGGATGAACATCGAACGTTATCAGAAGAGAAGCCAGACCACGAGCCGCAGCACAACACTTCACCTGGTCTATCAGACAACGGTGACCGGCATGCACCCCATCGAAAAAACCGATTGTGGCCACCGACGGCGGACAAACTGCGCGAGGAGGATATGTAATTCGTTCCATAGGCTTCAACAGATAAAAAGCGGCATCCAGTCATCCGCCTCCTCGGGAACATACGTATGCATTCCGGCTTCGCGCGCTGCCTCACAATTCACATACGAATCGTCAATATACAAGGTTTCATCGGGATTAATGCCTGCACGGGAAAGCATTTCAGAGAAAATCTGCGAAGAAGGCTTCGCCATGCGCATCTGATAAGAAAGGAATATCTGTTCAAAAATTGCTCGGGGACTATCATCTCCTTGCCCGAAAAGCGAATCCACCGAATAGTTCCAATGGATTTCATTCGTATTGCTGAGCATGAAGAGACGGTAGTGCTGCCGCAGACGTTTCAAAGCCTCTATGCGGCGTCGAGGTATGCGCACCAGCATCCTGTTCCAGGCACGGCATATATTCCCGTCTGTCAATGCATCCGGAATATCCCCTCCCGGCAAACAGGCCGCCGCAGCTTCCCTGAGTTCTCCGCAGAACATCTTTGTATCCGTCTCACCCAGTTCCAGCCGTTCAAACGGACCGGCCTGTGCATAACGGCCGATATAAGCCTCGGCATCTACCCCCAATTCCCGGAAAGCGTCCAGCACCCGCTGTTTGTCCAAATCGACAATAACACCTCCGAAGTCAAATACTATATTCTTTAGCTTCCGATTCATCATATTCAATTCCGTATTAAAATCCGTTCGATCCACCGTTGCAGTTCGCCTATCCATAATACACACGAAGAAGAAACGGTTATTATTCCCCATTCCATCGCAGAAAGCGGTTCCGTACGAAACATGTCTCCGCCGAAGCAGACTATAAGCCACTGTCCGAAAGCAATGAATAGCAAGACAATCCCGAGACCGTAGCAACCGCGCATACCGCGAAACGCCGATGCCGAAGTGGCAAATGCCTTTGCATTGAACAGATTCCAAAACTGCAACAGTACAAAGAATGTAAAGAAGAGGGTCAATTCATGTACCGTAGTCCGCCCGTCACGGGCAAAACAATGCATCAGCGCCAGCAATATCGCAACGAAAACAAGACCGTAACCTAAAATATGGTACCACATGGCAGGCGTAACAATAGCCCGGGCAAGAGACCGGGGACGCTCTTTCATCACAGCCGGTTCTGCGGGCAAAGAAGCCAGTGCCAAAGCGGCAAACGTATCCATAATAATATTCACCCACAACATCTGAGTCACTGTCAACGGTAGTTCCGTACCAATGAACGCACCAGTCAATACAAGGAGCAAAGCGGTAAAATTGATTGTGAGTTGAAAGAGAATGAAACGCTGTATATTCTTATATAACGAACGTCCCCACATGACTGCTGTCACGATACTGCGAAAGGAATCATCGAGCAAAGTAATGTCACTGGCTTCTTTTGCCACCGACGTACCGGAACCCATTGATACTCCCACATGGGCAAAATTAAGAGCCGGCGCATCGTTGGTCCCGTCGCCGGTAACGGCAACCACTTCTCCCGACTGCTGCAACAGTCTTACCAGTCTCTGCTTATCCAACGGACGGGCACGGCTCATCAGTTTCAATGTCTGAATACGCTCCAAGGCCTCTTCATCGGTCAATGCGGCAAAATCCGCACCTTTCATGCTATGTTTTCCCTCTTCATCCGCCTCTGTCCACAATCCTATCTGCCGGGCAATCTGTATCGCAGTAGCATCACTATCCCCCGTAACCATTTTAACTTTCACACTGGCTGCCATACAATCGGCCACCGCCTGCGGCACTTCCGTCCGTACCGGATCGCTAATGGCGACCATCCCCAACAGCGTAAAACCTCCTGCCTCCGCCTCCGTTTCATAATCGCTTCCTTCAGCAACCGGCTTATATGCCACTGCCAGCGTACGTTGCGCACAGTTTTGCCATCCTGCCAGTTGCCTGTCAAATGTGCGGCGCGCCTCATCTTCAAGCACGCAATGTCCAAACACAAACTCCGGTGCCCCTTTCATATACAGGACTTCCGTCCCCAACAACTGAGAACGGACCACCGTAACCATATACTTGCGTTCGGATGAAAACGGAATCCGATATATAACAGGCATAGTCCTGCGCAGCACTTCATAATCTATTTCCTGATGCTGCAACCACAACAATAGGGCAACTTCCGTAGGATTGCCCAATCCCGCACTACGGTCTTCATTAAGAAAAGCCGTTGTATTGCAAGCCAATGCCTCAGCAAGCACCTCCCTCCGTCCGTCTACCTGCACCATATCAGTCACCACCATCCGGTTCTGCGTCAGTGTACCGGTCTTGTCCGTACAGATGACCGTAACCGCCCCCATCGTCTCACAGGCATGCATTTTGCGCACCAGATTGTTTGTTTTAAGCATACGGCGCATATTCAATGCCAAACTCAGCGTGACCGCCATAGGCAACCCCTCCGGTACGGCCATCACGATCAATGTCACAGCCATCATAAAATTATCAAGCAATAACTTGAATACATGCACGTAAGCCTGCATATCCCAAACCGATACGCCTACACGGAAATCCAACCAGCCCCGAAACGTGAATATCAGAAAAGCCAACACAGCCACAGTATACCCCACCTTATTAATCAAAGAGGCCAGATAATCAAGTTGCATATTCAAAGGTGTCCTGCCTTCTGTAAACACCATAGCTTCGCGGGCTACCTGTCCGATTTCCGTGGTATCCCCCACAGCAGTCACCCGAATACAGGCATTTCCCTCCATCAAGGTTGTACCCCGCATCAGACAATTGGTGGGATAAGGTGCATGTTCATCAAAATCTTCCGGAACGGTGCTCTTTCTCACCGCAGATTCACCCGTCAGATTCGACTCATTTACCAACAGACTCTCGGCCTGCAGCAAGGAGCCATCAGCCGGCACTTCGTCCCCCGCCTCCAACAGAAGGATATCTCCCACGACCACATCTCGACGGGCAATTTCCGTCACCGCTCCCGAACGCAAGACACGCACAGGAGATTCACCGCCCAATGTGTTGAGTAGGTCAAACTTACGGGCTGCGTCATATTCAAAATAAAAACCGATACCTGTAGCCAGAAATACGGCACACACAATGCCTATGGTCTCTATAAAGTCGTTTTCCACAAATGCCACGGCAAAAGACAATACGGCTGCCACCAGCAGGATACGGACCACAGGATCCCGGAACTTCTCAAGATACAACTGCCACAAAGGCGGACGCTTAGGCGGAGTCAGTTCGTTAACACCATATTGCGCCCGGCTCTCTTCCACTTGCTGTGGTGTCAATCCCGTCATCCGACCGGTATTGTCCGGCATAACCATCTCCACGAAGTATAAATATAAAGAATCGGTATGCAAAAATAAATATAAGCCGATTACAGGCCAAATTTAGTAACTATTATTTGCATATTCCAAAAGAAACCTCTAATTTTGCACCCGAATAAAGGAGGAAAAGAGTTTCTTACCTCATTCAGGACTTGTAGCTCAGTTGGTTAGAGCAACAGACTCATAATCTGGAGGTCATAGGTTCAAGCCCTATCTGGTCCACTCACAAAATCAAGCACTTACGAGAAATCGTAAGTGCTTTTTTCTTTCTCTGCGTAAACAATGCGTAAACAAAATGATTAAGTTTACGCGAGTTATTCTTTAAGTCTCTCTGAGGTTCTGCGATATTTTATAAAAAGTATTTGCTTGACAAGGCAGAAACAGTCAAAATAAGCCGTCGGACAGCTGGGAGCGAGGAGTATGTGAAGAAATTCGGAGGATATGAGCATCTGATCGTGATGCTCTTTGGCGTTCTCAAACACTTTGATTCCCTGCGTGAACTGGAGATAGGGATGAAAGCGGAGGCCAATAAACTGCAACATCTTGGCCTGAACTATCTGGTACGCCGGAGCACGTTGGCAGAGGCCAATATCAGGCGTCCCCAGGAGTTCTTCGCCAACATTTATGCGCTGCTTCTGGAGAAGTATGCGAAGTTTTTAGCGGACAGCCGCCCTCCAAAGACATATAAGGGGCAGACACACGAGCCTAAGGACTGGGAGAAGTTGCTTTACATGATGGATTCCCCCACCATAACGCTTTTGACAACATCCTCAAAGGTGTTGGACGTCACCCCAAGTCGGGCAAGAAGAAAGGCGGTATGAAAGTACACACGCTCATGAAGTATCATGTGGGTGTGCCTATGGTGGTACAGCTTACTTCGGCAGCCAAACATGACCTTTATCTGCTCAAAGAGGTTCATCTCCCTAAGGATTCCACACTTGCCATTGACCGGGCCTATATTGATATAGCAAAATTTCAACGCCTTACAGAAGAGGGCATATGCTATGTGACAAAAATGAAGAGAAATCTCACATATGAGGTGAATGATTCGGTGACCTATGTTAATCCCGACGGGCTTGTAACACATATTGACCAAAAGATTAGGTTTCATCGTAAGGAGCTTGTCCACGAAGCGCGCAGGGTTGTCCTCTTTCCCGAAAAGAAAAAGCCCGTTGTTCTTCTGACCAACAATTTTGACTTCACTGTAGAGGATATCTCCGAGATTTATCGCCTCAGATGGGTCATTGAAAGTCTGTACAAGCAGCTCAAGCAGAACTTTCCCCTGCATTTCTTTTATGGAGACTCCGTAAATGCCTTTCAAATACAGACATGGGTAGTGCTGATCGCAAATCTGCTGCTGACCGTCCTTTCACGCAGCATCAAACGCCGTTGTGCATTCTCTCAGATAGTGGCTATGATGCGTCTGACACTGATGTATTACATCGACTTCGTGAATTTCATGGAAAATCCCGACAAAACATGGAACGAGATAGTCGCTAAGAATGGAGAAAAGGCGCCTCCTCAACCGACTCTTTTCGATTGAGGGGGGCTTGGAATCAAATCTTTTACCACTTAACCGCATAAAATTAGCAGTTAAGTACCATGTTTGCGTCAATCTGGTTTTTACCGGACAGCAATAAATAAGAATAGGAAACCTACGATGATTGGGTTTATAAAGTCACTCACTTTTTACATTGTAGCATTTCTGAACTTGGTTAGAACATGTTCCTGATGATGTTACTATTCTTCTCAAAGGAGGTGAACATAGTGCTAATCTTGATGTTTTTATGTGTAATAAATATGATAATCAACACAAAAGTGAAACAAATTGTGAAAATGATGATGATTTTTGGGGAATATGTATTACCTTTGCACATCAAAAAGTAAGTATTTTGAATATACAAGAACAAATATTGTTTGCAGTTGTTTCTGTGATTGGTAGTGTTATTGCATATTTCACACTAATTATATATCCCTCATCAAAAGATGAAGGATATGAGAATAATACTTTAAAGTATAGATGTAAACGATGGAAGCAAATTATAAATTCAGATAAAAGAATATTAGCTTTTGATATTTTCTTTTCTTGTGTGCTTATTGGAATTGTCTATACAATAATAGTATTAGAAGTTGTAAGTTGTAGACAAGCCCTTTTCGGAGGAATGACAGCAGAAGCATGTATCTATAATTATGTACACAATGCGAGAAATCGTAATTAAAATAACATTAAAATGAAAAAGGTCTCGTTTTTTCACGATTTGCTAACGCTGATTGGTGTTTTGCCAATAAACAAACCAACGCCAATAAAGCAAGAATGGAAACGAATGGGTTATCCTGTAGGATATTTGCGTCATATTTCTATTAAGAAAAGAGCGCAGATGGAAAAAGAAACTAAGAAACTGTTTGAATTGATTGGATAATTTATGTCTGGGGATGAAGTTTGCACTAAGCTGTTTCAGATAATAGCTCAAGGTGTACCTAAGTTATTAGAGGCTGAAAGTTTCGTTGAGGGCAAAGATAGAATTGTCCCAAATTCCGTTTTTATTGAGTCTCGTGATGTTTTGTCTCATCTTAAAGATATAGCGTTAAATATAAATGATGAGATTGTGATTCAAAAAAATCTTGTTGAAATTCAAGAACATTTTAGACGTGGCATAATGGAAACCTATCAAGAGCATTATGACTTTGTCGCTTCAAATGTTTTTAGATTATATGAAAATTATAAAAATTCATATATTAGATTTGAGAAATTATTAAGATTATATGATATAAATAAAGAAACACATCAGAAGATCAAGAATGCAGTCAAGGTCTCACAAGAGTTATGGTTAGAAGCTCGTTCATTGAAGAATAACGAATTAGAATCAGATCAATTAGATGTCGCAATTGATAAGTTCAAATGTGCAGCAGAATATATAACTTCTGTCGAAGATGATATAAACACGCTTTATAATAACCTATATAAACGCAGTGCTATCATAACATCATTTTTTTGTATCTGTGTTTTTGTGATTGTTTTAGCATTACTATTTTTTTAGGAAGTCTAAATCGCAAGATAAAAGAGGATGTACTTAGTACATCCTCTTGTTGTTTATGACTTTATTTCATCAAATATTTCTTTAAGCCTTTCTATATTCAACTTATTGTGTCCATTATAATAATACTTCTGAATATTTTCAGCCTGGGTGTCAGATAAAGATGAAACATAAGCGATTGGTAATCCGTTATTGATTGCCAGTGATATGGCAGTACGTCTGAAGATATATGAATGTAATCTAAAAGATTTAAACGATACGATATTTTTCGTTAAAAATCTGATTTCAAAATATTGCTGTCCGGTAAAAAATTTGAGACCACAATAAATTAGGGCTGGCACCTATAGTGAAGTGACCCCCAAAAGTTGGACGGGTTAATATTATCCGTTAATAGAAAGAGTTCGGTATTGCACCGGGCTCTTTCCTTTTAACCGGGATTTGATTCTTTTATTGTTATAATAATCAATATATTCTTCCAAAGCCTTTATAAAGGCTTGTGGCGATTCAAATTTTTCGGCATACAGAAGTTCCGATTTCATAATGCCGAAGAAGTTTTCCATCATCGAGTTGTCAAGACAATTGCCCTTCCGGGACATACTTTGTATGATATGATGATCTTCAAGGCGTTTGCGGAAGCCAAAATGCTGATATTGCCATCCTTGGTCAGAGTGTAATATCAGACCATCAAGGTTGTCGAACTTCTCAAAGGCTTTATCAAGCATGTCATAGACTTGCTCAAGATTGGGAGTAGTAGAGATGTTATGAGAGATTATCTCGCCATTATACATGTCAAGAATAGGTGATAGATAAAGCTTAGTGGCACCTATGTTTATCTGAGTTACATCTGTTGCCCATTTACGATTGGGTGCAGTAGCGGTAAAGTCTCGCTCTATAACATTGGGCGTGACCCTGCCGACCTCACCCTTATACGAACGGTATCTTACTTTACGGATAGTGCTTTTAAGTCCCATCAAACCCATAAGTCGTTGCACTGTCTTGTGGTTTATCAAAAAGTTACGATTGTGCATTTCAGCAGTTATTCTCCTATAGCCATAGCGACCTTTATGCTCATGAAAAATAGCGATAATTTCCTTTTTCTCATCAACATATTTACCTTTGGCATTTAAGCGCTTAAGGTGGTAATAAAATACAGACTGAGCCATCTTTCTCAACTTTAAAAGTAAGTCAAGCGGATATTCAGACCTTAGTTCGTTGATGGCTTTTGCCCATTGAGACGTGCTCGGGCTTCCTGTTCCTCGACTAAGGCCTTCACTTTTTTTAGCAGCGTGTTCTCTGCCTTCAGACGGAGATTTTCCGCCTGAAGCTTTTCAAGTTCTGTCTGAGGTTCTTTCTTCTTTGGTCTTGCCATTGGGTCTTTTGGGGGACGCCCTCGCACTCTCCGCTCATATAAGTACTCATACCCATATGACCTTACTTTTATTAGCAAGCGCTTGAATACGGAAGGGCTAATATCGTAATCGGTGTATATCTGGCGCAAAGATACTCCTTTTTCTTCATGTAAACGAATGATAAACTCTTTCTGTTTCGGAAAAAGGTAATGATTTGCTTTGCGTTCTAATCCCTTTTTACCATATTTTTTATACCTATCATAAAGAACGGAAAGATATGCCTGACCTAATCCGGTTTCTTTAGCTATACGCTTAAGAGGCTCACCAGAAAGTATTCGGCGGACTAATTTTAGTTTTTCTTTAACTGAACGTTTCATAAATAAACTGCACCCCAAAAGGTTTTGTGTCTAACTTTTTGGGGGGGCAGTTCATAGCAGGAGTCAGCCCATTATGGTTAACTTTGAGTTTCCACACTTAACCATTAACCATGAGTAAAAGTAGTAATTTTAGCGGACAGCCGGTGTGTAGTCAGGTGATAAATTTGCTTGATAAGGCAGAAATAGTCAAAATAAGCCGTCGGACAGCCGGGAGCGAGGACTATATCTCGTTGTTCTTCTATGATTTCTTGCAGGTGTTTTGTCTTTCCTTCAATCTTAGATTCAAAATGCATCTGCACACCAAGAATGGCGAGTTTGAATGCAACAAAAACACCTGTTATTAAATACAGGTAAGGGATAAACGAATCAATACGAACCCAAGCTGTTTTTCATATTATCAATGATACCTATAGTAGCAAAGCACAGGACAATGATAATCGCTATGACTACCAACACCCATACAATTTTTTCTAATATCTTGAAGAATCTTACCATATTACTTCTTGATTATACTGTTGTTATACACCTTACGAGTGACATTATTTAATAACTTTCCAGTGTCCACCCTTGTCACCGCCAACACGCGCCAGCAGATTCTTTTGCTTTAACCTAGCCAAATTATTCTCGACAGCAGTAGTGCTAATGCCCAAGGTTTCTGCAAGTTCTTTGATAGTAAGGAGAGAATTTGAAGACAAAAGCTCGAGTATTCGTTTCTGTTTTTCTCCCAACCTTTCTCCCAACCTTTCTCCCAACACTTTCTCGTTCTGAGTTGCACCTGCTTCCGTCTGACCACCTGTCTGACCACCTTGATTATTATCGCCTGTACTCACATATACACCTTCTACACCATCAACATTGAACTTTGGCAATGTCAGCACAAAGCTATCCCATGGAGTTGAGAATGTCGGATTCATACCTTCAGAATAGCCATCATGACCTTTGTAGGCAGAAACAATCTTTTTGAAACCAGATCCACGACGCTCCATGTATTTCAAACGACTGAAGATGTCTGCAAGGATTGGATTACGACGACGGGATGCCATGTTCATCACATCCATGTCTTTGATAGAACCACCATCCATAAGTCCGCCAGGGGAGAATATCTCCAATCGGTCATCGTACATGTCGATGTGAACTTCGCTACCCAATTCCAGATAATTGCGATGAATAAGAGCATTTACCAGACCTTCCTCTACTGCACGTTCTGGGTATTCAGGGTATTCAAGTCGGTTGTCAGGGGTTTTGCGCCAAGCTTTCTTGGTGTTTCGACGAACAAAATCAAGACCTGATTGAAGGAGTGTGACCAAACTGCCGCTGTATTCTTCATCGTCCAAAGCATCCATCACGCCATTAGCTTTGTCCACCCCATTCCATCGAGTACAGAACAGACGTGAGTGACGTACAGGCGAATAGTCTGCAAGAAGGGCACCAGCATTGGTGAGTTCTCCTTTCTCATTGATAATGCCGAACGATTCAAAGTCACTATCCTCAAACGAACGGTTGGTTCGCTTGAAGTAAGTGGCACGTAATACGGTGAATGCCATGTCCTCAAACTTCCAGCGTGACACGAGACTGTCATACGACATGTTACTACCTTTCAGTACCAGTTCCTTGTGTTTAGACATACTTGCAACTACACTTTCATTACCCACACGAATGAAGGCTTGCATCTGGCCATCACCTATATAATAATATGGAGTCTGCATACCAGGCTTCACGTCCAGCACTACAAATTCTTTGTCCTCACACTTAGCGAACGAGAGTTTGAAGTCTGGTATAGGATCAATGTGACTCTTAATTGCTTCGCTAATCTTTTCTGCATCACCTTTAGCATCAGCGAGTCCTACCAGCGTATCATCATCAGCGATACCCCATACGAGTTTCCCACCTATGCCATTGGCAAATGCGCTCACACTCTTGCACCAGCTTTTCGGCTTCTTAACCTCCAGAGCCTGTTTCTTGTCGTATTCTGTTGCTTCGCCTATCAGTTGGCGAATATTAAGCATTTCCATAGAATCTTACTTTGTTGGGGTTAATAATTCGCGAACGTCCATATCTAGTAATTTGGAAATCTCAACAAGTTGCTCAATAGAGGGCTGACTTTTATTAGAAGCCCACCTGCTTATTGTCATTGTAGATTTCCCCATACGCTCAGCAAGCCATACGTTCGTCCTATCATGCTCAACAAGTGCAATTTTAATGCGATTGTATTTAAATTCTGCCATACTATATAATTTTTTGTAGCAAAAGTAACAAATTTTGTTTATATATAAAAGTAATCAATCAAATAATAAAAACTTTTTAATGTTTTTTGAAATATCTCTTATTTTGGGGGTATTGAATTGCAAAATCAATATTACATAGTACAATTTGCATGCTCGTGAAGCTGCATAGAAAGCGGAATAGTCTATGGACAAGATTAACAGCAAGGCTGTTACATAAAGTTTTAGAGTCAGAATCGTTATCTACTTCTTGAAAATCTGCTGATTTCTTGTAACTCAATGATATACAATACTCATTGAACCACTAAAAAGACAAAAGAAACAAACTGGAAACAAAAATTTCATAAAACCCTAGATTGCAAACAAGAGATAACAAAAATTAACACGGGAAACATCAGAATTTTTCTTTTTCTGTCATTTGATTGCTTGATTCGGAGGATTCAAAAATGGCAAAAA